>JAJPIJ010000049.1 GCA_021324815.1 Gammaproteobacteria bacterium
CATGGACGCCCGGCGAGTCCCACGGCGGGGACGAGCAACACACAGGGATGGTGAGAATCCCGCCCCGATGCCATGAGCATTATCATGGCGTCCCCAACGGGATTCGAACCCGTGTTGCGGCCTTGAAAGGGCCGTGTCCTAGGCCTCTAGACGATGGGGACAGCGTGGTCCGTAAAAAACAAAAAGGCCGGGATGAGCCAGCCTGATTGAGTGATGATTAATCATAAGGAAAGTTGGTGGAGCCAGCGAGAGTCGAACTCGCGACCTCTACAATGCCATTGTAGCGCTCTCCCAACTGAGCTATGGCCCCTTAAAAAAGGTGGGAAAATGTACGGCAGCCCCTCCCCGGTGTCAAGCCGAAGACGACGCGGCATGAATGAATTTCACAGCAATGGCGCGGCGATATCGCGGCACAGAACCAGGACGAAACCGAATTAGTCCCACCCTCATGTCCCCCCTGATCCACCGGCTGAAATCCCAGTACCGCTCGGCGCTGCTGCAAGTGGTGCAATTTTCGGTGCGGCGCGCCGGGGCCGTCGTCATCCTCGCGCTGCTGGCGACGGCGGGGCTGGCCTGGTACACGGCGACGCACATCGCGCTCGACACCGACACCACCAAGATGCTGGATCGCAATCTGCCGTTCCGCAAGGCGGGGCGTGAATTCAGCGCCGCCTTCCCGCAACTGGGCGATCAGATCGTGCTGGTGCTGGAGGCGGAACACGCGGGCGAGGCCAGCGACGCCGCCGACGATCTGGCCGCGGCGCTGCGGAAGAGGCCCCGACAATTCCAGCACGTCGAGGAACCGGGATCGGGGGAATATTTCGCCCGTTACGGCCTGCTGTACCTCAGCACCGATGAATTGTGGACGCTGGACGAGAAGCTGGCGGCGGCGGCGCCCTTTCTCGGCACCCTGTCGCGCGATCCCAGCCTGCGGGGCCTGAGCGACGTTCTCGCCAAGGCCTTCGGCGAATACGTCAGCCCCGAGGATCGCAAGACGCTGACCGGCATGTTCGACCGGCTGAGCGGCGTCATCGAACGGCGCCTCGACGGCCATCCGCAGCGCATGTCCTGGCGCGATGAGATGTTCAAGCCGGACGCGAACAAGCCCGGACCGCGGCGCGCCTTCGTGCTGACCCAGGCGAAGCTCGACTTCACCAGCCTGGAGCCGGCGGCGGACGCGCTCAAGGCGGTGCACCAGATCGGCCGCGAAATCGAGGCGACGCATCCCGGCGTGCGCGTGCGGGTCACGGGATCGGTCGCCATGGATACCGAGGAGCTGGCCACCGTGTCACGCGACTCGAAGCTGACCACGGCGCTGTCGTTCGGACTCGTCTGCGTGCTGCTGGTGCTGGGCCTGCGCTCGCCGGGGCCGGTGCTGGCCGTGCTCATCACCCTCACCTGCGGCCTCATCTGGACCGCCGCCTTCGCGGCGTTCGCCTTCGGCGCGCTCAATCTCATCTCCGTCAGCTTCGCGGTGCTGTTCATCGGCATGGGCGTCGACTTCGGCATCCAGTTCGCCATGCGCTACCTCGAGGAATCGGATCGCGGGCGGGATCGCACCGCCGCGCTGCACGGCGCCGCGCGCGGCATCGGCGGCGCACTCACGCTGGCGGCGGTGGCGGCGGCCATCAGCTTCTTCGCCTTCGTGCCGACCAGCTACCGCGGGCTTGCCGAACTCGGCGTCATCGCCGGCTTCAGCATGGCGGTGGCGCTCTTCGCCAATCTCACCTTGCTGCCGGCCTTGCTGGGCCTGATGCGCCAGCCGCGCGCCCATCCGGAGCACATCGCCGCCGCGGGCGCGAACGGCCACAGCCGCCTGTTGCAGCGGCACGCGCGCGCCATCCTGATCGCAACCATGGCCGCGGTCGGCGGCGCTTTCCTGCTGCTGCCGCGCGCCAGCTTCGATTTCAATCCGATCAATTTGAAGGACGGCACCACGGAATCCGTCGCCACCTTCCGCGACCTGCTGAGCGATCCGGACACCACGCCCTACACCATCGAAATCCTCGCCCCCAACCTGGACGCCGCGCGTGAACTCGGGGCCAGGCTCGAAAAACTGCCGGTGGTGGACAAGACCGTGAACCTCGCGAGTTACGTGCCCGAAAACCAGGGCGACAAGCTGCCCATCATCGACAGCATCCGCACATCATTGCAGGGCGTGCTGGTGACGCCCGACACCAACGCGCCGGTGGACGCCGCGGTGCAGGCGGCAAGCCTGAAGAAATTCGGCGACAAGCTGCTGGAGGAACAGGGCGGGGAAAAGGATCCGGGCATGGCGGCGAGCATGAAGCGGCTGAGCGCCGCGATCCAGCGCCTTGAAACGCTGCCCGGATGGCCGGCGTCCGTGATACCGGGATTGCAGCGGGATTTGATCGGCGACCTGCCACAGCTGATCGCGCGGCTGCAAAAGGCGTTGCAGGCCGGCCCCGTCAAGCTCGCCGATCTTCCCGAGGAAATCAAGGAACGCTACGTGGCCGCCGACGGCCGCGCGCGGCTGGAGGTGTATCCGAAGGAGAACATGAACGACAACGAGGCCCTGCGGCGCTTCGTGCGCGCAGTGCAGGCCGTCGCGCCCGCCGCCACCGACGCGCCCGTCGAGCTGCTGGAGGGCGGCGACACCGTCATCCGCGCCTGCATCGAGGCGGCCCTGCTCGCGTTTTTCTGCACCGTGCTGCTGGTGGTGGTGGTGCTGCACAGTGTCCGCGCCACGGTGCTGATGATGACGCCGCTGCTGCTGGCAATGCTGTTCACCGTCGCCGCCTCCGTGCTGCTGCACATCCCGTTCAACTTCGCCAACATCATCGCGCTGCCGCTCCTGATCGGCCTCAACAACGCCTACGCCGCCTATCTCGTGCTGCGCTATCGCAGCGAGGGCGGCGTCGCCGACGTGCTCACCAGCAGCACGCCGCGCGCCGTGCTGTTCAGCGGTTTCACCATCATCGCCTCGTTCGGCACGCTGGCGATCTCGACCCACCCCGGCCTGGCCGGCATGGGCGTGCTCATCAGCCTGTCGCTGGCGCTGGCGTTGTTCTGCTCGCTGGTCGTGCTGCCGGCGCTGCTCTGCCTCATCGACATCAACAAAAAATAACCCCTCTCCCCATCACTCTCCCGCAAGGGGGGAGGGTGACGTGTTCAGGTCTTGGCGCCGTCGATGAAGGCCAGCGCGCGATCGAGGCATTTCAAAGTGCGCTCGCGGCCATAAAGCTTGAGCGTGACATCGATGGGCGGCGATACCGTGCCGCCGCAGGCGGCGACGCGCAGCGGCTGCGCGACCTTGCCGAGTTTCAAGCCCTGTTCCTCCGCCACCTGCGAAACCATTGTATGAATTGCCGGCGCCGACCAGTCATGCAGCACGGCGAATCGTCTCCGTAGTTCAGCCAGCAACGACTTTGAGTCCTTGGTCAGATGCTTCGCCGCGGCGGGATCGTAGTCTTTGAAATCCTCGTAGAAGATGCGCGCCTGATTCGCCATTTCCACCAGCGTCTTCGAGCGCTCGCGCAGCGGCTCGATGACCTCTTCCAGCGCCGGGCCGCGCGAGGCATCGACGCCGAGCCGGTGCAGGTAATCGCGCAACAGCCCCGCGAGCCTGCCCGCCTCCGCCTGCTTGATGTAGTGCTGGTTCAGCCACAAGAGCTTTTCGGGGTTGAACGCGGCGGCGGACCTGTTGACGTCGCGGACATCGAACTTTTCGATCATCTCATCAACGCTGAACACTTCTTGATCGCCGTGCGACCAGCCCAGTCGCACCAGGTAATTCAGCAGCGCCTCGGGCAGATAACCCTCCTCCTCGTACTGCATGACGCTCACCGTGCCGTGCCGCTTGGACAGCTTTTTGCCGTCCGGTCCCAGGATCATCGGCACATGCGCGTACACCGGCTGGGTCGCGCCCAGCGCCTGCATGATGTTGATCTGGCGCGGCGTGTTGTTCAGGTGATCGTCGCCGCGGATGACGTGCGTGACGCGCATGTCCACGTCGTCCACCACCACCGTGAAATTGTAGGTCGGCGAGCCGTCGGCGCGGACGATGATCAGATCATCGAGCTCGCGGTTGTCGAACACCACGCGGCCGTGGATTTGATCCTCCACCACCACCTCGCCGTCGAGCGGATTCTTGAAGCGGATGACCGGCGTGACGCCCGGCGGCGGCGGATCGCGGCGGTCGCGGCAGCGGCCGTTGTAGCGCGGCTTCTCCCTGCGCGCCATCTGCTCCGCGCGCATGGCCTCCAGCTCCTCCCTGCTGCAATAGCAGCGGTAGGCCTTGCCCGCCGTCAGCAGTTGTCTGGCGACCTCGTGGTAGCGCTCGAAGTGCCGGGTCTGGTAGTACGGCCCCTCGTCGTACTTGAGCCCCAGCCATTCCATGCTCTGCAAGATGGCCTGCACCGCCTGCGGGGTGGAGCGCTCAAGGTCCGTGTCCTCGATGCGCAGGATGAACGTGCCCTTGTGCTTGCGCGCGTACAGCCAGGAGAACAGCGCCGTGCGGGCGCCGCCGACGTGCAGATAGCCGGTGGGACTGGGGGCGAAACGGGTGCGGACGGACATGAGATTCAATGTGATCGCGGAGCCGGCGTAGTATACAAGAAGAAAGCGCCGGCGATTGACCGCCGCGGACGCTGAACGTAAACTCTGCCTCCCTTAAAGTGCGCGGTTAGCTCAGCGGGAGAGCACTCCCTTCACACGGGAGGGGTCGCAGGTTCAATCCCTGCACCGCGCACCATCCCCTCGTCGGGCCGGCGATTGGACAATTCGCATTGTCACTGGAAGAGACGATTCTTCTCCACGAACCATACGAACGCCACGGCCAGCACGAAGAACACCACCAGCCCGAGCCCGATCGCGCGTGTCGGCCCGAGCTTGGGAGCGGCATACGCGATGACCATCATGTACGGAACCCAGGAAGCCAGCGTGCCGAACAGGACGAACTTCGAATGCTGGCTGACGGCGATCGCGCCTTTTGAGATGCCGATGAAGAAATAGGACACCAGCGTGAATACCGGCACCAACGCCGCCACACCCGACCATGTCCTGAGGCCGCTTTCCTCCAGGCCGACGATGAGCGCCGTGACGGTTCCGCCGACGAAAAAGCTCAACAGGAATCCTGAAAGCGTCATGGACGTTCGCTCCGACATTCTCATTTCATTAATCGCACGGAACCTGCCACGGACCTTCCCCTGCCGCACTTCAACCCGCGGACATATTGCGCGCCGGCCGCATTTGGCTAGACGGAGGTGTAGGAAGCGCCATAATTGCCAAACGACAGATAGGCGTTGTACGCGCCCCACGCGAATCCCAGATACGCGGCAATCACCAACATCATCGTGAGGACATTGAACACGTAACCCATAAACCGCAGCCGGCTTGCAAAAAGGGTCCGGGACAAATACGTGGTGCCGGTGGCGAGGCCGCCCCAAAGCACGCCCGCGGAGAAGGCGAGCAGCGAGTTCAGAATGTGCGCGGGAGGCTCGGTATCCGCCCAGATGTTGCCGAGGAATATCATGAGGGCGACGGCCGCGCCGCCGTTGATGAGAATGACCGTCCTTAATGCAGTCTGGCCGGCCTGAATGACGGATCGGAATGTCTCGCGTTCCGCCGCCCGCGCGATCTTGTCCCATTCGAAATTTGATTCCTGCTGCAGCCGCCGCGGTTCCCCGGAATTCCCGACGCCCCTCTCCAAAGCGTCCAGATAGCTGTTCAGCGCGGGGATGTGAACGAAATGCCGGCCCTTCCTCGCGATCTCGTTTAAAGCATCACGCAGATTCTTGATGATGTCGGTGGCTTCCATGTGCGTGGCTCATTGCCTGTCAAGTGATGATCGGTGAGTGCCCGGGGTTCATGTTGCGTGGGCACGGGTTCGATCGTTCCGCTTCTCGACGGCATTGTACTAGCTCAAAGTCGCGGCCTCCACGACGCCCGCGAAGTTTGCCATCGCGTGCATCGCGATGGGCGCCAGAAGCGAACGCGTGCGCAGCCTCGCCGATCCCAGCAGCAGGCCGAAGCAAAATATCGTCGCGATGCCATAGGCGTCATACTGCGCGTGAATCACGGCCCAAAGCCCGGACGTCAGGGCTATCGCGCCCCTGGGGCCCATGAAGCTCGATGCGAAGCCCCTGAACAGGAAGCCCCGGAAAAATGATTCCTCGAAAAGCGGAGCGGCGACGACGAAAGCCGCCCAAATCATCCAAACCGGCCGGGCCGAGGCATACACCCGCATGATGTAGTCCGGAACGATGGGGCGGCCAAGGAACAGGGTCAGCAGGTCGGAGGCCAGAAGAAACAGCACGAGAATGCCGACCCAGGGAAGGAAGATCCGCGCGGGAACGGCTTTTAAAGCCAGATAATCCGCGAGGATTGAACCGCGCTTGAGTTTGATGACGCCGGCGATAAGCCCGCAGCCGGCAAGCGTGGTAATAAACGTCGCCACTGAAAGAGCGGTTCCATCCTCAAGAGAAGACGTGAAAAGAAGCTGGATCTGCTGCGGCGTGAGGCCGTGCTTTCCCCCGAGCGCGAAAAATAAAATGGTGCCCACCTGAAGCAGAAAATAGACGATTGCGATGACGAGCCCCCACAAGATAGTGCCCGCAAGCTTCCAATGCCCTGGAGTCCTGCCTTCGCTCATGGCCATGGCCTTCCGATCTTCAACAATGCGCTCAGAAAACCGATGAGAACGAACGTCACGCCGCACACCACGCCCACTTTCCCCGCATTGATGTAGTACGCCGCTATCCAGAGATTCGCGGGAATCAACGGCATGCCGTCGGTCAGGTGATGGGCCAGTGAAATGCCCGTACAGCCTGAGAGGAATCCCAAGCCAGCCGCCAATATCGTCTGGAGAACGGGCGGCTCCACCATCAATCTCGCGACTGAAAGCAGGCCGCCGAAAACGAGGCCGGCAATCAAGGCGCTGGGACCCAGGATGATATAGGTCAGGCCGAAGATGTCGGGGATGAATCTGATGGGCAATGAATGACGGTTAAGGTAGAGGAAGAAGTAAATATAGCCGAGCGCCGGCCCGGTCAAAAGAAACCACAACGCCGCGGCGATGGCGGCGCGGATCGCGCTCAGGGTGGAATCCGGATTCATTACGACCGCACATACTCTGCCGGCATGTGCCGGAAATCAACGCCGCGGCACGAAACCCATCGCAAAACGCGGCCGGAAGATGAAAGCCGTTCGTGTCGAGCCTTCGGCAGGCCTGTCCTGAGCGCAGTCGAAGGGCTCAGACCGGGCTCGTCGAGGGGCACGAACGATTGGTCAGCCGTCCGGCGAATTCTTGTACTTGTCGTGGTGCTTCACCCAGCTCTGCGGGTTTTCCGGATCTTCATCACGCCCCTTGGGAACCAGATCGAGGAATTGATAGGTGGTGTTCACCATGTCGATCCCCCGCGCGTAGCAGGAGTAGGTGTGGAAAATATCGCCCCTGTCGTCCTTGTAGAACACGCTGATCCCTTCGCGGTCCGTCATTCTTGACTTGACCTCGGCATAATTGTAGTTCGCCACTCCCCTCCAGATTTGATCGGGAGTGAATGATGTGCCGTAGTCATGGTTGAAATAATTCTGACTGCAGGAGACCCACTTGAAACGCCAGCCCATCCTTTTCTTGAACTCTTCAATCTTTGCCCGTGGCGCGCGGGAAATGACGACGAAACTCACGTCGCGCTGGTTCAGGTGCGCAATCATCCCGTCATAGTGATCGGCCCAGAACGAGCAATGCGCGCAACCCTGCAGCCACTCGGGGGCGAACATGAAGTGATACACGATGAGCTGGCTCCTGCCGTTGAAGAGATCGGCGAGGGTTTCCCTGCCCCTCGGCCCGTCAAACACGTATTGCTTTTCCACCTTTTCCCACGGCAGATTGCGACGCTGCTGGGCCAGCTTCTCGCGCGCATGGGTGAACTTCTTCTCCTTGACCAACAGCGCCTTGCGGGCGGCGAGCCAGTCCTCATGCGACACAACCTTGTGCTCCTTCACGCCGGTACGCGTGCTCAGCTTGGCCATAATGTTCTCCTGCGCTGCATGAATAACGTACCAGATTTGCTCACGAGCAGTTAACTTCGACTGCAGAATGATCGCGTGATGATTTACCAGAGGGCAAACTTTGATCAGACATTCGCCGCCTCCAATGACTCAGCCTGGCTGTCAGGCACCGTGGCCAACACGAATTCCAAAGCTTATTGAGTGATGGACCAGCCGGAATCCAGTTTGACGAGGTGCATTTTGTTCATGCTTTTTGTTTCCCCGACCACCGGCACTTTGCGCGTGACTTCCACGTCGCAGGTGTAGCCGCCGCCGTCCTTGGTGCAGCCGATTTTTTTTACGGTGACGATTTCGACCTTGCCCGACTCGCCGAAGATCGATGAGGTGACTTTGTTGGTGCCGGAGAGCGAGGATTCAAGCGCCGCCTTGATGTCGTCTTCGCTGGGCGGGAGGGAGCAGGCGGTGAGCATGGAAACGAGCCCCAGAACTGACCAACGAAGAATTATTTCGACTAGATTCCGGCATTCGCCGGAATGACGGGATAAGGTGAGCATCAGGCGACCTCCTGCGACATTTTTTCGGTGGTGGCGGACAGGCGGTGGATCAGGGTGCGCAGGAAGACCTTGAGGAAGCGCACCTGGCATTGCAGCGACACCTGGCCGATGACGGTGGAGTTGACCTTGAGCATCTCGGCGTGGCCGCTGGCGACGATGGTGGCGGTGCGCTTGGTGCGCGCGAGATAGCCCATCTCGCCGAAGCAGTCGCCCTTCGCGAGCTTGCGCAGGTTTTTCCTGCCCTTGCGCACCGTGACCTCGCCGTCGGCGATGATGTAGAAGGAGTCGTCCATCTCGCCCTCGACGATGATCTTCTGCCCGTCCTCGTATTTCTGCCACGAGCCGGCGCGCACGATCTCCCAGATTTCGGCGTCCGGGAAGCCCTGGAAGAACTCGAGGCCCTTGACCAGGTTGAAGCGCTCCTCGGCGGAGATTTCCTCGCGCGGCTGCTCCAGCAGGTGCTCGAAGGCGCGGCTGAGATCAGAGGCCAGATCGAGGCCCATGCCGTAGCGCTCGGCGGGGTTCTTGGCCAGCAGCTTGCGCATGACGCGCTCCAGCTCGTCCGGTACCTCGCTGCGGAATTCCCTCATCGGCGGCGGCTCCTCGTTCAGGATGCGCTGCACCAGCCGCGAGAAGTTGTCCGCCGCGAAGGGGTGCTTGCCGGTCAGCAGTTCGTACATGACGATGCCGAGCGAGAACAGATCGGTCTGGTTGGTGAGCGTGTTTTCCTGGATCTGCTCCGGCGACATGTAGCGCGGCGAGCCGACCATGCCCATCGGCATGGTCTCGGTGGAATCCAGCTTGTTGATGTAGGCGATGCTGAAATCGCCGATTTTGACGTCGAGGTCCCCGGTGACGAGGATGTTGGTGGGCTTGATGTCGCGGTGGATGATGCCCTGCCTGTGCGCGAAGTCGAGGCCGCGCGCGCACTTGAAGATGATCTCCACCACCCTCTCGACGGGCAGCAGGGCCTCCGGCTTGCAGTAGGTCTTGAGCGTGTTGCCGCCCTCCACGTACTCCATGACGAGGTAGCACACATCGCCCTCGACGCCGGCGTCGAAGATGCTGATGATGTTCGGGTGGGACAGGCGGCCGGCGGTGTGCGCCTCGTTGAAGAACATCTTGCGGTAGCGCTCGCCGGACTCCTCGTCCTTGAGCTGCTCGGCGTGCGCGACCTTGATGGCGACCGGCCGGTCGATGTAGGGGTCGTGGCCGAGGTAAACCGTGCCCATGCTGCCGCGGCTGATCTCGCGCTGCACACTGTACTTGCCCAGCTTGCTGGGAACCCCGGTTTCAGTCATGGCAATGCAACAATTTTTTATCGGTCTTTGACAGCGTATTGATCCGCCGCGGTTTATTTTTCAGGCAATATACTCTCATCGCCAGTAGCCGCGCCAGCACTGAGTCTGGCCTTGGTCTAACAGTAGCCCAGAATAATGCGGCGCACAATTTTTGCGAAAAATTATGTGAAAAATACGGTTGTGATCGCGGCTATCCAGTGACAAACTAACCCGCAGAAAATCACTCGGCGGGAGATTGCCCCGGGAGGATAACAACATGGTGACAGTACAACATTTGCTGCGGGAAAAAGGTTCGGCGGTCTGGTCGATCAGCCCCGACGCCACCGTGTTCGAGGCGGTGGAGATGATGGCGGAGAAGGGCATCGGCGCGCTGCTGGTGATGGAAGGCAGCCGCATGGTGGGGATCATTTCCGAGCGCGACTACACCCGCAAGATCGTGCTCAAGGATCGCCATTCCAAGGACACCAAGGTCAGGGAAATCATGACGACCGACGTGTTCCACGTGCCCCCCGACGAATCCGTCGATGAGTGCATGGTGCTGATGGCGCAGCATCGTTTCCGGCATCTGCCCGTGGTCAATGGCGATCGCGTGGTGGGCATGCTGTCGATGCGGGACATCATGAACAGCGTCATCGCCGAGAAGCAGTTGCTCATCGAACAGCTCGAAAACTACATCGCCGGCGCGGCGTAATTAAGACCACACGGCGACGGCCGAGTGACGGCGGGTGGTGGGCGGAATGCCGCTTTGGAGGGCATAATATCCCGCCATGCCCCCTGACACCCACGGCCACGCCGTAAATTCCCCCGAAACCACCGCCGCATGGCGGGCGCTCGAAGCGCATCACCGCCAGGTCGCCGGGCTGCACCTGCGGCAGCTGTTCGCCGATGACCCCGGCCGCTTCAAGCGCTTCAGCGTCGAGGCCGGCGATCTGTTCCTCGATTACTCCAAGAACCGCATCACCGCGGAGACCATGCCGCTGCTCGCGGCGCTGGCCCGCGAGCGCGGTGTCGCGGAGGCCGCGGCCGCGATGTTCCGCGGCGACAAGGTGAACGCGAGCGAGGGGCGCGCGGCCCTGCACACCGCCCTGCGCAGCCGCGACAAGGCGCCGCTGATGGTGGACGGTGTCGATATCCGCGCCGCGGTCGCGCGCGAGTTGAAGCGCCTGAATGCATGGGCCGGCGAGATTATCCACGGCGGCCGGCGCGGTCTGAGGAACACGCGGTTCAGGGACGTGGTCAACCTCGGCATCGGCGGCTCCCATCTCGGCCCGCTCATGGCCGCCGAGGCGCTGCGGCCCTATCAACGCACGGGGATCCGGGCGCACTTCGTCGCCAACGCCGACCCCGCCGACCTGGCGCAGACGCTGGAGCCGCTCGACCCGGCGTCGACGCTCTTCATCGTCACCTCCAAGACCTTCACCACGCAGGAGACGCTCGCCAACGCCGAGCGCGCGCGGCAATGGCTGAAACAAAAGTCATCCGGCGGCAATCCGGCGCGCCACTTCGCCGCCGTGACCGCGAACGCCTCGGCGGCGCTCGACTTCGGCATCCCGGCGGAGTCGGTGTTCGAGATGTGGGACTGGGTGGGGGGGCGTTATTCGCTGTGGTCGGCGGTGGGCCTGCCGCTCGTGCTGGCGATCGGGCCGGAGCATTTCGCGGAGTTGCTGGAAGGCGGCCATGTCATGGACCAGCATTTCAGCTCGGCGGCGCTGGAGGGCAACATGCCGGTGATCCTCGCGCTGCTCGGCGTCTGGTATCACAATTTCTTCGGGGCGCAGACGCACGCCGTGCTGGCCTACGAGGAGAACCTCAAGCACCTCCCGGCCTATTTGCAGCAGCTCGACATGGAGAGCAACGGCAAGCGCGTCACCCGCGACGGCGGGCCGATTGCCGTCAGCACCGGCCCCGTGCTCTGGGGCGGCACCGGCACCTCCTGCCAGCACGCTTTCATGCAACTGCTGCACCAGGGCGGCCGGCTCATTCCACTCGATTTCCTGCTCGGGAAGAAGGGCCATCATGCGCCGGCGGCGCAGCAACAGATGTTGATTGCGCATTGCCTCGCGCAGGCGGAGGCGCTCATGCGCGGGCGCACGGCGGAGGAAACCGAGGCCGAGATGCGCGCCGCGGGCGTGCCGGCGGCGCGCCGCCGCGCGCTGGCGCCGCACCGCGCCTTCCCCGGCAACAATCCCAGCAACCTGCTGCTCTACCCCAGGCTCACGCCGCGCGTGCTCGGCCAGATCATCGCGCTCTACGAACACAAGATTTTCGTGCAGGCGGCGGTGTGGGGGAACAATCCGTTCGATCAATGGGGCGTGGAGCTGGGCAAGCAACTGGCCGGCGCGCTGCTCGATGAATTGCGCGGCGCCACGCCCTCGGCTCACGACGCCTCCACGCTGGGACTGCTGGCCCGCCTGCGCAGCAAACCCGAAAATAAATAGCGATCCTTTTTGAGGCTGTCATTTCCAGCCCTTCGACCGCCCGTTCGCCCTGAGCCTGTCGAAGGGTTTCCGCGAACGGGCGGGGCTCAGGGCAGGCACCGGGAGAGAGAGGCCGCGCCTCGCGCGCGGCGGATGATGAACCGCACTAAACAACCCTCGCCCGTAAGGCGAGGGGATTCACATGAGTCATCGGAAGCCGGCTGAAAATCCCCCGCCCCCTCGACATGCTCGGGGTCGCCGCCCCCTTTTGCAAAGGGGGCGGACGGACGCTCAGCGATCGCCGGGGGATTTCGCTTGGGCCGGATGCGAAACCCGGCTCATGCTCGCTGCGCTCACATTTCGACCCACTCGCTTCGCCCGAAGGCGAGGGGTTTCCACCGTCCGCGATTGGGACATTAACTGCCGGAGACGAGCTTGGCGGTCGTAATCGACAGCCGCTTGATGACGGTCTTCAGGAATTCCTGGTGAAAGTGCAGCTGGGTGTCCCTGGATAATTGCTCCATCAGCATGGCGTTGATCTTGAGGACCCCCACCGGGCTGCTGGCGGTAATGGTGGCGGAGCGGCGGGTCTTGTTGAGGTAGCCCATCTCGCCGAAGCACTCCCCGGCGTTCAGGCTGCCCACCACCGTGCCGCCCTTCTTCACCGCCACGGTGCCGTGGACCAGCACGTAGAACCAGTCCCCCATCTCACCCTCGGTGATGATGTCGTGGCCCTGCGGATGCTCCTCCCAGACCACGGCGCGCAGCAGCTCCTTCAGCTCCGGGTCCGGCAGGCCGGCGAAGAATTCCAGCGGCCGCACTTCCTCGAATTCCACCTGTGGGGAAATGGGCTGCGTCGCCTCCAGGTGGGAGAACAGCCGGCTCAAGTCCGCCGCCATCTCCAGCCCGGTCTGGTAGCGGTGGCGCAGGTCCTTTTGCAGGCTTCTGGCGATGATGCGCTCCAGCTCCTCCGGCAAATCCTGGCGCACCTCCCACAGCGGCGTGTGCTCCTCGTTGACGATCTGATAGACCAGGGCGGAGAAACTGTCGCCGCCGAAGGGATGGCGGCCGGTCAGCATTTCATACATGACGATGCCGAGCGAGAATAGGTCGGCCTGATTGTTGACGGTGTCCTCCTGGATCTGCTCCGGCGACATGTAGCGCGGCGAGCCCACGAAGCCCGTGGCCAGCGCCAGATCGGCGTCGGCGCGGTTGACGTGGGCGATGCTGAAATCGGCGACCTTGACGTCCTTGTCGGGGGTCAGCAGCAGGTTCGACGGCTTGATGTCGCGATGCACCACCTCCTGGCTGTGGGCATAATCCAGCGCCTTGGCGCACTTGAAAATGATTTCGGCGACCTTGGGCAGCGGCAGCAGGTTGTTCGCCTGCGTGTGGGTCTTCACCGTGTCGGCGCCCTCGATCAATTCCATCACGATGTAGCAGGTGTCGCCCTCGACGCCGGCGTCGAAGATGTGGAGGATGTTGGGGTGCTGCAGCTTGCCGGCGGTGTGGGCCTCGTTGAAAAACATCTTCTTGTAGCGCTCGCCGGTCTGCTTGTCCTTGAGAAAGTCGGCAATCGCCACCTTGATGGCCACCGGCCGGTCGATGTAGGGATCGTAGCCGCGATAGACGATGCCCATGCTGCCCTTGCCGATCGGCTCGATGACGTCATATTTTCCCAGCCGCTTTGGAATGTCGGTCGCCATGGGGACGTGAACATGAAAGAAGGCGTCCATGTTACTGAAATTGAATTGCATGTGATAGATCGGGCCGGCTGCGTTCATCCGGTATAATCTGCGGGTGCACAATCTTCAAAAAATCGTGGCGCCGCTGCTGCTGGCCGTCGTCGCGGCCGCCGGCGCGTTCTACATCTTCCATTTGCGCGCGCCCGCGCCCGGCGAAGTCGAGGGGCTGCTGTGGCCGCCCGGCGAGCCGCTGCCGGATTTCACCCTGCGCACGCAGCGCGGCGGCAAGTTCGATGTCGGCGATCTGAAGGGCCGCTGGTCGTGGCTGTTCTTCGGCTACACCGAATGCCCCGACATCTGCCCCACGACGCTGCGCACGCTGAACCGGATCGCGGAACAACTGGCGGGGGATCGGGAGGCGCAGTTCATTTTCGTCTCCATCGATCCGGCACACGACGGCCCGGAACAGATGCGGCGTTATCTCGAGACCGTGGCGCCGAAGGTGACGGGCCTGAGCGGCGACGCCGCCGAGATCGGCCGCATCGCCGGGCGGCTGGGGATCGCCCACGAGCCGGCGGCCAATCCGTCCGCCTCCGGCACCATCGAACACACCGCGGCCATTCTGCTGCTCGATCCGCAGGCCCGGCGCGTGGCGGTGTTCACGCCGCCGTTCGAGGCCGCCGCGCTGGTCAGGCGCTATGCGGCCATCCGCCGGTTCGTGACGGCGTCGTCATGATCGCCCGCCGCGCGGAACTGCTGCTGTTGCTCGGGCTCTCGTGCAGCGCGCCGGCGCGGGCGGCGGACATCGTGGTGCACGAGGCCTGGATCGATCCCGGCCCGCCGGAAACCCAAGTGCCCGCCGCCTATCTCGACATCGAGAACACCGGCGCCTCGCCCCGTTCCGTGACGCTGCGCGCGACGGTGGCGGAAAGCATTTCGATTTACCGCGCCCGCTACAACGCCGACGCGGCCGTGCTTGAACGTCTGCCAAAGTTGCAACTGCCGCCGCACACCCGCCTGCGCTTTCAGGACAGCGACATGCTGGCGATGCTGTACGGCCTGAACCATGCGCTCAAGCCGGATGAAAAGGTGAACCTGCTGATCGACACGGACGACGGCCGGCATTTGACGGTGCCGGCGCAGGTCAGGCCCGCCGCACCCGCCGCCGCGAAGCCGTGATGCCTTCCCCGTCGCAGGGCGATGAACCGGCGGCGGCGCGGGAGCGGCTGTGGTTCGCGTTCCTGCGCATCCTGCCGCACCACGCCCTGTCCCGTTTGGTGCGCGCGATCACCCGTTGCCGCGCGCCGTGGCTGGCGCATGCGCTTATCCGGTCGTTCTGCCGCCGCTACCGCGTCAACCTCGCGGAGGCGGCGGTCGGCGACATCCGCGCCTATGCCTGCTTCAATGATTTTTTCACGCGCGCGCTCCGGCCCGACGCGCGCCTGTGGCCGGTGGAGCCGGAAACGGTGGGCTGCCCCGTGGACGGCGCCGTCAGCCAGATCGGCGTGCTCGACGGCGGGCGGGTAATCCAGGCCAAGAACCGCGGCTACGCCTTGATCGATCTGCTGGCCGGCGACGGCGATCGCGCGCGGGATTACGCCGGCGGCGCCTTCGCGACGCTGTACCTCTCGCCGCGCGACTATCACCGCATCCACATGCCGGTGGACGGCCTGCTGGAGGGCATGGTGTACGTGCCGGGACGCTTGTTTCCCGTCAACGTGCCGGCGACCCGGCACGTGCCCAACCTGTTCGCGCGCAACGAACGGCTGATCTGCCACTTCGCCACCGCCCTCGGGCCCATGGCCGTGATCCTGGTCGGCGCGCTGCTCGTGGGCGGCCTGCAAACCGTGTGGGCGGGGGAAGTGGCGCCGTCGCGGGGCCGCCGCGTCGCCTCGTGGGACTATCGCGGGCGGAACATCCGGCTCAAGCGCGGCGACGAGCTCGGCCGCTTCAACATGGGCTCGACCGTCATTCTGCTGTTCGGCCGGGATCGCGTGCGCTGGCTGGATTCGCTGCTGGCGGGCGATCAGGTGGTGCTGGGGGAGCCGCTGACGGGGGCGCCGCCACCGGCGGCGGCAACGGCCGGAACTCAAGGCGGAAGATGAACCCCGGCAGCGCGAACACCATGAACAGGAAAAAGGTGACCACGTAAAATTCCCAGCCCTGGGCATACAGTCCGCCGGTCATCTTGCGCTCGGTGCCCAGCGCCACCGCGCCCGCCAGAAAATAATAAACCAGCCATTCGAGCAGACAGATCGGCAGCGACTTCGGGCGCTTGAGCGGAAAGACCGCCAGGAATCGCGTCGTGAGCCAGGGCAGATTGGCCAGCACGATGCCAGCAAGCAGGACAACACTCACCGCCACTTTCATTGGAACCTATCTCAAAATATCGTTCGTGCTGAGGTATCGAAGCACGAACAAATATAACAACAGGCCTCGTTCGCCCTTCGATAGCTCAGGGCGAACGGCTCTCATGCACCGGGGTATTTCGAGACAGGTTTCAGCCATCAGTGGCCGATGGCGCGCAGGCAGGTGGACATCAACACTCCCGGCATCACGCCGATGGCGAGTATGGCGAGGCCGTTCACGCTCAGGGCGAGGCTGAGATCGCCGTCCGCCGCCAGCGGCCGGGCCGCCTCGCCGACGTCGAAATACATCAGCCGGATGATGCGCAGGTAGTAGTAGGCGCCGATCACGGAGAAAAACACCGCCAGCGCGGCCACCACCACGTGGCCCGAGTGGATCAGCTCCTTGATCACGAACCACTTGGCCCAGAAGCCGGCGAACGGCGGCACCCCGGCCAGCGAGAAAAACAGGATCAGCGCCACCAGCGCGAACCACGGGCTGCGGCGGCCCAGGCCGGTGAATTCATCCAGCCGATCCGTCTCCGGCCCGGCGCCCGCCAGCAGAATGACCACGCCGAAGGCGCCGAGACTCATGAGCGCGTAGACGATGGAATAGAACATGGCGCCGGCGTAGCCCGCCGGCGAGGCGGCGAGCACGCCGAGCAGCAGGAAGCCCATGTGGGCGATGGTGGAATAGGCCAGCATGCGCTTGATGTCGCTTTGCGCGATGGCGACCAGGTTGCCGAGCGCCATGGAGGCGACCGCCAGCACGATCAGGATCGGCGACCACTGCGCCGCGCCGGCGGAAAGCCCCATCGCCAGGAGCCGCATGGCCATGGCGTAGGCGGCGATCTTCGGCGCGGTGGACACCAGCAGCGTCACCGGCGTGGCCGCGCCCTGGTACACGTCCGGCACCCACATGTGGAACGGCACGGTGCCGAGCTTGAACGCCACGCCGGCAATGATGAGTACGAGCGCCAGCACCCACACCGGCTGGCCGGTCTGCGCCGCCGTCAGGGTGCGCGCCAGCGTCTGCAGGTCCAGCGTCCCGGTGACGCCGTAGACCAGCGACATGCCGTACAGCAGCATGCCGGAGGCCAGCGCGCCCAGCACGAAGTACTTCATGGCCGCCTCGGAGGTGGCGGGCGCGTCGCGGTGCAGCGCCACCAGCGCGTACAGTGACAGCGACATCAACTCCAGGCCCAGATAGACCATCAGCAGGCTGCCGGCGGAAATCAGCACCAGCGCGCCCAGGGCGACCATCAGCGTCAGCGCGAAATACTCCCCCGACAGCCACCGCCGCGGGCGAAGGTATTCGCGGCCATAGATGAGCGCGACGATCACCAGCACCAGGACGAAGGACTTCAGCACCACCGCCAGGGGGTCGATCACCACCATGCCGAAGAACCAGCGCAGGCCGGCCACGCGGGGCAGCAGCAGGGCGCAGCCGATCAGCGCCAGCAGCAGGCCCGCCTGCGCCAGCCAGTAGGCCGCCGCGTGCCCCCGGTCGCGGAGGGATGAATCCACGAGCAGCACCAGGCAGGCGGTCACCAGCACCACAATCTCGGGCGAGGCGGCGGAAAGCATGTAGAACATCGCGTTCACGGCAGCGCCACCTGCACCGGACTGATCTGCGCCACCAGCGCCTCGAGGCTCGCCTGCATGGCGTGGGTCAGCGGCGCCGGCCAGACGCCCAGGCCCAGCACCAGGATCGCCAGCACGCCGAGCACGAAGCCCTCGCGCAGGCCGATGTCGCTGAGCGCGGCGACGCGATCGTTGGATATCGCGCCGAACACCACGCGCTTCAGCATCCACAGGGTGTAGGCCGCGCCGAGGATGAGCGTGAGCGCGGCAATGAGGCTGTACCAGAAGCCGGCGTGCATGGCGGCGAGGATGACCATGAACTCGCCGACGAAGCCGGAGGTGCCGGGCAGGCCGCAATTGGCCATGGCGAACAGCGTCATCAGGCTGGCGAACGCCGGCATGGTGTTGGCCACGCCGCCGTAGTCGCGGATCTCGCGGCTGTGCATGCGGTCGTAGAGCACGCCGACGCACAGGAACAGCGCGCCGGAGACGAAGCCGTGCGAGATCATCTGCACCAGCGCGCCGGAGAGGCCCAGCAGCTCCATGTTGCCGTAGCCGCCGTGCGCCGGCGTCGGAAAAATCAGGAAGAAGCCCAGCGTGACGAAGCCCATGTGCGAGATGGAGGAGTAGGCGATGAGCTTCTTCATGTCCTGCTGCACCAAGGCCACGAAGCCGATGTAGACGATGGCGATGAGCGACAAGAGCATCATCGGCACGGCGAACGCGCGGCAGGCGTCGGGCAGGATCGGCAGGCTGAAGCGCAGAAAGCCGTAGGCGCCCATCTTCAGCATGATGGCGGCGAGGATCACCGAGCCGCCGGTCGGCGCCTCGACGTGCGCGTCCGGCAGCCAGGTGTGCACCGGCCACATCGGCACCTTGACGGCGAAGGCCAGCAGGAAGGCCAGGAACAGCCACTGCTGCGCGAGGAGGCCGGGACGCGCGTTTTGCAGCTGGGCCAGATCGAAGGTGCCCGCCTTGGCGTAGAGGTACAGCAGGCCGACCAGCATGAACACGGAACCGAGAAAGGTGTAGAGGAAGAACTTCAGCGCCGCGTACACGCGCCGCCTGCCGCCCCAGATGCCGATGATGAGGAACATCGGGATCAGCATGGCCTCCCAGAACACGTAGAACAGGATCACGTCGCGCGCCGCGAACACGCCGATCATCGCGCCCTCGAGGATGAGGAAGGCGGCCATGTAGTGCGCCACGCGATCGGTGATCACCACCCAGCCGGCCAGCACCACCAGCACGGTGGAGAGCGTGGTGAGCAGGATGAGCGGCAGGGCGATGCCGTCGATGCCGAGGTGATAGTAAATGTCGAAGGCCGGGATCCAGTCGTGCCGCTCGACGAACTGCATGTCGCCGCGCGCGGGATCGAAATGCGCCCAGAGGACGAGCGACAGCAGGAATGTCACCGCGCTGATGACCAGGCTGTCGGCGCGGACCGCCCGAACGTCGCGCGCCCGCGTTCCGGCGACGCCGACCCACACGCCGCCCAGGATCGGCAGCCAGATCAACAGACTCAGCAGCGGCATCTCAGCCATGGCTCATCGCGGGCGTTACAATCCTAGTGCATCGGGAAGCGGCCCATGCCGCCGCCAAGCATGCCCACGACGCCGAACACCACCACCCCGGCGATGATCGACACCACGGTATAGGCGGCGGCCTTCTCGGCGGGACATTTCATCAGCACCGGCACGCCGGTGTAGAAGAGGAAGGCGCCGTACAGGCCCAGGATGCCCAGCATGTGCAGGCCGGGCAGTATGGCGAAGACGCCCGCCAGCCAGCCGGCGGTGGAGGAATAGATCGTGAGCTTCAAGGCGTTGAGCGGGTTTCTCTCCCCGCCGAAGGTGGGCGCGAGCATGTCGACCAGCAGGCCGACCAGGTACACGCCGATGAGGCTCAGGATGTACTCGGAGACGGCGTAGCCCAGCGCGGTCACGATCGGCGTGCGCACCGTCGTGCCGGCGAACGGGACGGTATAGCCGACGATGGCGGAGCCGATGAAGCCGGCGACCGCCGGCACGGCGGCCAGGATGACCGCGTAGTCGGCGTACAGGCTCCTCACGTCCGCGGGCTCGGCGGCGATTTTCTGCCACTCGGCCGCGGGTTGCAGCAGGATGTTCTTGACGCGTTCGATGTTCATGTTGGCATTCCCCCGGTTGACAGCGTTTGGAAGTTGAGTTCATCACCACCGTCCCAATCCATGGGTGAAATAAACCAGAAGCAACAGCATCCCCAGAATCATGACAAAGGCGTAATGATAGAGATAACCGCTCTGCACGCGACGCACCTGGCGGGCGAGCCAGCCGACGGCGCGGGCGGAGCCGTTGACCGCCAGGCCGTCGATCACGCCGCGGTCGCCCGCGCGCCACAGCAGCTGGCCGGAGGCGCGGGCGCCGCCGGCGAATACGATTTCGTTGAAGCCGTCGAAGCCGTACTTGTTGAGCAGCGCCCAGTACAGCAGCGACAGCCGCCGAGCCAGCAGCGCCGGCCACTCCGGACGCCGCAGGTAGAACACCCACGCCACCGCGACGCCGGCGAGCGCCAGCCAGGTCGGCGCCGCGGTCAGGCCGTGCAGCAGCATCGCGCCGCTGCCGTGGAACTCCTCCGCGATGCGGTGCATGGCGTCGTGCGACTCGTTCACCACGATGGCGCCGGCGAAAAAATCACCGCTGAAGACGGCGGGCGCCATGACATAACCGGCCACCACCGACGGCAGCGCCAGCAACAGGAGCGGCACGGTCACGACCGCGGGCGATTCATGCAGGTGCTCGCGGGCGTGCGGCTCCAGGCGCTCGCGCCCGTGGAACACCATGAAGAACAGCCGGAAGCTGTACAGCGCGGTGAAGAACACGCCGAACAGCACGGCGAGGTAGGCCCAGTGCGCCGCCGGCAGCGCCGAGGCGTGCACGGCCTCGATGATGGCGTCCTTGGAATAGAAGCCGGCCAGCCCCGGGAATCCCATCAGCGCCAGCGCGCCGATGAGCGATGTGATCCACGTCACCGGCATGTATTTGTACAGCCCGCCCATGTGGCGCATGTCCTGCTCGTGATGCAGGCCGATGATGACCGAGCCCGCGGCCAGGAACAGCAGCGCCTTGAAGAAGGCGTGCGTGACGAGGTGGAAGATGGCCACGCCGTAGGCCGAGGCGCCGAGCGCCACCGTCATGTAACCGAGCTGCGACAGCGTGGAGTAGGCAATCACGCGCTTGATGTCGTTCTGCACGAGTCCCAGCAGCCCCATGAGGAAGGCGGTGAGCGCGCCGATGGTCATCACCACGTTGAGCGCGGTGTCGGACAGCTCGTAGAGCGGCGACATGCGCGCCACCATGAAGATGCCCGCCGTCACCATGGTGGCGGCGTGGATCAGCGCCGAGATGGGCGTGGGGCCCTCCATGGAATCGGGCAGCCAGACGTGCAGCGGCATCTGCGCCGACTTGCCCATGGCGCCGACGAACAAGAGCAGGCAGATCAGCGTGACCACCGGCCAGGGCCGGCCGTGCCACACCGTGATCGTGGCGCCGGCGACGTGTCGCGCGTTGGCGAACACCTCGTGGTAATCCAGCGTGCCGAAATACGCGAGGATGAGCGCGATCCCGAGCAGGAAGCCGAAATCGCCGACGCGGTTGGCGAGAAAGGCCTTGAGGCTGGCGTAGATCGCGGTCGGCTTCTTGAACCAGAAACCGATGAGCAGATAGGACACGAGGCCCACCGCCTCCCAGCCGAAGAACAACTGCAGGAAATTGTTGCTCATCACCAGCATGAGCATGGAGAAGGTGAACAGCGCGATGTAGCTGAAGAAGCGCTGGTAGCCGGGGTCGTCGGCCATGTAGCCGATGGTGTAGATGTGCACCATGAGCGACACGAAGCTCACCACCGCCATCATGGTGGCGGACAGCCGGTCGATCAGGAATCCCAGCGAAAACTGCAACGAGCCGGCCTGCGCCCATTCGTACCACGCGGCGTTGTACGCCGGCGCGCCGTCGATCACGATCTGCTTGAAGACGATGAGCGACAGCGCGGTGGACACCGCCACGCCGCCGATGGCCGCGGTGTGGGCGCCGGCGCGGCCGATTTGCCGGCCGAACAGGCCCGCGATCAGCGCGCCGATGAGCGGCGCCAGCACGATGGCGGAACAGTAGGCGCCCATGCTCATCCCTTGAGCGCGCCGATGTCGTCCACGTTGATGCTGCGCCGGTTGCGGAACAGCACCACGAGGATGGCCAGGCCGATGGCGGATTCGGCCGCCGCCACGGCGAGGATGAAAAAGACGAAGATCTGTCCGGCGAGGTCGTGGTGATAATGCGCGAAGGCGACGAAATTGAGATTCACCGCCAACAGCATGAGTTCGATGCACATGAGCAGCACGATGAGGTTCTTGCGGTTGATGAACATCCCCGCCACGCTGAGGCAGAACAACAGCGCCGCCAGCACCAGGTAATGCGACAGCGGGATCATGCGCCGCCCTCCCCCGCCGGTTTCTCCGCCGGCATCGACACGAGCCGCACGCGGTCCTGGCGGCGCACATGGATCTGCCGTTCCGGCCGCTCCGTCTTGATCCGCCGCCGGGCACGCTGGGTGAGCGCGATGGCGGCGATGATGGCCACCAGCAGGATCACCGCGGCCACTTCGAAGGGGTAAAGATAATAGGTGTACAGCAGCCGCCCCAGCGCCGTCGTGTTGCTGTAATCCGCCGGCATCCGCCGGGGGGCGGGGAACTGCGCCAGGCCGAAATAGCGCGGCCCCAGCAGGAACCCCATCACCGAGGCCAGCGCCAGGGCCACCGCCGCGCCGGCGGGGAGATAGCGCGCGAAGCCCTCGCGCAGCGGCACGAGATTGATGTCCAGCATCATCACCACGAACAGGAACAGCACCATGACCGCGCCGACGTAGACCAGCACCAGCGCGATGGCCAGGAACTCCGCCTCCAGCAGCAGCCACAATCCGGCGCTGCCGAGGAACGCCAGCACCAGGAACAGCACCGCGTGCACGGGATTGCGCACGGTGATCACCATGACGGCGGCGAACAGCACCACCGCGGCCAGCGTGTAAAAGATCCCCAGTTCCATTCTCGTTTCTTTACCGTGTATATCCCACCACAAAATGCCGTCAGCCCCAAGGCATCGAAGCCAGCCCCGAGCCTGCCGCAGGGGGCGAACGGCGCACCCTGCAACCTGGTTCGTGCTTCGGTATCTTTCCCGGTTACCGGTACATCGCGTCGCGGGCGCGATCGGCGGCGATCTGCGCCTCGAACATCTCGCCCACCCTGAGCAGTTTCTCCTTGGTCATGATCAAGTCGCCGCGCTGCTCGCCGTGATACTCGTAAAGGCGGGTCTCCACGATCGAGTCCACCGGGCAGGACTCCTCGCAGAAGCCGCAGAAGATGCACTTGGTGAGATCGATGTCGTAGCGCGTGGTGCGGCGGGTGCCGTCGGCGCGCTGCTCGGACTCGATGGTGATGGCCACCGCCGGGCACACCGCCTCGCACAGCTTGCAGGCGATGCAGCGCTCCTCGCCGTTGGGATAGCGGCGCAGCGCGTGCAGGCCGCGGAAGCGCGGCGACTGCGGCGTCTTCTCCTCCGGATACTGGATGGTGATCTTGCGATCGAAAAGATAACGTCCGGTGAGGCGCATGCCCTTGAGCAGCTCCCACAGGAACAGGCTTTTGACGAAGTTGATGATGGCGCGCATGTTCAGGCCCCTCCCGAGAACCACGGCGGCACGTGCAGCATCACCAGCACGGCCACGACCACGAGCCAGACCAGCGTGATCGGCAGGAACACCTTCCATCCCAGCCGCATGATCTGATCATACCGGTAGCGCGGGAAGGTGGCGCGGAACCACAGGAACAGCAGCAGGAAGAAACTGATCTTGGCCAGCAGCCAGAAAATGTCCGGCACCCGCGCAAACAGCGGCGAGAGCCACGGCAGGCCCTGGAACGGCGACAGCCAGCCGCCGAGGAACATGACCGAGGCGAGCGCCGACACCAGGATCATGTTGGCGTACTCGGCGAGGAAGAACACCGCGAAGGCCATGCCGGAATACTCCACGTGGAAGCCGGCGACGATCTCCGACTCCCCCTCGGCGACGTCGAACGGCGCGCGGTTGGTCTCGGCCACGCCGGAGATGAAATAGACCAGGAACAGCGGCAGCAGCGGCAGGGCGAACCAGTGCCATACGCCGCCCTGCTGGGCCAGCACGATGGCCCGCAGGTTCAGGCTGCCGGCGGCGATCAAGACGCCCACAAGGGCAAAGCCCATGGCGATCTCATAGGAGACGATCTGCGCCGCGGAGCGCAAGGCGCCGAGAAAGGCGTACTTCGAATTGGATGCCCAGCCGGCGATGATGATGCCGTACACGCCGAGCGAGGTGAGGGCCAGGACGTACAGCAGGCCGGCGTTGATGTCGGCGATGTGCCGCACGGGGTCGAACGGGATCACCGCCCAGGCCGCCAGCGCCGGACCGATGGCCAGCACCGGCGCCATCAGGAACAGCGTCCGGTTGGCGCCGGCGGGGATGATGATTTCCTTGAACAACAGCTTGAAGGCGTCGGCGATGGGCTGCCCCCACCCGCGCAGCCAGGGGACGCCGAACAAGCTCACGCGGTTGGGGCCCAGCCTGACCTGCATGTAGCCGATGACCTTGCGTTCGGCCAGCGTGAGATAGGCCACCGCCAGCATCAGCGGGATCAGCAGCACGATGATTTGCAGCACGATGGACGTCACCGGCCATGCCGGCGCCGGCACCCAGAACAGCAGCCTGCCATGCACCCACTCCAGCATCATTCCCCCTCCACCGTGACGGGCCCGAAGGCCGGGCCCAGATCGGACAGCGGCCCGCCGCCGTGGATCAGCACCGTGTCCGGCGCCACCCGATTATCGCGGCGCGCCACCGCGATGCGGGCCCCGCCCTGCTGCCGCACGCGCACCCGCTGTCCGTCGGCGATCTTCAGGCGTTCCAGCGTGGCGCCGTTCAGGCGCACGTCGCCGTCGGCCGCGTCGCGGGTCTGCTGCAAGGCCGCCGCGCGCCACACCAGCGCGTCCACCGCGTTCATGGGCACCACCGTCGCCCGTTCCAGCGCCTGATCACCCGTCGGCCACGCGCAGGCATCATCCGGCACCGTCGTGATCGAAGACTCCGGAAGCGCCTCAAGCTCGGCGCGCACGCCGGCGCAATCCACGTAATCGAAGCCGGGCAGCCGCAGCCTGCCACCGAGCACGCGCAGGATCTTCCACAACGGCCGCGCTTCGCCGGCCGGCGGCACGGCGGCCTCGAAACTCTGCCAGCGTCCGCCGGCGTTGACGAAGGTGCCCTCGTTCTCGGCGTAAGGGGCGACGGGCAGCATGACCCGCGCATAGCGCTCCATGACCGGACTGCGGAACGCCGTCAGGCTGACCACGAATTCCGCCTGGGCCTGCGCCAGCAGCGCCGCATTGCCGTCCCAGCAATCGCGTTCGGGCTCGACGCCGGCGAGCACATAACCGCGCCGCGGCTGCGCCAGCATGGCGGCGGCGTCGAGCCCCGGCGCGGCGATCGCGGCGCCGCGCGGACCGCGGTGCGGCAGGGCGCCGGCCAGCCAGGCGCCGGCGGCGTTGGCGCCCTCGGTCAGATAGTTGAGACGCGCGCCGCTGTAATGCGCGATCCACTGCGCCGCGATCCGCAGCGGCTGGTAATCAGGATGGGCGATGGCCAGCGGCCCCAGGATCACCGCCGCCGCCTTCGCCGACTTGAGCCGCGCCGCGATCCGGCGGTGCGCCTCCTCCGCCGCGGCGGCGCGGAAACGCTCCACGCCGGCGGCGTCGCCCGCGTCCTCGGCCAGCGCGCGGGCGATGGCCGCCAGTTGTGCCGCCATCGCGCCGGGCGGAACGGTGAGCTTTTCGCCCACGCGCCAGTTCCAATCGAAGTCCACCGGATTGAGCGTCATCAGCGCGGCGCCGCGCAGCGCGGCCTTGCGCAGGCGGTGATTGGCGAGCGGCTGCTCCTTTCGCGCGTTCGAGCCTATGATCAGCGCCGCCTCCAGCCGCTCCCATTCCGGGAGCGGCGTCTGCCAGCCGGGATACAGCGGCATCTGCCGCTCACCGCGGAAGTCGATCTGCCGCAGCCGGTGGTCGATGTTGTGGCTGCCGAGGCCGCGCATCAGCTTCTGCAGCAGGTACATCTCCTCCAGCGTGGCGCTCGGGCTCACCAGGGCGCCCAGTTGCTCCGCGCCATGCGCCTGCTTGATCCGGCGCAGGCCGTCGGCCGCGTGTTGCAGGGCGATCTCCCAGTCCACCTCGCGCCACCGCCCGTTCTCGCGCAGCATCGGCTGCAGCAATCGATCGGGGCTGTGCAACGCCTCGTAACTGTAGCGATCGCGATCCGACAGCCACACCTCGTTCAGCTCCTCGCATTCGCGCGGCACCACCCGCTTCACCTGCCGGCCCTTGACGTGGAAGTCCACGTGCGAGCCCACGCAGTCGTGCGGCGCGATCCCCGGCCGCTGGCGCAGCTCCCAGGCGCGCGCGCTGTAGCGGTAGGGCTTGGAGGTCAGCGCGCCCACCGGGCAGACGTCGATCACGTTGCCCGACAGTTCGGAGTTGACCGCCCGCTCGATGTAGGTGCCAATCTCCATGTGCTCGCCGCGGCCGGTGGCGCCGAGCTCGCGCAGGCCGGCGATCTCCTCGCCGAAGCGCACGCAGCGCGTGCAGTGGATGCAGCGCGTCATGTCGGTCTGGATGAGCGGGCCCAGGTTCTTGTCCTTGACCACGCGCTTGCCCTCGGTGAAGCGCGACACGCCGGCGCCGTAGCCCATCGACAGGTCCTGCAACTCGCATTCGCCGCCCTGATCGCAGATCGGGCAGTCGAGCGGATGATTGATGAGCAGGAATTCCATGGTGGCCTTCTGCGCCGCGCGCGCGAACGGCGAGCGGGTCTGCACCTTCATGCCCTCCATGACCGGCGTGGCGCAGGCCGGCACCGGCTTGGGCATCTTCTCCACCTGCACCAGGCACATGCGGCAGTTGGCGGCGATGGAGAGCTTCTTGTGTTAGCAGAAGCGCGGCACGTAGATGCCGGCCTGATCGGTGACCTCGATGATCATGGCGCCCTTGCGCGCCTGCATCGGCCTGCCGTCGATTTCGATGTTGACCAGTGCGTCCGCCATGGTTCTTCCGGGTTCAGTTCATCACGCCGCCTCGCGGCGGGCGCCGGCTCCGACCAGGCAGCAGCCGTGGTCGATGTGATGCTGGAATTCGGCGCGGTAATGCTTGATGAAGCTCTGCACCGGCCAGGCGGCGGCGTCGCCGAAGGCGCAGATGGTGTGGCCCTCGATCTTCTTCGAGATGTCCACCAGCATGTCGAGATCCTGCTGGCGCCCACGCCCCTCCTCGATGCGCCTGATCACGCGGTACATCCAGCCGGTGCCCTCGCGGCACGGCGTGCACTGGCCGCAGGACTCCGCGTAATAAAAGCGCGCGATGCGCTCCAGCATCCTCACCATGCAGGTGGTCTCGTCCATCACCACCACGGCGCCGGAGCCCAGCATCGAGCCGGCGCTTTTCAGCGAGTCGAAGTCCATCGTGCAGCCCATCATCACCTCGCCCGGCAGCACGGGCGCGGAGGAGCCGCCGGGGATCACGGCCTTGAGCCTGCGGCCCTTCCACACGCCGCCCGCCATCTCCAGCAGCTCCCTGAACGGCGTGCCCAGCGGCACCTCGAAGTTGCCGGGCTTTTCCACGTGGCCGGACACCGAGAAGATCTTGGTGCCGCCGTTGTTGGGCTTGCCGAGTTCCGCGAACCACTTGCCGCCCTTGAGCATGATGCTCGGCACGGAGGCGAAGGTCTCGGTGTTGTTGACCGTGGTGGGCCGGCCGAAGGCGCCGTACACGGCGGGGAACGGCGGCTTGAAGCGCGGCATGCCCTTCTTGCCCTCCAGCGATTCGAGCAGCGCGGTCTCCTCGCCGCAGATGTAGGCGCCGGCGCCGAGGTGCGTATACAGATCGAAATCCACGCCCGAGCCGAGGATGTTTTTGCCGAGCAGGCCCTCGCGGTAGGCCTCCTGCAGCGCCTGCTCGAAACGCGCGCAGGGCTCGTCCATGAACTCGCCGCGGATGTAGTTGTAGCCCGTCTTGCAGCGCATGGCGTAGCCGGCGATGGCCATGCCCTCCACCACCGCGTGCGGGTTGAACCGCAGGATGTCGCGGTCCTTGCAGGTGCCCGGCTCGGACTCGTCCGAGTTGCAGATGACGTAGCTCGGGCCCGTCGGATTCTTGGGCATGAACCCCCATTTCACGCCGGTGGGGAAGCCGGCGCCGCCGCGCCCGCGCAGGCCGGAGTTCCTGACCTCCTCGATGATCTGATCCGGCGGAATCTTGCCGGCGAGGATTTTGCGCCAGGCCTGGTAGCCGTCGACCTTGAGATAATTCTCATAGGTCCACGGCTGCTCGAATTGCAGCGTGCGGTAGCAGACCTGGTTCAACCCGGTCATTTCAGGTCCTCCAGGATCCGGTCGACCTTCTCCGGCGTCAGGTTCTCGTGGTATTTGTGATCCACCATCATCATCGGACCGCCGCAGCAGGCGGCGAGGCATTCCTCCTCGCGTTTGAGATGAATGCGCCCGTCGCGCGTGCTCTGGCCGGTCTTGATGCCGAGTTTCTTTTCGATGTGCGCCACGATGTCGTCGGCGCCGCGGAGCCAGCAGGAGATGTTGGTGCACACCGAGATGCTGTGCCGCCCGACCGGCCCGGTCTCGAACATGGAATAAAAGCTCGCCACCTCGTACACCGCAATCGGCGGCAGTTCGAGATATTCCGCCACCGCGTCCATGAGCTCGACGGTGAGATAACCGCCGTTCTCGTGCTGCACCTCGCGCAGCGCCGCCAGCACCGCGGAACGCTTGCGATCCGGCGGGTACTTTGCGATCCATTGATCGATGACCCGCCGCGCGTGTTCCGACAATTTCGTGTTGTTCGCTTCCCTCACCGATCTACCTCGCCAAAAACTATGTCCTGTGTCCCGATGATCGCGACAACATCGGCCAACATGTGGCCTTTGGCCATCTCGTTGAGCGCGGCCAGGTGCGCAAAGCCCGGCGCGCGGATCTTGACGCGGTACGGCTTGTTGGCGCCGTCGGAGACGAGATAAATGCCGAACTCGCCCTTGGGGTGCTCCACCGCCGCGTACACCTCGCCCTCGGGCACGCAGTAGCCCTCGGTGAAGAGTTTGAAATGATGGATGAGCGACTCCATGTCGCCCTTCATCTCCTCGCGCCGCGGCGGCACGAGCTTGTGATCGTCGATGATCACCGGCCCGGGATTGGCGCGCAGCCACTTCACGCACTGCTTGATGATGCGCGCCGACTGCCGCATCTCCTCGATGCGCACGAGATAGCGATCGTAGCAGTCGCCGTTCGCGCCCACGGGCACGTCGAAGTCGATCTCGTCGTACACCTCGTAGGGCTGCTTCTTGCGCAAATCCCAGGCGATGCCCGAGCCGCGCAGCATCGGCCCGCTGAAGCCGAGCTGCAGGGCACGCTCCGGCGACACCACGCCGATGCCGACGGTGCGCTGCTTCCAGATGCGGTTGTCGGTCAGCAGCGTCTCGTACTCGTCCACGCATTTCGGGAAGCGATCGGCGAAGTCGTCGATGAAATCCAGCAGCGAGCCGCGGCGGTTGCGGTTGAGCCGCCGCACGTCCTCGCCGCTGCGGAAGCGGGAGGGCTGGTATTGCGGCATCTGCGCCGGCAGGTCGCGATAGACGCCGCCCGGGCGGTAATAGGTCGCGTGCATGCGCGTGCCGGACACCGCCTCGTAGCAGTCCATCAGGTCCTCGCGTTCGCGGAAGGCGTAGAGGAAGACGGTCATCGCGCCGATGTCGAGCGCGTGCGCGCCGAGCCACAGGCAGTGGTTGAGGATGCGCGTGATCTCGTCGAACAGCACGCGGATGTATTGCGCGCGCCTGGGCGGCGTGACGCCGAGCAGCCGCTCGATGGCGAGCACGTAGGCATGCTCGTTGCACATCATGGAGACGTAGTCGAGCCGGTCCATGTAGCCGATGCTCTGGTTGTAGGGCTTGCTCTCGGCGAGTTTCTCCGTCGCCCGGTGCAGCAGGCCGATGTGCGGATCGGCGCGCTCGATGACCTCGCCGTCCATCTCCAGCACCAGCCGCAGCACGCCGTGGGCCGCCGGATGCTGCGGTCCGAAGTTCAACGTCATGTTGCGGATCTCGGGCATAAGCGCGCTCAGTTGCCGGGGGATTTCCCGCGGGCGGAATCGAAGCGGTCATCCTTGCGGATCACGCGCGGCACCAGCACGCGGTTCTGGATGGTCACCGGCTGGTACACCACGCGGCCCTTCTCCGGGTCGTAGCGCACCTCGACGTGGCCCTCAAGCGGAAAGTCCTTGCGGAAGGGATGGCCGATGAAGCCGTAGTCGGTGAGCAGCCGGCGCAGGTCGGGATGGCCCTCGAACAGGATGCCGAACAAATCGAACGCCTCGCGCTCGAACCAGTCGGCGGAATTCCAGATCGACGTCACCGTGTCCACGGCGGGCGGCTCGCCCCCGGCGTACACCCGCAGGCGCAGCCGCTGGTTGTGCTCAAGCGACAGCAGATGATAGACCACGGCGAAGCGGCGCGGCGTGTCCTTCACCTCCTGATCACCGCTGACGCCGCGGCTGAAACCGGAGGTGGTTGCGCCATTCGTCTCCCAGTCGCTCTGCCCGTAGGCGGCGTAATCCACGCCGCAGAGATCCATCAACTGAGCAAACGCGAACTGCGGGTCATCGCGCAGCCGCCGGCACACCTCGAACAGGTTCGCGCGCGGCAGCTCCATCGTCAACTGGCCGGTGGCGAGCGTGAGTTGCGCGTACTGCCCGGCGAAGCATTTCTCCAGGCGCGCTTGCAATTCCGTCACGGGCAGCGGCATGGGGTCATCGGGCGATGGTCTGGGTGCGGCGGATCTTCTTCTGCAACTGCACGATCCCGTACAGCAACGCCTCGGCCGTCGGCGGGCAGCCGGGGACATAGACGTCCACCGGCACGATGCGATCGCAGCCGCGCACCACCGAGTAGGAATAATGGTAATAGCCGCCGCCGTTGGCGCAGGAACCCATCGAGATCACCCAGCGCGGCTCGGCCATCTGGTCGTACACCTTGCGCAGCGCCGGCGCCATCTTGTTGCACAGCGTGCCGGCGACGATCATCAGGTCCGACTGCCGCGGGCTGGGCCGGAACACGATGCCGAAGCGATCCAGATCATAGCGCGCGGCGCCGGCGTGCATCATCTCCACCGCGCAGCAGGCGAGCCCGAAGGTCATCGGCCACAGCGAACCGGTGCGCGCCCAGTTGATGGCGGCGTCGATGGTCGTCGTGACAAAGCCGCGTTGCAGGAAGTCCGCAGTTTCGGCGAGCGTCGTCGGCACCACGCCGGGAATGGGCGAGGAAGGTTCAGCCGATACCGCCGATGAGACAGTATTAGACATAATTACTCCCACTCAAGTGCGCCCTTCTTCCACTCGTAGATGAAGCCCACGACCAGGATGGCGAGGAAGATCATCATCGCCCAGAAACCGGCGATGCCGATCTCGCGCAGCGCGACGGCCCAGGGAAACAGGAACGCGATTTCAAGATCGAACAGGATGAACAGGATGGCGATGAGGTAGTAGCGCACGTCGAACTTCATGCGCGCGTCCTCGAAGGCCTCGAAGCCGCACTCGTAGGGCGACAGCTTCTCGCCGTAGGGTTTGCGGTTGCCGGTCAGGCTGCTTAAGAGAAAACCGACGGCAATCGCCGCCACACCGACCAGGACGCCGATGATGATAAAGACCAGTACGGGCAGATAGCCTGCTAACATGGCGTAATCACGAAGTTTTTCCGGGCTGTGTCACCGTCTGCTGCTGCACAGCAATAGTGTACTGCAAATCACGAGTGAATGGCGATTTAATACAAAAACTTAGGAATATCCTTGGGATGTCTGGAAACCGCCCATTTCCAGGTACCAAAGCCGCCATATTGGTTGACCGCCATTACCCACTCAGCAAGAAAATTCCGTTTAGTCTTGCTCTGCTGGTCTTCCTGCCCCTTGGTTTCAAGGATCAACATCTCACCGGACTTGAGGCGTGTCAGAAAATCCGGACGGTACTTGTGGATCGCTCCTTGATACCTGTAGTGAACCTCAAAACCCAAGTGATCATTCTTGGCCCAAGCCGCCACATTGGGATATCGGTCAACGACAAATTCTTCGCTTGCCTCCCATGTTGAATCGACGACACAGAAGTTAATGTGCGACCGCTCCGTGTGCTGACAGGGTTTGCGGGTATACCAGGTGTGCATATCGCGCGTGGAGCGTATGGGGTGGTCGCGGTCGAAGACCGGGGTGAGCCGCTCGGTGTTCTCCTGCCGCACCGCCTCCCAGACATGCTGCACCACGCGCAATATGTTGAGCGTGATGATCAGCCGTCGGCGCAGTTCGTCCTGATAGAAAAGCGGCGGCCAGATCGAAACGCGGTCGGAACGAATGAATTGCTCGACGATGTCCCGCGCGACGAGCGTCAGGCGCTTCTCCGCGCCGACCACCGTCTCGAGCTGCGCCCACTTGGTCTTGAGCTTCTCCTTGCGTTCGACCTCCTCGCCCTCGGTGGCCTCCTCGAAGTCCGGGTCGATCTTCGGCCGCTCCATCTCGTCGAGGGCGAGCCTGGCGAGCCGGCTCTCGTAGTAGATCGGCACCGTGGCGCCGTCCGCGACGGCGCGCTGGATGTCGTAAACGCTGATATAGTCGCCGAATACGGCGCGCGTGTTGGCGTCCGCTAGTTCGATCGGCGTGCCCGTGAAGCCGATGAAGGAGGCGTGGGGCAGGGCGTCCCGAATGTGGCGCGCGAAGCCGTCGATGAAGTCGTACTGGCTGCGGTGCGCCTCGTCGGCGATCACCACGATGTTGCGCCGGGTCGAGAGTGTCGGGTGCCGGTCGCACTTCTCCTCGGGGAAGAACTTGTGGATGGTCGTGAACACCACGCCGCCCGCTTGCACCGCGAGCAGCTCGCGCAGGTGCGCGCGCGACTCGGCCTGCATGGGCGGCTGGCGCAGCAGGTCCTGGCAGCGCGAGAAAGTGCCAAAGAGCTGGTCGTCGAGGTCGTTGCGGTCAGTGAGGACGACGAGGGTCGGGTTCTCCATCGCCGGCTCGCGAATCACGCGGCCGGCGTAAAAGGCCATGGTCAGGCTCTTGCCCGAGCCTTGCGTGTGCCAGACCACGCCGATGCGCCGGTCGCCCGGCTTGCCGCCTGGCTTCCTGCCGGCCTCATAGCGGCCAGCGGACTCCGCGACCCGAACGCCTGCGCGGTGCAGTTCGGCCGCGCGCAGCGTCTCGCGCACCGCCACCTGCACCGCGTGGAACCGGTGGTAGCCCGCCATTTTCTTAGCCACACGGCCGCCACCATCGTCCTCGAAGACGATGAAATCGCGCACCAGGTCGAGGAAGCGCCGTTTCTCGAACAACCCCTCAATCACCACCTGCAGCTCCGGCAGGTGCGGATCGGCCAGGCTCTCGCCGGCGATGGTGCGCCAGGGCTTGAACCACTCGCGCCCGGCGGTGAGCGTACCCACCCGCGCTTCCACCCCGTCGGAGATCGCGAGCAGGGCGTTCGTAGCGAACAGCGAAGAAACTTCCGCCTGGTAGGTCTGCGACTGCTGCCAGGCGCTCCAGATCGTCGCGTTCTCGTCGGCCGCGTTCTTGAGCTCGACCACCGCCAGAGGTAGGCCGTTCACGAACAGCACCACGTCCGGCCGCCTGCCTGCCGCGCCGCTTCGCTTTGCGGCGCAGGCAGGGCGGCTGTGCTTGCCTGCCTGTCCGGCAGACAGGTTCTCCGTGACGCTGAACTGGTTGACGGCGAGCCAGTCATTGATTGCGGGGTCGTCGAAATCGATCACCCGCGCCTGAGCGCCGCGGATGCCGCCGTCGGCCGTGCGGTACTCCACGGTCACGCCATCCACGAGCAACCGGTGCAGCGCACGGTTGCGTTGGATCAGTTCCGCCCCTTCCGGCCGCGTGAGCTTGCGGAAGGCGTCTTCCAGCGCTCCCGCGGGCAGATCGGGATTAAGGCGCGCGAGCGCGTCGCGCAGCCGCTGCGCCAGCACCACCTCGCTGTAATTTTCCCTCTCCCTCCGGGAGAGGGCCAGGGTGAGGGTATCACCGCCAGGGGATATGTCGGGGCCGTGGGCGATTCGCCAGCCGATGCTCTCGAGCCAGGTGAGTGCAGCTTCTTCGACCTCGGATTCGGTGAACGCGGTCATGGCGCTTCCCACAGCGCGCGAATCGGCACAGCAAACAATCCTTCTCCGAAGCGCACGCTCATCGTCCCGTCGTGAAGCACGACGCCGCCGGCGAAGCGCCGGCCGGCGGCATCCTTGAGTTTGCGCAGGCCCCGGAAGTCGGCGGCCGTCACCGTCGCCGCGGCTTTCACTTCGATCCCGACGACCGCGTGGGCGCCGCGCTCGACGACGATGTCCACCTCGTAGCCGTCGCGATCGCGAAAGTGGTAGAAGGCATGCGGTTCATCGTGCCAGCTCGCCTGTCGCCTGAGCTCCTGGAACACGAACGTCTCGAGCAGTTGCCCCAGCAGGGCGCGGTCCTCCCTGAGCGCCTTGGTATCGGCGCCGAGCAACGCGCACACGAGCCCGGTATCCCCGAGATGAAGCTTCGGCGTCTTGACGAGCCGGCTCAGGCGGTTGGCGTGCCAGGGCGGCAATTCCTCCAGCAAAAAGATGCGCGCGAGCAGCGTCAGGTAATCCCGGATGGTCGGCCGGCTCAGCTGAAACGGAGCCGCCAGGTCCGAGACATTGACGAGACGCGCCGTCTGTGCCGCGGCCGCAGCCATCAGGCGCGGCACCACGTCGAGCGAGGCGATGCGGGCGAGTGCGCGCACGTCGCGCTGCACGATGGTTTCGAGGTATCCCTCGTACCAGCGCGCCCGCCTCCGCCCCGCGGGAAGCTTGAGCGCCGCGGGATAGCCGCCGGCTGCGATGCGCTCGAGCAAGGCCGGTCCGAGGCGTTCGAACGGACGCATCTTGAAACCTTCCCCGAAGAGCCGGTCCAGGAATGCCGGGCGCGTTCTGGCCAGCTCGCACTGCGCCAGAGGATGGAGGCGCACGATGGCCATACGGCCGGCGAGCGAGTCGCTCAACTTCGGCAGCAGCAGGACGTTCGTGGATCCGGTCAGCATGAACCGTCCGGGCCGCCGGTCGCGGTCAATCGCCGCCTTCAGCGTCACGAACAAGTGCGGGACGTGTTGCACCTCATCCAGAATCACGCGCGGCGGCAGATCGGCCACGAAGCCGACCGGGTCCGCCGTGGCGACGCTCTTGACCGCCTCGTCGTCGAAGCTGAAATAGGCGTACCCGGTGCGAGTCCCGACCCGCTGCGCCAGCGTCGTCTTGCCGCTTTGGCGCGGGCCGTGGATCAGCACCGCCGGAGAATCGTCGAGCGCCTCGGTCAGCCGATCGGCGGCAAGGCGCGGATAGAAGTCGGTTGCTGCCATCGGCTGATTGTAACTCTTTGGCCCGGCTAATTGCAGGGTTGGTGATCGGCTGATTGAAACCGTTGTCCTCCGCCGATTGAAAGGATCAGTGGGTCGACGCCCAGTGCCAGGCCCGTCTGCCGCACCGCGCCGCCCTGCAATAGTTCCATCAAGGATTGGCACCCGCTCGGCCGCCGACGTGTCCGGCGCGATGTCGGGGCCGTGGGCGATCTGCCAGCCGAGGGCTTCCTCCAGCCAGGTGAGGGCGGCGTCTTCGACGGTGGATTGGGTGAAGGCAGCGCTCACGCGGCCTCCCAGCGGCTGAATGCTAGTTTGGGCGTCGTCTGGTCCAGCGCGAGGTTGGTGAGCCGGCTCTCGTAGTAGATCGGCACGGTCGCCCCGTCCTGCACGGCGCGCTGGACGTCGTAGACGCTGATGTAGTCGCCGAACACCGCGCGCGTGTTGGCGTCCGCGAGCTCGATCGGCGTGCCGGTAAAGCCGATGAACGAGGCATGCGGCAGGGCGTCGCGCATGTGCCGCGCGAAGCCGTCGATGAAGTCGTACTGGCTGCGGTGCGCCTCGTCGGCGATCACCACGATGTTGCACCGCTCGGAGGGCGTCGGGTGGCGGTCGCCCTTGGACCCATCTTCCAGAGAAGGGGAGAAGAACTTGTGGATGGTCGTGAAGACCGCGCCGCCGGCCTCGACCGCGAGCAGCTCGCGCAGGTGCAAGCGGCTCTCGGCCTGCACGGGTGGCTGGCGCAGCAGCTATTGGAATCGCGTTGTCTACTCTTCGCTCTCGAAGCTCAGCCCCAGCTGCCTCGCGGCCTCCTTCATCGCCTTGAGCGTGGGATCGTTTTCGCCCAGGGGCCGGTCTTCAGGCAGCACCATCTCGAACTGCACGCCAAGTCCCAGCTTCTTCAGGTTCATGCGAGCGGCTGGCCCGACGAAGCAGCGGAAGAGCTCGCCCCAGTTCTCGACCGGAACGTCGCCTCGGACAACGAACCGCCGGACCGTGCCCTTGGTCCCGGGCTTTGCTGCTGTGGCAGTTCCAGTGGTTTCATCGGAGGACGTGCCGGCACTTGTTCCTCCCGCGGCACTTGCTTCGCCGGCGCCGATCCCAGCTCCAGTGGGCTCTTCGCCCCCCGGAACCTTCGCCGGCTCCGGCGTGAACGGCGGGATGATCCACACGCCGTCCTCGCTAGGGTCCAGAGACACCGACTGCTTGCAGTAGCGGGTCTGGAGAGTCGAGAGGCTTCCGCCACGGCCGATGCCCACAAGTCCGTCAACGCAGGCTTGGGCGAGCCCCGCGGTCACCGCCTCCTTAGCCGCGACCATGGGCTTGTCCGTGAACCGGAGGAACGCCTCGACAGCATCCTTCAGGCGCAGTCCGCCTTCCTTCGGGATCAAGCCCGTGCTCTCCAGCGTCACCGAGCCGACGCGACGGAGAATCCACTCCTCGTCCTCGACGAGTGTCGTCCACACGTAGCCGAGGTGTTCCTGGAAGGTGCGGCGCGCATCTGAGAGCGCGCACGGTTCTACCTCTTGGCCGCGCACCCGTAGGGCAACGGTGTAGGCGGGGCCCAGCGCCTCCACCGCGGCCTTACGTGCCGCCTCCAGGCGCTTCTTGAGATCCTCGCGTTGCTCCTCGTCGAGCTGATCCCAGTAGTCCGCGCGCACGCCCTCCAGAGCTGCCCGCTCCCGGTGTACCTGCCGCAGTTTGCTCAGTCCCCGAGCGGTTCCCACCAGGAAGAGAAGCGTGTTGCGGTACAGGCGGTCCTTTCCACCGCACCGGGTGCTGATCGCCTTCACGCGTTCCTGGATCGCGTTCTTCGCCCCGCCGTTCTCGTCCCAGGCGAGCGATGGTGGAAGGACCAGTAGGGTGAGCGACTTCTGCTCCGGCAGGTCCTCCGCGGGGTTGACGATCACGCGCCAGGTCGCGCCGGCGAGAGCGCCCTTCTGCGACTCGGCCCGGAGGTCCTCGAGAATCTCTTCGGCGAAGTTCTCCTTCGCGCTCTGCTGCCGGTACTGGACGACCAGCTTGTTGAGCGTCGGCTTCGTGCCGAACCAGTAGCGCTTCCCGAGGCTCCCGGCCGTCGCCGTGTGGAGGTAAAAGCAGCGGTTCTCCAGCTCCAACAAGGCCCCGTCGGCGTAGTTCCAGTTCAGGCCCTGCTTCGAGCACGCGAGCTTCAGGTCCTTCGAGCTGAATCCGCTCCGGCCGCCCTGGCCGCCGAACGACCCGAGCAGGATGGCGGACGCCAGCCCCTGGCCGATGGCCTCGCTCCGGTAGTCGCCGCCGCGTTCCTCGTCGAAGATGCCGGCGTTGGACCGGTCACCGATCACGTCCGCTGCGGCGACGGACTGGTACGGGGGTCCCCAGAGTCGCGTCAGAGCCGCCTGCAGAGCATCAACGGACCAGCGGATATGGCACGGCTGGATCAGGTGCTGGGTTTCGGTATTTCCCTGCCGGCGCTTCCAGAGGTCGCCCACGATGCTCGCAAGCAGACGCAGCACGCCCCGCGTCCGCTGGAAATCCGGGTGGCTGCCCCAGCGGGTGTAGAGCGCGTCGATGAGCAGGGGATGGAAGGGATAGGCGCGCTGGAGCTGCTCACGGTAGGTGTTCTTCGCCGCCTCCGAAGGCACCTCACCCGAGTGGGCCGCGTACATCGCCTGATAGACCTGGGCGACCTTCTTGGGATAGTCCGGCTCGCTCTCGGGCGCGATGGACTCGAACAGGCGGGCCCGGACGACTTCGTAGATCTCCTCGTCGGCGACGGGTTTGACGTCGGCGCCCAGACGCTGGAAGCGCTTCTCCAGCGTGACGAACGCCTCCTGCCCCTTCTCGCTCTGGGCGACCTCGTACTTGCTCGCCGGCAGCGTGGCGACCGCGACCGCGCCCGGGACTTGCTGCACGGACTCGGTCAACTGCTGGATGAAGGAGACGGTCTGATCGGCGAGGCTCGTGTCGCCGACCGGCACCGCCGCCGCGCCGACGCAGTAGTCGGCCAGCTCGTCCAACAGAATCAGACACGGCGATGCGGCTTGCAGAATCTCGAAGAAGAGCCCCTGCGGGACCCGCTGGCTCTCGTCGTTCGCCCGCACGCGCTCGTAGAGAGTCTTTCCACCGAGCTGGTACGCCAGCTCGCCCCACAATGTGCGCAGGTGAACGCCGTCTTCGACCCGGCGGCCTTGCGTCGCATCGCAGGTCTGGTTCGTGAAGACCGCGACGCCTTTCACCTTCTCCGGCAGTTGCCCGCCGATGGCCTTTCGCAGTCCCTCCGCGTGAGGCGACCCCTTCAACCGATCCGCGTGTTTCGCCAGGTGCCACAGGGCCACGAGCGTGTGCGTCTTGCCGCCGCCGAAAGCGGTCTGGAGACTAATGATGCGGTCCCCGCTCTCGCCACCGCGCCGGAGCGCGCCTGCGACCCGACTCAGCACGGTGGACAGTCCTGTGGTCAGGTACGTCTTGCGGAAGAACTCCTCGGGGTCGAGGTAGACCTCCGGGGCCGTGTCCTGGACGACCGCCCAGACGTTGGCTGCGAACACAGCCTCTGCAAGGCGTCCCTCGCGGATATCCTCGTGAGGCGTCGCAACGGCGTACCAGGGCTTTAGCGCTTCGCTCATTTTCGATCTCCGATTTCCGATTGCCGATTGTCTTTGGCCGTTCTCTTCGATGCGACCATGATCGCAACCAGCTCGTCCGCTTCCCGTAGGAGTGGCGTTACCCGGTCCTTTGGCATGAGGCGGCCTTCGATAATCAACTCGAGCCAATAACTGCTTTCATCCGCTTCTTCTTCGACGATACCCAGCTTGGCTATGAACTCGGCCTTGGATCGACCTCGACAGGCTGCTCGATAGTTCGCTCCAACGGCCGTTCCTGAGCGAACAAGCTGACTCCCAATTGCTCGACCCACATTGTTGTTAGGCAATGCTGCAACCAACTTCATGATACGCAGTCCGAACTGCTTTGTCCTTTTGCCGAAGTTCATCAGCATCCATTGGTTCTTCCCATCAATCGGAAATCGCCGATCGTCAATCAAACAATTCCTTTTGCGCGTCCCTGTACGTCGTGCTCTTGCCCTCCGCGCGCAGGGTCGGCCGCTCGGCAAGCAGCGCATTCACCAGCTTCCAGTCCTCCAAGTCGCGCGGGAGGACCTCGAAGAGCGCCTGCGCCAGCTTCCAGAACGGGCCGTCCTCCAAGAGGTCGCGTTCGCCGAGATACCCGACCAGATCGCTGCGCTTCTCTTCCTTCCAGAGGAGCATGCTGCGATGGAGCGCATCGATGTGCGGCGGGTTCTGATCGGCGCCGAGTCCTCGGCGCTCGGCGCGGTCATCGAGAAGCGCAAGGCGGCATTTCGAGCCGTCCACCACGAAGATCCCGTGCCCGCGGGCGACCTCCATGGCGTTGTCCTCGTCGCCGCCGATCTGCACCACCATCCGGGCGTCGTCCCACGCCTGTTCCGCCGCGCCGTAGAGGTTCGCCCAGACGTAGTAGAGCGTGGAGAGGTTGTCGCCGCGGAACTCCCCGGCGATGGCGTCGCGCGCCGCCTGCTTGGCGAGATCCAGCAGTTCTGGGATGCCGACGGGGGTCCCGTCCGCCTTTTCCACGCGCTCGTACTTTCCGAACACGCCGACGGCCGGCCCGTAGCAAGCGACGATGAGGTCTGCGCCGCGGAAGCCGTAGGACCAGAAGCGCTTCACGGAACGCTTGACGATCTCTTCAATCTGCGACCGGACCTGCTTGAAGGAAATCGCGCTGTCCGTGACGCGTGGGCGACAGGCGACTGTGACCGAACTCTCCAAAGAAGCCGTCCCAAGAGCCCAGGCAGTGTTGGGCATCTCCGTCGCAATCGGCCAGGTCGCATCCGGCGAAAGCCCAGCCTCGAAGAGGGCAGAGAGCAAGGCGGTCCAGGCGTCGGTGGACTGATGCGCGAACATGACCGTCACGAGTTTCGGCTCGCGAGCAAGACGCAGTACCTCGCTGAAACTCTCCTTGAGAAGGCGTCGATAGTGGGCGCGGGCACGCTCCTGCGAGCCTTCATGCCGGTGTCTGAGGCTCGTCGCCTCGTCGGCCTTGGGCGTGAGAGGGGTGCTGAAGACCTCGGGGAACTGGGATCCGATGCTCCGCTTGAGCCACACGTAGAAGAAATCCGACAGGTCCCCGTAGGAGATCGCGTCGTCGTAAGGGGGATCAGTAACCACGCAGGCGGCCGTTCCCGATTCGAGGGGTAGTGAAGCGGCATTGCCGAGGAGAATCTGCGGCTCCTTGAGGGTCGATCCGTTGGCGAGCCGCTCGTGCTCGATGACGTTGAGCATGTAGCGCAGTTGTGTGGAGGCAGAACCCGAACTGTCGGCGAGTGGATTGACCTCCGGGTAATCCCACATCAGCGGAATGACCTGCCCGCTAAAGGGAGTCTTGACTATTTGGCGTCCTGCCTCCCAACGACACGAAGTATTCGCAAACACAGCCACCCGATCCAGCCAAAGCGCAAGGTAGAGCGCCAAGGCTCGACGATACTCCTCATCGGGAACCTCGTGAGCCATGACCTCCAATGCTTCGTGTAAGGCACGAACGAACGTCTGCAGGGCCAGGAGTTGTCTCTTGTTGAAGAGGGACCCCCAATCCGTGATCCCGTACAGATGCACCCAAATCACGTCAGCGCTGATTTCCGGAGCGATGGGTTCAGCAGGCTTCTCGACTTCCAACTGTTCGAGCTCCTCCAGCGCCCGCAGGTCGACCTCTTCTACTGGACGATAGTCCTTTCCTCCCTTATTCATCGTGACCACTGCCACCATGCGGTGTCCCATCCGCCCCTCGCATCCAGCCTGACGGAGTCCTTCTGTAGACGTCGGCTGGTCGCAGTACGGACAGATGGCAGGGCCTCGTTGACGCTTAGTCCCGGCGGTTTGTTTGATTGCCTTTCCCTTGGCGACCCCGAAGGAGACCTCCTTCCGCGCCTTGTCTACGTTCATCGTGAGCGCCGCCTTAGTGCCCTTGCTGCACAAGACAAGGCTACGGAGCAACGGGATCTGGCCCTGACACGAGGGATTCGAGCAGGGGGCCGTACGTGCCCAGAGGTAGGCGAGGACGGGGTGGCCGTCATTGCCCGCCGGATACAGGTGTTCGATCTTTTCTCGCGTCCGCTCCAGGACCCAGTTCGCCCACCGCTCGAAGTCGTGGACGAGAACGTTGGGAACCTGGACTTCCCGCTCGACCTCCTTGCCGAATTCCTCGACGAGAGCCTTCCGCTTGCCGGGCTTGCCGTACTTCTGCGGGAACTCGCAGGTCGCTCGCAGGATGAGATAGGCCACCGGGTTGTAGTCATTGGCGACTGCCTTGCACCCGAGGCGACCAGCCTCAAGCGGGATGGCACCGCCGCCGGCGAAGGGGTCGAGGACCGTCGGCACTTGGCCGCCATAAGCCACCTTCACGAGTTCCCGGGCGATGCGCAGCACCTCACGACCCTGCGGGTTGTCGGGGTCGGACGTCTCCCACTTCACCAGGGACCGGTCGTCGAGCAGGTACTTGGGGTCCGGCGCCTTCTTTGCCTTGCCCGCCTCGAACGCCAGCGACTCGGGCGACCACTTCGCCATGAACATCAGCAGCCGGTTGGGCAGCGTGTCCGGCATGCCCTCGTAAGGGCGATACGGGTCCTCGTCGCGGCGGCTCTCACGGCCACGACGGTAGTGTTTCAGTTCCGCCGGGACGTGCGTCTTGAGATGGCGCTCCACGGCGGCGCGGAACTCCGCCGGGCAGCGCGGGTCGTCAGGATCGGGCACGAGCGAGGCGAACACCACCGCACGCGACGCTGCCAAGGGGCGACGCGCCCACCAGATGTGCAGATGGCTGATGTGAGCGTGGTGAATGTTCTTGTCCCGCACGCTCTCCGCCGAGATCTCCCGAATCGGCAGCGCCACCTCGATCAGGCGGGGGCACTCGTTACCGTTGTTTCCTCGCCCGCTCATGATTGCCGTCGCTCCTTCCAGAGGCGGACGACGAACCGATCCTCTTCCTCGATGAGATCCGGCTCCGTTGCGTTGTGAGCACGCATGGACTCGATGATCCGGTTGCGCACTCCCATTCCGTAGTGTTCCACGTAGCCGTAGTCGCGGAGAATCTCTTTGAGAAGCTCGTTGCGCGCGACGCGCACGACCCCCTGCTTCATCTTCTCTACCGTGACACCGTTTGGAAGCCGGCCGGGGGAGATGACCTCGAGCCGGTTCGCGTAAAGCGCGACCTCGATATCCGTGCCTTCTCGCGCATAATCGCGATGCGCCACTGCGTTCACGACCGCCTCCCGTACCGCATCGAGGGGAAGTGCCTTCTTTCTGCGCCGGCGCCCTCCCTCGAGCCAAGCCATGCTCCCCATGTTGCGGTTCACGAAATCCACCGCACGATCGATTACGCCCTTGTCCACCGCACGGCCGCGCGCGGAGACCACCGAAACCAGCGGCCCTCGAATCCGTTCCTCGTCGATCGTGTTGTATTCCTTTTCCGTGCCCGGGAAGGCCACTGCCGTCACCCCTGCCTGCGGCAGGCGACGGTTCGGGTTTTCGCCGAAGAGGAGGAGGCCGGCGACCGATGCGCAAGCATGCTCTCCCGCCTGCACCAGCAAATCGGAATTGAGCAGGAGCTGTCGCCAGGCTTCAACATCCTCGCGATCTGGCACTGACCGCTTCAGGACGACGCCGAAGTAGTTTTCGAGCCTCGTGATGTCGAGGCTCTGGAAATCCGTATCCGGGACCGGCTTGATCTCGTAGCGGACCAGGCGAGCGGACTGGTAGAGCCGTCCCTCTTCCTCGCGTGTTGCTTCGCGTGACGTGCTCCCCACGCGAATGAAGGTGACCCAGGCGTTGCCGCGCCTGGCTTTGTAGGGTTTCCCCGGACTGTCTGCGGGGAGCTCGACGATCCCTATGATCTTACCGTCATCCATCGTTACCGAGCTCCACACCGGGATGATTGCCGGCTGCAGGTTCTGCCGCGCGATGTTCATCACCCACTCCTCAGCTTGCGCGCGGCTTCTGGTCAGTCCGGCAATCCGGCCGTCATCCTCCACTCCCAGCAGGATCACGCCCCCCTCGAGGTTGAGCAACGCGGCGATCTCAGTTGCCAGCGAGTCCGGGTGGACATCATCACGCTTGAACTCGACGCGAGAGTTCTCTCCGTTGGCGATGAGTTCGAGCAACTCAGTCTTGTTCATCGGTCAGAACCCATACTTCCTGCGCCGTGTTTCGAATGCCTCGCGACCGCCTTCGAGAATCTCCTCCACGAGCTCACGGACCGACTGGGAATCGATCGATCCCATATGCTCGGCGGCGATCCGCGCGCGGCCTCCCTCGGCCTCGCCGGAGGCGGAGAGGCCGAGAATCAACTCGGCGTCACCGAGCACCGGGATGTTGGCGTTGTGCGTCGAAAAGATGAACTGTCTGCGTTGCTTCTCGGCGCGCATGCGGGGCACCACCCCTTCGGTGATGAAGCGGTTGTCGAGGTCGTCCTCCGGCTGGTCCACGATCAGCGGAGCGTCAGCCTCGAGGAGCAAGAGCAGGAGCACCGCAGTGGCTTTTTGTCCGGTCGAAAGGTCTTCCAACATTTGCCAGACTGGTAAACTCCCGGCGGGCGCGGTATTGAGGCGGATCGCCGTGGTGGGCGGAAGCTCCAGCTCCTCGATCCGCATGAACACCCCTGGATCGGCTTTGGCCAGGCGTTCGGCTTGGGCGGGGGTGATCCCGTAGGCGTTGCTCAACGCCTCGGCGCCTGCCCGGCAGACCTCGACGACGTGCGTCAGGGAGAGATCGGGTACCTTCCGCAGGCTCTCGATGGCCTCGGACATCCGGCCGCCGATCTCCTCGCGCAGAATCTTGAAGAGCGGCTCCCGATTCCCGCCCGCCGTGACCTCGACCTGCACTCGGTTACGTAGTTTCCCGCTGACACTCTTGGCAGCCTGGTCGAGAGCGCGAAACTCCCTGGCCTTGACGTCTTCCCACTCGGCGAGCAGCTCCCGCCGCTTGGCGGCGAGTTCCTTTTCAGTTCGCTTCAGTAGCGCAAGGCGGTCCTGGAGGGGGCGCAGCTCCTCGATCTGCCGCCGCAGCCGGATGAACTCCTCGCCGTCCACACGAGACTTCTGAAGCTCGCGCAGAATCTTTTCATACGCCGCCTGAACCTGCTGCTTGCGTGCCTCCCAAGCAGAGCGCACCCGTGCAATTCCCTCGTCGGCCCGTTTCAGGGCGCCTTCCAGGTCGTCGACAATGCGCGTGAGATCGCGCTCCAGATCGACAAGCACCTCATTCGCTCGCGACAGGATCTCCTTCCCGGGGAGGTCCTTCAGCGCCATCTCCGATAAAAATGTGCGGTCGATCGGAAGCTCACGCTTCAAAGTCTCCAGAGCTTCACGGAAGTGAGCCAGGCGCTCAGGAACGGTGCCCAGCACGCGTTGTTCGCGTACCAGAAGGCTCTGCTCCCGCAATCGATCTTCGAGGCCAGCTTCCTGGAATCGTTTGAGGGTTTCCTGCAGCGCTGGGAGTGCGGCGAGCCGCTCTTCGATCTCCTTGATCTCATGGCGCGTGTCGCACAACGCGCGACGGTTTTTCTGGAGATCGCGGCTCAGTGAGGCCTTGCGCTGGACGAGCGACTCGTCATGCTCGACATAACGATCGAGCAGGCGCGTGAGCTTTTCGCGGCTTTTGGTCAGCTCGGATATTTCGTGCTGGCCATACACTTCAATCCTGGGCAGAATGTCCAGTGGCGTCAGGTTCGAAACCGCGCCGTTGGCCTCCCGTACCAGCGGTGGGTTCGGGATTGTACGTTCGATTCGATACTCGCGAACGCCGGGGCGTTGCACCCGTACGAGGAGCGAGATCTTGGTGCCGTTGCGCAAAACGTGGCGGACAATCCCGTCGTGCGTCTTGCGCGCCTCGTCGCCGATCGGTTCGAGTCCAAGTGCCGCGCGGATGCTCTCGACGACTGTGGACTTGCCCGTCCCGCGGCCGCCCACGAGCACATTCAGGTTGGGGTTCAAATGGACGGCGACACCGTCAAGGAATCCTCCTTCCCAAGCCAAGGCGACGAGTTCCGCATGCCGCTCGGGTTCCAAGGTTCCCGTTTTGGGATTCAGGCGAATGCGTGAGCCCGGATCGAGGAAGGCCTGCCGCAACCCTTCGATGCTGACCTCGGACATCTTGATCCAGCAGGTTGTTGCCCGGTCCTCGAGGTCCGCGGGCTTGACGACATCCTTCGCGTTGACGACCGCGATGGCCAGCCCCTCTTCGGCGGCGTGCTCGCGGCGGTAGTTCGGGTCCCTGTTCTCGATAATCTGCCGATATTCCTGAGGCAGATCCTCTACATGCCCCGGAATTTGCACAGCAAGAAGGTTCTCATGCTGCCACGCTCGGATCCTCGCCTGGCCCTTCAAAACGGTGAAAAGTCCCCCGTCGTTCGTCACGTGCGCCGCGATCGCGATGCCGCCCTGGCTCTGAACACAACGCAGCACATCGCTGAAGTTTTTGATTGAGAGAGCAGAAGACGGGCTGGTATCCCTAATGCCGAACTCCCCGAGATACCTTTCGAGTTTCTCCCCGCTTGTGTCCGGCGGGTACAAGCACAGGACGTGAACGCCCTCGTTCGAAGCAAGTTCAAACCCGGGGAAGATGTGGACGTTCGTGCCTTTGGCCGCTGCTCGGAAGGCTGCCACACTGCTCACACTGTTGTGGTCGGTGATGGCGAGCACGGTGATGTTCAGCTTTGCTGCCTTCTCCACAATCGCCCGGGCATAGCCGCGCGCATCTCCGTTGGACGCCTCGCCTCGAAATGTCCCGGCATAGTGATGGGGATTGACTTGGAGAGCGCACTTATAGAACCGCGCACCAGGTGAGAGTTTAAGAGCGCTCTCGATGGGGTCGGTTTTCGTGATCATTTGCCTCGCTCCTCGGTCTTCGAAGGGGCCTCGACTTCCTCGCCTTGCTGCGCCCAGTCGCCCTCTTCGACGAGGTACTGGATCTGCCGGTACAGCATCTCCGGGTTGAGGCTGGAGATCGGATCCTGGATGATGGCTGGGCGGGCGCAGGTGCGATGAGGCTGTACGGCCTCCGGGGGCGGCGAGCTCTGATGCGGCTCTGATGGCCTTGCCATCAGAGCTCGTTGCAGAGCATGTGCGGCGGCTATATCCATCATCATCTCATCTCTTGTAAGTCCCTTGCCATCAGAGCTCGTTGCAGAGCATGTGCGGCCGCCTGCCTGTCGGCGCGAAGCAGGATGGTCTGCAGCCAGCGCTTCCCGGCGCCGTTCGTCAGCTCATTGCAGCGCATTCGCCAGATCATTTCACACCCCTCGCGGGACGAGGAACCAGGAGGCCCCGTCCCATCGAGTGCATGAGTCTAGGTGGCCGCAAGGCGGAATAGGGCGGCTCAGCCCTGAATGGGGCCGCCTTATTTCCGCCTTATTCTCCGCCCTATTCTTCATACCCTCTCTCCAGAGCCCAGGAGGATCCGCGCCCGTGCCCACTCTGGCGTACGAGCCGGAGCCGCTTCAGGTGCAGCAGATCCAGGCGGAACCGCCGATCGGACGGGGAGTCCTGAAGCTCCCCGCCAGCTTTTCCCAGCGCATTCGCCAGCTTATTCCAGCGCATTCGCCAGCTCATTCCCGGCCTCCCGATACGAGGAACCAAGTCGCTCCCCGCCCTCGTCCCTTCAAGTCGATCAGCCCGAGCCGCTTCAGGTGATAGAGATCGTCTCGAACTGTGGCCTCTGCCGGCGGGCTCGATAGACTCGCCATGATCTGTCGCAGCGGGATCCGTCTCCCGCGGCCGATCGCCGCCAGGATCTCGCGCTGCCGCTCGGTGAGGTCGTGGGCGACCCGATGCGGCGCGATGTAGCCGCTCGGGAGGAAGCGCACCCAGACAGACCCGGCCTGCTCGCCGAACTCGGGCTCGGGATGGCCGGCCCGGACGCACAGCGAGACGATCTGCTGGGTGCCGCGGCCCCACTGCTCGATGAGGCCGCGGCGGTAAAAGACGCCGGCGATGAGCGGGTTGCGCGGGCGCGACTCGTGCTTGCGCTTGAGGTCCTCGGGTTTGAGGCCGAAGGGCAGCGTGCCGTCGCTCCAGATTTCCAGCCGGTCATCGTAGATCGCCACGCTCACCGCCCCACCGGCGTGGGTGTAGGTGCGGTGACAGATCGCGTTGATCACCGCCTCGCGCAGCGCCGCCACGGGGAAGAGCGGCTCGTCGATCCGCTCCAGGCGTCCCGGCTCGAACCGCCCGGCGATGGGCAGGTGCCGGAGCATGAACGCCATCGCCTCATCCAGGAGCCGGAAGGCGTGACCGTGGAGTTGGCGGTTGTCGAGGAACGCCGACTTCTCGATGCCCCTGAACCGCGCAAGCCGGAGCTGGCACTGGGGATAGTCCTGCTCCAGCCGCGTCCCGAACAACACGACGGCCGCGTTGAGCAATCGGCCATCTCTGCGGAGCTGAAGGCGATCGAGGATGTCACCGACGTCACTGCCAGTGGATTCCGGCAGGCGGCCGGCCTCGATGCCGAGGCGCACGGTGCGAAGAATCTCTTCCCGATCGAGGTCGTCGATCTCCACGCCCGGAGCCACATCGTTCTCCCACCGGTTGCGCGCGTGCGCCCGCTCGAGCAACAGGGTCTGGTACCGCTCCTGCGGCATCACCGACGTGGCGGTGCCGACGCGTTGATACGGTCGGCCGTCGAAGGCGAACGGCCGCGCGTCGTAGGCTGGAGGCGCCTCGAGGACGATCACCTCGCCGCTCTTGCCGGCTGGCACGCGGTGGACTCGCACGGGCGCGGCCGGCTCGATACGATGGAGGAGCGCCGCGATGTCCCGCAGCGTCGTGTCGGCCACGGTCTGACCGATGACCTGACCTTCCGGCGTTACCCCGATCACCACGAAGCCGCCCGTTCCGTTGAGGAAGCCGCAGAGCGTCTCTCCAGCCCGGCGGAGCTGGGAGGTGGACTTCTTGAACTCCACGCCCTCCGACTCGCCGGCGGCCGCGAGGCGTTCCACGTCGGCCAGCTTCATGTCGGCTCCTCCGGCTGGGGCTCGGCGGCCTGGATGCCAAACGCAACTTCCTCGCCTTGCTGCGCCCAGTCGCCCTCTTCGACGAGGTACTGGATCTGCCGGTACAGCATCTCCGGGTTGAGCCTGGAGATCGGGTCCTGGATGATGCGCAGCCGAGGGCGCTC
>JAJPIJ010000028.1 GCA_021324815.1 Gammaproteobacteria bacterium
CCTTGAACTGATCGCCGTATCTCGCCACCTTGCGAGGTCCTGCTCTTGCCATCTCACACCTCCGAGCTCGTTAGCCCAGGGTGTCAACTAATTCGGGGGAAGTTTGGACTCCATGGTGTTGAACAGGAGCGTTATCTCTGCGGCTGGTTACGAATGATTTACCAACGCTACGGCACAAACCCTAACAACCCCGCATCCTTACGAAAATTTGTCTCAGACGCTCTCACCGTTGCCGGGATACCGCATCCCGACATAGCCAAGCATCCAGTCCGGCTCGACGAATGGATTTACACACCGGTAGAAATGCTTGACCCAGACGAACACGAAATGGCGGCGGAAGAGGCGATGACGCTGCTTGCCAAACACGCAAATTGGCCCCGTAACGGGGGTGAAGCATAAGACGTTCCCGAGTCAACATTGCGCTCCATAAGCCGTGGCGGTATCGGGCGTAAAGGAGGCAGAGCATGGCGAAAATCCTTCTCCGGCGTAAGCAGGTTCAAGAGCGCGTCAACCTTTCCCGCAGTGAGTTGTACAGGCTAATGGCGCTCAACCAATTCCCAAAATCCGTCCCGCTCGGTGAGCGAGCCGTCGCTTGGGATTCGGACGAAATCGAGGCGTGGATTCAAGCTCGTATTGATGCGCGGGGGAAACGAGCGGCTTGAATGGACGCACAGATTGCCTCTGACTCGTTACTGAGATATGGCGGTGAAGTTTTGGAGTTCACGCCGAACGCCGCGCCGCAACGCCTGGCGGCGCTGTCTCCGCTGGAGTACGACCGCTGCCGCCAGAAGGAAGCGGAGGCGCTGGGCGTGCGGGTCATTACGCTGGATGCTGAAGTTGAGCGCGCGCGTAAACAGCTGGAGACAGGGCAGAGACAGGCGGCTATTTTCACCGCGCCCGAACCGTGGCCGGAAGCCGTGGACGGCGCCTCGCTGTTAACCGAGTGCGCGGGTACCATTAACCGCTACGTGGCGTTGCCTGAGGGTGCGGCGGACGTGGCAGCGCTGTGGATCGCGCACGCGCATTGCTTTAACGCCTGTCAGCATACTCCGCGCCTGAACATCACCGCGCCGGAAAAAGGTTGTGGCAAAACTTTGTTTCTTGACGTGCTTCATGTGTTGGCTCCCAAGGCCATCCGCACGGAGAACATAACAACCGCCGTGCTGTTTCGTATTGTCGACAGGGAGACGCCCACCCTGTTGATCGATGAGTACGATTCGTTTCTCACTGAAAATGAGGAACTGCGCGGGGCATTGAACGCCGGGCACAAGCGCGGCGGCTGCATCATGCGCTGCGAGGGTGACAACAACGAAGTCAAAATCTTCAAGACATTCGCGCCCGTGGCGCTGGCCGGTATTCGTTCACTGCCCGGCACGCTAGCGGATCGCTCCATCATCATCCGCATGCAGCGGATCGCCCCCGGAGAAAAACGCCAGCCTTTTGATTCGCGGCGGGTGGAACATGAGACGGCGGCGTTGTGCCGGAAGCTGGCGCGGTTTGCACTGGATAACCTCTCTACGCTGGAGAACTGCGATCCGAAACTGCCGGAGGGCGCGGTCAATCGCATCGCTGACAACTGGCGCCCGCTGTTCGCCATCGCGGAGGTTGCCGGCGGCGAGTGGCCGGAGCGAGTGCGCCGGGCATATGAGTTGCTGGCGAAGCCTGACGATGACGCCGAGTCTTTGGGCGTGTTGTTGCTAGCCGACATGCGCGCGCTGTTCCATGAACGGGGCGACAGACTGCTATCAGCCGATGTGGTGGACGCCTTGGGCAAGAAGGAGGAAAGGCCGTGGCCGGAACTCCGGAACGGGAGGCCGATCACGGCGCGGCAGCTTGCGGCGCTGCTGAAGCGCTTTGGGATCAGACCCACCACCCTGCGCGCCGGCGATGACCGAGGGAAGGGGTACGTGTTGGACGACTTCCGGGACGTCTTCGCTCGCTACCTGCCGGAGACAGGGGGTTTCGATCCGTGCATCCGTAACAACATAAGCGGGGCGCGGGTTTCAGGCCAATTACGATCCGTGACAGCCGAGGACACCGTCACGGATCGAAAACCCCCGGAAACCGCGCCAGATATGGATTGTCACGGATGTACGGATCGAAAACCCCTAGCCTGGTGGGTGAGGCTATGAGCGCATCGCATGTACTGCGGCAGGTCCAGCAAGCCGGTGGAACCTTGAGGCTGGATAGTGGCGGCTTGCTGTTGCTGGCGGAGCATGAATTACCGGCGGAACTGGTGGGGCTGGTGCGCTCCCACAAGCCGGAGATCATCAGCACACTGGAAATAGTTACCCGCGCCTGTAGTGGTCTGCCCCTGTCACCGAATCGCTTCATGGCCGAGATGACGGCGGAGGACATCGCCGACATAGAGGCCGGGTATATTCCAGTGGAGACGTTGCGGGCTTACGCGGAGAGCATTTCAATGCGCCAGGTCGGGAGACCGATAAATTGAATGGTACGGAACGCGATGAGCGTGGGCGTTATCTGAAGGGCGTCAGCGGTAATCCGGCGGGCCGGCCTCGCGGCAGTAAGAACCGGCCGGTGCTCTCCCCCTCGCAATGGGTCACCAAGCACTGGAAGCGGGCTTACAGCGAGGCACTCATCACGCACGGCAACGCCGAGGCCGCGCTCTTTGAACTGGCCGCGCTCTACGCACAGCATCACCCGCTAACTACACCGCCAGGCCTATGCCCCGCCTGCCACCGGCCGCTCAAGCTCACGTCCACAAGCCTGTACGATTGCGCCGTAATCGCCGCCCCTGCTGTGCTGACACATGCCCGCTGCGAGCCAATCTTCACTCAGGGCCGACTCGTCGAGGCCGCCTCCGCACTCAGGAAAATACTTGAGCTTGCAGGCTAGCGCGCACGAAGGGCTGTGCACACCCGACGCTGTTTGTGCGAGGGCGTTGCGTGCAGACTGCCTGTAGCTTCCTGATGTAGTAACCACTAACCCGCGGTCACGAGATTGACCGCGCCGGGATTTAGCGCACGCGGCCGCACCAAAACCGGTTCTTTTTACACGTAATTCCTCGCGCTTGCCGCTGAAATTAAGGCCGTGGGCAGCGCAGAGCCGGCGAGATGCCGACGGGCAACGCGGCTAGCGGTGCATGCATAACCCGCTATGTGAGTGTTGCCTCCCTTTGTGGCAGGATAGAGCAGAGATACCTCGAAAATCCTAAATGAGGACGGGGTCATTGTAACCTTCTCCCAGCCAAGCGGCCCGGGGAGACCGGGGAGATTTGTACCTGTTCCTTAAGTTCTACAAGAAAGGCCACGCGAAGGGCAGAGCGGCCAGTGATCCTAGTCCGCGACTTAATAAAGTTGCCAGACGTGGGGGAAGAATCTACTAAACGAGTAGTGGAGTGCAGCCTATGACAAGAAAACCGAGAGTAATGATCTTGCTAGCGGCAGTGACTTTCATTGGTGTTGGAAACTTCGCTCATGGAGCCTGCCCTTATGATGCAGAATGCTTGGATAATCCATATGGGGCCGGAAACCCTTATAAACCTGATGGCCTCATGAATCCTTACAGCCGGTATGGAAGCCGATACAGCAATCAATCATGGACGAATCCCTACGCTACCGATGCTCCGAAAATTTTCGATAGTCAAGGGAATTACCACGGAAGGTTTAGCACGAACCCCTACGATCCCGACTCTACATCGAATCCGTATGGACGGTATGGAAACCCCTATTCTCCAGATAGTCTGAATAATCCTTACGGCGCAGGGAATCCTTACTCAACCGAACAATATGAGGTTGTTCCATCTGAATGAACAGCGAGATTACCTTAATTCTTTTTGGGGCGGGGAAGGTGTTGTGGACTTCAATCTATTCGAATACACCGGTTGATGGTCATTACCGCCGAAGGTGGCCACCAACCCCGAAGATGTCCACACAAAAACGGTGGCCACCTTGGGCAAAGTTGACCATCCCAACTCCGCCCTTCGCCGTGAAGCGTGAGCCGCGGACAACACAACCCGCACCCCACAACCATTCGGCAGTCTAAAAAACGCCCCTTTTCTCGATTAGTGAAAGCCACAGACGGCGTTTAAAGTCGAAACCAGCCCCAGTTATTGCACCAATTGAATTTTTGGGGCGGGGAAATGGTGGTGGACATCAATATGACTCCCCGCATCCCCAACATAAGTTGTTACTGCGCACGGCGCAGACTTCGCGTACGGCGGTGTAACTCGCTCAAGTGACGGTAACTTTGACGGTAACCGTGGAACCGGCTATCATTGAAAGTGAACGGATTCAATCAATTGCGCGAGACATTCGAGTCCGCGCGCCGCACCATTTGAACAGGCGATTGATTCCCAACTGGCACCCTGATCGACCACGCGGAAGCGACGATGAATTCAACGCGGACGGACGCCGTGCCACGGCACTTGGGCGACTTCACGGTAACTACAAGAACATTCCTGATTGTCCTGCTGGCCTGCGCCGCGGGCATCATCAGCACGGCGGCGGCATGGGCATTGCTGAAGCTCATCGGCCTCATCACCAACCTGGCCTTCTATCAGCGTTTCAACTTCGCCCTGGTCGCGCCCGGCGCCGATCATCACAGCCCGGCGCTGATCCTCCTGCTGCCCATCCTCGGCGGCCTGCTGGTCGGCTTGATGGCGCGCTACGGCAGCGAGGTCATCCGCGGGCACGGCATGCCCGAGACGATTTACTCCATCCTCCGCGACGGCAGCAAGGTGAAGCCGCGCGTCGCCATGCTCAAGCCCCTCTCCGCCGCAATCACCATCGGCACGGGCGGGCCGTTCGGCGCCGAGGGCCCCATCATCATGACCGGCGGCGCCTTCGGATCGCTGCTGGCCCAGTTCCTCAAGCTGACCGCGGACGAACGCAAGACGCTGCTGGTCGCCGGCGCCGTGGCGGGCATGACGGCGACGTTCAACGCGCCCTTCGCGTCGCTGCTGCTCGCGGTCGAGCTGCTGCTGTTCGAGTGGCGCCCCCGCAGCTTTCTGCCGGTGGCCTTCGCGGTGTGCGTGGCGGCGATACTCCGCGTACCCCTGATCGGCAGCGCGCCCATCTTCCCGGTCGGCACCCTGGCGCCGGCGTTGACGCCCGTCGAATATCTGCTCTGCGTCGTGTGCGGTGGCGCGGGCGCCCTCCTTGCGTTGGTGGCGACGCGCCTGATCTATTTTTCCGAGGACATGTTCATGAAGCTGCCCATCCACTGGATGTGGTGGCCCGCGATCGGCGGCCTGATCATCGGCGTCGGTGGTTTGTTCGAGCCGCGCGCGCTGGGCGTCGGTTACGACGTCATACAGGTTTTCCTCAACGGCACGGCGACGGTCCCGCTGATTACCGGCATTCTGGTCGTCAAGACGCTCATCTGGTCCCTGTCGCTGGGTTCCGGCACGTCCGGCGGCGTGCTGGCACCGATTGTCATGCTGGGCGCGGCCCTGGGCAGCCTGCTGGCGCTCATATTTCCACACGTCGCGCCGGGCTTCTGGGCGCTGGTTTGCCTGGCGGCCGTCATCGGGGGCGCGATGCGGCTGCCGCTGACCGGCGTGATCTTCGCCCTGGAACTCACGCACGACTGGACGGCGCTGCTTCCACTGGTGATCTCAGCCACCACGGCCTTCGGCATCTCCGCTCTCCTGCTCAAGCGATCGGTGCTGACTGAAAAAGTGGCCCGAAAGGGTTTCCATCTCACGCGGGAGTATTCCATCGATCCCCTCGAGGTCATGCTGGTGCGCGAGGTGATGCGCCGCAACTTCACCAGCTTCCGGAGAGGAACGTCGCTGAACGATGCAATCACCACCTTCACGGCGGCGCGGCGGGAAAGGAGCGACAGTGAAAATCCACAGCGCATTTACCCGATCCTGGACGGCCAGGGGCGGCTGGCGGGCATCGTCACGCGCCGCGACATGCTGGATGCCACCTTGTCGGAAACCGCGGCGCCGGATGTCTCGATCGATGAAATGATGGTGAGAACCCCGACCGTCTGCCATCCCGACATGACACTGCGCGAGGTCTCCTACCTGCTGGCGGAAAACCGGGTTTCCTGCGTCCCGGTGGTGGATCGTTCCGCTCGGGAAAAGATCGTCGGCATACTGACGCTAGAAGACCTGCTGCAGGGCCGCCTGCACGACCTTCAGGAGGAGCGCGTGCGGGAACGGGTGCTTCACGTGCGTCGCATTTTCCGCCTGCCGCGCGGCGGACGGCGGACCGGAAGCCGGTACTCCACTTCCTAGGGCGGCCCGCGGTTCCCCCCTGCGCGCCGGCCGGCGTTTGTATCAGGAACTTTTATCCGGCCTTTCGCACCAAAGGTCGAGTCGGGCGGGGTCATCCGATGGAACCGTCGAAAGCCCCAAGACAAGCCAATGCGCCGGAGGGAAAACACGCCATGCGCCGTTTGAACCATCTCTTGCTCGTATCGTTGACCGTCCTGCCCGCCGTCTCCGAGGGGAAATCCACCATGACGGACACCACCGGAATCCTGTACCTTTCCTGCCTCTACGACAAGCCCGCGGAGCTCAGCGGCACCTATGCCCAGCTCATCGTCGATCAAGCCAAAAACACAATCACCACCGGCCTGGACTGCGCCACGTCCGAGGTGCGCATCAATCCCGCCCGCATCTCGTTCAAATGCGGGGATCAGCTGGATATGACCGTTGACCGCCTGAACGGGCACTTCCTGGCGACCGTCAAGCCGCAGGGCAAGGCGAGCGGCTTTTGCACCAAGCAGAAGGGCCCGCGATTTTAAGTGGCGCGGGGGGACCCACCCGGCTGAACAGCCGGCAAATTAATGCAAAACGCCACAAGGCGTCCCGGATTCGTGGCAAAGTAATGTCGAGCGCGGCAGTTTTGCGCCGTTCAGTTGGCGTTTAAAATACCCGGAGCGTAATATCGCCCAATCCCGGAATCAGGAGCGGCTCTCCCGGTCTAATTTTGAGAGACCGCCCCTCGATGAACGAAACGAGCGCCGGAGGTGCCCATGCGAACACTGCCGCTGACCGCCCTTCCCTTCCTGCTGCTGTTTTCCGTCGCCGCCCACGCCGAGGTGTTCAAATGCACCATCAATGGCAAGGTGGAATACCGGGATTCGCCGTGCGCCGGAAGCGCCACGCAGGAAGTGATTGAATTCAAGAGCGACGTGCTGAACGCCCCTCCGACGGATGCCGCGGCCGTCCTCGCGCAATTGCGCCAGGCCGATCAGGCGCTGTCAGATCGACTGCAGCAGGAACGCCTGCAGCGCATGCAGATCGCCGCCCGGCAGGCGCAGTTGGATCAGCAGGAACGCATCGCCATGGAGACAAGGGAGACGGAGGAAAATGATTACGCCGTGCCGCTGGTCGGCGGGTACTGGCCGTTCGTGGCCTTCAACCACCACCATTTCGGCAGGCGCTTTCACAACATGGGGAACTTCCCGCCGCACCAATTCCGCCATCACGGCGGCAACCGCAATTCATTCGGCGCCCGTGCGCCGATGCGCGCCGGCTCGTTCGCCGCCAACCTCAACTTTTGATTTGTGTCACCGGCGCCCGCGCGGCTTGATTATTGAGTATCAGCCATTTAAAGAAACCGTTCGTGCCGGGCCTTCGACAGGCCCAGGCCAAGGTACGCTACGCGCATCGAAGCACGAACGGGATGTTCAGTGCCTGGAAGCGCCCTTCGATGCCACCAACCCCAGAAATATTGGCGGGAGTCTCCCCTGCTTATCCATGAGGAATCGCACATGACCAAGAAAGCGGCCATCGTACTTGCGTTGATCATGCTGCTCATCGTCGGATGGGTGCTGTTCCTCGACGGCGGCGCCACCCAAATCATCATCAACGGCGAGGAGCTGACCGGACCGCTCAAGGGCATAGTTGGAGCGGGCGGCCTGATCGTCGCCTCGATCGCGCTTTTCTGCATGGCGATTTTCCTGGTCTTTGTGTTCGCGGGGATCGGCATTTTCGTGCTGGGCGGCTTCATCGTCATCGGACTGATCATGGCCTGGCTGACGTTCCCGATCCTGCTGTTCCTGCTGCTGCCGCTCGCCATCGTGTGGGTATTCGTCGCCTTTGTGCGGCATGGATCATGACCACAAAGGAGGCGAAGGATTGAATTTTTCTCCGCTGCTCTGGCAATCGGTAGTGCGTCCCCTGCGTTACGTTTCCTTCACTGCAATGGCTTGTACAACTGCGCTGAGGCCGGTGTGGTAAATGCCCTCCACCACATTTCGTTCAAGCTCGATGAGATGGACAAGATTCAATCCCGCCAACTCAAGAATCAATGATTTGGGATTCCCCATCGCTCCCGCTCCTCGGAATAACAAAATGACCCGGTATTGCCTGTTCCAGCCCGCGGTTCCCGCAGCGGCAGACCATCAGACAATCTTGCAGGGAATCAAGGCATCCTCGTCGAACGAATACACGGAACACATGCGATGGTAGCCGTCCGCGATGATGACCTTGCCGTTGTTGCCATCTCGGATCAGGAGCAACGGAGAAAGCTTCTCGCCCGAAAGAATCTTTTTTCGATCTTTCTCCACGTGTGAATTGCTGATCCCCAGCAGTGACAGCCCCGAAGCCCTGAAAATGTCCTTGGCCTTGAACTCTGTCACCGGCGCTTTCTTCAACTTCTGCACATAACCGGCCGCGGTTTTCTGATCGTAAATCAGGCTTAAAAATGACTCCGCCGCCGGATAGTCGTGTTCTTCCGGCTCGTCCAGCCATTTGATTCTCGCGTTTTTGCCCATGGATCACCGGCCCGCGGCGCGAGTGTCGGCCTCCTGTTGTTTCGTATCTTGTTCATGCGCCAGCGCGTCGCGCAACTGTAAGCGCCCCGCGTGATACCCGGCGGCATCGCCGTAGTCGAGGAATTGCGCATAGCGGGCATGCGTGCCCAGCACCTTGCGGGCGTGCTTGATCGGGCACCAGTACTGCTCGGTGCGGGCCGCAATCTCGCGGACATAGGCAATGAGGCCGTTGGCATAGCCGCAATACTCGCAGTGCAGCCGTTCCATGACGTTGAGGTAGGCCAGATGATGCCGGTCGATGACGATGTAGTCGGCGCGCCGCACCTTGCCGATGCGATACAGCGGGAAGCAGGCGGCCTGGTAAATCGTCACGCAAATATCAAGGAAGACAAGCGGCAGCGCCATGCCGTAGATGAAGGGCGCGGAGAGCAAGTTCTGCGGGCGGCTTTCGGTGAACCATTTCAGCAATCCGGTCTTGAGCCGGCTGTGCGCCTCGCGTATGCCGTCCTCGAATTCGACGCGCTTGCCGCGGATGCGGAAGTGGATTCGCTCCTGCTGCTCGTGCAACGCCGTGCGCAGCTCGTCCTCAATGGCATTCATCTCCTCCAACAACTGCCGGATGTGCTCGTTCATGGGGGCCTCGGGCGGATGGATGGGCGCCGGGCGCATGATGACTCATTTCCCGGCCGGCGTCTCGCCGCCCGCCCGCGCCTGCCGTGACCGCAAAGTTAAAGTGCTTTCTCAAGGTTGATTCCGGCGATGACTCGGGGCAGACTTGCGCCCTACAAACAACAACGCCCCCGGGAGTCAAACGCGTGCGCCGCAACGACTTCGACGTCACGGACAAGATCCGCACCACCGATCCGGCCGGGGTCGCCGCCGAGGTGATGCGCCTGTACCACGGCCTCTATCCCGCCGGCAGGTCCCGGCCGATGGAACACGCCTTCGAGGACGTGACCCTGATGTATCGGGGCAGGCATCCGGACTATCACCCCTGCGACACCGAATACCACGACATCCAGCACGTGCTCGACGTGACGCTGGCGATGGCGCGCCTGCTCGACGGCTACGAGCGCGGCCGGCGGGGCGAGGCGCCGCTGCCGCCGGATGTTTTCAGCGTCGGCGTGGTGACCGCCCTGTTTCATGACTGCGGCTACCTGCGGCGCCGCCATGACCACCGGCACCTCCACGGCGGGGAATACACCCTGACGCACGTCTCGCGCGGCTCGCATTTCCTGCGCGATTACCTGCCGCGCATCGGCCTGAGGAAGCACGCGGCGGCGGCCGCGCAGCTGGTGCACTTCACCGGCTACGAGCGCCCGGTCGACACCATCCGCCTCGCCGACCCGCTGCTGCGCCGGGTCGGCGAGATCCTCGGCACCGCCGACATCATCGCGCAGATGTCCGATCGCTGTTACCTCGAGAAGTGCCGCGACCGCCTGTACCCGGAATTCGTGCTGGGCGGGCTCGCCCGCCGCAAAATGCCCGACGGGCAGACCGTCACGATGTTCGAATCCGGCGACGATCTGGTGCGCAAGACCCCGGGATTCTATGCCAACGCCTCCAAGCGCCTCGACCAGCAGCTGCACCGCGCCTACCGCTACGCGGAGCACCACTTCGACGGCCGGAGGAATTTCTACGTCGAACAGATGAACAAGAACGTGAGCTATGCGGAGATTGTGGCGGAGGTCATGACCGACAATTCCCCGGGGGGTCTGCTGCGCCGCCGTCCGCCCCGCACCGTGCAGCCGGCCCTGCACGCGCAGGCCTAGAATCCAACGTCAAAAAAGCCCCGCGCGGGGCGGGGCTTTCATCACATCCCACTCTCTGCTTGAAGCCGGCTACCAGCGATCGTGGTCGCGCCAATCGCGGTCGTGCCAGTCGTGGAAATGATGGTGGTAATAACCCCAAGGCCCGCCGTAGTAGCGCACCGAAGCCCACGGCGCGTAATAACCATAGGGATAATAGTACGGCCGGTACACGGGCACCGTTTCCACATAGGCCGGCACATACGCCGGCTGCTCAACCACCGGCACGCCGACGTTGAAGCCGAAGAAGATCTCGGTGCCGTGCGCGGCGGCCGTCTGCGGCAGCGCCATGCCGGTCATCATCGTGCCCGCCAGAAGACCGCCCGCCAATGTCGTCCGAATGCTCATGATCATACCTCCTTTCGATAACCCTCTGTTGTTGAATTGGACAGCGCCACTCTATGGGCATTCGACCAAACCGATGCTGAATTTTCGATCCGGTTTGCGGAAGTGTGATGCGGTTCTGATCGCTTGTTTAGGCTGCGTTCAGAATCGCCCGCGCCCGGCGGGCGCTGCCGATGGCGGAAAATTAAATTTCGTTAATGTTCCGGCTTTCGCGCCGCTCCCGGATGATAATAAGCCTGCGTCCCGTGAGCATCGCGGGATGATTTTCACCGACAGCCACCCACCATTGAAGGAGATTCAGCATGACCATTCGCAAGCTCATCCTTGCCCTGATGACCGGTCTTTTCCTGGTCAGCACCGGCGCCATGGCCGCCGACAAGCACAAGTGCAAGAAAGGCGAGAAGTGGGACGCGGAGAAGAAGGCCTGCGTCGCCACGAAGTAAGAGCAAGTCAGGCGTCATTGCAGCAGGAAGGAGGAGGGCCATGCCCTCCTCTTTTTTTTGCGGCGGCGGGCTCGGTTATCATTGCCCGTGGCGACTGAATCGCCGCGGGGAAGCGGGGCGGGAGAATGACGATGAAAATCGATGCCGACAGGTTCCGCGTGCGGGAGGGGGAGAAGGTCAGGCTCAAGGACTGGCCGACGCTCGTCAAGCCCGTGTACAAATCAAGGGGGCATTACGGGAAACTGCTCAATGACCACGTCCGGCGGTTGAGCGCGTTCCAGGAGCTGCACTACGCGACCAATTGCTGCGCGGTGCTGCTGATTTTCCAGGCGATGGACGCCGCCGGCAAGGACGGCGCCATCAAGCACGTGATGTCCGGCGTCAACCCGCAGGGCTGCAAGGTGTTCAGCTTCAAGCATCCGAGCGCCGCCGAGCTGGAGCACGATTTTTTGTGGCGCACGATCCAGTGCCTGCCGGAACGCGGCCGTATCGGCATCTTCAACCGCTCCTATTACGAGGAGGTGTTGATCGTGCGCGTGCATCCGGAGATTCTGCGCAGCGAGGGCATCCCGGATGATTCGCTGGACGGTGGCTCGATATGGGAATCCCGCTACCGCTCCATCGTCGATCTGGAGCGGCATCTGCATCGCAACGGGACGCGGATCGCCAAGTTCTTCCTGCATCTGTCGAAGGAGGAGCAGCGCCGGCGTTTTCTCCAGCGCATCGACAATCCGAAGAAGAACTGGAAGCTGAGCGCCGGCGACATCGAGGAGCGGAAATTCTGGAAGCAGTACATGCAGGCCTACGAGTCGTGCCTCGGCGCGACCAGCACCCGCTTCGCACCGTGGTACATCGTGCCCGCCGACGACAAGGAGAACGCCCGGTTGATCATTTCCCAGATCATTCTTGACCTGTTTCGCGGGCTCAAGATGTCCTATCCGAAGGCCGGCCGCGAACGCCGCCGGGAATTGCTGGCAATCCGCAAACAGCTCCTGGCCGGCGCAAAATAGCGCGCGCCCGTTTAAAAAGCCATCATCGCCGACCACCGTCCGCCCCGACGGCCCGTCCTGAGACAGCGGGGATTTTTGAGCAAGGCCCGTGCGGCGAACGCTCCGCGACGCTGACGGCGGATCAGGTCTTTTTGTCTTCCGCCGCGCCCGTGGCCGGCGTCTTTTCCTTCTCGTGGTGCGGCTCGGCGATCTTCACCTGCGCGCGGCTCAGGTTCTGGTAGATGCGCCGGCGGCGGTTGAGGGGCCACCAGTCGTACAAAAAAATCTGGATCGGCCGCCACATTGCCACCCAGCCGGCGATGGTGAGGCTCTCGCGCCCGAAAACCAGCAGCGAACCACTGGCGTGGCGATCGATGGCATCGGCGCCGAGCAGGCACAGCGCCAGGAAACCCAGCCCGATGAGCAGGCTCTCGCGCCCCTGGCTCAAAAGCCGGCGCAACTCCCGGCGCGTCAGCTCCGCCTTGTAGCTGAAGTAGTTGTGGATCGCCTCGCTGATCAGCGCGCCGGGATTGGGCTCGGCGGGCATTTGCTGGAGATGGACGATGATGTGATAGCGGCTGTCGGAGGGATATTCCATCGCCCAGCTTTCGATGTAGTCCTCCGCGTCCGAGCTCAGGTCGCGATTGAAAAACGGCGTGGGGTCCATGGAATTGAACAGCTGCGCCAGCTCGCGCAGCCGCAGTTCGAGGCGGTGGACGTGATGGGTGGAGGCGGTCGTCATGGCGGACCTGGTTCAGCGATCGCGCCCCGTCATGATGCCCTCAGTGCCGCACCGTCGTCCAGGTCAGGTCCGGATTGAAGGTGGTCATCCGCCGCGCGATCGCGGCGGTGTCGGGGCCGAGGTTCTTCTGGTAGACGACGCCGCGCTGGTTCACGATGAAGGTCATGATGCCGGAGTTGCCGTATTTCGCCGGGAACGCCACCAGCGCGAAGCCGCCGATCATGCGGCCGTTGACGACATAGTCGAAAGCGCCGCCCAGCGCGGCCGCGCCCTGCCGGGCCAGGATCTTGTAATAATAGCCGTGGTAGGGCGCGCGCTGGCCGTGGGGTTCGCCGCCGTCATAGCCCTCGGCGCGGGCGCTGGCGACCAGCGGCCCCATGGGGCTTGCCTCCCCGCCCCCCTCCACATCCCAATAGAGCCCGTCATGCCTGCCGGGGCTGCTCATGAATTTCTGCGCGTATTCGAGGACGCCGTCGCCGTTGCGATCCACCGAGGCGTACTCGCGCTGTGCGTCGACGTAGGCGCGGCAGACTTCGATGGCGTTGAGTTCGTTGCGGCCGATCCGCCGCGTGAGGATCTCCTGCGCGCCCTTCCGGGTGTCGAACCGCCAGCCATCGCCCGCCTTCACGATCGGGATGGCAAAGGGCCAGTCCTCCTCCCCGATGTGGAGGATCGCCGTCGCGTCGTCCTGGCGGACGATCTTGTGGGCCGCGTCGTACTTGGCGACGAATTTCTCGCGGCCCAGTTTGTCGGCCACCGGATCGCCGGAGTAAATGAGATTTTTGCCCGCCGGCCCCAGGATTCCGAGCAGGCCGGCGGTGTCCCCCTCGCGCGCCGCCTTGACGAGCGTCTCCACCGCCACCGTGGGCGATGCAAATTGCATCTGCTGCCGGCCGGCCGCTGCGAACACCGTGACCGGCGTCACCAGCCACGCCAGGATCGCAACCATGATCACCGCGGCGACTCGGGGGCATGGCGGACCTTTCATCTGGCGTGTCGGTCCGGTCATGAAGTTCTGGAATGGATTGCGCATGGCTCCGTCATCCTAGCGGCGAATCTGGCCGGCGCGGCCGGCCGGCGCAGTGCGCGGCCCCACCACCGGCTGTCCTCCCGGCGCCGGGATGTAACTCCTGTTCCACGTCGATCGCGGCAGTGCCAAACCGCCGGGTTGCATTGAACGCGGAAGGTATTGGCGGCTTTGCTGCGCGCGTTCTATCTGCCGCTGCACCTCGGGCAGCCGCGCGATGCCCTCGAACGCCGGCGGCTGCGGCCGCTGCATCGTCATGGGCTGCTGCATCACCGATGCCGGCGGCGCAACGCGCGGGCCCACCACCGGCTGCCCTCCGGGCGCCGGGATCACGGCGGCGCCGGCGCGTGGCATCGTACGCAGCTCCATCGGCGGCTGTCGCGTCGCCGGCGGCACCGCGCGCGGCCCCACCACCGGCTGCCCTCCCGGGGCCGGGATCACCGCCGCGCCTCCGGTGGGCGCGTAGCCGCGGAAATCGCGGCGCGCGTCCGACGGACCGGCGCCCAGGAACCGCATGCGCGTGCCGGGATCGCGGTACGGAACGCCGCGACGATGGTAAGGATCATGGTCCCACGCCTCGCCGGCGAATCTCGGCCGATTCCGGCGGTCGATGGCGTACCTGTTGATGTGATCGTACCTGTCATGATCGATGTGTATCCGGTGATGGCGCCAGTCGAAGTAATCCCATCCCCAGAGCGGCGCGATGATGCCGACGCCCACGCCGAAAAAGATGCCGCTCCCGGAGCCGTAATAGCTGTACGGTGACGGGAAATAATACGGCGGGTAGTCCGGATACGGCCACGGGGCATAGACGTACGCCGGACTGTAGTACGGGACGTAGACCAGATCGGGCGACGCGGGCTGTATCATGATGTCGGAGCCCGCCGTGATCACCGTCTGCTCCGGCGTCGACTTGAGCGTGCCCGCCGTCTGCGCCTGCGCGCGCAGGCGCTGCACCGAATCCATGACGTCGGCCTGCTGCGCGAGGAAGGCGTCGCCCAGTTGCCGGGTCCACTGGAGGTTGTCGTCCATCATCTTGAGAATCTGCGGGAAGGGCGCCAGCGATTTCACGCTCGGGTCCCAGTCCTCCTCCTCAAGGGCGCTGGTGAGATCGTTGCCGCCGAGCCCGGCGTGGTCCGGATCCCTGACCCAGCGATCCGCCTCGACGACCTCCAGGGGATAGGTCGAAGCCATGAGAATCTGCGAGAGCAGCGCATCCGGATAGAGCGCGATGGGCGCCAGCAGTTGATCGAGCTGCGCCGGCGAGAGCCGCGGCACCTGCTGCGGCGGTGGCGGCGGCGGTGTTGACGGCGGCGGCGGCGGGATCACCTGCGCCGAAAGTACCGCCGGGGCGCTCAAGGCGATGACGGCAAGAATGCCCGCCATCATTCGGATCAGATTCGCCTTCATCGCGCCTCTCTTTCGCGTTGGCGGCGCTTGCGCGTCAACCGCCCCGATTGACGTCGCTCAACCGTCCCGCCGGGGATCGCCAGTCCCGGACGGTGTTGCCGTGAATTGATGAACGGCCTACGGCTTTTTCCGTGCCTCCGATGTGTTGGCGGGCCTGCCGGACGTCGGCACGCCCGGCTTGAAGGCGGTCTTGACGTACTTGTCGCCCTCCTTCGCGATGCGCGTGGTCCAGCCCGTGTTCCAGTGAATCACGGCCGCGCCGTCCTCCTCCTTCCAGGTGCCCTGCTTCATGGTGTCCTTGTGGGTGCCCGTGGCGGTGCCGTCCTTGTTGAGGGTGATTTCGAAGGGCTTGCCGTCCGTGTCGGTCAGCATCCACGAACCCTCGTATTCCGAGGCCAGCGCGGCGCCGCATATCCCGATGAACAGGGCGGCGGCGGCCAGCCATGATGAGACTTTTTTGAACCGGGTGGTCATAATTTTGTTCCTCCGTTTTCGTGCGGGTATGCGCGGCCCTGCGTTTGTATCATGAGACTCACGCAGTTTGCATTATAATGAACCGGCAACCCTCCTGATGAATTGATCCACATCATGAAACCATTTTCGTTTACGGCACCTGAACGGGCGCCGTTCACCGTTTTTTTGGGATTTTTTCTCGCGGCTTTCATGTCCGCGCAGCCGGTGCCGGCCTTCGCCCACGCGATCGTGGTCGAATCCACCCCGGCGGTCAACGCGAAAGTCAGCGGACCCGACGTTCACATCGATTTGCGTTTCAACAGCCGCGTCGATCATGCCCGATCGAGGTTGATCCTGACCGACGCCGCCGGACGCAAGGTTGGCGTGCCGTTTTCGAAGGACACGCCCCCCGATCATATTTCGACCTCGGTGAGGGACGTCGCGCCGGGCAAATACTCGCTGGAATGGCGGGTCCTGAGCGCCGACGGTCATCTCACCCGCGGACTCATTCCCTTTACCGTCACTGGCCCCTGAAGCGTAGCCGTGGATTTACTCATCGATTTGTTTGGATTCCTGAGCGTCATGCTGCGGGGCCTGGCGCTCACGGTGGAGGCGCTGGCCGTGGGCGGGATCATATTCCGGTACGTCGCGCTGCCGGAGCTGGATGCGGCTCTTGCCGCCGACAGGCGCGCCGCGACGCGCATGGGCAACCTGCTTCGTGCCAGCGCGCTGGCGCTGGCGGCGGTGGTTTTGCTGGCGACCACCATCGACGGCCTGGTGCTCGTCACCACCGTCGGCGTGAGCTGGACGGAGGCGATGACCGCCCCATTCGCCGTGGCCGGTGCGGCGCTCGTCGTCGCGGCGGCGGTGGTTGCGGCCGCGGCGCGGGCGGGCTGGGGGGCGGGACCGCCGGCCCCGCTGATGCTGGCGGCGGCCATCGTGATGATCGCGTCGTCCGTGGCGACGACGCACGCCATGGCCCGTCTGGACGCGCGCGCGCCGCTGCTGCTCGCCTCCGCGCTCCACCAGACGGGTGCCTTCCTGTGGATCGGCGGCATTCCCTACTTTCTCATCGCCCTCGCGGGCGTTGACGCGCCCGCCGCCCGCGCGCGGATCGCGCTGCGGTTCTCGAAGCTGTGTGTCGCCGCCGTCCTGGCGATCGCCGTCTCCATGGCGATTTATATCGTGCGCTACATCGGCAGCCTCGACGCCGTCTACGGCACCGCCTATGGCGTCATGGCGGCAAGCAAGGCGGTGATGTTCGCCGCCCTGCTGGGTTTCGGCGCGGCCAATTACCTCGCCGTGCGCCGGCTGGGAGGCGGGGGCGGCGGCGCGGCGCTGCTGCGATTGCGGCGCTTTGCCGAGGTTGAGCTGGGCGTCGGCGTGGCCATATTCTTCGTCGCGGCGTCCCTCACCTCGCTGCCACCGGCCGTGGATTTGACCGATGACCGGGTGAGCTGGCGGCAGATTGTGGATCGCGTGCTGACGCCCCGGGAGCCGCGGCTGACCAGCCCCGCGCACGCCGCACTGGCGATCCCGCTGGCGCAGGAACGCTTGAACCGCCTGGCGGCGGCGGCGCGGCAGCAGGCGCCGCAGGCCTACGTGCCGGGCTCGGCCGAGCCGGCGCCCGGCAATGCCGCCGACATCGCCTGGTCGGAATACAATCACAACTGGTCCGGGATCATGGTCCTGGTCATCGGCTTGCTGGCGCTGGCCTGGCGCGCGGGCTGGCCTCCCGCGCGGCATTGGCCGATCTTGTTCGTGGTGCTTGCGATTTTCATCGCCGTGCGCTCGGATCCGGAGGCGTGGCCGCTCGGCGACATCGGGTTTCTGGCCAGCATGCGCGCGCCCGAGGTGTTGCAGCACCGGCTGATGACATTGCTGGTCGCCGTCTTCGGAATTTTCGAATGGCAGGTGCGCAGCGGCCGCCTGCGGGGCACCTCCGCAGCCTATGTCTTTCCCCTCTCCAACGCGATTGGCGGCATCATGCTGCTGACCCACAGCCACGCGCTTTCGAACATACAGGAGGCGCTGCTGGTCGAGTTCAGTCATATCCCCCTGGGACTGCTGGCCATCGCGGCCGGCGGGGCGCGCTGGCTCGAGCTGCGCGCCGGGCCGCCGGTGAAGAACGTCGCCGCTTGGGTGTGGCCGCTGTGCTTCGTCGGCGTGGGGCTGGTGTTGATCACCTACCGCGAAAGTTGAGTCCCGCCGCCTGCCGCGGTCCGTAGCCTCGAAAGGTGGCTCCGCGCTCATGCCCGGGCCGGCTTGACCGGCATGGTACTTGCTATAGTTTTCAGGACTGGAAGCAAGCCCGGCATGCGCATCGACTGGAATAATTACCGGACGGGAAGGTTCTTCGACGAGTTGATCGACTCGCGCGGCCGGCCGCGCCCCGACGCGCGGGTGCTGGCGGCCTACCTGTCGTCGCTGTCCGCCGCCGAGATCAAGGCCCGCAAGGCGGCGGCCGAACTCGCCATCCGCGTCATGGGCGTCACCTTCACGGTCTACAGCGAGGGCGGCAACATCGACCGGCAGTGGCCCTTCGACATCATCCCGCGGGTGCTGCCCGCCGCCGAATGGCGGCGCACCGAGGCGGGGCTGCGGCAGCGGGTGGCCGCGCTCAATTGTTTCATCGACGATGTCTACAACCGGCAGCGCATCTTCACGGCCGGCGTCGTGCCGCGGGAGCTGCTGGCCACGTCGCGCAACTATCGCAGCCAGTGCGCCGGCATGCAGCCGCGCCACGGCGCGTGGGCGCACATCTGCGGCTCCGATCTGGTGCGCGACGCCGACGGCACGTTGTACGTGCTGGAGGACAACCTGCGCGTGCCCTCCGGCGTCTCCTACATGATCGAGAACCTCAACATCACCAAGCGCGTGCTGCCGGAGCTGTTCGCCGATCAGAACATCCTGCCGGTGGACGATTATCCCGAGCGCCTGTTCGACATGCTGGCCTCCCTGTCGCCGCGCCCGCAGGACCAGCCCGAGGTGGTCGTGCTGACACCGGGCATCTACAACTCGGCCTATTTCGAGCACGCCTTCCTGGCGCGCGAAATGGGCGTGGAACTGGTCGAGGGCGGCGACCTGGTCACCGGCGACGACGACTGCGTGTACATGCGCACCATCGCGGGCCTCGCGCGCGTGGACGTCATCTACCGCCGCATCGATGATCTGTTCCTGGATCCCGAGACCTTCAATCCCGAGTCACTGCTGGGCGTGCGTGGGTTGATGCGCGCCTGGCGCAAGGGCAATGTGGCGCTGGCCAACGCCCCGGGCGCCGGCGTGGCCGACGACAAGGTCATCTACCACTATGTGCCGAGGATGATCAAATACTATCTGGGCGAGGAGCCGATCCTGCCGAACGTGCCGACGTGGCTGTGTGTCGATGAACAGGATCGCCGGCACGTACTGGCGCATCTGGATCAACTGGTGGTGAAGCCCGCCAACGAATCCGGCGGCTACGGCATGCTGATCGGACCGCAGGCCGGCCGCCGCAAGCTCAACCAGTTCAAGAGACTCATCCAGGCCGATCCGCGCAACTACATCGCCCAGCCGCTGCTTGGGCTGTCGACCGCGCCGACGCTGTGCGGCAACCGGCTGGAACCGCGGCACGTCGACCTGCGGCCGTTCATCCTTCAGGGCCGCGGCACGCACGTCACCGCCGGCGGCCTCACGCGCGTGGCGCTGGTGAAGGGATCCTACGTCGTCAACTCCTCGCAGGGCGGCGGCAGCAAGGACACCTGGGTCGTGGCCGGGTAGGAGATGATCTTCAGTCATGCTCTCGCGCGTCGCCGAACGGATGTACTGGACCGGGCGCCACATGGAGCGCGCCGAGAACATGGCCCGGCTCATCAGCGCCAACACGCGCATGGCGCTGGATTCGCCGCGTGAAGTGCCGGCGCCGTGGCGGGCCATGGTGCAGATCCTGGGCCTGGATGGACATTTCAATGATCGCTACGGCAGCGCCGACGAGCGCCACGTGGTGCGGTTTCTGATGGCGGACACGGGCAACCCATCATCAATCGTCTCGGCGCTGGCCCAGGCCCGCGAAAACGCGCGCACCACCCGCGAAATCCTGCCGAGCGAGGCCTGGGAGCAGATCAACGACGTCTACCTGCACGCCCGCGAGCAGGCGGCACGGTCCCTGGCCCGCAATCTGCGCGAGCCGTTCCTGATCGGCATCGTGCGCGCCTGCCAGTTGTTGAACGGCCTGCTGGCCGGCACGATGAGCCACGACGACGCCTATCAATTCATGCTGCTGGGGCGGAATCTGGAGCGCGCCGACATGACCACGCGCGTCATCGATCTGGGCGCCGTCGGCATGACGGAACTGGTGCGCACGACGCGGGCCGGGCAGACGCCCGCCGCGTTCGCCAATCTGGCCTGGCTGAGCGTGCTGTCCTGCCTCTCCGGCTACCAGATGTACCACCAGCACGTGCAAACCGGCGTCAGGGGCCGGGAGGTGGTGCAGTTCCTGCTGCGCGACCCGCGCTTCCCGCGCGCCGTGGCCCACTGCCTCGCGGCGCTGCGGGACGGGCTCGCCCGCCTGCCGCGGCATGAAGCGCCGCTCGAGGCCGCCACCGCCATGAGCCGCCAGTTGCAGGCCATGGAGATCGCGCCGCTGCCGAACCAGAGACTGCGCGCCTGCATGGACGATCTACAGCAGAGCCTGAACAGGATTCATGCCGCCATCGAGGCCAACTGGTTCCGCGCCTGAGGCGGAATTACCGTGATGCATCGTTCGCCTCCTCCCCGAGCCGAGACGCCGGCGCGGGTTAATGCGAGACGGTGCTGACTTCGCGCAGATGTTCGCCGGCGCCGGCGAGATTGAGCGGCGGCAGCTTGCGGAAGGCCTCGGCCAGCCCGTTCTCCCAGGACTTTTTCAGCTCGCGCAGATACGGACTGTCGTGGTTCAGGCGGACGTGCTCCCCGGCGCGCAGGCTGCCGGCGCGGTAGATCACGAGATCGATGGGCGGGCCGACGGTGACGTTGCTGCGCATGGTCGAATCCATCGACACCAGTGCGCACAGCGCCGCCTGCTCGAGGGAGGTGTCGGCGTTGATGATGCGATCGAGGATCGGCTTGCCGTACTTGCTCTCGCCAATCTGCAGATAGGGCGTGGTGTCGGAGGCGCTGATGTGGTTGCCCTCCGGGTAGATGAGCATGATCGCCGGGGGATCGTTACCGATCTGGCCGCCGAGGATGAAGCTGGCCTCGAAGGTGGTGCCGCCGCCGGTGAGCCGGGTCTGCTGATCGCGGCTGATCGCGCCGACGTAGTCCGCCGCCACGTGCATGTCGCTCACGGTGAACAGGCTGCTCTCCCAGCCCTCGCGGATGTCGCGTTGCAGGCGCGCCACCACGCCCTGGGTGGTGGCGAGATTGCCGGCGGAAAGCAGCACGAACTGGCGGTCGCCCTCGCGGCCGAAGGTGTGCATCTTGCTGTAGGTGCTGACCTGATCGATGCCCGCGTTGGTGCGCGAATCGGAGGTGAATACCAGCCCGGACTTGACCTGGGCGGCCAGGCAATAGGTCATTGGCGGCGTCCTTTGATGTCTTCAATGCAGGGTAGGGCCTGCCTCCACACGGGTCAAGGGCGACGGCGACCCGCCGCTGGTGCGCCGCATCAAACGGTGATCGCCTGCGGTTGCGCCGCGCCCTCCAGCCAGCGCCAGGCGATGAGGTACGCCAGCACGCCCAACAGGCTGGCGGCGGTGAAGGTCACGGCGGGGCCCTGCGCCTCCCACAGATAGCCGCTGGAGAGGGCGCCTGCGGCGCCGCCCACGCCGTAGGCGACACTGCTGTAGAGCGCCTGGCCGCGGCCCTGGTGGCGGCCGGTGAAATAGCGGTGGATGAGCTGCACCGCCGCCACGTGCTGCATGCCGAAGGAGAGCGCGTGCAGCAGTTGCGCCAGCACCAGCACGAACAGCCAGTGGACGAAGGCGGCGATCATCAACCAGCGCACGACGGTGGCGGCGATGCTGAGCAGCATGAGCAGGCGCAGCGGCAGGAACGCGAGCAGCCGGTGCATCACCAGAAACAGCAGCACCTCCGCCGCCACCCCCAGCGCCCAGAGCTCGCCGACCACGCCACGGGCGTAGCCCTGCTCCTCGAGATAAATGGTGTAGAAATTGTAGTAGGGTCCGTAGCTCACCTGTGTCAGCAGGCAGGCGGCGAGCAGCGCGGCCACCCTGGGCTGCATAAGCACACGGCCCAGATGCACGGGAGCCGGCGGCGGGCGCGGCACCCGCCGCTCCGGCGTGTACAGGCTCATGAGGCAGGCAGCGGCCAGCAATCCCGCCAGCACCGCCGGCAGCGGCGCGAGACCCGTGCGCTGGAACGCCCAGCCGAGCAGCATGACGGTGACGATGAAGCCGATCGAGCCCCAGACGCGGATGCGGGCGTAGGCCGCCGTGGAGTCGCCGAGGTGGCTGAAGGTCACCGCCTCGAATTGCGGCAGCGACGCGCTCCAGAAAAAACCGAAGATCAGCATCACCGTGAGCAGCGGCACGTAGCTTTTGATCCACAACAGCGGCAGAAAACTCAGCAGCGACAGCAGGAAACTCGCGCGCACCACCCGCATCCGCCCGCCGTGATGATCGGCGATCCAGCCCCACAGCGTCGGCGCGACGATGCGTCCCGCGACCAGCGCGCCGGTCAAAAGGCCGATCTGCGCCGGCGTGCAGCCCAGCAATTTGAAATAGGGATTGAGATACGGCACCAGGGCGCCGATGACGGCGAAGTAGGCGAAGTAGCCGCCGGACAACCGCCAGTACGGAACTGGAGGTTGTTGAAAAACTACTGCTCTCGCCATGACGTTGTTGCTCGCACCCTCAAAATCCTCATGTACTGCCGTGTACACTCCGGTTTTTCGGATGCTCGCGCCTAGTCATGTCTTCGCTCGTGACGTTTTTCAACAACCTCTAACAAAGAATTAACGCTTGGGCGTGGCGGGGATGACGGGCGTCGGCGATCGGACGTCGGGATTCTGGGCGCGGTGGCGCAGGGCGTGATCCATCAGCACCAGCGCCAGCATGGCCTCGGCAATCGGCGTGGCGCGGATGCCGACGCAGGGATCGTGGCGCCCGTGCGTCGCCACCTCCACCGGATTGCCGTGGACGTCGATGGTGCGCGCCGGCAAGCGGATGCTGGAGGTCGGCTTCAGCGCGATGCTGACGAGAATGTCCTGGCCGCTGGAGATGCCGCCGAGGATGCCGCCGGCGTTGTTGCTCAAGAATCCCTCCGGCGTCATTTCATCGCGATGCTGCGTGCCCTTGTGCTCGACGGCGGCAAAGCCGGCGCCGATCTCCACCGCCTTGACGGCGTTGATGCCCATCATCGCCTTGGCGATGTCGGCGTCCAGCCGGTCGAACACCGGCTCGCCCCAGCCCGGCGGCACACGGCTGGCGACGACGTTGACGCGCGCGCCGATGGAGTCGCCCTCCTTGCGCAGCGCGTCCATGAACGCCTCCAGTTCGGCGACACGCGCCGGATCGGGACAGAAGAACGGATTGTCGTCGACCGCGTCCCAGTCCTTGAGCTCGAGCTTGATCGGCCCCAGTTGCGCGAGATAGCCGCGGATCTCCACGCCGTACTTCTCGCGCAGGTATTTCTTGGCGATGCCCGCCGCCGCCACGCGCATGCAGGTCTCGCGCGCCGAGGCGCGCCCGCCGCCGCGGTAATCGCGGAAGCCGTATTTCTGATTGTAGGTGTAGTCGGCGTGGCCGGGACGGAAACGATCGAGGATGTTGTCGTAGTCCTTCGATCGCTGATCGGTGTTTTCGATGAGCAGGCCGATCGGCGTGCCGGTGGTTTTGCCCTCGAACACGCCGGAGAGAATGCGCACGCGGTCCTCCTCGCGCCGCTGTGTCGTGTGGCGCGACTTGCCGGGTTTGCGCCGATCCAGATCGCGCTGCAAGTCCTCCGCGCAGAGCGCCAGGCCCGGCGGACAGCCGTCGACGATGCCGGCGTAGGCCGGCCCGTGGCTCTCGCCGCAGGTGGTGAGCGTGAACAACTTGCCGATGGTGTTGCCAGACATGATGCTATTGTAGCGGTTGATGTTGCCGTGGCGAAATCGGCGTCGGATCAGGCGGGAGATTTGCCGCCGAAATGCCCGCGCAGCTGCGCGGCGGTGAGCAGGAACACGCCGTCGCCGCCGCGCTCGAAATCAAACCACAGGAACGGCACCCCGGGATGACGCTTCGACAACAGCTCCCGCCTGTCGCCCACCTCGACGATCAGCACGCCGTGATCGCTCAAGTAGGCGCCGGATTCGCGCAGGATGCGGACGACGACGGCCAGTCCCTCGTCATCCGCGGCCAGGCCCAGGGCCGGTTCGTGCTGATATTCGCGCGGGAGAACAGCCACCTCCGCGGCGGGCACGTAGGGCGGATTGGCGACAATCAAATCGTAGCGTCCCGCCGGCACCGCTTCATAGAGATCGGATTCGATCAGCCGCACGCGATCGCCCACCGCATGCCGCTCGACGTTGATCTCCGCCACCGCCAGCGCCGCGGGCGAGATGTCGGTGGCGTCGACCCGCGCCTCGGGGAAGGCCAGCGCGCAGGCCGCCGCGATGCAGCCGCTGCCGGTGCAGAGTTCGAGGATCCGGCGCACACGGGCGCCCTCCACCCACGGCGCGAACCCCTGCTCGATCAATTCCGCGATCGGCGAGCGCGGCACGAGCACGCGCTCGTCGACGTAAAACTCCAGCCCCGCAAACCAGGCCCTGCGCAGCAGATAGGCGACGGGTTTGCGCGTGGTGATTCGCTCCCGCACCAGCGCACGCAGGCGCCGGAGCGTGTCTTCGTCCAGCGGTTCGTCCAGCCGCGGTCCGCCGTAATCGAAGGGCAGGCCGAGCGCCCCCAGCACCAGGTACACCGCCTCCTCGCGGGCGTTGCGGGTGCCGTGGCCGTAGGTCAGGCCGGCATATTCGAATTTGGACCCGGCCCAGCGGACCAGCTCGCGCGGCGTCAATGGGTGACGGCGCCGGGGATTCTGGCCGGATCGACGTCGTCGATCTGTTCGGGGGCCAGAAACTGCCGCGCGTACCTGAGATAGACCTTCTCGCGGATGAACACGTCGAACAGGTCCGCGTCGATGTGGTTTTCCAGCTTCATGCGGCCGAGGATGGCGAGGGCCTGCGACAGCGGCATCGGCTTCTTGTAGGGGCGATCCTTGGCGGTCAGCGCCTCGAAGATGTCGGCGATCGCCACCATGCGCGCCGGGATCGACATCTGCTCGCGCTTCAGCCCGTTGGGATAGCCGGTGCCGTCCATTTTCTCGTGATGCCCGCCGGCGTACTCCGGCACGCGCCGCAGGTGCTTGGGATAGGGCAGCGACTCCAGCATCTTGATGGTGACGCTGACGTGGTTGTTGATGATCTGCCGCTCCTCGAAATTCAGCGTGCCGCGGCTGATGTGCAGATTGTAGACCTCGCTGTCCGACAGGAAGGATTTCTCGAGACCGTCCTCGCGCCAGCGCTGGGCGGCGATGCGGTTGACGCGCTCCTTGTCCTCCTCGGACAGAAATTCGCCGCCCTGGTTGCAGCGGTGGAGGAACTCGCGATCCTCGGCGTATTGCTGCAGCTGACGCCGGTATTCGGGGTCGTTCGTCACGTCGGCGTCGGCGCCGAAGCGGGCCTCGAGCCGCCGCCTGAGCGCCGCGATCTCGGCCTCGCGCTTCAGCACCTCGTAACGGGTGTCGATCAACTTGATGCGATCGAAAATGGTCTCCAGCTTGGTGGACTTGTCCACCACGAATTCGGGCGTGGTGATCTTGCCGCAGTCGTGCAGCCAGGCGGCGACGTTCAACTCGTAACGCTCCTGCTCGGTCATGGTGAAGTTCGCGAGCGGCCCCTCCGTCGTGTGGCACGCGGCCTCGGCCAGCATGTCGGTCAACACCGGCACGCGCCGGCAATGCCCCGCGGTGTAGGGCGATTTCTCGTCGATGGCGTTGGCGATGAGCTGGATGAGGGAGTCGAACAGCAGCTTCTGCGCCTCGATCAGCTGCTTGTTGGTGATGGCCACCGCCGCCATCGAGGCCAGCGACTCCACCAGCTGCTGATCCTGGTGGCTGAAGGCGATGGCATCCGAACCGTCGGGCTCGCGCTTGTTCAGGAGCTGCAGCACGCCGATGACCTCGTTCTCGTGGTTGGTCATCGGCACGGTGAGGAAGGACTTGGAACGGTAGCCGGTCTTCTGATCGAAGGCGCGGGTGCCGGAGAAATCGAATTCCCTGCTGGTGTAGGCGTCGCGGATGTTGACGGTGCGGCGGGTGAGGGCGGCGCACGCGGCGACCATCTTCATGTTGGGATTGCCCTGCTCGTCGTACAGCGGCAGCGGCGCGAAGGGAATGGACCTGCCGCTGGTGCCGCCCATGTGGAAGTTGAGGCTGGCGGTGTGCATGATTTCGAATTTGAGGCGCCGATCCTCGGTCACCGAGTACAGCGTGCCGCCGTCCGCGTTGGTGAAATGCTCGGCCTGTTCGAGGATCATCTCCAGCAGGCGGGCGTGATTCTTCTCGGCTGACAGGGCGATGCCGATGGCCGTCAGCTCTTGCAGCAGTTGCAGTGAACGGGCGCTAGAGGTCATCCATTGTCACCGTCAATCGGCCGGATTTTAGCCCGATTCCCGCCCTGTCGCCATGCAAAACAGCATGTTGCGGTGCGATCACCGGCGCAAATCATGTTGAAGGGCGGCCCGGCGGGGGGACGCCGCCGTCACCCCTCTGTCAACGGACGTTCGCCGGCCTGTCACAGCCGTCATGCAGGATGGCCGCATCATGACCACGCGGATTCCTTGAGATGCGCCAGGGGACGAAGATTCGCGGCCACTTCAGCACGCGTCACATTTTTTCCGGCAGCGGGTCCGCGGGCCGCCCCGGTTTCATCTTTCGATCCCTCGACCGGCTCTGTCGCCTGGATCATCTGGATCGGCTCTATCAGCAATTGCCCGCCGGGCTGGAGGGGGCGGAATTCCTGGAGCGATCGTTGGGGCTGCTCGGCATCCGGCCGCGCATTTTGAGCGGCGGGATCGAGGACATTCCGGCCAGCGGCCCCGTCGTCGTGGTCGCCAACCATCCCTACGGCGGCCCGGAGGCGCTGCTGCTGGCGCACATGCTGCTGAAGATCCGCCCCGACGTGCGCCTGATGGCCAATTACCTGCTGCGGCAGATCGCGGAAATCCGCGATTACCTGATCGACGTGGATCCGTTCGGCGGCGAAACCTCGGCGCGCAGGAACGCGGCGCCGCTGCGGCGCTGCCTGCGCTGGCTGCGGTCCGGCGGCATGCTGCTGACCTTTCCGGCGGGCGCGGTCGCGCACCTGCAATGGCGCTCGGGCCGGATTGCCGACCCGCCGTGGGATTCATCCATTGCCCGGCTGGTGCAGTTGAGCCGGGCCGGCGTGGTGCCGGTGTACATCCATGGCCGCAACAGCCTGCGCTTTCAGATTCTGGGCCTGCTGCATCCGCTGCTGCGCACCGCCATGCTGCCGCGCGAGTTCGCCGACCGGGCCGGCCGGCACATCGATCTGCGCATCGGCGCGCCCATCGCGCACGACGCCCTGAAGCGGCTCAAGGACAAAACCGCGATCATCGAACATCTGCGCCTGCGCACCGAACTGCTGGGCAGGATGAGCCAGGCTGCCGCCTCCGGCGCGGCGATAACGCCGGCCGCGCCGCGACGTGCGATCCCCCTGATCCCCGCGCCCGCACCCTCGCTGCTCAAGGCGGAGATGGACGCCCTGTCGGAGGGGCAGATCCTGATTCGCAACCGGGAATGGCGCGTCGCCTGCGCGCCCGCGCGGCAAATCCCGTGGCTGCTGCAGGAGATCGGCCGGCTGCGCGAACTCTCGTTCCGCAGCGTCGGCGAGGGCACGGGCAGGGCCGCGGACATCGATCTGTACGACGCCCATTACCAGCATCTCGTCGTCTGGAACGAGGCGGCCGGTCAGATCGCCGGCGGCTACCGGCTGGGCGTGGTGGCCGACATCCTGCGGCACTACGGCGTGCGGGGGTTGTACACGCACTCATTGTTTGAATTCAAACGGCCGCTGCTCCGCCAGCTGGCGGCGGCCGTCGAGCTGGGCCGCTCGTTCGTGCGGCCGGAGTTCCAGAAAAGCTTCGCGCCGCTGTTCCTGCTGTGGCGCGGCATCGGCGAATTCATCGTCCGGCGGCCGCAATGCCACCGGCTGTTCGGGGCCGTCAGCATCAGCAACGATTACCACTGGCTGTCGCGCCTGCTCATCGTCAAGCATTTGCGCACACGGCACTACGAGCGGGAACTGGCCCGCTGGGTGCGGCCGCGGCGGCCATTCAAGCCGCTGCGCGCCGTGCCGTGGCGGGAGACGCCATCGGCCGGTCTGGATGATCCCGACGTGATCGCGGACCTGGTGCGCGGCCTGGAGACGGACGGCAAGGCGCCGCCCATCCTGCTGCGCCAGTATCTCAAGCTGGGCGGGCAATTGCTGGGCTTCAACGTCGATCCGGAGTTCGGAGAGGCGCTGGACGGCCTCATCCTGGTGGATCTGCGCCGCACCGACGTGCGCCTCCTGGAGCGCTACATGGGCCGGGAGGGCGCGCGGGATTTCCTCGCCCGCCATCGCGCGGCGGCCACGCCGGCGCGCCGGTCGGCGTGAGGCGCGCTCAGGTCCCGAGCGAGCCGACGATGAGGGCGTTCAGGCGGCGCACGAAACCGGCCGGGTCGCCGAGCCTGCCGCCCTCGGCCAGCAGCGCCTGATCGAAAATGATCCGCGCCCAGTCGTTGAAGCGCGCCTCGTCCTCGATGCCGGCGAGGCGCTTGATCAGCGCGTGCCCGGGATTGATTTCCAGGATGGGCTTGGCGGCGGGGACGTTCTGCCCCACGGCCTTGAGCAGGCGCTCGAGGTTGCCGCCCATGTCCTGGCTGTCCGCCACCAGGCAGGCGGGGGAATCGGTGAGACGGCGGGTGATGCGGACGTCCTTGGTTTCATGCTCCAGCGTCTTGCGCAGCCGGCCCAGCAGGTCCTTCAACTCGCGGGTCTCGCCCTGGCGCTCCTTTTTCTCCTCCTCCGTCTCCAGCCCGCCGAGGTCCAGATCGCCCCTGCTCACGGACTTGAGCGGCTTGCCCTTGAACTCCGTCAGATGCATGACCACCCACTCGTCCACCGGATCGGACATCAGCAGTACCTCGACGCCTTTTTTGCGGAACACCTCCAGATGCGGGCTGCTGCGCGCGGCGGCGGCGTCCGTCGCGGCGAGATAGTAGATGGCCTCCTGTCCAGGCGGCATGCGGGAGACATAATCCGCCAGCGACACGGTCTGCTCGTCGCCCGGATGCAGCGTGCTCTCGAAGCGCAGCAGGCCGGCCAGCGTCTCGCGGTTGTCGGGGTCCTCCACCACGCCCTCCTTCAGCACCCGTCCGAATTCCTTCCACAGCGTCTTGTATTCCTCCTTCCCCGCCAGGCTTTCGATCAGACCCAGGATTTTCTTCACCGAGGCGGCGCGGATGGTGTCGATGGTCTTGTTCCGCTGCAGCAGCTCGCGCGAGACGTTGAGCGGCAGATCGGAGGAATCGACGACGCCGCGCACAAAGCGGAGGTAGCGCGGCAGCAGTTGCTCGGCGTCGTCCATGATGAACACCCGCCGCACGTACAGCTTGACGCCGTGGCGGGCCTCGCGATCCCACAGATCGAACGGCGCCCTTGATGGGATGTAGAACAGCGTGATGTATTCGAGCTTGCCCTCGGTGCGGGTATGGACGTGCGCCAGCGGCTTCTCGAAATCGTGGGCGATGTGCTTGTAGAACTCGTCGTAATCCCCCGGCGTGATGTCCTTCTTGGGGCGCGCCCACAGCGCGGTGGCGCGGTTGACGGTCTCCCAGCCGGTCCTGCCCCCGCCCTCCTCCGGCATGCGGATGGGCAGGGCGATGTGATCGGAATAGCGGCGGATGATCTCGCGCAACCGCCAGCCATTGAGATATTCCTTGAACTCATCCTTCAGATGCAGGACGACCTCGGTGCCGCGTTTCTTGCGCAGCACGCCCTGCACCGTGTACTCGCCGAGGCCGTCGGACTCCCAGCGCACGCCCTGCTCGGGGGGCAGGCCGGCGCGCCGGCTGCTGACCGTGACCCTGTCGGCCACGATGAACGCCGAGTAAAACCCCACGCCGAACTGGCCGATCAACTGCGAGTCGTGCTGGCGGTCGCCGGTCAGGTTCTTGAAAAACTCGCGCGTCCCGGAGCGGGCCAGGGTGCCCAGATTGTTGATGATCTCCTCGCGCGACATGCCGATGCCGTTGTCGCGGATGGTCAGTGTCTTCTGCTGCCCGCTGTACTCGATCTGAATCTCGAGCTGGCTGTCGCCCTCGTACAGTCCGTCGTTGCCCAGCGCCTCGAAACGCAGCTTCTCGGCCGCATCCGAGGCGTTGGAGATGAGTTCGCGCAGGAAAATCTCCGGGTGGCTGTACAGAGAATGGATGACGAGATCGAGCAGCGCCCGGGTTTCGGATTGAAATCCCAGGGTCTCCTTGTTGACATCCACCCTGTCCGCGTTCGCTTCGGTCATGACTGCTCCCCTCCGTCAAAAGTCTTTCCACTGACCACAGTTGATCTCGTATAGTTATGGGATGCCCCGGGAAATTTCAACCCCAATCGAGTCATGAGCGTCCAGCCCACCCCCCCGGGGCGCCCGGACCACGCGGACCACACCCCGGTCATGCGCCAGTACTTGGGCTTCAAGGCGCAATACCCCGATCTGCTGCTGTTCTACCGCATGGGCGATTTCTACGAGTTGTTCTACGACGACGCCCGCAGGGCGGCGCGACTGCTGGGGATCGCGCTGACCACGCGCGGCCAGTCGGCGGGCGAGCCCATCCCCATGGCCGGCGTGCCGGCGCATGCGGTGGATCAATACCTCGCCAAACTCATCCGGCTGGGCGAATCGGCGGTCATCTGCGAGCAGGTGGGCGACCCGGCCCTGAGCCGGGGGCCCGTGGAGCGGCAAATCACCCGCATCGTGACGCCCGGGACGGTGACCGATGAGGCGCTGCTGGAGGCGCGGTGCGACAATCATCTCCTCGCCGCCCATGCTGCGGACGGTGAAATCGGTTATGCCGCGCTGGACCTCGGCAGCGGGCGTTTCTCCCTCATGCAGTGCGACGGCTGGGACACATTCAACGACGAACTGGAGCGGCTCAAACCCACGGAGATATTGATCGCCGAGTCCTCGCCACTCGCGGGAAAACTTTCGGCATGGCGCGGCGTCAACGCCAAACCACCGTGGTATTTCGACGCCGACGCCGCGCGGCGGGAATTGATGCAGCAGTTCGGCGTGGCTGATGTGGCCGGCCTGGGCTGTGAACACGCGCCGCTTGCGGTGGCCGCGGCGGGCTGCATCCTGCGGCACGCCCGCGACACCCAGTGCGCGGCGCTGCCGCATCTGCAGGCCCCGCGCCTCGAGCAGCGGCGCGACTGGCTCATCCTCGACGCCGGGAGCCGCCGGAACCTCGAAATCGACGAGAGCCTCGCCGGACGCCCCGAGCACACCCTCGCTCATCTCATGGACAGCGCCGTCACGCCCATGGGCAGCCGCTGGCTCAAGCGCTGGCTCAAGGCGCCGCTGCGCGATCAAAACGTGCTGCGGGCGCGCCATGACGCCGTAGCCTGCCTGCTGGAATGGGCCCGGCAGGATCGCCTGCGCGAACTCCTGAAGCCCGTCGGCGACATGGAGCGCATCCTGGCGCGGGTGGCGCTCTTGACCGCGCGGCCGCGCGATCTCGCCCAGTTGCGCGCGGCGCTGGCGCAGATCCCCCTGCTGCAGGCGCCGCTGCGGGAGCTGGACAGCCCGCGTCTGCGCGAGCTCTCGGCGCGGCTGCAAAGCTTTCCGGGACTCCATGACCTGCTCAAGCGCGCGCTGGTGGAATCCCCGCCGGTGTGGCTGCGCGATGGCGGCGTCATCGCCGCGGGCTATGACGCGGAGCTGGACGGGCTGCGCCGGCTCGGCGTCGATGCCGGCGACACCCTCGCCGAAATGGAGCGCTGCGAGCGCGCGGCGACCGGCATTGCCAATCTGCGCCTGGGCTTCAACCGCGTGCACGGCTATTACATCGAGGTCAGCCGCGCCCAGGGCGCCAATGTCCCGGCGCGTTACACCCGCCGGCAGACGTTGAAGTCCGTCGAGCGCTACATCACGCCGGAATTGCAGGCGCTGGAGCAACGGGTCCTGAGCGCCGGGGCGCGGGCGCTGGCGCGCGAGAAGGCCCTCTACGAGGAGCTGCTGCACAAACTGCGGGAACATCTGCCGGCCTTGCAGGATTGCGCGGCGGCGCTCTGCGAGCTGGACGCGCTCGCCGCCTTCGCCGAGCGCGCCGGCACACTTGATCTTTCGCGCCCGGAGCTGGCCGCCGAGCCGGGCATCGCCATCCGCGCCGGTCGTCATCCGGTGGTGGAGCGCGCCGGCGGCGAGCCGTTCATCCCCAACGACCTCGTCATGGACGAGACGCGCCGGCTGCTCATCATCACCGGCCCGAACATGGGCGGCAAGTCCACCTACATGCGGCAGGCCGCGCTCATCGTGCTCTTGGCGCACGCCGGCAGCTTCGTGCCCGCCGCCGCGGCGCGCATCGGCCCCATCGATCGCATCTTCACGCGCATCGGCGCGGCCGATGATCTGGCGGGGGGGCGCTCCACGTTCATGGTGGAGATGATCGAGACGGCGCAGATCCTGCGCCAGGCGACAAGACAGAGCCTGGTGCTGGTGGACGAGATCGGACGCGGCACCGGCACCTACGACGGGCTGGCGCTGGCCTGGGCCGTCGCCGAGACGCTGGGCCGCGAGGTCGGCGCGTTCACGCTCTTCGCCACCCATTATTTCGAGATCACCGCGCTGACCGAATTGATCGCAAACGCCGCGAACGTGCATTTCGACGCCGTCGAGCATCAGGATCGCATCGTCTTCCTGCGTGCGGTAAAGGACGGTCCGGCCAGCCGCAGTTACGGCCTGCAGGTGGCCCTGCTGGCCGGCGTGCCGGCGCCGGTCATCGACCGCGCCCGCGCCTGGCTGCAGGATCTGGAGGACCACCCGCGCGCGGCGCCGGGGGCCCCGCCGCAGGGGACGCTGCTGTCCACGCCGCATCCGGTGCTGGAGACGCTCGGGCGGCTCTCCCGGACGACCTGAGCCCGCGCGAGGCGCTGGAGGCGATCTACCGCCTGCGCGCGTTGCTGGAAAAACGCTGATCGCCCGCCGCCGCGTCATTTTCATTGCCGGGGCTTGCGACTATAATTGCCCATCCTCGTCATTCCGAAAGCGCGAGAGCAATCATGACATTCGTCGTCACCGAAAGCTGCATCAAGTGCAAATACACCGACTGTGTGGAGGTCTGCCCCGTGGACTGCTTCCACGAAGGCCCCAACATGCTGGTGATCGACCCCGACGAGTGCATCGATTGCACGCTCTGCGAGCCGGAATGCCCGGTCAACGCCATCGTGTCGGAGGATGATCTGCCCGAGAACCAGCAGGAATTCCTCAAGCTGAACGCCGAGCTGTCGAAGGTCTGGCCGGTCATCAACGAGGTCAAGGATGCGCCGGCCGACGCCGACAAGTGGAAGGACGTCAAGGACAAGCGCCAATACCTGGAGCGCTAGCCGCGCCGCCGTTTTCGGGGGGAGTTTTGCCGCCACGTCATCGACCGCCGGCAAGGCGTTTGTAATTTTATGACGGGATACGCCATGGCATCCTGGTTGCGCTGTGCATCCCTGGCCCTGCTGTCCATCACGGGCGCCTCGCTGCACGCCGGGGTATACAAATGGGTGGATGAGCAGGGCAAGGTGCACTACGGCGATCGGCCCGAAAGCGCGCAAAGCCAGCAGCTCCAAATCCAGTCCGCGCCGCCGCCCGACCCCGACGCCGTCGAGCGCATGGAGAGAAGCCAGAGGATGTTGAACGAATATTCCGACGACCAGGCGGAGCAGAAAAAAAAGCGGGAGGCCAGGGAGCAGGAGGAGGCGCGGCGCAAGGCCAACTGCGAACTGGCCAGAAAACGCCTGGACGACTATGAGCACGCCTCCACCCTCTATGTCACGGACCCGAACGGCGAGCGCCGTTACATGAACGAGGACGAACAGAAGAAGGCCCTCGACATCAGCCGCGCCGAGGTCAAGAAATGGTGCGACACGTAGGCAAACCCGGGCGGCCGGGCGCAGATTAAATTTTGTTAATGTTACGGATCACCGTTGAATCCGCGGTCAAAATAGGGCGAGTCCCGCAAGCCGCGGGATGATTGCAAACCACAACAGACATTGACATGAAAGGAGATCGATCAATGACTATTCGCAAACTCATGCTCGCCCTCATGACCGGCCTTTTCCTGGTCAGCACCGCCGCCATGGCCGCCGACACCCACAAGTGTAAAAAAGGCGAAAAATGGGACGATGCGAAGAAGGCCTGCGTCGCCGAGAAAAAATAATCCAGGCTTGCAGTGTTGCCGTGAAGAGGAGGGTCTCCCCTCCTCTTTGCTTTTTCGCGGCAAACGATCCCCGCCTCCCCAGGCCGGCCCGGGCGCGACGCGGGTGGAAGCCGCCCACGCCGGGCAGCGGGGGATTTTTGAGATAAGTTCCAATTCGGTGCTAGGATTCAACTCCCGGGAGGCCCCGGATTTGATCCGGCGATCCCGCTGAGGCCACCCATTCCCAGGCACGGACGGGCGCATGCGGAAAAAATTCTGGACCACCGACTGGTTTGCCGGCCTTGCGGTATCGGTGGCCTTTCTCGCCCTGTACTGGCTGCAACCCCCCTTCGTGGAATCATTGGAGCGGGCCGCCTATGACCTCGGGGTGCGCTCCTCGACGCGGCAGCCGAGCGGCCAGATTGCGGTCATCGCCATCGACGACAACAGCATCACCAACCTCGGGCGCTGGCCGTGGCCGCGCAACATCATCGCCGACCTCACCGACCGGCTGGCCAAGGCGGGCGCCAAGGTCATCGCCAACACGGTGTTGTACACCGAGCCGCAAATCGATCCCGGGCTGACCCACATCAACGAGCTGCTGGCTCTCTACCAGACCAAGGGACTGTCCAAAAGCACCGATGCCGCCATCGTCGAACTGGGCAACAAACTCAAGGCGGCGCAGGAGGACCTCGACAAGGACAAGAAGCTTGCCGACGCCGTGGGCCGCGCCGGCAACGTCGTGCTGGGCATGCAATTCATTCCCGGCCAGCCGCTGGGCAAGGCCGACAAGCCGACGCCGGATTACGTGGCCAGAAACGCCCTGCCGGACAACAAGGTGCTGCCGGGGGCGGGTGACGCCGAGCCGCTGTACGCCTCCCAGTTGTTCGCGCCCATCCCCGAAATCGGCGCCAGGGCCGCCGCCATCGGCCATCTCAACCAGGATCCGGACAGCGACGGCGGGCTGCGCAAGGAGCCGCTGATCTTCAATTACTTCGATCACTACTACCCGTCGTTTGCGCTCGCCGTCGCCGCGCGCACGCTCAATCTCGCGCCGGGTGAGATTGAACTCACCAAGGGCGAGCACGTCAAGATCGGCAAGCTGCTCATCAAGACCAATCCCGAATCGGAGATGTACACGTTCTTCTACAAGGACGAGGGCGACAGGCCGGCCTTCAAAATCGATTCGTTCTATGACGTGTTCTACAACAAGATTCCGCTGGAAAATTACAAGGACAAGGTGGTGTTGATCGGTCCCACCGCCTTCGGCGTCGGCGAGACCTTCCCGACGCCGATCTCCAAGGGCATGGCCCCCGTCGTGGTGCTCGCCCACACGGTCTCCAGCATTCTGAACGAGCATTTCTTCATCGTGCCGTCGTGGGGCTCGCTGGTCGAATTCCTGATCCTGATCGGGGTCGCGGCATATCTCATCGCCGCCCTGCCGCGGCTGCCCGCCGGGCCGGCGGCGGGCGCCACCGGCGCGCTGCTGGCGGCGCTGCTGGCCGTCAACTTCCTCGCCATGAAGGCCGGCGGGATGTGGTTGCAGACCATGCTCCCCGCCCTGTTCCTGATTTGCGGGCACCTGCTGCTCACCACCAAGCGCTTCCTGGTCACCGAGCGGGGCAAGATGAAGGCGGACACCGAGTCGGCCGAGAGCAACCGGCAGCTGGGGTTGTCGTTGCAGCAGTCCGGCCAGCTGGACATGGCCTTCGAACGGTTCCGCCGCCTGCCGATGGACGATTCCGTGATGGAACTGCTGTACAACCTCGCCGGCGACTTCGAGCGCAAGCGGCAGTTCAACAAGGCCAACTCCGTCTACGCGGTCATGGCGCAGTACAACAGGAAATTCCGTGATCTCGAGATGCGCATGACCCGCGCCAAGGCGATGGAGGAGACGGTCATGCTGGGCGGCGGCGGCGGCCATCCGGGCGGCACCCTCATCCTGGCCGACGGCAACGTGCAGAAACCCATGCTGGGCCGCTACCAGGTGGAAAAGGAGCTCGGCAAGGGGGCCATGGGCGTCGTCTACCAGGGCCGCGACCCCAAGATCAACCGCATCGTCGCCATCAAGACACTGGCCCTGCAGGAGCTTCCCGCCGATGAACTGGAGACGATCAAGTCGCGTTTCTACCGCGAGGCCGAGACCGCCGGCCGCCTGCAGCACCCGAACATCGTCGCCATCTATGACGTCGGCGAGGAGCATGATCTGGCCTACATCGCCATGGAATTCCTGAAGGGCCATGACCTCACCCGCTACACCAAGAAGGAAAGCCTCATGGCGGTGCAGCTGGTCATGGGCATCGTCTACAAGGCCGCGCTGGCGCTCGATTACGCGCATTCCCAGGGGGTGGTGCATCGCGACATCAAGCCGGCCAATATCATGTTCGACCCCGAGGCCAAGAGCATCAAGCTGACCGACTTCGGCATCGCCCGCATCACCGATTCCAGCAAGACCAAGACCGGCATGGTGCTCGGCACGCCGTCGTACATGTCGCCGGAGCAACTCGCCGGCAAGAAGATCGACGGCCGTTCCGATCTGTTTTCGCTGGGCGTCATGCTCTACCAGATGGTCACCGGCGAACTGCCGTTCAAGGGCGAATCGATGGCCACGCTCATGTACAATATCGCCAACGAACCGCATCAGGATGTGTTCATCTTGCGTCCCGAACTGGCAAAGACCAAACCCTGCCTGCGGGTGATCATCAACAAGGCCCTGGAGAAGGACCTGGCCAGGCGCTACCAGACCGGCGCGGAGATGGCCAGGGATGTCCAGGCCTGCGCCAAGAAGGCCGGCTGAGGGGACCGCCGCCGTGGACATGTCTGGCGTGCTTGAAATCGTCAACATGTCCGACACCGGACGCAAGCGCCCCCACAACGAGGACAGCACCGTCAGCGACGCGCGCCTGGGGCTGGCCATCGTCGCCGACGGCATGGGCGGCTACAAGGGCGGCGAGGTGGCCAGCGCCATCGCCGTGACCACCATCCTGCACGAGATGCGTCAGGCGCTCTCCCGCATCAATCCCACCCAGATCGACAAGGCCAGCGGCTTGAGCCAGGGCGCGCTGCTGCTGCGCGACGCCATCACCCTGGCCAACGGCCAGATCTTCCAGACCGCGAGCCAGGAGCCGCTGTGCCAGGGCATGGGCACCACCGTGGTTGCCGTCCTGCTGCATGACGGCAACCGGATCAGCATCGCGCATGTCGGCGACTCAAGGCTCTACCGCCTGAGAAACGGCCGGTTCGAGCAGATTACGAGCGATCATTCCCTCATCCAGGAACTGATCAACAAGGGCTATTTCACCAGGGAGGAGGCCGTCGCCAACACCCCCAAGAATCTGGTGACGCGCGCCTTGGGGATAGAGGAGGACGTCGTGGTGGATATCCAGGACGACGTTTTTCTGCCTCAGGACACCTACCTGATGTGCTCGGACGGTTTAAATGATATGATATCTGATGAAGAAATTCACTTAACCCTAAGTAAATATAGTGGTAATCTTATACAGGCGGCCAGCGAATTGATACGTATTGCCAACCAAAATGGGGGCAAGGACAATATTTCGGTCATACTGATTCGCCCGCGCGTGGGAGCCCGCGGGAAGATGGGGTGGTGGAAAAAATTATTCGGATGGTTCAGTTAAGTATGAAATAACAGGATGAACGCATGGCGAAACTCATACTCAGCCTGAACGGTGTGGTACAGAAGGAATACCAGTTGACCAAGGAACGTACCACCATCGGCCGCAAACCCGACAACGACATCCAGGTCGACAACCTCGCCGTGAGCGGCAAGCACGCGCTCATCATCACCATTCTGGACGATTCCTTCCTTGAGGATCTGGGCAGCACCAACGGCACCTACGTCAACGGCAAGCTCATCAAGAAGCACGCCCTGCGTGACGGCGACGTCATTGGCCTCGGCAAGCATGAACTGAAATACATCAACGAGCACGCCAGCGCCGACGACGAGGAATTCGAGAAGACCATGATCATCCGGCCGGGCTCGGCCAGTGCCGCCGTGGCCGCCGCCCAGGCCGCCGCCGCCGCCGCGCCGCAGGCGGCACCCGCCGCTGCCGCGGTCGGGGTTCCCCCACAGGCGCCCGGCATGCCGCTCGGCAAACTGCACGTGTTGAACGGCCCCATCGCCGGCAAGGAACTGGAACTCACCAAGGCGCTGATCACGCTCGGCAAGCCCGGCGTGCAGGTGGCGGTGATTTCGCGCCGGCCGCAGGGCTATTTCCTGACGCACATCGAGAGCGACAGCGGCGGCAAGAATTATCCCGTCGTCAACGGCAAGCCCATCGGCCCGCAGGCCTACACCCTGCAAAGCGGCGACGTGATCGAACTGGCGGGGATAAAGATGGAGTTCTCCCTCGCCCGCTGACGGGCCGCTGTAAAACCACCGCGCCCGGCGGGACGCTGTTGCTCGATCGCTCAAAATCCTAATCTTGTCCGGTCAACCCCCGTTTTTCGCGCTCTCGCGCCTGACCCTGGCGCGGCTGCGGCCCGGTGCGCGCGGCGGCGAGTACGGGAGCAGCCGCCAGTGACCCGGTTTGATCTTGAACGCAGCCGCTTGCAGCCCCTTCCCGAAAGAGCTGCTCCGCAGCCACGTGTCCGGCGCGCCTCATCGCGCTTCACGACGGTCCGCCGAAAGTTTAAGGGCACACGCGGCTATTTGGTGGTGTGAGTGTAGACGCCGTCCCAATCCGCGCCCGGCGGATTTCTTCTGAACTCGGCGACACGTTTCGCGTACATTTCGTACAAATACGGGCGTGCTGCAGCCTTGGCCAGATTCAGGAACTGCAACTCGGCCAGGTCCCATTGCTGCGTCCGGTAATATTTGAGCGCCTGCCGGTAGATTTCCAATTCATCCCGCTTCTCCTTGGAAATATCGGCCGGCGGGCCCAGCGGCTCGTAGATCGACACCGGCCTGTCCTTGCCCTTGACACGCACCATGTCCAGCTCGCGATAGACCAGTTCCGGCACCGCCGCCTTCGTCGTCTCACTCACGATAATGTCGACGCCGTAGACCTTGGTCAGGCCTTCCAGCCGCGAACCGAGATTGACGGCATCGCCCATCACGGTGTAGGCCATGCGGAATTCCGAGCCCATGTTGCCGACGGTCATGGTGCCGGTGTTGATGCCGATGCCGATGCGCATTTCCGGCCAGCCGCGCCGCTTGAAGTCGGCGTTCACGCCCTCGAGTTTTTCGATCATGCGCAGCGCGGCCAGCACGGCGTGCCTGGCGTGCTCGCGATCGGGAACCGGCGCGCCCCAGAACGCCATGATGGCATCGCCCATGTACTTGTCGATGGTGCCGCGGTGCTCGTGAATGACCCGTGTCATCGGCGTCAGCATTTCATTCATCAACTCGGACAGCGCCCTGGGGTTCATGCCCTCGGAGATCGTGGTGAACCCGCGGACGTCGGAGAACAGCACGGTCATCTCCCGGCTCACCGCCTCCAGCGAGTAGCGCTCCGGGTCATCCGCCATCTCGTCGACCAGCTCCGGAGGCACATACTGCCCGAACAGGCCGGTCAACTGGCGCTTGCCGCGGTTTTCGATGAAGTAGCCGTAGAACATGTCGAGGATGAACAGGAGGATGATCAGCACCCAGCCGGAGGCCAGCGGCAGCACCAGCTGCCCCTTGATCCAGCAGAACATGTTGAACGCCGTGTAGAGTGCGAGCGCGCCGAGCGTCGTCAGGGTTTCGGCCAGCGGGCCGAGCAGCGGCAGCGTCAGCGCCAGCGCCATCCCGAAGACGAACAGCAGGATGATCTCGGCGCCCCGCACGTAGGCGGGTTTCTGCATGATGCGGCCCTCCAGAATGCCGGCAATCAGGTTGGCGTGCACCTCGACGCCGGGATAGGCCTTTTGCACCGGCGTGGAGCGCAGGTCGAGGAGGCCGGCGGCGGTGGTGCCGACGATGGCGATGGCGCCCGGCCGCAGCAGTTCCGGATTGGCGGTGCCATGGATGACGTCGGTGGCGGCCACGTAGGGGAAGCTGCCCTGGCCGCCGCGATAGGGCACCAGCGCCTGGATGTGTTCATCCACCGGGATTGAGCGATTGCCGATGCGCAGCGATTCCAGGCCGGCGTAATTTTTGGAGGCGCCGAACGGCGCCTGCTCGAACTTGGCCTCCACCCCGCTCGCGCCCAGATAGGTGCGCGCCATCGCCAGCGACAGTGATTCGTACTGCGCGCCGTCGTAGTCCATGACCATGGGCACGCGGCGGACAATGCCGTCGTCATCCAGCCAGGGATTGAAATGGCCGGCGGCGGCGGCCTTCTCCTGGAATACGGGCAGATTGCCGCCATATCCCGAGGCGGGGCGGAAGGAGATGTGCCTGCCTTCAAAGGCCCCCCTGGGGAAGGTCGGCGGCGGCAGGGCGCCGGAATGCGCGGCCTTGACGTCGCTGCTGGCCTCGTTGAAAAAATAGCCGAGCACCACCTTGTACTTGCCGATGATGTTGGCGAAGTTGCCGTCGTTGTCGAGCCGGGGCTTGAGTTCCCTCAGGCGCTGTTCAAAACCGGAGATGCCGCCGAACTCCCGCCGCGACAACTGCTCCAGCACCTTGAGGCCGGAGCTTTCATCGGGCTCGGCGAACACCACGTCGAATCCGACCAGCGCAACCTTGTATTTCTCGAACAGCTGCTCGACCATGCGCGCCACGCGGTCGCGTCCCCAGGGCCAGCGCCCCTCCGCCTGCAGGCTTTTTTCGTCGATGTCGATGATGACCACGCCGGGGTCCACCGTCCTCGGCATGGTCAGCAACAGGCGGGCGTCGTAGCTGATGTTTTCCAGTTGATCAATGGACGACCAGCGCAGCGGGCTGCCCTCCTCCTCGCGGGCATGCAACAGCAGGGTCGCCAGCACCCCCAGGCTCAGGGCGACGGGGACGCGCTGTTTTTTCAGCCTGTCGAGCCAGGGCCGCATCAGTGGCCGGCGGCGACGGCCTTGGAGGCATCGGCCAGAAAGCGGGCGAAAAGGGCGTTCAAGGCCTGATCGAAGGCCGCCACCGTGCTGCCTAAATCATCGCCGGCGGCGGCGATGCGTTCACTGTAATCCTGCACCAGCAGCGGCCGGCCGCGCGCGTCATCCAGCCGCAGTTCCAGATCGACGCGGGCGGTCGCCCGCCCGCCGCCCTCGAGGCGTTCGAACTGCCTGATGCGGCCGCTGACAACCAGCGCCGGCTCGCTCTGCAGCTCGCCCACCACCAAACGTCCGGCCTGCGCCGCGCGCAGGTAATCGATGAGTTGATGCTGGATCAGCCGCGGCGGGGCCTCGGTCCAGAAATGATAGCTGTACTGCGTGAGCACCACGCCCTGCGGGTCCCCGGCGTGGAGGATGGCGCGATCCGAATGCAGTCCGTCGCCCTGCAGCGGGCGCACCAGGATGATGCCCGTGGTCAGCGGCGTCACGGCCGCCGCCTGCGGCGCGGTGAGTCGGTAATAGGTGTCCGTGGGCACCGGCGGCGCCTTGGCGCACGCCGCCAGGACCAGCACCATCGTCGTCACACCCAGCGCGCGGGATCGTGTCATGGCGTTTCCTTCCCCTGTTCTGTTTTCCTCTGCGTGCCGCCCTGCGCTCCGCTGGCCTCCGCCCGATCCTTCACGTCGTCCTTCTGCGGCGAACTGTTCAGCAGCAGGCCGGGGTTCTCGCGCAGCTGGCGCGCGAACTCGTGCATGTCGCGGCTGCTGCCCTCCAGGTGATAGAGGATGGTGTCGAGGTTGTGGGAGACGGTCTCGAGACTCTGCCGCAGCGACTGCATCGCCGCCCGCAGATCGGCGGTCGAGGCCGCGGTGTCGCTCAGCGCCTGGTTGACGTTGCCGCGGTTGTCGGTGACCATCTGGTCGAGCTCGCCGAAGGCATGGTGCATCTGCAGGCGCGTGATCTCGATGCGGTTCAGCAGATCGAGCGTGTTTTCCGAGACCTTCTCGACGTTGGCCAGCGTCGAGGTCACGGCCTGCTGGTTCTTGTCGCCGAGCAGACGCTGCAGGCGGGCGGCGCTGTCGTCCATCCTCTTCAGGATGGCCTTGAGCTTGTCGAACAGCTCCGGATCGTCAATCCGGCGGCGCGTGGATTCGAGCAGCGGTCGCAAATCGGACTTTGACAGATCCTGGTATTCCTGCGCCAGGGCGCTGACGCGCTCGTTCAGATTCTTGAGGGTGGGCATGATGCCTTCCTCGGACAGGTTGTGGAAATCCCTGGCGAGATCATTGAACGCGGCGAACATGTTCACCTGTCCCTGACCTTTGATCTCCGAACCCGGCGCCAGCGTGGTCTTGCTCCTGCCCTCCTGGATGTTGATGGCGACGCCGGAAAGCAGGCCGGAGGCAATGATGGCGGCCACGCTGTCGTCGGGAATCTTCCAGCCGGATTTCACGCTCAACTCCACCTTGTAGCGGGTGTGGTCGCCGTCGCGCTCCGGCGTGATTTTTTCGATCTGGCCGACCTGGAACCCCTCGTAGAACGCGCCGGTGCCGTACTTGAGGCCGAAGACGTTGTCGTAGTGAACGAAATAGCGATCCGTCGGGCCGGCGCTGCCGGTCAGCTTGTAGAGCAGCACGAGAAACGCCAGGCCCGTGATGAGCACGAAGACACCGACCACGGTGTAATTGATGTGATCCCGTTTCACAAAATCGTTCCTTTCAACCCTCGGTTAATCGTTGCATATATTCGTCGGCGTCGATCTCCTCGTCGCGCGGCCGGCGGTTCAACAGGTCCTGCACCCGCGTGTTGTCGCAACCGCGCACCTCGTCGACCGTGCCGGTCATCAGGATGCGGCCGTGATCGAGCACGGTGATGCGATCCGCGATCTTGAACGCGCTGTCGAGCTCGTGCGTCACCACCACGATGGTCATGCCCATGGCGTCGCGCAAACGGAGAATCAGTTCATCCAGCTCGGCGGACACCACCGGGTCGAGGCCCGCCGAGGGCTCGTCGAAAAACAGCAGCTTGGGATCCATGATGATGGCGCGCGCCACGGCGGCGCGCTTGATCATGCCGCCGGACAGCTGCGCCGGCATGAGATTCTCAAAACCGGCCAGGTTCACCACCTCGAGTTTGAGACGCGTCATGATGTTCATGGTGGCCTCGTCCAGCCGGGCGTGTTCGCGCAGCGGCAGCTTGATGTTCTCGCCCACGGTCAGGGAGCTGAACAGCGCGCCGCCCTGGAAGGCGACGCCCATGCGTTTGCGCAGAGCGTGCACGGTGTGCGCCGGGGCGCGGGTGATGTCCACGCCCAGCACGCGGATGTGGCCGGAGGTCGGCCGGTTCAGGCCCAGGAGATGCCGCAGCAGCGTGCTTTTGCCGGAGCCGCTGCCGCCCATGATGATCATGATCTCGCCGGATTCCACCTGCATGTTGATCCGGTCGAGGATTTTGCGGCTGCCGTAATGGGCCACCAGTTCATTCACCTCGATCACCGGCTGTGCGGCGCTGGCGTTCATGGCGGGGCAATCACCGATTCAGGAAATATGTGAACATCATGTCGGCCACCACGATGTAGGAGATCGACAGCACTACGGAACGCGTCGTCGCCCGGCCCACGCCCTCGGCGCCGCCGGTCACCTGGAAGCCGTTGCTGATGCCGATGACGGTGATGATCACGCCGAAGACGAGGCTTTTGTTCAGCCCCTGCATGACGTCGTCGACCACCAGCGCGTCCAGGGTGCGGTCGATGTAGGCGTTGTAGGAGAGACCCAGCTCCAGATTGGTGAACACCGCCCCGCCGAGCAGGCCGGACAGGTCGGCGAGATAGGTCAGCGACGGCAGCATGACCAGCATGGCCGCCAGCACCGGTGAGGACAGGTAACGCACGGGATTGATGCTCATGACGCGCAGGGCGTCGATTTCCTGCGACACCTGCATGGTGCCGATGCGCGCCGCCAGCGCCGATCCCGAGCGCCCGGCCACCACGATGGCGGTGATGAGGGCGCCGAATTCGCGGGTGACGGACAGCGCGATGCCGGTCACCACCTGCTGCTCGGCGCCGAAGGTCTTGAGCGTGTGGATGCCCTGGATGGCGAGCATGATGCCGATGGTGAACGACAGGATGAACACGATGGGAATGGCGGCGACGCCGATGGTCATCATCTGCGCCGCGATGGACGGCGGCCGCACCGGCTGATGGCGGAAGGGGCCGGCGATCAGCCAGTAGATGCTCTCCACAAACAGCAGGAAGTAGTAGCCGAACTCCTCGACGGCGTCGACCGTGGCGCGGCCAAGCTGTTCCAGGAAGGTCGGCTGGGGATGGGTGTGGGCGTCTGCCATCCGCCGTATCAGCCATCTGCCTTGACGCGGGCGGCCACGGTGTCGTGGATGGGGAACACCTTGTCGAGCCGCGCCAGCTTGAGCACGTTCAGCGCCGCCCCGCTCACGCCGACGAGGCCGAATTTGAGCTTCTTTTTCTTCGCGGTCTGGTATCCCTCGACCAGGCTGGCCACGCCGGAGCTGTCGATGTAGGTCACGCGGGACAAATCCACCAGCACATTCCTGGTGTCCTTCAAACAGGACAGGATGGCGCTGCGGGCCTCCGGGGAGCAGGACAAATCCACCTCGCCCGTCAATTCGACCACCGCGTAGCCGCTGTCGTCACGGACCCGGTAAGACATCGTGGACATCCCCTTTGGTTTTTCTCCGCCGGCCGCGGTGCATCCGCGGCTCAGCCTATTTTCTTTTTCATCTTGAGATAATTGCCGCACTCCGCCGGGAGATGGCCGTAGACCCAGTCATCCATGATGGTCTGTATGAAATGCGTCCCCAGACCCCCGGGCCGCACCTCGTCCAGAGCGCGCGGCTTGATGCTGCCGATATCAACGGGCGCGGCAAAATCCCGCACCTCGAATTCCAACTCACGGCCATTATTTAGGATTTCAAGAATAATTTCACCTGAGCAGTCGCCACGATAGGCATGCTGCATGACGTTCATGCAGGCCTCGTTGACGGCCAGCACCAGGCTGTCCGCCAGCTCGCCCCCGCAACCGCTGCGGACCACCGCCTCCCGCACCCGCTGGCGGACTTCCTTCAAGTCGGCCGGATCGGAACGAAATCTCATTTCCAACAAAGGATTAGCCATCGCCGCTCCCACCCGCCGGTCGACCAGCATCAAGGTGATGTCATCGCGCTGTTTCTGACCCATGCGCCGCACCGCCCCCACCAGCTCCTCCAGCCGCGCGCGGGGGTTCAAGCCGGCATAGCGCTTGATCAGCGCCATCAATCCGGCGGTTTCCAGCGCCCGCCCCTCCTCATCCAGGGCCTCGGTGACGCCGTCGGTGTACAAATACAGCGAGCCGCCGTCCAGGGCCAGGCGCGCGATCGGAAATTCCGCGCCGGGCAGGACGCCCACCGGCGGCCCCTGGGCCTCGATCTCACGAAACTCCCCGGTGCGACTGCGATACAGCACGGGCAGATGGCCGGCGTTGACCAGCGTCAGGGTGTCATCGCGCGGATCGAGCGCGCCGGCGACCAGCGTCACGAACATGCCGTGCGAGGCGGTTTCGCATATTTCATCGTTCACTTTTGCCACCAGCGCGCTCAAATCCGGCGTGGTCTTGGCGAGACAGCGCAGCAGCCCGCCGGTCTTGGCCATCCACAGGGCCGTGTTCATGCCCTTGCCGGAGACGTCCGCGAGATTGAAGTGGATGCGGCCGTCCGGCAGGGCGAAATAGTCGTAAAAATCTCCGGAGACCTCGCGCGCCGGGAAATTGACGGCCACCACCGGCAGGGCGCCCTCCGCGATGCGCGGCAGCAGATTCACCTGCACCTCCCGCACCAGCTCCAGCTCCTTGCGCATGCGTTCCTGCTCCACCAGCGCCTCGGCGATGCGGGCGTTGTGGATCGCCAGCGCCGCGGCGGCCGCCAGCGCGATCAGGATGTGTTCGTCCTCGCTGTCGAACAGACCGTCGCCGCTTTTTTTGTTGATCAATTCCAGCGCGCCGATATGCTGGCCGCGCACGGTCAGCGGCGCGCACAGGATGGAGCGGGTGACGAAGCCGGTGTCGGCGTCCACGGCGGCCATGAAGGCGGCCTCCTTCTGCACGTCGCGCACCATCTGGCAGCGCTGCTCGCGCACCGTCTTGCCGACGATGCCCTGGTGGGCGGGGATGCGCAGGCCGGCGATGTCCACCGGGCCGGCGCATTGCTGGCAGACCAGTTCCGTCTCCTCCTTCTCGAGCAGGAAGATGGAGGCGGCCTCGGCGTCCATGTACTCGATGAAGGTGGCGATGGCGTGACGCAGGGTCTCGCGCAGGTCCAGCGAGGCGGCGAAACTCTGGATCACCTCCGCCAGCACTTCCAGCCGCTGTTCCAGTCGTGTGCGCGCCTGCGTCATGCCGCCCCCCATGCCGCCTTCCCCGGCGGATTCAGATAACGCGCCTTGTCCTTCCAGCCGCACAAATCATAAATGGCGCATTCCCCGCAGCGCGGCCTGCGCGCCATGCATACGTAGCGCCCGTGCAGGATCAGCCAGTGATGCGCGTCATGCCGGTACCTCTCCGGCACGCGCTTGAGCAGTTTTTGTTCCACCTCCCACACCGTCCTGCCGGGCGCCAGCCCCGTGCGGTTGGCGACCCGGAAGATGTGCGTATCCACGGCGATGGTCGGCTGCCCGAAGGCGGTGTTCAGGATCACGTTGGCCGTCTTGCGACCCACGCCCGGCAGCCGCTCCAGCGCCTCGCGATCCGCCGGCACTTCACCGCCGTGTTCCTCCAGCAAGAGCCTGCAGGTCTTGAGGATGTTTTTAGCCTTGGTGTTGTAGAGGCCGATCGTTTTGATGTGGCGCTTCAAGCCCCGCTCACCCAGCGCCAGCATGGCCGCCGGAGTGCTGGCCACGCGGTACAACCCGCGGGTGGCCTTGTTCACGCTGACGTCGGTGGCCTGCGCCGAGAGCATGACGGCGATCAGCAACTCAAAGGGGGTTTGGTATTGCAGCTCGGTGCGCGGCTCGGGATTGAGCGCGCGCAAACGTTCGAATAATGCCTCACGCCGGGCCGGCCTCATTCGTGGTCACACCCGACGGTCGGCGGGCGGTGCCGGAGTCAGCCGCCGATGAATGGCCAGTACCAGACCCAACAACAGCAGCGCGCCGGGCGGCAGGGCGGCGACCGCCAACCCCTGATCCCCCGGCCAGAGGCGCAGCGCGAATTCCGGCGGTAACGCGGGCACAAGTTGATCGGCGTCGCGCAGCAGCGTGCCGTAGGCCAGCACTTCGCGCGCCGCCGAAAACGGAATCAGGAATGCCGCCATCGCCGCCGCCACTCCGGCCCCGCTCCGCAGGCTCAAGGCAGGCGGGTGGCGGCCGCTGAATTCGGCCGATTGCGCGACGAGCAGGCAGCAGCCCGCCATGACCGGCACATAGATGCCGAGTTGCGCGGCGAGATCGAGACGGAAGGTTTTGAGGAGCACGGTGACGATGCCGGCGCCGGTGGCCAGGAACAGCGCCCGGCAGATCGCACGTGCCTCCGGCGGAATGAGCCGGCGCGTGCCCGACACGAGGGCGGCGGTCCATAGACCGACCGCCGCGAGCAGGATCGACAGCGCGATGCCGTCGATCAGGCGCGTGGAGACGGCGAGCAGCGGGCACAACCCCAGCAGCCGGACGAGCAGCGGGTTGTGCCGCCACAACACATTGCAGCCATGCAGGCAGGAAACGGAGGTGGACATGGATCGCTGTGCTCGCGTGTCACCGGGCCGGAAGCGGAATTGACATTATACTATGCCGTCCATGCCAGCCCCGCCCGCGAACCCGCACCCCATGGACTACGCGCCGCTTTATCTCAAAAAGAACGAGGACCGGCGGCTGCGCGCCGGCCACGTCTGGGTGTTCAGCAACGAGGTGGACACCGGCCGCAGCCCGCTCACGGCGTTTGCGCCCGGCCAGGCCGTCCGCGTGCTGGCCGCCGGCGGCCGGCCGCTCGGCACCGGCTATGTCAATCCGCGATCATTGATCAGCGCGCGGCTGGTGAGCACCGATCCGTCGGCGCCCTATTCGCCCGCATTGCTCCATGAACGCCTGCGCGCCGCCCTGCTGTTGCGCGAGCGGTTCTTTGCCGGGCCTTATTACCGCCTGGCCCATGCCGAAAGCGATGGCCTGCCCGGCCTCATCGTCGATCGCTACGGCGAAATCCTGGTGGCGCAGATCAACACCGCCGGCATGGAGCGGATGCGGACGCACATCATCGACGGCCTGCGCGAACTGGTAAGACCCGCGGGCGTACTGCTGCGCAACGACGGCGCCGGCCGCGCGTTGGAAGGCTTGCCGAATGAGATCGAGGTCGCGCATGGAGAAATTCCCGAGACCGTCACCATCACCGAGAACGGCTGCCGGTTCAAGGTGCCGCTGCGCCAGGGACAGAAAACGGGCTGGTTTTACGACCATCGCGCCAACCGCGCCCGGCTGCCGGATTACGTCAAGGGCCGGCGGGTGCTGGACGTGTTCAGCTATCTGGGCGGCTGGGGCGTGCAGGCCGCCGCCGCGGGCGCCGCGCAGGTGCATTGCGTGGAGGCCTCCGCCGCCGCCGCGGAGTTTATTCGTGACAATGCCATCCTGAACAACGTCGATGCCAGGCTGACGGTGGAGGTGGAGGAGGCCTTCACCGCATTGAAAAAACTGCGCGAATCCTCCCAACGGTTTGACGTGGTCATTCTCGATCCGCCGGCCTTCGCCAGGCGCAGGAAGGATCTGAGGCAGGGCATGGAGGCCTACCAGCGCTTGAACACGCTGGCCATGCAGGTGCTGAACGATGACGGGATCGTGATCAGCGCCTCCTGCTCATCGCATGTCACGGCCGCGGACTTTCGCAATGTCGTGCGGCAGGCGGGCCTGAAGGCGCAATGTTCGTTGCAAATATTGGAACAGGGGCATCAGGCCCCCGACCACCCCGTTCACCCGGCCATCCCCGAAACCGAGTATCTCAAGACCCTTTTTCTCCACGTCTCGCCGGGATGACAGCCTTAGGGCATGCAAATTCACTCCCACGCGCGTCTTCTCCCGCGGCCGGGGGGCGCCACGCCGCTGGCGTGTAGCAACCGGCGTCAATTTGCTTATTGCAGCGTCCCGAAGCCGTCCACCGGCTCGATCCAGTAGGCCGCCTCCGGATGCCGGACGGTGTCGCGCAGGCGGCGAATCAGCTCGTCGATGCGCACGGCGGGCAGGACGATGAACAGCATCCGCCGGGCGACGCGGCCGCGGACCTTTTCACGCACGCTCGCGCGCGTGAAATCCTGGCCGTGTCCCTCGGCATTGGTCACCGTGAATCCGCCCAGCGGCGGTTCAAAGGCGAACAGCGCTTCCGTCACGGTGTCCTCGATCGACGCCGGAAAGACGATGGTGAGCTTGCATAGTTTCACGTGCGGATTTCCAATGCCGCAGGGCGCCGCTCCACACCGAAATGACGGTAAAGAGCCGGCAGCAACAGCAACGTCAGCAGCGTCGCGCTGACCAGGCCGCCGATGACCACGATGGCCAGTGGCCGCTGGATTTCGGAACCCGGGCCGGTTGCGAACAGCAGCGGCACCATGCCGAAGGCGGTGATGCTGGCCGTCATCAGCACCGGCCTCAAGCGCCGCTGCGCGCCTTCCAGCACCACGCGATCCAGCGGCAGGCCGGTGTCCAGCAGTTGATTGAAGGTCGTCACCATCACGAGCCCGTTCAGGACCGCGATGCCGAGCAGGGCGATGAAGCCCACTGACGCCGGCACCGAGAGATATACCCCTGTCGCGGCCAGCGCCAGCACGCCGCCGACCATCGCGAACGGTATGTTCGCCAGGATCAGCATCGCCTGCCGCATGCTGCCGAAGGTGGAGAACAGCACGACGAAGATCAACCCCAGCGCCGCCGGCACCACCAGCACCAGCCGCGCCGCCGCGCGCTGCTGATTTTTGAACTGCCCGCCCCAGGCCAGCCGGTACCCGGACGGCAGCGCAACGCGCGCCGCCACGGCGCGCCGCGCCTCCTCGACGTAACCGACCAGATCGCGCCCGGTCACGTTGGCCTGCACCACCGCGTAGCGCGAGTTGCCTTCGCGATCCACCTTCACCGGACCGTCGACGCGGCGGACGGCGGCGACATCGGAGACTCTGGCGCTGCCACCGTCCGGCGCAGCCAACCGCAGATCGCCGAGCCGCTCCGGCATCGCGCGCAGTCGCTCCTCGCCGCGGATGACGAGCGGAATCCGCCGCCCGGCCTCCAGCACGTAACCGGCGTTCATGCCCTCGATCTGGCCGCGAAGTTCGGCCTGCACGTCGTTCACGCTCAGGCCCGCCCGGCCCGCCGCCTCGCGATTGACGTCGATTTCGAGATACTGCACGCCGGTATTGGTCAGCGTGTACACGTCGGCGCTGCCGCGCAGGGATTGCAGGACCGCGTGTATGCGGGCGGCGATGCGGCCGAGCTCCCCAAGATCCGGGCCGAACACCTTGACGGCCAGATCGCCGCGCGTCCCCGTCAGCATCTCGGAGACGCGCATTTCGATCGGCTGCGTGAAGACGTACGCGATGCCCGGAAACCGGTCGATGACGCCGCGGATCGCATCGACCAGCCATGGCTTGTCGGGATGACGCCAGCTCGCCTTGGGCTTGAGCATGAGAAAGCTGTCGGTCTGGTTGAGACCCATCGGATCGAAGCCCAGCTCGTCGGACCCGAGGCGCGCGATGATGCTTTCGACCTCGGGCACGTCTCGCAGTATCGCGCGCTGCATGCGGAGATCGATGTCGGCGCTGCGATCGATGTTGATCGACGGCAGCTTCTCGATCTGGACCAGGAGGGCGCCCTCATCCATGGCAGGCATGAATGTCTTGCCGACGTGGCCCCAGGCGAGGACGGCGGCGGCAATCATCGCCGCCGCGCCGATCGCGACGGCGCCCCGGTACCGCAGCGCCAGCGGCAGAAGGCGCGCATAGAGGCCGTCGAGCCTGCGCATCAGCCAGGGTTCATCGTGCGCGCCGGCCCGCAGCAACAGCGACGCCAGCACCGGCACCACCGTCAGCGACAGCACCAGGGAGGCGCCCAGCGCGAAGACGATGGCCAGCGCCACCGGGCTGAACAGCTTGCCCTCCAGTCCCTGCAGCGTCAGCAGCGGGACGAACACCAGGCAGATGATGAGTATGCCAGCGGATACGGGCGTGATGACCTCGCACGCCGCGCGGTACACGATGTGGAGCCGCGGCAGCTTCGCCGCGTCCGGCCGCGCCAGATGCGTGACCACGTTCTCGACGACCACGACGGCGCCGTCGACCAGCATGCCGATGGCGATGGCGAGTCCGCCCAGGCTCATCAGGTTCGCCGACAGGCCGGATACCCGCATCAGCATGAAGGTGATGAGCGCGGCCAGCGGCAAAGTGGTCGCGACCACCAGCGCGGCGCGCAGCTCGCCCAGAAACACGAGCAGCAGCACGACCACCAGGACCGTCGCCTCCAGCAGTGCGCGGCTGACGGTGCCGACGGCGCGCTCAATCAGATCGCTGCGGTCGTAAAACACCCGGATGGTCGTTCCGCGCGGCAGCACCGGTTCGAGCTCCTGCAGCCGTGCCCGCACCGCAGCCACGGTCCGGCTGGTGTTGGCGCCGCGCAGGCCCATGACGAGACCCTCAACCGCTTCGCCCGCGCCGTCCTTCGTCACCGCGCCGTAGCGTGTCAGTGTTCCCATGCGCACCGCGGCGACGTCCTGCACGCGCACGATGCGGTTGCCCTCGCGCTTGACGACGGTCGACTTCAGATCGTCGAGGCCGCGGACGGCGCCGGTGGCGCGCACCACCAGGGCCTCCTCGCCCTCGGCCAGGCGTCCCGCCCCGTCATTGCCGTTATTGACCTCCAGCACCTGCCTGAGATCGGCAAGTGTGACGCCGATCGCGGTCATGGCGGCGCGATCCGGCACGATCTCGAAGGTAGGGACCCGGCCGCCGAGCGCGTTGACGTCGGCGACGCCGGGCAGGGTCCGCAGCGCCGGCCGGATGACCCAGTCGAGCAGCGACCGTCGCTCTTCAAGCGAGGCCGGCCCCTCGATCGTGAACATGAACACATCGGACAGCGGGGTGGCAATCGGCGCCAGTCCGCCGCCGACCCCCGGCGGCAGGCTGCCGCTGACGCTCGCGTAGCGCTCGGCCACCTGCTGGCGCGCCCAGTAGATGTCCGTGCCGTCGGCGAAGTCCAGCGTCACGTCGGCGATCGCGTACTTCGCCGACGACCGCAGCATCGTCTGCCGCGGGATTCCCATGAGTTCCATTTCGAGTGGAATGATGACGCGGGTTTCGACCTCCTCCGGCGTCATGCCCGGGGCCTTGAGTATCAGCTTGACCTGCGTCGGCGAGATGTCGGGAAACGCGTCGATGGGCAGCTGCCGGAATGACCACGTGCCGCCGGCCGCAATCAGTATGACGAAGAGGGCCGTCACCAGGCGCTGCGAGAGCGCGAATTCCACGAGGCGGCGCAGCATGAGGCTATTCGCTCACGGCGATGGATTTCAGCGCGCTGACGCCGCTGATCGCAATTTGCGCGCCAGTGTCGAGTGGCGGCGCCTGCACCACCACTTCATCGCCGATGCGTGCGCCGGGCCGGACCTCAAGCGTCCTGAAACCGGTGGCGGTGCGCAGGAAGATCACCGACGCGTCGCCGAGCCGCGTGACGGCTGGGGCCGGCAGCAGCAGCGTGCCGGGCGCGGCCGCGTCGTACAGCGTGGCCTCCAGCGTCTGGCCGGCGATGAGACCCCGGGGATCGGGGATTTCGAGGCGCGCCAGCGCCGAGCGCGTGGAGGGATCCAGTTGCAGGCCGACCGCAATCACGGTCGCGCCAACCTGCACCGGCCCCACCGTCGCGCGCTGGCCGGGATGCAGCCTGGCAATCAGCGCCTCCGGCACCTGGGCCTCGCCCCACAGTGCCGCGCTGTCGACGATGAACAGCGCGGTCGATTCGGCGCTGACCGCGGCACCGACCCGCAGGCCGTTTTCGACCGCGCGTCCGGCCACCGGCGCCAGCAACTCGATTTCCGTCTGCGACCCTTCCACCGGCTGTAGGCGGCCCATCAGCGTGCGCTTTTCCCGCAGGGCGGTCTCCCGGGCGCGATACTCGGCACGGCTCTCCTCCAGCCGCCGCCGCGGCGCCAGCCCCTCCCGGACCAGCGCCTCATCGCGCCGCAGACGCATGTGCAGCATTTCCGTTTCGGCAGTCAGGCGGGCGATGTCCGCAGTCAGCGTCGCCAGCTCCCGGCTGTTTATGCGCAGCAGGGGCTGGCCGGCCCGGACGCTGTCGCCCTCCTGCACATGCAGGCGCGACACTACGCCGCCCACCGGCGTGATCACCGCGTGCGTGTGAGTGGCCGGCAGCACCAGCCGCACCGGAACGACGCCCAGCGCCGCCTCGGTCACGCTGGACGCTGCGCGGGATTCAACGCCGAGCGCCTGCAGCTGCTCGGTGCTGACGCGGATGTCGAGCGCCCCGGCCACCGGCGCACCCGTGAATGAAACCGCGAGCACCGCAGCCGGAATCATCTTGTTCATCGGCCACCTCCGACAGATACGAATGGATATGCGGCCATTGTTTCGGATCAAGCTTTGAAAATGCTTAAACCCGCCATGGCGCGGCCGTGGCCGGCATTGGAAGGGGGGTACAGCCGCCGCGACCGGTCCCGCCCGCAGCGGCCCGAGTCACGGAACCGGGGGCTGTTTCTCCGCGTCCACCGACATGAGCGGCTGGAAGCCGGACACGGTCGTGCACAAGCGCTGGTCGGGCTCAAGCCGGTGGCTCACCGTCCATCCATGCACGCGGGCGACGGCGGCAACGAGGGCGAGACCAGCGCCCAAGTGCGGCGAAGCGGCCCCGGCCTGCGGCCCGCGCGCGCCCGCGAAAGGCTCACCCAACTGCGCGACGTCATCGGCCGACAGCGAGGGCGCGGCGTTGCGCACCCGCAGGCGGTCCCCGCCCAGCGCGATTTCGACGGCCGTTCCGGCGGGGGCATATTCGAGGGCGTTTTCGAGCAGATTCTTGCAAACGCTGTCGGCAAGTACCGGGTCCGCCTGCACCCACAATTCGGGCACCCGCGCGCCGGTCACCTGCAATCGACGACCCGCGATCTGCGGCTCGAGGCGGTGCAGATGACGGGCCACGAGCTCCGCCAGATTCACCGGCTCCCGAGCCGGCTTTTCGAGGCCGGCGTCGTAGCGCGCCAGCATCAGCAGCACGTTAACGATGGACTCCATCTGCTGCGCTGCGCCGCCCACCACATCCAGATGCGCGCGTAGGCCGGCAACCGTGTCGTCGAGCGCGCCGACCTCGGCGGTCATGCGCATCTCGGCGAGCGGCGTGCGCAGCTCGTGGGCGATGTTGCGCGCAAAGCGACGTTCGCTGGACAGGGCGTGATACAACCGGCGAATCAGGCTCGCGAATTTTTGCGTCACCGGCTGCAGTTCCACGGGCAGCGCGCGCATGTCGAAATCGGGCGGCGCCTGATCGGGATCGATGCGGGCGATCTCGCGTGCCAGGACGCGGACCGGCTTCAGGCCGCGGTCGACCGTCAGCCATGCCAGCGCGAGAATCACCGCCAGCGTGATGCCGGCGGCGGTCAGCAGCAGCAGGTGCAGGCGGATTTCGAGCGCGTCCCGCTCCGCGCTGGATTCCGCCAGCGTCACCAGCAGCCGGCCGCGCGGGTCGGCCGGCGGCAGATCAAAGGCCATGCTGACGGCGCGGCCCTCCCGCCCGTCCGGCAGACGCAAATCGAAGAACACCGGCCCGGCGCCGGCGTTCGCGGGCGGCGCGAGATCGAGATCGCCGGTCTCGGAGCGCGCCAGCGCGCGGCCCGACCGGTCCCACACCTTGTACATTTCCTGATGCACACCGGAGGCCGCCTCCACCGGCACCGGCGCGGCCGCCGTCCCCGTCGCCCGCTGCGCAAAGCGGGCGCCCAGGGCGCGGGCGCGATCAACCATGCTGTGATCGAAGCGGTTGCTGATTTCCCGATCGATCATCAGATCGAAGCCGGCCGTGAAGGCACCCAGGCACAGCGCCAGTGCCGCCGACAGGTTGATGACCAGCCGGCCGCGCAGCGAACCGCGCAGGCGCTCAAGCCAGCACATAACCGAATCCGCGCCGCGTTTCGATGAGCTCGCCCGCGCCGGCGCCGGCGAGCTTGGCGCGCAGCGTGCTCATCAGCACCTCGATGACCTTGTCGGACGCCTCGCTGTGGCTGGCGTAGAGATGCTCGAAGATTGCCGCGCGGCTCAGCACCTGGCCACGCCGGCGCGCCAGCAGTTCGAGCAGAGCGTATTCCTTGGGTGTCAGGGCCAGCCGCGCGCCGCCGACCCGCACCGTCTTGGTCACGGTGTCGATGATGACGGTCCCGGCGGTCAGTTCCGTCGCCGGACGCTCCTGATCGCGGCGGCCCAGCGCCTGGATGCGCGCCCGCACCTCGTCGAACGAGAACGGCTTGATCAGGAAATCGTCGGCGCCGAGATCAAGGGCGCGCACGCGATCCTCCACCTGATCCATCGCCGACAGCACCAGCACGCGCGTCTGGAGCCGCGCTGACCGGATGTGCTGGAGCACCTTCCAGCCGTCGACGCGCGGCATCATGAGATCGAGCACGACGACGTCATACGGATAGCGTTCGAGGTAGGCCAGCGCGTCCTGGCCGTCCACGGCCGCATCGACGACCAAGCCCTGCGCGGTGAGGCCGGTTTGCAAAAGGGATCGCATGCGCTCGGAGTCTTCGACAATCAGGATCCGCATGACCGGTTCCGCATCCGACTCGATGCCCGTGGCTGGTGAAGGGATGGGGGGCTTTGTCGTATGCATCAATGATAACGCCAGTTCCGGCACGATGCAGCGCGCGGAGCACGCCGTGACGGTTACTGTGGATCGCCGAACTTAAGGGATGCTTAAGGCCCGGCGGCCGATGCGGCGCAGCATGCAATGAAACCGCACATCATTTATGCTTTTCAGCGTCGCTGAAAAACTTTATCCCGCTGGGTCGCTGGAAAAGGGGGTTGGGGAGGATGCGGGCAGGTCTGCTGGTATCGGTGTTCTTGCTGCTTTGCGGCTGCGCCGCCACCCCGCCGGCGCCGGTCACCGACAAATCCATCCCGCCGTCGGAATATTCCACCCAGGCGCCGTTGCCGCCCGCCGCCCCGACGCCCGGCACGTCGCTCGTGGAATTGCTGGCCTATGCCGAAAGCCTCCGGGGCGCGGCCTATCATCCGGGCGGGACGACGCCGCAACAGGGTTTCGATTGCAGCGGCTTCGTGCAGCACGTGTACGGCCGCTGGGGGGTTTCATTGCCGCATAACGCGGATGAAATGGCGCGCGGCCTGCCGGCCGTCAATCCGATGAATCCCCAACCCGGCGACCTGGTGTTCTTCAATACCCTCGGCCGCGCCCATTCGCATGTCGGCATCTATCTGGGAAAGAACGAGTTCATCCACGCCCCCAGCCGCAGCAGCGAGACCGTGATGGTGTCGAGCCTCCAGGACGGCTACTGGCGCAAACGCCTCGATGGCGTGCGCCGGCCCGTCATTGCCTGGGCGCAAACCGCAAAATAGCCCGCGCCCCCTCACCCGCCCATTGGCACGGCGGGCCTCTCCCGAACCTGTCCCATTCGACCAGCGTGGGACAGGCCCTGGGCGCAGTCGAAGGAGGGAGAGGCGGGACGGGCGTCTCTCATCGGGGTGGTGATGCGATTTCGTCGCGATGGGCGGCGTACAGCGCCAGCCCCTGATGCAGGGCATTGGTCACCGCGCGCGAGGTGATGGTCGCGCCGCTCAAGGCGTCGAACTCGCCGCCATCGGGCCTGACCGACCAGCGCTCCGGCGGCGGATCGGAGAGCGAGCGCCCGCTGAAGCGCGCCAGCCAGTCGGAATGGCGCGGATCGACGTTGGCGCCCAGACCCGCCGTCTCGTGCTGCTCCAGCACCCGCACCGCGTGCAGCCGCCCCTCCGCCTCCACACCGATCATGAGCCGCAGCGGCGCGTTGTAGCCCGGCGCGGAGGTGATCGCGAGCGCCGCGCCGATCAATACGCCCGCCCGCCGCGCCGGATAAATCGCAAGTTTCTCCCGCCCGCCGAAATAGTCCGGATCGGTGAATTGCACCGCCTCCTTCAGCACGTCGTTGTCGTATCCCGGCGGCAACACCTGCCGCAGATCCCGCAGCAGATGCTGCTCCGCCGCCATGCCGGCGCGGGCGGCGGTGTAGCCGTCGACGACCTTCAACACCGCGCCGGAAAACAGGCTTACGATCAGCACGGCGAGCGGCGCACGCCACGAGCGCGGGCGCGCGTTCACGCCGGCGCCCCCAGGATGCGCGGCTGGGTGTGACGTTCGATGAGCGGCGCGGCGCCGTTCATGATCAACACCGCGAAGGCCACGCCGTCGGGATAATTGCCGAAGGTGCGGATGAGATAAATCAACAGCCCCACCGCCGCGCCGAACACGAGCCGGCCGCGTGGCGTGCCGGGCGCGGTGATCGGATCGGTGGCGATGAAAAAGGCGCCCGGCATGGTGGCGCCGCTGAACAGATGCAGCAGCGGCGAGGCGTAGCGATCGCCGTCCGCCAGATGAAAAGCGGCGGCGGTGAGAAACAACGCCGCCAGCGCCGCGACGGGTATCTGCCAGCGGATCACGCCGGTCCACAGCAACCACAACCCGCCCAGCAACGCCGCGACGTTGACCCACTGGGCGTTGCGATCGCCGAGCATTCCGTAAACCGGCTGCGCGGTGATTTCCGACAGCATCTTCATGGCGCGCAACTGCGTGCGCGTGTATTCCAGCACCGTGGCGCCGCTGTAGCCGTCGGCCATGGATGAGGCACCGCCGGCAAGGCGCACGAGGGATTCAATCCACCCCGGCGCGGCGTGTCCGGCGTCGATCGGCGCCCAGGCCTTCATCGCCACCGGGAAGCACAACAGCAAAAAAACGTAGCCGCCCATCGCCGGATTGAAGAGATTGTGGCCGAGACCGCCGTAGGCGTGCTTGACCAGGGCGAGCGCGAATACGAGACCCAGCACCGTGAGCCACCATGGCGCCCACGGCGGCATGGCCAGCGCAAACAGCGTGGCCGTGACCGCCGCGCTGCCGTCGCTCAAATGCGGCTGCAGCGGCAGACCGCGCCAGCGCAGCATCAGCGCCTCCACGGCATGCGCGACGAGGATCGCCCACAACCACTGCATGAGCGCGCCGGGACCGTAACAATAAAACATGGCGATCAGCGTCGGGACGAGCGCCACCAGCACCCGTCGCATCACCAGCGCGACCGATGTGGCCTGATGCAGATGCGGCGAACTCGCGCCGCTGGAAACCGTCGTCATGCCGGCCCGCCCCGTTCCCCGTCCGGCGGCTCGCTGGCGGCGCGCCGGGCGCGGACGCGCTCGACGGCGGCCGCGATCTCCGCGCGCAGCGCCTCCCGGTCCTCTCCGGCCGCCGCCGGCAGCGGAGATGCCGTCGCGGAGCCGGCCTGATCAGCGGCCTGGCGCCGCTGATGGCGCTCGTATCGCCCGCGATTCTCCGCCGCCGCGCGCTGCCGGCGCTCGGCGGCGGCGATGGCTGCCTTGGCCGCCCGGAAATAACCCACCAGCGGAATGTGGCTGGGGCAGACGTAGGCGCAGGCGCCGCACTCAATGCAATCGAAAAGATTCAAATCCTGCGCGGCGTCAAGATCGCCGGCCTTCGAATACTCGTACAGCGCGCGGGCGTTGAGCTGCACCGGACAGACCCGCAGGCACTCACCGCAGCGTATGCACGGCATGGCCGCCAGGAACGCCGGTGCCGCCTCCTGCACCAGGAGGCAGTTCGTCACCTTGGTCACCGGCACCTCCAGGCTGCACAGCGCCATCCCCATCATCGGCCCGCCCATGATCACGCGCTGATCGCCGCCGCGCCAGCCGCCCTCCTGCAACAGGTGGCTCACGGGTGTGCCGATCAGCGCCCGCCAGTTGCCCGGCCGCGTCATGCCGCCGGTCACCGTGACGTAGCGCGAGGTGAGCGGCCGCCCCTCCACCACCGCCGCGTACACCGCCCGCGCGGTGGCGACGTTGTGCATCAGCACGCCCGCCTGTATGGGCAGGCCCTTGCTCGGCACCTCGCGACCGGTCAGCAGCTTGATCAACTGCTTCTCGCCGCCGGCGGGATAGATCGCCGGCACCGTTCCGATGGTCACACCCTCCGCCGGATGCGCCTGCAACGCGGCCAGCGCCTCCGGCATGTCCTCCTCCACGGCGATGAAACATTCGCCCGCGTTCACCGCCCGCTTCAGCCAGCGCGCGCCGGCCACGATTTCGGCGGCGTGTTCGCGCATCAGGCGATCGTCGCAGGTGATGTACGGCTCGCACTCGACGCCGTTGATGATCAGGGTGCGCACCGTGCGCGTCAGCCCCTCCCTGACCTTGACGTGCGAGGGAAAGCCGGCGCCGCCCATGCCGATGACACCGGCCTCCGTGAGCCGCCGCTGTATGGCATCGCCATCCGCGTCCGCCGGCAGCGACGGCCAGGGATCGATGCCGCGATCCTCGCCGTCCACCTCGATGACGATGCTCGCCGTCATCACATCGCCGGGCGCGACCGGATAATCAAGGATGTCACGAACCGTGCCCGAGGTGGCGGCATGCAGGGCCTGGCTCACGTAGGAATCCGGCTCGGCGAGACACTGCCCCTTCAACACGCGGTCGCCGGGGCCGACGACGGGCCGCGCCGCCGTGCCGATGTGGCTGCGCAGCGGGTAAATCAACCGCGCCGGCAGCGGCGGCGCGCGTGACGGCTCCGTGTTGGAGAGGTTCTTGTGGCGCGGCACGCGCACGCCGCCGCGCCAGGCGTGCCGCGGCAGCGTCACCCCGCCCCCCGCGCCGCCGGCACAGGCCGCAACTGAATGCAGTCCACCGGGCACGGCGGCAGGCACAAACCGCAGCCGGTGCACAGCGCCGCGATCACGGTGTGCATCAGCCTGGGCGCGCCGACGATGGCGTCCACCGGGCAGGCGTCCAGACAGAGCGTGCAGCCGATGCACAGGCGCTCATCAATCACCGCCACCCGCGCCGGCGGCGACACCGGCGCGGGCAGTGGCTCCACGCCCAGCAGATCCGCCAATGCCGCGACCGTCGCCGCGCCGCCGGGCGGACAGCGGTCGATCGCCGCCTCGCCGCGCGCCACGGCCTCGGCATAAGGCCGGCAGCCATGATAACCGCACAAACCACATTGGGTCTGCGGCAACAGCGCGTCGATGCGTTCGGTTTTTTCCGCCAACGCCGCGTCGTCGCGGCCGCCGCGCGCGGGCCGTGTCACCGCCAGTCCCGCCGCGAGACCCAGAATTGCCAGCAACAGCCACGGCAGCATCAGAAAACGCCCTTCAGCCCCTGCCAGCCGAGCGACATGAGTCCCAGTGTGATCACGGTGATGGGCGCGCCGCGGAAGGCCGCCGGCGTCTCGGCCAGCGCCAGCCGCTCACGCAGCGCCGCGAGCATCAGCAGCACCAGCGCGTAGCCCGCCGCCATGCCCAGCCCGCCCAGCACGGCGGCAAAAAATCCATCAAATTTTTCCACCGCCAGCAGCGCCGCGCCCAGCACCAGGCAGTTGATTCGGAACATCGGCAGGAAGACGGCGTATTGCTCGTGCAGGCGCGGGAGCCATCGCAGCACCGTCAGCTCCAGCAGCCGCAACACCAGGAAAAACACCAGCACCCACGCCGGCAACTGCCAGGCCGCGAGTTCCAGCGGCGCCAGCACCCCGGCCTGCACGGCGTAACCGGCGACCGCCAGCAGCGGCACGACCACAAGGGTCACGAACGCCATGTCCTGCGCCACCTCGTAACGCCGCGACAGCGCCAGCAGCGGGCACAGCCCCAGTTGATATTCCAGCGCCAGGTTGCCGGCGAGGGCCATGGTCCAGAAACCGTAGGCGGCGTGCGACATGGCCCCATCTTACTCCACGGCTCAGAGCCCCGGCATCTCAACACCACCGCCGCCGATAGTCCTCATAGCCGTACTGTTTGAGCAGCCGCAGTTCGCCTGAAGGCAGGCGCAGGTAAATCGCCGGCAGATTGTGGCCGTTGAAGCGATGGGCCTTGGCCAGGGCGTACGCCCCCACGCCGCGGAAGGTCAGCCGGCTGCCGATCTTGAGCGGTTCGGAAAACCGGTGGCGGCCGAAGAGGTCGCCGGCGAGGCAGGTGCCGCCCGCCAGCAGATATTCATGCGCGCCCGCCGCGGTTGCCTCCCGCACGTATGGCGTGCGCTGGTATTCAAAAACCTCGGGCTGGTGGTTTACCGACGTGTCGAGCACCGCGATCCGCACGTCCTCGCGATCGAACACGTCCACCACCGAGGCCACGAGACTGCCGGCCTCGTTCACCAGGGTCTTGCCGGGCTCGAAATACACCGCCAGATCCGGATGACGATGCTTGAGATCGCCAACCAGCCCGGTGAGCACGCTGACATCGACGCCCTCCTCCAGCAGATAGCCGCCGCCCAGGTTGAGCCAGCGCACCTGCCGCAGCGCGCCGGGCAGGGCCGTCTCGATGCGCCGGACGATTTCGCGCAGCGGACTGAAATCCCGCGACTCGCAATGGCTGTGGAAATGGATGCCATCGGGAGGATGGGCGCTTTTCATCAGCCGCGCCCAGGCGGCGGCGCATTGCGGCAGCGTCACGCCGAGCTTCGAATCCGGCCGGCAGGGATCGTAGCGGGGATCGGCCACCTGTGAATATTGCGGGTTGATGCGCAGGCCGCGCCGGGAGCCGCCGGCCAGCGGCGCGCAGCGCTCGTACTGCGGGATTGAATTGAAATTGATGTGATCGGCGTGTCGGGCGAGTTCTTCCAGTTCCGCGGGCGCGTATGCCGGCGAGGTCACGTGCACCTCGCCGCCCCCGCCCAGCACCTCCCGCGACAGCCTGGCCTCGAACAGGGAGCTGGCCGAGAAGCCGTCCACGTGCGGCGCAATCCGGCGCAGCACTTCGGCCACCGCACAGGCCTTGATCGAATACAGCACCTTGAGGCCGCCCTGCACGCGCAGCCGCCGGACCTGCTGCAATCGCTCCTCCAGGACGGCCAGGTCGTAGATCACGGCCGGCGTCGCCGGCAGGGCCGCGGCGTCCATCCATGGCCCTTCGAATGTCGAGGTTTTTTCCCGCCGGGTCATGGTCTTCGGGCACCAGGAGCGCTGTCGATTGTGAACCTAATCACGTAATTTTCCTCCAATCATTTCAGGCCAATCCGACGGGGCGTAGGATTCGGTTTATGAGCCATTTCGTGCCCAAGCCGGACGTCAAGACGCTGCGCGCCGTGGACGCGCTGAGCCGCCTGGCGGACGCGGAACTGGAGCAGATTCTGCACTCGCCGGCCAACGGTATTGTGGCATACGACACGGGCCAGAACATCATCAAGGAGGGCGCCGAGGCCGATTGCATGTACGTCATCCTGGACGGCACGGTGGACGTGCGCATCAACGCGGCCGTCGGCCGGGAGGTCACCATCGCCACCCTCAGGCACGGCGAGTACTTCGGCGAGCAGGCGCTCATGCCCGGGGCCACCGGCAGGCGCAACGCCACCGTCCGGGCGCTGGAACCCTGCCAGTTGTTCCGCATCTGCAAGTCCACCGCCTGCCTGGCCGACCACAGCCCCCCGCCCGGCGCCCTGGAGGCCGATGTCCCCCGCTTCCCCGACAGCGAGGAGCGGGTGATGCAGCTCCTGCGCAGCAACCGCCTGTTCCGATCCCTGCCCGATCAGGATCTTTCCAGCATGGTGCAGACGGTGGCCGTCGTCGACGTGCCGCCGGGCGAACTCATCATCCGCGAGGCCGAGCCCGGCGACTGCATGTACGTCATCCTGGACGGCCGCGTGGAGGTGTTCATCGTCGACGACGAGGGCCGGGTGACCGTGCTCGCCACCCTGGATCGCGGCCATTACTTCGGCGAGCAGGCGCTGCTGCCGGAAGGCAGCGGCAAGCGCAACGCCAACGTGCGCAGCGACACCGCGGTTTCGCTGATCAGAATCACCAAGGAGCAATTCCGGCGGGTGCTGTTCCGCGATCAGAAACTGTTGCTCGCCCTGCGCGCCGTCGGCGACATGCAGCGGGCCAGGATTACGGAGACGCTCGCCCGCCATCCACACTAGCCTGCATCACCGCGCAGTTGTTGTAGAATGCGCGTGTCAGTATGAACGCGCTTGAAATCACCGGCCTGCACAAGGTCTATAAAAACGGCGTCCAGGCCCTCAAAGGCATCGATCTACGCGTGAAGCAGGGAGATTTCTTCGCCCTGCTGGGGCCGAACGGCGCCGGCAAGTCCACCACCATCGGCATCGTGAGCTCGCTGGTCAACAAGACGGCGGGCCAGGTGCGCGTCTTCGGCCATGACATCGACACTGATCTCGAAACCGCCAAGAGCTGCATCGGGCTGGTGCCGCAGGAATTGAATTTCTCCCAGTTCGAACCGGGCCTCCAAATCGTCGTCAACCACGCCGGTTTCTACGGCGTTCCCCGCCCGCTGGCGCTCCGGCGCGCTGAAAAATACCTGAAGCAACTGGGCCTGTGGGAGAAACGCAACCAGCCCTCGCGCACGCTCTCCGGCGGCATGAAGCGGCGGCTGATGGTCGCGCGCGCGCTGCTGCACGAACCGAAGCTCTTGATCCTCGATGAGCCGACCGCGGGCGTGAACATCGAACTGCGCCGCTCGCTGTGGGACTTCCTGCGGGAGATCAACGCCAACGGCACCACCATCATCCTGACCACGCATTACCTGGAGGAGGCGGAGTCGCTGTGCCGCCACATCGCCATCATCGACCATGGCCTCATCATCGAAAACACGGGAATGAAAAGCCTGCTCGCCAAGCTGCACGTGGAGACCTTCATACTCGACATCGACCGGCCGCTGGCCGCGGCGCCGCCGCTGCCCGCCTTTCACGTGCAGCGGCTGGACGAATTGACGCTGTCGGCGGACATCACCAAGGATCAGAATCTGAATGACCTCTTCGCCGCCTTGAGCGCGCAGGGCATCCACGTCAAGAGCATGCGCAACAAGGCCAACCGGCTGGAGGAATTGTTCCTGGGCCTGCTCGCTAAAAACGGGGGTTGACGTGGAGTCCCGCTACTGGATCGCCTTCCAAACCATCGTCACCAAGGAGGTGACGCGCTTCATGCGCATCTGGGTGCAGACGCTGCTGCCGCCGGCGATCAGCATGTCACTGTATTTCGTCATCTTCGGCAGCCTCATCGGCCCGCGCATCGGCATCATGCATGGCTTCCCCTACATCCAGTACATCGCGCCGGGCCTCATCATGATGTCGGTGATCACCAACGCCTACGCCAACGTGGTGTCGTCCTTCTTCGGCTCCAAGTTCCAGAAAAGCATCGAGGAGATGCTGGTGGCGCCGATCCCGAACTGGGTCATCGTGAGCGGCTTCATCGCCGGCGGCGTGGTCCGTGGACTGTTCGTGGGCTTGGTGGTCACGGCGGTGGCGCTGTTCTTCACCGATCTTCACCTCTATTCGTTCTGGGTCACCGCCGTGGTGGTGCTGCTGACCTCCATCCTCTTCTCGCTGGGCGGCCTCATCAACGGCATCTTCGCCAAAAAATTTGACGATATTTCCATCATCCCCACCTTCGTGCTGACGCCGCTGACCTACCTCGGCGGCGTGTTCTACTCCATCGAACTGCTGCCGCCTTTCTGGCAGAAGGTCTCGCTGGCCAACCCGGTGCTGTACATGGTCAACGCCTTCCGCTACGGCATCCTCGGCGTCTCCGACATCAGCGTCATCAACGCGCTCATCGTGCTGGCGCTGTGCAGCGTGGCGCTGACCGCCGCGTGCATCATGCTGATGAATCGGGGCGTCGGCATCCGCACCTAACGGCTAACGCCGCGCTGACCAGCGCGCAGAGTGAAGCAAGGCCCGTCCGAGTGGAACGCGCTGTTGGGTATTAGACAAGGCGAAGCGCGCGCTGCTTCGGGGGTTTCAGTGTTCGCTGAAATCCACCGTCTCTTGGAAGCGGTGAATTGTCGGCAGCGCCATTAAGCGAGCACGGCGGGTAGATTTGATAAGGCATGTTATCACCCTTCGGCAGCCTCGGCTTTACACCCACGAATCGAGACATAGCTCCCTTGAGGTAGTCCTCATCAAGCTCACAGCATGCCCACTTTCGCTTCAATGATTCTGCAACTTCACCAGTGATACACGACCCTGCAAAGGGATCAACAATTAAATCGCACTCGTCAGTAAGCATACGGGTGTCGGGCCGTCGGGGTTCTCAGGGAGTGGCGGTGTTACCGACGTCAACTGAATTCGGTATTCGTCCTTCGGGCGCGCGGCACCGCCTCCGTGCGTCAAGGATCCATACGTAGATCCAGACAGGAAATGACGACTCTCCGGCAGTGACATAAAAGCGCTTCGGATGAGCGCGAGCTTGAGAAACGAGCAACGCAACAGCGGTGGATTCGGTGAACGCGTCTTCAACTGCCCGAACGATTTCGGCGGCGCTTAATGCAGGCACCTATTTTTCTCCTCTGATGCCCAACGTAATTTAGATGACATCGAGATGACGGATAAGACGCCACGATGACGTCTAATATGGCGACCGATGAAGGGTACAACTTGTTGGATGCTCATGGGGAATCGCTCCATAGCATGTTACCCATACAGTAATAATTGAAACGAAAAACCCGGCAAGTCGCAGATGTCCGCCTCCAACAGACAGCGAACGAACCGCGCAATTTAAAAAAAGTTAACCTGCGCGGCGCTGTTTGCCTCGTCCAGTTGAACGCCGTCTCAGACCTGACGCTTTTTGCGCTACATCAACTAACGAATGCAGCGCCTCGTTTACAGCGGCGGAATTGGGGAAGACGGCGGACACTTCATCGTCCAGAATGACGACATTCGAGTTGGCCAAGACCCGCTTGTAGTACTTCCCGCGTTCAAGCCTCACAAAGTCGGAGCGTTTATATTCCGAGCGAAGTTCGTCAGAGCTGGATTTAACCTTCTTCATAAATACGCCTTTCACGCTGAGTTGCGACACGAGCGCTGATGATTCGAATGGCCTCACCGCGCTCGGTATGGGCCACGACCAAAAGCCGACCTTGAGACGATATTCCAAACGTGATGGTTCTCTCCTCCATTTCGGAATGGTCGGGGTCAGCGCCACTAACCGCTAGCGGATCGTAGAATGCGCTAGAGGCTTCCTCAAATGAAACCCCGTGTTTTTGAAGGTTCTTTTTGGCTTTGGCGGGGTTCCATTCAAATTGCATATTCCAATTCTATGTTAAGCATTTTTTCAGGTCTAACGCTGCCTATAAATGAGCTCCCGTCCGGCCCTTCGGGGAAAGCGCCTACATCTTCAAGACTCCGGACAAGCTCAGAATCTTCCCCCGATTTTGTTGACACCGGGTTTTCATGCCTGCAGTTTCTCATACGTCGCGGGCGACACGTAGTTAAGCGATGAGTGAAGTCTATCGCGATTGTAGA
>JAJPIJ010000039.1 GCA_021324815.1 Gammaproteobacteria bacterium
AAACAGCAGTCCCGTCATCACGTACATGGTGATGTTATAGGCCTGGGCATTGGGCACGCCGTGTGCGATCTGGAATTCACGGATGTAATTGACCAGCACCGGCCCCAGGATGCCGGCCGCCGACCAGGCGGTGATGAGGCGGCCGTGGATGGCGCCGACGAACTGCGTGCCGAACATGTCGGCGAGGTACGCCGGGATGGTGGCGAAGCCGCCGCCGTACATGGTGAGGATGATGCAAAAGATGGCGACAAACAGCCCAATGCTGCCGAGCTGACCCGCATGCGGCGCCGAGGCATAAAGCACCATGCCCAGAATGAAGAAGGTGTAATAGGTGAGCTTGCGGCCGATGTAGTCCGACAACGAAGCCCAGAAGAAGCGGCCCAGAATGTTGAACAGGCTCAGCAAACCTGCGAAGCCGGCGCCGATGGCCGCCACCGCCCCCTTCTGCTCCATGGAGAGATCGGCCAGCGTGCCGCTGACGCCGATGAGCTTGCCGCCGAACACCTCCTGCAGCATCGGCGAGGCCATGCCGATCACGCCGATGCCGGCGCTCACGTTCAGGCACAGCACGCCCCACAGCAGCCAGAACTGCGGCGTCCTGTGGGCGTTTTTGAGGTGCACGTTTTTGGTGGTGATCATGCCGTGCGTGGCCTTGGCGGGCGGCGGCGTCCAACCGGCGGGCTTCCAGCCCGTCGGCGGCACGCGATAGCCGAACGCGCCGCACAGCATGGCGATGAAATAGAGAACGCCCATGGTGACGAAGGTCTGCCACACGCCGACGGAGGTCGGCGTGGCGAAATGCTTCATCAGCAGATCCGCCAGCGGCGCGCCGATCATCGCCCCGCCGCCGAAACCCATGATGGCCATGCCGGTGGCCATGCCGCGCTTGTCCGGGAACCACTTGATGAGCGTGGAGACCGGCGAGATGTAGCCCAGGCCCAGCCCACAACCGCCGATGACGCCCGAGCCGATCCACATGAGCAGGATTTGATGCGTATAGACGCCGACCGCCGAGATGAGCAATCCCCCGCCCCAGCAAAACGCCGCGACCACGCCGGCCTTGCGCGGTCCCTCCCGCTCCAGCCAGTGGCCGAAAACGGCGGCCGAGGATCCCAGAAAAACAAAGAACAGCGTGAACATCCAGCCCAGCGTGCTGATCTTCCAGTCGCAATTCGTCGCGAACAGGCTGGAAATAAAGCCCATGTCCGCCGGGCATGGAATGGGCTTGTCGATGCCGATGGCGCGGTTGAGCGGCTTCCAGAACACGCTGAAGCCGTAGGCCATGCCGATGGACAGATGGATCGCCAGCGCGGCGGGCGGCACCAGCCAGCGGTTGTAGCCCGGATGGGCAATAATGCGCTCCTTGGATAACAGACCGGCCATGTGACCCTCCCAGTAAATTTGTTGTTTTTTTGATTGATGTTTGATTTCCAAGAGTGTCCAAAGCAATGCGACAAGTCAAGCCGCGGCGGGTGTATAATCATTAAAATTAATCAATTTGTAATGAATGGCGGGTTGATCGGCATGACCGCATACACCACACCGCAATTGATCGACCGGTTCGGCCGCACGGTCAACTACCTGCGCATCTCGGTGACGGATCGGTGCGACTTACGCTGCGTGTATTGCATGGAGGAGGAGATGCAGTTCCTGCCGCGAGCCCAGGTGCTGACGCTGGAGGAAATCGGCTTCATTGCCCGCGCCTTCGTGGAACTCGGCGTGCAGAAAATACGCGTCACCGGCGGCGAGCCATTGGTGCGCCGCAACATCATGAAGCTCATGCATGAACTGGGCGCCCTGCCCCTGCGCGAACTCGTCCTCACCACCAATGGCTCGCAGCTCGCCCGTTATGCCGCCGAGTTGAAGGCGGCGAACGTCAAACGCATCAACGTCAGCCTCGATTCGCTGAAACCGGATCGCTTCCGGCAGATCACGCGCGTCGGCGACCTCAAGGTCGTGCTGGCGGGCATCGAGGCGGCGCGGGAAGCCGGCTTCGAGCGGATCAAGATCAACGCCGTGATCCTGAAGAACCGCAATCATGACGAGGTGCTGGATTTGACGCGTTTCGCCGGCGACCGCGGCATGGACATCAGCTTCATCGAGGAGATGCCGCTCGGTGTCAATTCCGATCATGATCGCGCCGAGGCGTACTACTCCAGCGACGACATCCGCCGCGATCTCGAACGGCACTGCACGCTCATCCCCACCGCCGAGACCACCGGCGGGCCGTCGCGCTATTTCCGCATTCAGGAGACCGGCACGCGCGTCGGCTTCATCTCGCCGCACAGCCACAACTTCTGTCACTTGTGCAACCGCGTCCGGCTGACCGCCGAGGGCCGGCTGCTGCTCTGCCTCGGCCAGGAGCATTCGGTGGACCTGCGCCACGTCGTGCGCGCCCATCCCGGCGCCATGGAGATCCTGAAGCAGGCCATCCGCGACTCCATGGCCATCAAACCCAGGGGACACGATTTCAATCTGGCGGCGCAGCCGGTCATATTTCGCCACATGAACATGACCGGCGGCTGACATAAATTCCGTTCGTGCCGGGCCTGTCGAAGCCTGTCCTGAGCACAGTCGAAGGGTACGAACGCCCGTTGCCTTCACCCGCCATAGCATGAGCACCGCTGCCATTCGTTACAGACCCGAAATGTCGCGCTCCGGCCTGCCGCCGACGTACGCGGTGACGGTTGTGGATGAGCAGGGCAGGACGGAGGAGGGCCGCATCGCCGGCGAATTCCCGCTCACGCTTTACGTCGACAGGCTCGAAATCGTCACGCTGATGACGCTCGGCACACATCCCGAGGCGCTGACGCTCGGCTATCTCAAAAACCAGGGGCTGGTGCGGAGCATCGAGGACATCGTTTCGATCCAGGTGGACTGGGACGTGCAGTCGGTCGCGGTCACCACCCGCAGCGGCACCGAGGGATGGGAGGAGAAACTGGCCAGGCGCACGGTCACCACCGGCTGCGGACAGGGCACGGTCTTCGGCCGCATCATGGAGGAACTCGATCAACTCCAGCTTCCACAGAAGCCGATCAGGCAATCGACGATCTACGGCCTGCTCAAGAATCTGAACGAGTACAACGACGTCTACAAGAGCGCCGGCGCCGTTCACGGCTGCGCGCTGTGCAAAGACAGCGAAATTTTGATTTTCATCGAGGACGTCGGCCGTCACAACGCGGTAGACGCGATTGCCGGTCTCATGTGGCTGGAGGACATCGGCGGCGAAGACAAGATGTTCTACACCACGGGGCGGCTGACCTCCGAGATGGTCATCAAGGTCGCGCAGATGCGCGTCCCCGCCCTGCTCTCCCGCTCCGGCGTCACCAAGATGGGTCTCGATCTGGCGCGGAAGGTCGGCGTCACGCTGATTGCGCGCGCCAAGGGCCGTCATTTCCTCGTCTATCACGGCGCCGACAATCTGCTTTACGACGCCAGACCCTCCTTTTGACAACATCTTTTCTTGTCGCTTTTCAACCGGCCCCTCGTCTCAATTTGCAACGTGACTGTTGCAAATTGCGGCAACTTTTCATATGCAATTCTTTTCTTATTTCTCCGCAACCCGTGACGTGATAATTGGTTGACCGGGATCAACATCTGATCCACGGCGACGTCTATACCTCGCCGACAGGCGGCTTCTTCAAAATTCTACAGCCGCTCCACCACTGAACAGGTTGCAGGAGGTTTTAACATGACAGCTGCATTGAAGGCTCTGAGTTCCATCATTTCCAAATCCAACATCGATTTTCTGAAGGCGCCGAAAAAGTTGCTGATCGACGGCAAGTGGGTACCCGCCGCTTCCGGCAGCACCTTTGGCGTCACCAACCCGGCCACGGGCGAGGTGATCGCCCAGGTGGCCGAAGGCGACAGGGAGGACGTGGACCGCGCGGTCAAGGCCGCCCGCCGGGCGCTCGAGGACGGCGACTGGTCGCGGATGACGCCGTCCGAGCGGGGCAAGCTGATCTGGCGCATCGGCGATCTGATTTCCAAATACAAGGAGGAACTGGCCGAACTGGAGGCGCTGGACAACGGCAAGCCCATCAGCGTCGCCAGGGCGGCCGACGTGCCGCTGTCCGCCGACATGTTCCATTACATGGCGGGCTGGGCGACCAAGAACGAAGGCAAGACCATTCCGCTTTCGGTGCTGTATACGCCGGGCGCGCGGTATCACTCCTACACGCGGCCGGAGCCCGTCGGCGTCGTCGGCCAGATCATCCCGTGGAATTTCCCGCTGCTGATGGCGGCGTGGAAACTGGCGCCGGTGCTGGCCACGGGTTGCACCGTGGTGCTGAAGGTCGCCGAGGAAACGCCGTTGTCCGCGCTGCGGCTGGGCGAAATCCTGCTGGAGGCGGGACTGCCGGACGGCGTCGTCAACATCATCACCGGCTTCGGCGAGACCGCCGGCGCCGCGCTGGCCTCGCATCCGGGCGTCGAGAAGGTGGCGTTCACCGGCTCGACCGAGGTGGGCAAGCTCATCGTCAAGGCCGCCGCCAACGACCTGAAAAAAGTCACGCTGGAACTGGGCGGCAAGTCTCCCAACATCGTTCTCGCGGATGCCGATCTCGACGTCGCCATTCCCGGCGCCGCCAGCGCCATCTTTTTCAACCACGGCCAGTGCTGCTGCGCGGGTTCGCGCCTGTACGTTGAGAAGAAGGTCTTCGACAGGGTGGTCGAGGGCGTGGCGGAATACGCCAAGAAGATCAAGGTGGGTCCGGGCCTGGAACCCGGCACGGAGATGGGACCCATGGTCTCCCCCGTGCAGCACGAGCGCGTCGGCAGCTACCTGGAATCGGGTCTGAAGGAAGGCGCCAAGGCCGTCGCGGGCGGCAAGAAGCGCGAGGGCAAGGGATATTTCATCGATCCCACCGTGCTGGTCGACACCAAGCCCGCCATGAAGGTCATCAGGGAGGAGATCTTCGGGCCGGTGGTCTGCGCCATGCCGTTCAACGGCCTCGATGCGGACATCGTCCGGCAGGCCAACGACACCATTTACGGCCTGGCGGCGGGCGTATGGACGCGCGATCTCAGCAAGGCGCACACGCTGGCGGCACAGTTGAAGGCCGGCACCGTCTGGATCAATTGCTACAACATCTTCGACTCGGCGCTGCCCTTCGGCGGCTACAAGCAATCCGGCTGGGGCCGGGAAATGGGCGAGGCGGTGCTCAACAACTACCCCGAAACCAAGCCCGTCACCGTGCGCTTGTAACCGCTCTTTATACAACGGCAAGTTCAAAGGCGGGCTTGTTCACACGGCCCGCCTTTGTTTTCCCATCATCTGCACCCCCTGAATCAGTCGAGCTTGAGGTCTTCCCTGACTTCGTGATGCAGCCCCAGCGCCGCGATGTTCAGCGTCATGGTCGCGGAAATGGAATTCATCCCCTTGAGCCTGCCGGCGGCGGCCGCATTCCGCACCGCCATCTCGATTTCGCGCTGCGAGGTGACGCCGACCTGCTTCAGGAACTTGCGGATGCTCATGTTCAGCGTATCTTCGTTCATAAAACCTCCAGAATCGGCCCATGATCACCAAGTTTAGCCGCAGTTGCGCCGTCGGTTAGAATATGTCCATCAAATGCGGGTGTTTTTATGGCACTTTCGCAGCAAATCCGCAGTCAGATTGGCGGCCTGGTGCTGGCCGGCGGGCGCGCCACGCGCATGGGCGGCGTGGACAAGGGGCTGCTGACGCTGGCGGGCAAAGCGATGGCGTGGCATGTCGTGCAGGCGTTGCGCCCGCAGGTCTCCGATTTGTTCATCAACGCCAACCGCAACCTGGAACAATACCGGGAATTGGGTCATCCGGTGGTGACCGATCTGATGGGGGATTTCCCCGGTCCGCTCGCGGGCATGGCCAGCGGCATGCGCGTCGCCAAAACACCCTACCTGTTGACCGCCCCCTGCGATTCCCCCTTTGTGCCCGCGGATCTCGCCGAGCGCCTGCATTCCGCATTGGCGGGGAAAAACGCGGAAATCAGCGTCGCCGGGAACCAGGGACGGCTGGAGCCGGTGTTCGCGCTGCTCGACTGCCGGTTGCTGCCGTCGCTGCTGGAATACCTGAACAGCGGCGGGCGCAAGATCGACCGCTGGTACGCGCAGCATCGCATGGCGGCCGTGGACTTCTCCGACAACCCACGCGCCTTTTTAAATCTCAACACGCCGGAGGAACTGGCCGCCGTGGAGCTGGAATTGAAATGCGCGCAGGCGATGAGGCAGGCCGTATGAAACCGACTCCACTTCTGGGCTTCGCGGCGTGGAGCGGCGCCGGCAAGACCACGCTGCTCAAGGCGCTGCTGCCATTGCTGCGCGCGCGGGACTTGAACGTCGCCGTCATCAAGCACGCCCACCACGAATTCGACACCGACCTGCCCGGCAAGGACAGCTACGAATTGCGCAAGGCCGGCGCCAACCTGGTGCTGGTTTGCTCGCGCAGGCGCCGGGCGCTGGTGGTGGAGACCGATTTGAAATGCGATCCGAGGCTCGCCGACATGCTGCGCCATCTGCCGCGGGAAGGCGCGGATTTGATCCTGGTCGAGGGATTCAAGGACGAGGCCATCGACAAAATTGAAATCCACCGCCCGGCGCTGAACCGGCCGCTGCTGTGCGCCACCGATCCATATGTCATTGCGGTGGCCACTGATGCGCCGGTCACGCTGCCGCGTCAATTGCCCCCGCTGCCGCTCAACGACCCCGCCGTGATCGCGGATTTCATCCTGCGCCGGTTCAAACTCGGCGACCATGCTGCAAAAACCACCTTGAAACCGGTATGAGTTGGAATATTACTGCAGTTCATTTTGAAAATGCCGTTCGCACCGAGGTATCGAAGTGCGAACGGCATACATCACGCGATATTGTCATGCCCTTCGATGAAACTCAGGACATGCTTCGATACCTCAGCATGAACGGCTTTAACACTCCGGGGCGTTTTTGAAATGATTGCTACTCTGCCCAGTTGCGAGGACGATTTCGATCGGGATTCGCTCACTTGCGACGAGGCGCTGCGCCGCCTGCTGGCCGCCGTTTCGCCGGTCGAAGGTATCGAGAAAGTCCCGCTGCGCGCCAGCCTGGATCGCGTTCTGGCGGAGGATGTCATCTCCACCGTCAACGTGCCGGCGCACACCAATTCGGCGATGGATGGCTATGCCGTGCGCGGCGATGATCTGCCGGCGCAAGGGACGGTGGAGTTGCGCGTTGTCGGCAGTTCCTTCGCGGGCCAGCCCTACCCTGCCGCCGTGAAATCAGGCGAATGCGTGCGCATCATGACCGGCGCGGTCATGCCGGAAGGCACCGACACCGTCGTCATTCAGGAGCGCGTCGAGCGGCGGGAGGACATGATTCGCGTTGGCAGTGGGCACAAGGCCGGCGACAACGTCCGCGCCGCCGGCGAGGACATCGCCGCGGGACATACCGTGCTCAAGGCGGGCCGGCGGCTGACGCCCGCCGATCTGGGTCTGCTGGCCTCGCTCGGCATCGGCACCGTGCCGGTGCGGCGGCGGCTGCGCGTGGCGTTCCTGTCCACCGGCGATGAATTGAAACCCATCGGCGAGGAACTCGCGCCTGGCGAAATCCATGACAGCAACCGCTACACGCTGCACGCCATGTTGACGCGCATGGGCGCTGAGGTCACCGATCTTGGCATCGTGCGCGACGACCGCGCCGCCACCCTAAGCGCCTTCGAGCGCGCCGCGCAGGGACACGACGCCGTCATCAGCAGCGGCGGCGTCTCCGTCGGCGAGGCCGATTACGTCAAGGAAACCTTGCAGGCGCTGGGCCAGGTGCAATTCTGGAAGGTGGCGATGAAGCCGGGCCGGCCGCTGACCTTCGGGCGCATCGGCGATGCCATGTTCTTTGGCCTGCCGGGCAATCCGGTGTCGGTGATGGTGACGTTCTACCAGTTCGTGCAACCCACCCTGCGCAAGATGATGGGCGAGACGCCGCGCAAGCCGCTGCTGCTCAAGGCCGTCACGCGCTCGCGGCTCAGGAAAAAACCGGGGCGGATGGAATTCCAGCGCGCCATACTGGAGTGCGATGAAAACGGGAAGCTCACGGTCAGCAAGACCGGCATGCAGGGCTCCGGCATCCTCACCTCCATGTCGCAGGCCAACTGCTTCATCATCCTGCCCATGGACAGCGGCGCCGTCGAACCCGGCACGCTGGTCGATGTGCAGCCCTTCGACGGCCTGATTTAATTCATCCCGTCATCAGACGCAACACTCTAAACGCTCAAGACCCAGCTTCGCGTTTGAGGAGGGCGCGCTTGCGCTCGACGCCCCAGCGGTAGCCGGACAATGCGCCGTCGCTTCTCACCACGCGGTGGCAGGGGATGGCCACTGCCAGTGCATTCGCCGCGCAGGCCCGGGCCACGGCCCGGACTGATTTCGGCGCGCCGATCCGTTTCGCGATTTCTGAATAGCTTGCCGTTTTGCCAGACGGGATTTTTCCGAGCGCCTGCCAGACGCGCTGCTGAAACGCCGTGCCGCGCACGTCGAGCGGCAGATCGAGTCCCTTCTTCGGCGATTCGACAAAGCCCACGACCTTGGCGACCAGTCGCTCGAAGTTTTTGTCGCCGCCGATCAGGTTGGCGCGCGGAAATTGATCCTGCAAGTCGCGCGCCAGCCTGTCCGGGTCATCACCCAGAAAAATGGCGCAGACGCCGCGCACGCTCCGGGCCACGAGTATTGAGCCCAGCGAGCATTCGCCGACGGCAAACCGTATCACCGTGTTTGCGCCGCCAGCACGGAAATTAGCCGGCTTCATTCCCAAGACTTGCGAAGAGGTTGCATAGAAACGGCCGCTGGAAGCGAAGCCGGCGTCATAGATTGCCGCGGTCACCGTTGCACTTCCCCCAAGTTTGTCGCGGATGCGTTTCCGGCGATGGGCGGCTGCATAGGCCCTGGGCGTCACGCCCGTGACGCTTTTGAATATCCGATGAAAATGATAAGGACTGAGGCCGACAGCCTTGGCGAGCCTGACCAGTTTCGGCGCTTCCGACGAACTTTCAATGAGGCGACAAACCTTGGCCACCTTTGCGGCGTGTTGCTGATCGAGCGCGGGCTGATCCGGCTTGCAGCGCTTGCAGGGCCGGAAACCCGCAGCCTCCGCATCGGCGCGGGTGGCGAAAAACCGGACGTTCTCCGGCTTCGCCAGGCGCGACCCGCAGGAGGGCCGGCAATACACGCCCGTGGTCCTGACCGCATAGTAAAACCTGCCGTCGGCCTCGCGGTCGCGCGCCACCGCCGCCGCCCAACGCGCGCCTTCTTCAGTTGCGGATTTCGGCGCTGCGCGCATGGCGGCAGATGCAGCCTGAGTGGTCATCATGGCGGCCCAGCATAGCAATTGCGCGATGTGCCCACACTCCGGGTCTTGCTGTTGAATTTATCAACTCCATGCGGCGGTGCAGCATGTGGCATTCTGCAACGCCTAACTCTTCGATACCCATCAAAAAATTCTCATCAAGTGACCAAGCCCTTTTGCTGTCATTTTTTGAGGTATATAGTTGCCCTTGTGCAAGTCATTGCATATTAGGTTTTCAGCCGCTGCGACGGCAAGACAACCAAAGTCATAGACCTTAAAGGGGAATGACCATGCTGAGAGCCTTGAAGATCGAACCAGAAAAATGCACGGGCTGCCTGCAATGCGAGATGGCCTGCTCCTACGAGAACGAGCAAGTCTTCAATCCCTCCAAGTCGCGCATCCGGATTTTCAATTTTCATGACGAGGGCCGTTTCGCGCCCTACACCTGCACGCAATGCGCCGAGGCCTGGTGCCTGCATTCCTGCCCGGTCGAGGCCATCGTCATCAATCCCAAGACCGGCGCCAAGGAAGTGATCGAAGACGTGTGCGTCGGCTGCAAGGTCTGCACCATCGCCTGCCCCTTCGGCACCGTCAACTACAACCACGACAGCGGCAAGGTCATCAAGTGCGACCTGTGCGGCGGCAATCCCGCCTGCGCCGAGGCCTGCCCGACGGCGGCGATTACTTATGTCGACATCGACCAGACCGGGCTGGATCGCATGCGCGCGCACGCGCAGAAGACCCTGCCGCAGAGCGCCCAGGCGGCGTAAAGGAGGGACCATGGCCTGGACAAGAAATGTCATGCGCGTGAACCTCACCAAGGGCACGATCAAGCGCGAACCGTTGAACATGGAATGGGCGATGGAATACCTGGGCCAGCGCGGGCTGGCCACCAAGTATTTCGTCGAGGAGGTCGACCCCAAGGTCGATCCGCTGTCGCCGGAAAACAAGATGATCATGACCACGGGGCCGCTCACAGGCACCATGGCCTCCACCGGCGGCCGCTACTCGGTGGTCACCAAGGGGCCGCTGACCGGCGCGATCGCCTGCTCCAACTCCGGCGGCTTCATCGGCGCGGAAATCAAGAGCGCCGGCTGGGACATGATCATCTTCGAGGGCAGATCCAAAAAGCCCGTGTACCTGTACGTCGAGAACGATCGCGCCGAGTTGCTGGACGCCCGTGATCTGTGGGGCAAGTCGGTGTGGGACACCGACCACGAATTGCACAAGAGGCATCAGGACCCGCTGATCCGCGTCGCCGCCGTGGGCCGCGCCGCCGAGAAGGGCTGCCTGTACGCCGCCATCGTCAACGACCTGCATCGCGCCGCCGGCCGCTCCGGCGTCGGCACCGTGATGGCGTCGAAGAATCTCAAGGCCGTGGTCGTGCGCGGCACCAGGGGCGTCGGCAACATCAGGGATCCGAAGGCCTTCATGAAGGCGGTCAACGCCGGCAAGAAGGTGCTGCACGACAACGCCGTCACCGGCGCCGGCCTGCCCAAGTACGGCACCCAGGTGCTGATGAACGTGATCAACGAAATCGGCGCCTCGCCGACCCGCAACATGCGCGAGGTGCAGTTCGAGGGCGCAAGCAAGATCTCGGGCGAGGCGATGCACGAGATACGCAAGAGCGACGGGAAGGCCAATCTTGTCACCAACGCCGCCTGTTTCGGCTGCACCATCGCCTGCGGCCGCATCTCCGTCATCGACAAGAACCACTACACCGTGGTCAACAGTCCCAAATACTGGGGCGCCTCCGGCGGCCTGGAATACGAGGCGGCCTGGGCCCTGGGCAACGACACCGGCGTCGATGATCTGGACGCGCTGACTTACGCCAATTTCCTCTGCAACGAGGACGGCATCGATCCCATCTCCTTCGGCTCCACCGTCGCCGCGGCCATGGAACTGTATGAAACCGGCGCCATCACGAAGAAGGATACCGGCGGCATCGATCTCAAGTTCGGCTCCGCCGAGGCGTTGACGAAAATCACCGAGCTGACCTGCCGCGGCGAGGGCTTCGGCAAGATCATCGGGCTCGGCTCCCGGCGGTTGTGCGAGAAGTACGGCCACCCGGAACTGTCGATGACGGTGAAAAGCCAGGAATTTCCCGCCTACGATCCGCGCGGCATCCAGGGCATGGGCCTGGCGTACGCGACCTCCAACCGCGGCGCCTGCCACCTGCGCGGCTACACGGTGGCCTCCGAGGTGATGGGCATCCCGGAGAAGACCGATCCGCTCACCACCGACGGCAAGCCGGCGCTGGTGAAGGCGTTTCAGGATGCCACCGCGGTCGTCGATTCCACGGGCCTGTGTGTGTTCACGACCTTTGCATGGACATTGAACGACATCCAGCCGCAGATCGCGGCGGCCTGCGAGGGCGACTGGTCGATGGAAAAACTGCATGAGGTCGGCGAACGCATTTGGAACATGGAACGCATGTTCAACAACGCCGCCGGCTTCACCGCCAGGGATGACACGCTGCCCAGGCGCCTGCTCACCGAGCCGGCGCGGACCGGCCCGGCCAGGGGCAAGGCCAACATGCTCGACAAAATGCTGCCGGAATATTACCGGCTGCGCGGCTGGACGCCGGAGGGCACGCCCACGAAGGAAACCCGCGCGCGCCTTGGGCTTTGAAGACCACCACGCCTGATTGAGCGCCATGGCGGCACGCAGGAAAAAGAAGAAAAAAGCGGCGGCGGGATCAGAGAGACGACCGGCGCGTCGCCGGCCGGCTGCACGTACAAAAGCGTCCGCCGCCCGCCGTCGCATGGCCGCCGCGAAGAAAAAACCGGCCGCGCGGCGGCTCGCGCGTCCCGCCAGGATGCGCCACATCATCATTGGCGCGGGACCGGCGGGGGTGATCGCGGCGGAGACGTTGCGCAAACTCGATCCGAACGCCGGCGTCACCATCATCGGCGATGAGAGGGAGCCGCCCTACTCGCGCATGGCCCTGCCCTATTATCTCAGCCGCAAGATCAACGAGGCCGGCACCCACCTGCGCAAGACGCCGCGGCATTTCAAAAAACTGGGCATCGACGTGCGGCGCGATCGGGTGACCGCCGTGGATGCCCGAAACAGGCAGGTGAAACTTGCGGGTGGCGGCAGTCTGACCTACGACAAGCTGCTCATCGCCACCGGTTCCAGTCCCGTGTCGCCGCCCATCCCCGGCATGGACCTCCCCGGCATCCACCCGTGCTGGACGCTGGCGGACGCGCGCCACATCGCAAAACATGCCAGGCCGGGCGCGAAGGTGGTGTTGATGGGCGCCGGCTTCATCGGCTGCATCATCCTCGAGGCGCTGGCGCGGCGCGGCGTGCAGCTCACCGTGGTCGAGATGGCCAATCGCATGGTGCCGCGCATGATGAACACCACCGCCGGCGGGCTCATCAAGCAATGGTGCCTCGACAAGGGCGTGAGGGTGCACACCTCCACCAAGGTCACCGCCATAGAGAAGGGCCCGGACGGCAGGGGCCTCAGGGTCAGGCTGGACAACGGCACCGTGCTGCCGGCGGATTTGATCATTTCCGCCACCGGTGTGCGTCCCAACATCGGCTTCCTCAAGGGCAGCGGCATCAAGACTGATCACGGCGTGCTCATCAACCGGAACATGCAAACCAGCAATCCCCACGTGTTCGCCGCCGGCGACGTGGCGCAGGGGCTGGACTTCTCCACCGGCGAGTACAGCGTACAGGCGATCCAGCCGACGGCCGCGGATCACGGGCTGCTCGCGGCGCGCAACATGGCGGGGCACAAGGGCGCCGTGCACCGCGGCAGCGTCAACATGAACGTGCTCGACACCATCGGACTCGTCTCCAGCTCCTTCGGCCAGTGGATGGGCGCCACGGGCGGCGATTCCGCGGAGTTGTGCGACCGCAACCGCTTCAAATACCTCAACCTGCAATTCAAGGACGACGTGCTGGTCGGCGCCACCAGCCTGGGCCTCACGGATCACATCGGCGTGCTGCGCGGATTGATCCAGACCAGGACGCGGCTCGGGGAGTGGAAGGAGAAGCTCAAGCACGATCCCACCCGCATCATGGAGGCCTATCTCGCCAACACGCAGGCCGTGGGCTTCAATGCCGGAATGATATGAGGATTACGCTGAAGCTGTTCGCCTCGCTACAGGAACATCTTCCCGCCGACGCCAGGAACCAGGGCACCGAGGTCGTGATCGGCGAAAACGACACGCCGTATCAACTGCTGGATCGTTTCCACGTGCCGCGCAAGATGGCGCATCTGGTGATATTGAACGGCGTCTATCTCAATCCACCGGAGCGCGAGAAACCCGTCTTCAAGGAAGGCGACGTACTGGCGGTCTGGCCGCCCGTGGCCGGCGGTTGAGCGGGGTCCTGGCGCTTGGATGTCGTTCGTTTCAGCCGTGAGATGAGCATCAGTCGCGCCGACTTCCTGCGCACCCTCCCCGCCGCACTTGGCCCTCGCCAGTGCCGAATCAATCAAGACATCGTCATCGTTGAGGCGGAGAATTTCCGCCTCACACTTCTATTGTCGGATGAGGGCGTGCGACGCATCGCCGCCATGACGCTGCCCGTCCTGAAGGTGGATTTCACGTTCGAGGGCGGCTCGCGCGCGCAAATCGGGAAGTTCATGACGCATTTCGATCGTTGCTACCAGCGCGGCGGCGGCTGACCCCGCCTGATAGACTATTGCGGATGAAACTGCGCATCCGCACCAAATTATTATTGCTGCTGCTTGCGATTGCGCTGGCGCCGCTGGTCACCGTGGGCTGGCTGGATTACCGCGCGCTGCGCTCGCTCGGCATCGATCTGGCCGCCCAGGGCCGCAAGGCGATGACCGATCGCGCCCGCCAGGAGCTGGCGCAGATCACGGCCAACGACGCCCTGCTCATCCAGCGCCAGCGCGAGATCCTGGAATTGCTGCTGCGGCAGCAGGCGCGCGAGGTGGAAATACGGCTGGCCTATTCACCGCCGAGGATTTCCTCGCCCGTCATTTTTGACACGGACCTCGATGCCGGCAGGGTGGCGACCGGGGATGGGCCGCCGCCGTCGCCCGATGGCGGTGTTCCGATGCACGTCACCTACGAGGAACAGGCCTTCCGCATCCCCCCGGGCATGCCCGTCGCGGAGTTCGAGGCCGACATCGGCCGCCTGTCATCGATGACCGAGGTTTACCGCCGCATCCACGCGGCGCATGAAAACGTGATCCTGCGCCACTACACCACGCTGCGGTCGGGATTGCACTCGGTGTATCCCGGACGCGGCGGCTATCCGCCGCAGTATGACCCACGCACGCGCCCCTGGTACCGGCGCCAGATTCAATCGCCCGGACTGGCATGGAGCGCGCCGCTGGTCGACGTCGTGACGAAGGAGGTCGCGCTGGGCATCTCCATGCCGGTCTACGGGCCGGACGGGGCGCTTGCCGGCGTGACGGGCGTCGATGTGCCGCTGACCGCGCTGTTCTCCTCGCTGCCCCTGCCCTCCGGCTGGGCCGCCGAGAGCCGCACCTTCGCCGTGGTGGCGGAATCGACGCCGGGAAGCCCGGAGCCTGCGCTGCGCGTGCTGGCCCGGCAAAGCTATGACGCCGCCAGCCTCGACTGGCGCGCGCCGCTCTCGGCCGAATGGCTGCCGGTGGAGCCTCCGCCGGCCCGCGCACAAATCATGGCGGACGTGGCCGCACATCGCGCCGGCATGATCACGGCGCCTTACCGCGGCGTCGAGTCGCTGTGGGCCTATCGCCCGCTGGGCAAGGATCAAAGCACGCTGCTGTTGATCGTGCCCTACGCCCGCGCCATCGAACATGCCGAGGCAACGCACGCGATGGCGCTTGCGACCACGACACAACAACTGCAGGTCATCGCCGCCATCGCCGTGGTGGCGGCGGGGCTGGTCGTGCTGGTGGCGTTGCTGAGCGCCCGCACGGTGACCCGGCCGGTGCATCACCTCGTCGAGGCCATCACCCGCGTCACGCGCGGCGATCTCGATGCGCGGGCGCACCTGGACACGGGGGACGAATTGCAGCATCTCGCGGAGGGCTTCAACGCCATGGTGCCGCAACTCCGCGAACGCCTGCAATTAAGCCAGTCGCTGCAACTTGCGCGCGAGGTGCAGCAGAATCTCATCCCGCAGTCACCACCGAAGTCGGAATATTTCGACATTGCCGGACGCACGATCTACTGCGAGGAGACCGGCGGCGATTATTACGACTTTCTCGAACTCGGCGCGTCGCGGATTGGCATCGTCATAGGCGACGTCTCCGGCCACGGCGTCAGCTCCGCCCTGCTGATGACCGCCATCCGCGCCCTCTTGCACGGTTACACCCACCAGGGGCTGGCGCCGGCGGCGATCATGAACGCCATCAACACACAACTCGCCAGGGACATGCCGGCCGGCCGCTTCATGACGCTGTTTTATCTGGTCGCGGACGCCTGGGAGCGATCTTTCCGCTGGGCCAGCGCCGGTCATGACCCGGCGATATTCCATTGCGCGGCCACCGGCAGTTTTCATGAATTCTCGGGCCAGGACATCCCCATCGGCGTGGAACAGAAGTGGAACTACCGGGAGTCCGTGCACGAGGAGATTGCCGCCGGCAGCCTGCTGTTCTTCGGCACCGACGGCGTCTGGGAGACGCGCAACAGCGCCGGCGCCGCGTATGGCAAGGAGCGCATCCAGCACCTGCTGCGTTACCATGCCGGCGGCAGCGCGGCAGAGATCTGCGACGCGATCATTGCCGATCTTCGGGCGTTTCGCAGCGATCAGAAGCAGCAGGACGATCTCACCGTCGTCGTGCTGAAGGTAAAATCCCTTCCCCCGTCAACCAACAACTGACGAAAAACGTCATGAGGAGGCCGGCTGCTAGGCGCCGCGAGCGAGGAAGCGAGACAGTACAGAGCAGTACGGCGAACTTCCGAGTGAGCCGCAACAACGCAGACGGCCTACGCAATAGTTTTTCACACTAAAACTGGATGCCGAGGGGTTGGTAGCCGAAGATGGCATTCAAATGATGCAGGAACGCGTGTCCACCCTCGTTCTGCCAGGTCTCGGTGACGCGCTGGTCCACGCGCTCGTATTCCTGCAACAACTCCGGGATGCTGCGCCCCGAATCAGGACCGGGCGCATAGCGGTCAACGAGTGAAAGCCAGGTCTGGCTTGCGCCCATCGCGAAGTACGGCCAGCTTTCATTGAGGTCATGACTCCAGGCGGGATCGCCGGTCGCCCCGATGTCCGTCTTGAGCGGGCCGTGCACGTCGTCCACCACCAACTCCTTCAACACGCCCGCCCGCTCCAGCTCCGCCACCAGCGGCTGTGCCCGCAGGTCGCGGAAGACAGCGGCGGCCACCGGTGCCGGCGCATAAAACAAAAACCGGAAGCGATGCCCGGTCTCGTCACGTGCCGCGCGCCGGTGGATGCGCCACAAGGCGATTGCGGCATGAAAGCGGTTCAACTCGGGCTCGACAAACCGGTGGGCAAGCAGGGTGTCGATGTACAGCCGCGGCGGCGTGTCCTGCGGCCAGTTCACGGTGAAATATGCGGTCCACCAGCCCGGCGTCTGGCCCCCCGCTGCTGCCGTCATGCCCTCCTCCGGCACCGCGGGCCTGACGCCCCGGCTGCAACCGGCTGCCAGCAGGCAGAATACGAACAGCAGACATGGCGCATGACGCATTCCCGCTCAACCCGGCGTGTTTTCTTCCACCCAGCGGACACCGGCCTCCAGTTGTTCCTTTTTCCAGAACGGCGCGCGCGACTTGAGGTCTTCGATCAAGAAGCGGCAGGCGGCGAAGGCGTCGGCGCGGTGCGCCGACCACGCGGCCACCAGCACGATCGGATCGCCGGGCTTCAGATCGCCCACGCGGTGCAGGATCAGGGCGTCGTTGACCGGCCAGCGCCGCATCGCCTCCTCGGCGATGCGCGCGAGATGCTTCTCCGTCATGCCGGCATAATGCTCCAGGCGCATCGCCTGCACGCGATCATCGCCGCTCATGTCGCGCATCGTGCCCACGAACACGGCGGCGGCGCCGCAGGCGCCCGGCTTGAGCGCCTTTCGCTCATAGGCCGCCACTTCCGTCCAGGGTTCGAAAGGCTGCTCGCGCACCTCGATTTTCATGGCTCAGCCACCCGTCACCGGCGGGAAAAAGGCGACTTCATCGCCGTCCGCGAGCGATTTACCGCGCCCGGCGTATTCCTTGTTGATCGCGACCAGCGTATTCGGCGGCATCGCCGCGCCGCCGGTCACCTGCGCCCACACCTGCTCGGCGGTGACGCCCGCGGCGGCGTTCACGTCGACCTCCCGCCGGCCGAACCGCTCGGCCAGGCTCGCCAAGAACTTCACCTTCACTCTCATGCGCCTATTCTACGCCCCTGCCACTTTTCGTGAGAAAGCTCTATTCTAAACAAACCCTGAAGAACCATCTCATGGCCAGACTGACCCATCTCAATAAAAAAGGCGAGGCGCGCATGGTGGACGTGTCCGCCAAGGCCATTACCCACCGCGTGGCCGTGGCCGCGGGCCGCATCCGCATGAAGGCCGCGACCTTGCGCCGCATCCAGACCGCCGGCCACAAGAAAGGCGACGTGCTGGCGGTGGCGCGCGTGGCCGGCATCATGGCGGCCAAGCAGACCCCGGAGTTGATTCCCTTGTGCCACCCACTGTCGATCACGCGCGTGGAAATCGAATTGACGCCGGAGAAGGAAAAGAGCGCCGTGCACTGCCGCGCCACCGTCGAGACGGACGGCAAGACCGGCGTGGAGATGGAGGCGCTGCTGGCCGTGGAAATCGCGCTGCTCACGATTTACGACATGTGCAAGGCAGTCGATCGCGGCATGACGATCGAGGGCGTGCGCCTCATGGAGAAGTCCGGCGGCCGCAGCGGCACCTGGCAACGCCGGAAAAATTGATCGGTGCCACATATTCACAGTTCATCTTGTTAATATCAAAAAATTAGGGACCGTTCGTGCTGAGGTATCGAAGCATGAACGGAATCATATGGACGTGGCGTTCGCCCTTCTATACATCAGGGCGAACGGTTGTTTGAAACAAATTTAAGGCTTGAAAATATTAGTGGCCGTCGGCCCGACACCCGATTCCTGGTAAACCACCTCGCCATCGCGCGCCCACAAATAATGCGGCACGTTGGCCGGCGCGACGTAGACCGAGCCCGCCGGCACCGCGACCATCTTGTCCTCGGCAAAACTTTCACCGAAGCCGACGTACAAAGTGCCGGACAGCACCGTGGTGTTGCGCTCATCCGGATGTGTATGCAATGGAACGTGCGTGCCCCTGGCCAGTTTGACGCGCAGCAAATAAAGTCCGGCGCCCTTCTCCGAACCCAGCATCCAGGTTGCTCGTAACCCCGGCACGGCCGGCGGACTGATCCATTGCTGCTTTTCCGGTGAAATCGGCTTGGGTGCGTCATTCTGCGCAACTGCCAGATTCACGCCCAAGCCGGCGGTCAACAAAACAACTTCGAGAAACCGCCTCACGATCCGCCGGCCTGTGGCCTGGATGGCTGGTCGTTCGATTGTGGCGGTTCCCGGCGTCCGCCATACCAGAAGCTGAGCACGTCACGGCGTTTGAAGGAATTCAGGCCGCCGGCGGCGAGATCAAGAAATTGTTTGAGAAATTCCCGGCCTGAATACATTTGAAACTTGCGGCTGGAGGTGATGACGGACTGTGGCAATATCACGAAACGTCCATGCTTCTGCAAAGCGAAGCTCAAATGTATTTCCTCGCTGGCATAGTACTGCTCGTCATACCCGCCCACCGCCTCGAAGGCGTCGCGCCTTGCAAACGTGAAGCAGCCACAGGCCAGATTGAACTGGCGCATGGTGCCGGCGATAAACCCCGCCAGCGTCCTGCCCCACAACGGCGCCTCTTGATCCATTTCCAATCGCGCCCCGCCGCCGACCGCGCCCTGACGCAGAGCTGCAAGAGCAGCCTTCAATGTTGCAGCGGGCAATAAAGTGTCGGCATCGACAAAGATCAGGACATCTCCATGCGCAGCCCGCGCGCCGGCATTGCGCACTGCTGAAATCTTCCGCAAATTGACAGGAACTATCGCGGCGCCGAATGAGCGGGCTATTTCATCTGTCCGATCCGTCGAGGCATCATCGACGACGATCACCTCATGCGGTTCGCCTGCCGCATCCGCCGATGCCCGCACCGTACGCAGGCACTGCCCGATCTGGGCCTCCTCATTGTGCGCCGGAATTACGAACGACAGCATGAGTCCTCCTGCAAAATCAGGCGAGAAGGGTTACTCACGCAACCCGCAGCACGAGGCGCTTGCCGCATGCCTTGACATAGCGTCGCAGCGTCGCAATGGACGGCGAGTGTTTCCCCGTGGCCAGCGAGCGCTCGAGGCGCGCCACCGCGGGAGCATGGGTTCCCATCCTCTGGGCGACCTGCGCTTGCGTGAGCCCGGCTTCCTGGCGCGCTTTCAACAACGCATCGAGAAGCATGGCTTCCTCCCGCTCAATGCGTTCAACCTCCGCCCGGACACCGGGGCGGCGCATCAACTTTCTGACAATCTGATCATGCGTTCGCACGTTTGATCTCCTTCATTCGCGCCGCGGCAAGCGAGATGATTGAGCATGGCTCACCACCGGCAAGAAACAAGGTGATGGCCGTATCAAGTTGGCGCTTGGCCACATCAATCTTATGCAATCTCACCGTGATGTCTTGCACTACAGCCTAACTTGTTATAGAGCGCGGATTTGCTGCATAACATGACTCATTGCTGTTGATCACGGCACGGCTCCCTTAGTCGTACTTGAGGTATTTGAAGCGCGGATCATCGGGCGTGCCTTCGAGCGCCGTGCCCTCCTCCTTGCCCGGCTGCCAATGGATCACTTCCTCGATCTTCTTCGCCAGTTGGAAGTCCTTTTCGGTCACGCCCTTGGCGGCGTGGTTCATCAGCTTCACGATCACGAAGGCGTACGAGACCGTCAGATCGGGATGATGGAAGGCCGCCTCGGCGAGATGGCCGACGGTGTTGACAACCATCAACGTGCCCTTCCAACTGTGGGTCTTGTATTTGCGACGGATCCAGCCGTCCTCGAAATACCAATGCGGCAATTCCTCCTTGAGCCGCGCCTCGATTTCCTCCTTGCTGTACACCTCGTCCGCTGTTTTCTTGCGCCACTGTGCCATATCAATAACCTCCTCCCGCCAGTCGTCGCGGGATCTGCGTACAACCTATCTCAAAATGCCGCCAGAACATGAAAGCCGCTACTTAGGTAACATTCGCCCTTCGATACCCCGGGGCGAACGGTATTTTGAGATGGGTTCTATTCATATGCATGCGGCTGCGCACCTGCCTCAATCGTTCAACGTCCAGGGTTTCGGTCCTGCGCCCGCTGCCGCACAGCGCGCCGCGAAAACCCAGATAATCCGGCGTCAGGGCCAGCAACGGCTCAATGTCCTCCAGCCGCAAACTGCCCGCCAGGCCACAATATAATCCCGCCTGCCGCGCCTGCGCCACAAAGCCGGACAGCGCGTGATCGGACACGAGCTGCCGCAGGCTGCCGCGATTCTTGGCGGCGGTGTCCACCATCACGCCGTGCAGGCCTGCCGTGGCAACGTCACTGATCTCAAGCATGGGATAGACATCCGCGAACAGCACCGCCACCAGCCGCCTGCCGGAGCGCGACAATTCACGCAGCACGGGCAGCAGTTGCGCGCGCTGCTGCGCATTGAATAATCCGACCTTGATGAAGTCCACGCCCAGCTCGGAGAGATGATTCACCGCCGCAACGGTATCCTCCGCATCCAATTCATCGCCGATGGTGGCGCTGACCGGCGCGCGCCCGTCGATGAATTTGACGACCGAGCGCGCGACTTCCGCGGACACCGCGCCCAGCGCGCCGGCCTCCGGCTCCTTCAGATCGATGATGTCGGCGCCATGTTCAAGCGCGAGGCGCGCCTCGAACAATGAACGCACGCTGGCGAGCAGTGCGGTCATGCCGTGGCCTCCCGCGTGCCGCCGGTTTTGCCGCGATGCGCCTCGATGGCCTCCATCAGCCAGCCCCACGCCAGTTTTTCCCGTTCACCGGCGGTCTTGTCGATGGCGATGGAGAGATATTGCAGCTCGTCATCAATCTTCTCCCGTGGCAGCATGTGCAGGCGGCTCACCAGGATGGCCGCCTCCAGCACCGCCGCCTGCGCGCGGTTGAAGCCCTTGAAGGGCGCGTGCGTCTGCCGGTGCACCACGCGGCAGAAAAATTTCGGCCGCACCGGATCGTCCTCAATTTTTTCCACCTCACACTCCAGATGCGCCAGCGCACCGGCCAGCCGCGCACCATGAATGTGTTTGACGGGCACCACGGGCCAGTCGCGCCGGCCGGTGAGGCAGCCGGCGATGATGGAGACGTCATCCGTCATGTTGACGACGACGCAGCGCGTGGCTTCGAGATTGTCCAGCGTCGCGGAGGGACGGAAGGGCGCGAGCACCACGAGGTCCCGCTCCTCGCGCATGCCCATCGGCGCGATGTGCGGCGCGCCCTGCGCGTTGCGGGTCACCAGCACGGTTTCGTAGATCATTTGGCCGCGCCCTTTTTGCCATGCGGTTTTTTGACGCGCTTCTTCAAGGTTTCTCCTTGCGGTTTGTAGGCATGCAGATCGCCGGGCGCGGCCTTCCTGTCCGGCGGCACCGCGCAGCCCCAGGACAGCTCCTCGTCCTGCGTGTAGCGCTTGCCGAGCTGCCAGGCGATCTGCGCCTTCGCCAGTTCCACGCCCATGTAAAACGCATGCGGGGCGTCGTCCTTCAGCAGCCGCAGCCGCGGAAACAAGTCGAACGGATCGCCGCCCCGCTCCAGCCCGTCGCGATTATATACGTGGATGCCCTCCGCCGTGACCTGCACGCGGTAGCTGGGGTCGCGCACCAGCGCCGCCAGCTCGGCGATTTCCTCCGCGCTGTAGGGAAACGGCTTGCGCTCGTGCAACGCCAGCAGCGCGCCGTCGTAGCCGCGCGGCAGGCTGCTGTCCTCGCGCGCGGCGTACAGCACGCGGCGCAGGTGATCGAGCTCGCGCACGCAGGCGCGGGCGTGCGGGCTCACCTGCGTGGTCAAAAGATGGGTGATGCGCAGCTCGGACATGATCCCGAGCAGCACGGCGTTGATGCCGGCGGTGTCGGCGTCGGTGAGTTCCGACAGATTGCCCACCCCCATCATGATCTCGGCGTCGGGATGGCGCAGGCGCAGATCGTGATAGCGCACGATGGACGCGGTCAGCCCGAAATGGATGGGATCGAGGACGCTGTCGGCGATGAACCGCCGCCCCTCGCGGGCCAGCGCGTCCATCGCGCGATACAGCGAATCCATGTCGCCCGCCTGCTCCGGGATGACGACGGGCACGGACGCCACCTCCCGCGCCACGTGCAGCGTGCTTTCCTTCAGGCTCAGCAGGTAATCCGCGCCCGCCCGGCCGCCGCGGATCAACTCCTGCGGCTCCACGGAATCGACGCTCACCCGGTGGCCGGCCTCCTCCAGCGCCTGCACCGCCTCCTCGAGGTGCGGGAAGGGCGTGCCGGGCAGGCAGCCGACGTCGATGACGTCGGCGCCGTCGCGCGCATAGTCCGCCGCGCGCGCGAGGATCTCCTCCACGCTGATGCTGGGGGCATCGACGATCTCGGCGAAGATTTGCATGTCGTGTCGGCTCAGGTCGCGCGTCTGGGCGCCCCTCCCAAAATACGCCGGCAGGTCCTTCAAATCCACCGGCCCCCGCTCCACCGGCACGCCGAGCGCGGCGCTGACCCTGCCGAGATCGCCGGTGCACAGGCCCGGCACCACGATCCTGGTGGCGCCGCGGACGTCGGTGAGGCGGCGCAGGATCATGTCCGCCGTCATCAGCGCCGCCACGCTCACGCCGATATTGAGGATTTCATACGTGAACGGCGCGGGCGACAGGCCCTGCATCACCCGCCGCAGGCTGTTCTCGGCAAGCTTGCCGGTCAGTAACAATAGGTGTTCGGCCATGTTTCGACACACGTTAGCACAGGTCCGCGCGTGCCCGCCGCTACCTGGCGGCTGGCCGGATGCCGGCGAGGGTTTGGGCCGAGATGGCGCGGGCCTGCGTAATGAAATCCTGCACGTAGGGCGCCGCCGCGTCCTCCCGCCGGCAGCCGGCGTGGAGCGTCGCCCACACCCCCTTGCGGCCGAGCCGGCAGCCGCTGACGTATCCGGCGTCGAGATACTTGCTCACCGCCCAATTCGGCAGCGCCGCCACGCCGCGGCCGCTCGCGACCAGTTGCACGATGACCGAGGTGAGCTCGGCCGTGCGCCGCGCCGCCGGCCGCACCCGCGCCGGGTTCAGGAAAGCACGGTAGAGATCGAGCCGCTCTTCGCCCACGGGATAGGTGATGACCGTTTCATCGCGCAGGTCGGCGGGCTGCACCGATTTGCGCCCCGCCAGCGGGTGGTTGTTGGCCGTGATCAACACCGACTCATAGCGGAACAGGCGGAAGAAACGCAGGCGCGGATGATCCTCGGGATCGGAGGTGAAGACGAGATCGACGCTACCGTCGAGCAGCGCGGGCAGCGGATCGAAACTGTGCGACAGCGACAGGTCCAGCTCGACCTCCGGCCAGCGCTCGCGGTAGGCGTCCATCGACGGCAGCAGCCAGTCGATGCAACTGTGGCAATCGATGGCGATGTACAGGCGACCGGCGGCGCCGGCCGCGAGGCGCCTGCCTTCGCGCTCGGCGCGCTCCACCTCCGGCAGGACGCGCGCCGCCAGCGCCAGGAAATGCCGGCCCAGCGGCGTGAACACCAGCGGCCGGCTTTTGCGCACGAAGAGCGCCCCGCCGCAGCGCTCCTCCAGCGCCTTGATCTGATGCGACAGCGCCGACGGAGTGAGATGCAGCCGCTCGGCGGCCGGCGCCACCCCGCCGCTGTCGCGGATGGCGGCGAGGCTTTGCAGGTGGCGGATTTCCAGAAACATGGGACATGAAAATAATTCAAGTAAGTCAAAAATACAAATCATTTGATTCATGTCCGTGACCGCCCGATACTAGCCGTCCCAATCCTCGAAAACCGGAGCAACGGACATGAGCATGGCGCATATCCTCGGATTTCCCCGCATCGGGGCCGGACGGGAACTCAAATGGGCCTTGGAATCCTACTGGCGCGGCGGGATTGGCATGGATGAACTGCTCGCCGCGGGCCGCGATGTGCGCCGCCGGTCATGGCAATGGCAGCGGGAGGCGGGGCTGGATTTCGTCTGCGTCGGCGATTTCTCCTACTACGACCATGTCCTCGATCTCTCCGCCCTGCTCGGCGTGGTGCCGGAGCGCTTCGGCGTTGACACCGGCGAGGTCAGCCTGGACACGGTGTACCGCATGGCGCGCGGCCGGGCGCCGGACGGGCCCGACGTCGCCGCCTGCGAGATGACCAAGTGGTTCGACACCAACTACCACTACATCGTCCCGGAACTCCGCGCCGACCAGACCTTCCGCATCAGCCATGCGCGATTGTTCGACGAGGTGCGCGAGGCCCGCGGGCTGGGGCATCGTCCCAAGCCGGTGCTGGTCGGGCCGCTGACCTACCTTTGGCTTGGCAAGATGGACGCGGGCGGCGACAAGCTGCGGCTGCTGGAGAACCTGGTGCCCGCGTACCGGGAAATCCTCCAGCGCCTGGCCGCGGCCGGCGCCGAGTGGGTGCAGCTGGACGAGCCCATCCTGGCGCTGGACCTGCCGCCGGCGTGGCTCAATGCCTTCGAGCATGCCTATCACGCCCTGCGCGCGACGCCGGTCAGGATTCTGGTGGCGACATATTTTGACGCGCTGGACGACAACACCAGCGTCGCCGCCGCCCTGCCGGTCGACGGGCTGCACGTCGATCTGGCGCGCGCGCCGCGACAATTGATTCCGGTCATCGACCGCATCGGCGATTACAAAATCCTCTCGCTGGGTCTGGTGGACGGGCGCAACGTCTGGCGCAGCGATCTCAATGCGGCGCTGGCGACCGCCCGGGAGGCGCGGGAGCGGCTGGGGGATCGCCTGTGGCTGGCGCCAAGCTGCTCGCTGCTGCATGTGCCGCTGGACGTGAACCTGGAAACCGGACTTGATCCCGAAATTCGATCCTGGCTGGCCTTCGCGCGCCAGAAACTCGATGAGATTGTGACCGTCAAGCGCGCCCTGGATGAAGGCGAACAGGCGGTCGCAACGCGGATGGCGGATTCCGCGCGTGCCATCCAATCGCGGCATGAATCGAACAAAACCCGCCATCCGGAAACACGGGCGAAAACTGCGCGGGTGGATGCCGCGTATGCGCGGCGCCGCAGTGAATACGCCGTGCGGCGCAAGCGCCAGCAGGCAAGATTGCGGCTGCCGCTGTTCCCGACGACGACGATAGGCTCGTTCCCGCAGACCGCTGAAATCCGCGGCTGGCGCCGTCGATACCGCGACGGCTCGATAAGCAGGGATGAATACCATGGGCATTTGCGCGAAGAGATACGCAAAGTCGTGGCCGCACAGGAGCGGATCGGCCTCGACGTGCTGGTGCACGGTGAGCCCGAGCGCGGCGACATGGTGGAATACTTCGCGGCCGAGCTCGACGGCGTCGCCGTGACCGCGCAGGGTTGGGTGCAGAGCTACGGCTCGCGCTGCGTCCGGCCGCCGATCATTTACGGCGATGTCAGCCGGCCGCGGCCCATGACCGTGGACTGGTCGGCCTACGCGCAGTCGCTCACCTCAAAGCCCATGAAGGGCATGCTGACCGGCCCGGTGACGCTGCTGCAATGGTCGTTCGCGCGCGACGATCAGCCGCGCGCGCAGACGGCGCTGCAACTGGCGCTGGCGCTGCGCGACGAGGTGCGCGACCTCGAGGCGGCGGGACTGCCCGTCATTCAGATCGACGAGCCGGCGTTCCGGGAGGGGCTGCCGCTGCGGCGGCGTGCACAGGATGAGTACCTGGCGTGGGCCGCCTTTGCCTTCCGCGTGGCCGCCGGCGGCGCCGGCGACGACACGCAAATCCACACTCACATGTGCTACAGCGAGTTCAACGACATTCTGCCGGCGATTGCTGATCTCGACGCCGATGTCATCACCATCGAAACGGCGCGCTCGCGCATGGAACTGCTCAATGCCTTCGTCGGTCATCGCTACGGGCGTGGCATCGGACCGGGCGTCTACGACATCCATTCGCCGCGCGCGGCGCCGGCCGCCGAGATGCGGGCGCTGGCGGAACGGGCGCTCGAACACATCGCTGCGGAGGATTTGTGGATCAATCCGGACTGCGGTCTCAAGACGCGAACCTGGGAGGAGGTGGAGCCCGCCCTTGCCGGCATGGTCCAATGCGCGCGGGAACTGCGCCGGTCGTGGGAGCTGAAAAACCGGAAATTGCAGGGCAGCGCTTGTTAGAAATGCTGGTTATTTATAACCATTTTTATGCTTCTCAGCATCCATAGCTCCTCGTTTATATATGCATGAAATTTAAACTTTTTATTTAACATATTGATATCTATATTATTTTAAATAATGTTCTAGGTTGGCATAAGCGATGCTTAATTTAGAGTGTGTCCAAAGTCCATGACCGCGGACACGACGGTGGAAACAAGCTGTCTCACTCGACCAGCCTTGTTTCCGATGATATCAACCACCCAACCAAGGAGACAGATCATGAAGTGGGAAACCCCTGCTTTCAGCGATGTCCGCTTCGGCTTCGAAGTGACGATGTACATCAGCAACCGTTAAGCGGTCGCAATCGGGGACCGTCGGTTGACGGTCCCCAATCCTAAACGCAAGCCCTGTAAGGGTGGTGTCGCCCGGCCGCCGTTACAGGGCTTGAGTTTTGGGCATGGAGTAAGATCACACCGACGATCACGATCCAGAACACATCATGCACATACACGTACTCGGCTCCGGCGCCGGCGGCGGATTTCCGCAGTGGAACTGCAATCACCCCATCAGCCGCCGCGCCCGCAACAAGGAGGCCAGCGCCCGGCCGCGCACGCAGTCGTCGATCGCGGTCAGCGCCGACGGCCGCGACTGGTTCCTGTTCAACGCCTCGCCCGATCTGCGCCAGCAGATCAACGACAACGCCGTCCTGCATCCCGATCCCAACCAGGGTCTGAGACACAGCCCGATCAAGGGCGTGGTGGTCACCAACGCCGACGTCGATCACATCACCGGCCTCCTCACCCTGCGTGAATCGCAGCCGTTGCGCATTTACGGCACCCGCCGGGTGCTCGGCATTCTCGGCACCAACACGATCTTCAACGTCCTCAATCCCGAATTCGTCAAACGCGAACCCATCACGCTGAACCAGCCCACGGAGCTCCAGCATCCGGACGGCAAGGTCTCCGGCATCGTGGTCGTACCCTTCGCCGTGCCCGGCAAGATTGCATTGTGGCTGGAGGACGCCACCAAGGGCGCCGGCTTCGGCTCGGTGGAGGAGGATACCATCGGACTCGAGGTGCGCGACAGCCGGGGGAAAACCGCCTTCTTTTACATCCCCGGCTGCGCCTCCATGCCGCCGGAACTCGCCAGCCGCCTGCGCGGCGCGCCACTCGTGTTCTTCGACGGCACCCTGTGGACCGACGATGAGATGATCAAGGGCGGGGTCGGCACCAAGACCGGCAGGCGCATGGGCCACATGAGCGTGAACGAGCCCGACGGCACCATCGCCGCCTTCAAGGACCTCGGCGTCAAGCGTAAGATTTTCATCCACATCAACACGACCAACCCCATCCTGATCGAGGACAGCGCCGAGCGAAAGGCCTGCGCCGCGGCCGGCTGGGAGGTCGCCTACGACGGAATGGACATCAAAATATGACGGTCATGACTTACAAGCCGGCCTACCTGCTGCCCAAACCCGGGGACAACAAGCCCTGGACACGCGCGGAATTCGAACAGAAGCTGCGCGACAAGGAGAAGTACTACCACATCAACCATGAGTTCCATCTGTTGATGAACTCGGGGAAGCTCGACAAGTCGGCCATACAGGGCTGGGTCGCCAATCGCTTTTATTACCAGATCATCATTCCGGTGAAGGACGCCGCGATCATGGCCAATTGTCCGCACCGCGACGTGCGCCGCTCCTGGGTCCAGCGCATCATCGATCACGACGGCACGCAGGGCGAGGAAGGCGGCATCGAGGCCTGGCTGCAACTGGGCGAGGCGGTGGGGCTCACCCGCGGGGAGCTGTATTCGCAGGAGCACGTGCTCCCGGGCGTGCGGTTCGCCATCGACGCCTACATCAACTTCGCCCGCCAGGCGTCGTGGCAGGAGGCGGCCTGTTCCTCGCTCACGGAACTGTTCGCGCCGAAGATACATCAAAAAAGACTGGACAAGTGGCCCGAGTATTACCCCTGGATCGAGCCCAAGGGCTACGCCTATTTCCGCAAGCGCCTGTCGGAGGCCCGCCGCGATGTCGAGCACGGCCTGCAAATCACGCTGGATTACTTCAACACCCGCGAATTGCAGGAAAAGGCGTTGAACATCCTGCAGTTGAAACTGGACGTGCTGTGGACCATGCTCGATTGCATGTGGATGGCGTATATTGAAAAGAAGCCGCCCTACCACAATGTAAAGGATTAGCAGCGGATGGAAATCAAGGCCACCACCAGGGTTTACAGTGCCGCCACCGTCCCGCAGATTGCGCCGACGAAGCGCTTTCAATGGGAGGAGGCACAGAATTGCTGGGTCATTCTCTACCCGGAGGGGATGATCAAGCTGAATAGCAGCTCCGCCGAAATCATGAAACGCATCGACGGCAGGCGCAGCGTCGCCGAGATCATCGCCGATCTGAAGCAGGCCTACCCCGGCGCCGAGCTCGACAACGATGTGTACGCCTTTATGGAGGTTGCCCATGAGCAACAGTGGATACGTCCCAAACCTGGTCAATAAACCGCTCTGGCTGCTGGCCGAGCTGACCTACGCCTGTCCCTTGCAGTGCCCGTATTGCTCGAACCCAATCGAGTTCGCCAAGATCAAAAACGAACTCTCGACGGAGGACTGGAAACGCGTGCTGCGCGAGGCGCGCAAGATGGGCGCCGCCCAACTCGGTCTTTCCGGCGGCGAGCCGCTGGTGCGCCAGGACCTGGAGGAAATCATCGCCGAGGCGCGGCAACTGGGCTTCTACACCAACCTCATCACCTCCGGCGTCGGCATGGACGAGAAGCGCATCAAGGCCTTTCGCGACGCCGGCCTCGACCACATCCAGGTGAGCTTCCAGGCCAGCAGCGAGGAATTGAACAATTACATCGCCGGCACCGACGCCTTCCGGCACAAGATTGAAATGGCGAAGCTGGTGAAGAAATACGAATACCCGATGGTGCTGTGCTTCGTGCTGCACCGGCAGAACATCGATCAGATCGGCGACGTGCTGGAGCTCGCCATCAAGCTCGACGCCGACTACGTCGAACTGGCCACCACGCAGTACTACGGCTGGGCCTATCACAACCGCGAGCAGTTGCTGCCGACGCGCGAGCAACTGGCCCGCGCCGAGCCGATCGCGCATCAGTACCAGGAAAAAATGAAGGGCAAGATGCGCATCTTCTACGTCGTGCCCGATTACTACGAGGTGCGGCCGAAGGCCTGCATGAACGGCTGGGGCGCGGTGTTTCTCACCATCGCCCCGGACGGCACCGCCCTGCCCTGCCACGCCGCGCGGCAACTGCCCGGCCTGGAGTTCCCCAACGTGCGCAACCACAGCATCGAATGGATCTGGAGCCAGTCGCCGGATTTCAACAAGTTCCGCGGCTTCGAGTGGATGAAGGAGCCCTGCCGCTCCTGCCCGGAGAAGACCAGGGACTTCGGCGGCTGCCGCTGCCAGGCCTACATGCTGACGGGCGACGCCGCCAACGCCGACCCGGTGTGCGACAAGTCCTACCACCATCACCTGATCACCGAGGTCATCGACAGGGTGGGCCGCATCGCCGCCAAGAAAGAAGACGCACCAAAACCGATTGTCTTCCGCAACCCCAGGACTTCCAAGGCGCTTGCGGACGCCAGGCCGGCGGTCAAACCCGCCGTTCCGGCCTGACGGCATTGCGGCCATATATTGATTCGAATCAATCGCGGCGGGATACTTTAGCGGCTGTAAAGAACCCATAACCCGGCATCCCCGTGATGGAGGCGCTCATGCTGGCAGCCCACACAGGAAAGCGGTTGTTGTGGCGACTGGCGAATCAGATTAGAGCGCCGGTGCTTCTCGAGCTCTGGGACGGCGAGCGCATCCCCCTCTCCGAAAATCCCGCCGTCGTATTCAGGCTCACCTCCCCCACGGCGCTGCGCTATGTGCTCAAGCCCAGCATGAGTTCGCTGGGCGAGGCCTTCGTGGAGGGTTATATAGACATCGAGGGCGCGCTGCGCGAAATCATCCGCGCCGGCGAGCAGATGGCGCGCAGCGCCGGCAACCAGCCGTGGCGGAGCATGCTGCGCCGGCTGCATGCACATACCCGCGTCTCCGACAGCGAGGCCATACGCTATCACTACGACGTCTCCAATGACTTCTATGCGTTGTGGCTGGATCGCAACATGGTCTATTCCTGCGCCTACTATCAAACCGGCGGGGAGGACATTCACACCGCCCAGGAACAAAAGCTCGAATACATTTGCCGCAAGCTGCGGCTCAAACCGGGCGAGCGGCTGCTCGACATCGGCTGCGGCTGGGGCGGGCTGATCCGCTGGGCGGCGAAACACCATGGCGTGCGCGCCACCGGCATCACCCTGAGCGAGAACCAGTTTGCCTACGCCCGTGAGCGCATCGCACGGGAGGGCCTCGCCAACCGCTGCGAGGTGCGGCTGCAGGATTACCGCGACGTGCCGGGGGAGAAATGTTTCGACAAGATCGTCAGCGTCGGCATGTTCGAGCACGTGGGGCTGAAGAACCTGCCGCTGTATTTCGCCACCGCCCACCGCCTGCTGGCCGATGACGGCGTCTTCCTCAATCACGGCATCACCGCCATGGACCCGGACAACCGCTCCGTGGGCCTCGGCGCCGGTGAGTTCATCGAACGCTACGTCTTTCCCGACGGCGAACTGCCGCACCTGACGCTCGCCGTCGACACCATGTCGCGGCAGGGCTTCGAGGTCGTGGACGTGGAATCACTGCGCCGCCACTACGCGCGCACCCTCGGCCAGTGGAGCGAGCGGCTCGAGGCGCAGCGCGAGACGGCGCTGTCCCTCGCCGGCCGCAAACGCTACCGCATCTGGCAGCTCTACCTCGCCGGCTGCGCGCACGCCTTCGAGCGCGGCTGGGTCTCCATCCATCAAATCCTGGCGGTGAAGGGTCTGAACAACGGCAGGTTCATCCTGCCATGGACGCGCGCCGACCTGTACCGCTGACATCAGGCCCGGCGGACATTGCGATCCCGACGCCGTTGTCCCGGCAATGACGACATGGAGCGTGGGGGGATGATCTGAACGTGCCGGCGGCGTGTCCCAAATGCGGCCACGTGCGCACGGCCGCCGATCACGCCCCGGACTGGCAGTGCCCGAAGTGCGGTGTCGCCTACGCGAAAGTCCTGGCGCGCGGGGAGTCCGCGCCGCCCGCCGCGCCGGTGGAGGCGAAACCCGCGGCGCGCCTGACCTTGAATGACGTCATGCTGATCTGCGTCGGGATCATGCTGGGAATGCTGGTGATCCTGGGCATGCGCAGATACATTTCATTCGCCAATGCCGCGATGCTGGTGCCATTCTTCTTCTGCCTGGTCCCCGCGCTCACCAGCACCTTCGGCGACGGGCTTTACTATTGGAACCGCAACCGGGCGGCCTTTGATCTGTATGACAAAGAGGCGCATCCGCTGCTGTTCAGATTGCAACAGGTGTTTTATTTCATCTGCGCCATCGTATTCGCAATATTCTTTTTCAGATTTTGACCGCCCGGCCCGCTTCGTCCCCCCCCTTTGCAACCGTCCGCCGGCGCCGTTTGCAAATGTTGCAGCGAACCAGATATTTCAACGTCGAATCCCATTTATCCGGCAACGAACGGCTGCGGTGCGCCTATCCCGGACTTGGCTGCGCGGCGGCGATATGTTGCGCGCCGATCGTGTTCCAGCAGGATGATGACCAGCGGGTTCCGGAAGCGGATGAAAAACTGCACCGGCAGGGACTGCGCCCGGCGCGCGCGGAACAGGTTCGGGCCGAACGCGGAAAGCCGCGAAGCGGCCTGGATGCTGGACAAACCGGTAGCGGTCGCGCCAAGGTCCGCCTGGCATTCCGTCAGGGACAGGAGCCACCATGCCTTCCCGCTCACGGTCCGGGGCGCCGGGCGGCCCCGCACTCCGCTTGAGGGCGCGCCCGGACGCGTCATGGCGCCGGCAGGCGGCCGAAAGGGAATGCCGTCCGCATCACGCGGATGCCTGCAACGTCGCCCAGGTCACGTCGGCGGCCTGGCGGTTGGCCCTGACGTCGTGGACGCGGAAGATGCGCACGCCGGCGATGACGCCAAGCGCGGTCGTGGCGCAGGTCGCGGCCACCAGCTCGTCCGGCTTCGCGTCGCCGCAAATGGCGCCCATGAAGCGCTTGCGGCTGGCGCCGAGCAGAATGGGATGGCCCGTGGCGGTGAGGCGATCGAGATTTTTCAGCAGCGTCAGGTTGTGATCTTTGGTTTTGCCGAAGCCGATGCCCGGATCGAGGATGATCATGTCCTTGGGCACGCCAAGCCGTTTCGCCTCCGCCGCCCGCTCCAGCAGGATGATCCGCACCTCCTCGACGACGTTGCCATAGCGCGGATTGTCCTGCATGGTCGCGGGCGTGCCCTGCATGTGCATGAGCACGATGGGCACGCGCCGCGCGGCCGCCAGCTCCAGCATGCCGGGCGCCGCGCCCGCCTCAATGTCGTTGATCATCCCGGCGCCGGCATCGAGCGCCGCGCGCGCGACCTCGGGCAGCGTGGTGTCGATGCTGATCGCCATCGCCGGCAATTCCCCGCGAATGCGGCGGATGACCTCCCGCGTGCGGCGGATCTGCTCCTCCGCGCTCACGCGCTGCGCGCCCGGCCGCGTGGACTCCCCGCCCACGTCGATGATGTCCGCCCCCTCCTCCGCCATCCGCCGCGCCTGCGCCAGCGCGCTGTCCGGCGTGTCGTAGCGGCCGCCGTCGGAGAAACTGTCCGGCGTGACGTTCAATATCCCCATGATGAGCGGGCGGGGATTGCGCAGCAACTCGGCCGGCGTCATGACAGTTTGTCCGCCAGCGCGTCGGTGGCGGTCACCAGCGCGTCGATCACCGGCGGCTCGCTGGCCAGATGACCGGCGTCGCGCAGGATCACCAGTTCGGAATGCGGCAGCGCCTGATGCAGCGACCAAGAACCCTCCACCGTGCAGGTGAGATCGGCGCGGCCGTGAACCAGCGTCGTCGGGACGCGCGGCAGCCCGTCCACGTCGCGCAATATCTGATTGGGTTCAAGGAAGTAGCGGTGCCGCGCGTAATGACTTTCGATCAGCACGTCGTTCAGCATGCGCCGCTCCTCCTCCGGCGTCTTCGGCAGGGTCGGGCCTTCCGGCAGGCGGTAGGTCACGATCCGCCCCGTCCATTCCGACCACGCGCGCGCCGCGGCCAGCCGCACGGCGGGATCGCTGCTGCGCACGCGCTGGTAGCAGGCCTCGATCACGTCCCCACCCTCCTTGCCGGGAAAGGCGCGCATCACGTCCTGCCAGTAATCCGGGAAAATGTGATTGACGCCGATCTTGAAGAACCAGTCCAGATCAGCCTGCCGCGCGAGAAAGGTTCCGCGCAGGATCATGCCCAGCACCCGATCGGGGTGCGTCTGCGCATAGATCAAGGCCAGCGTGGAGCCCCAGGACCCGCCGAACAGCACCCAGCGATCGATGCCCAGATGGATGCGTATGCGTTCCATGTCGGCCACCAGATCCCGGGTGGTGTTGGCCTGCGTGCGGCCCTGCGGCCTGGAGCGACCGCTGCCGCGCTGATCGAACAGCACGATGCGGTAGCGGGCCGGATTGAAGAACTGGCGGTGATACGGCTTGCAGCCGGAGCCGGGGCCGCCGTGCAGGAACACCACCGGCAGGCCGCTGCGCGTGCCGCACTCCTCGACATACAAAACGTGTTCATCGCCCACCGGCAGCGAATACACCTGCGGGGCGGTGATTTCGGGGTACAGCGTGCGCATTTCCCTTTCCCGTTGGCAATCCACGGGCCCGCGGGTGCGGCCCGTGGCGCGATTATAAACGGCTTGGTGAACCTGCCAATGGACGAAAAAACATCCTTCTCGTCTCCAAGGTGAAATTTACTGTCTGCCGGCTGCGATCAATCGCGGAAAATCCCCCCGCGCTTGTGCGCCGCCCCCTTTGACAAAGGAGGGCCGACGGGACGCGTGGCGGCTTGCGGGGTAATTTTGCTTACGGCGGGGTATTCTCGATGACGCCGATGTCGGTGAAACGGAAGATCTCCCTCAGCCGGCCGGCCGTCTGTTCCGCGTCCGCGCGGGAGACAAAGCCCGGCACGATGACCTCACTCCACTCCACGCCGCCGCGGCGTCGCGATTGCACGTTTGCGGGGTAGCCCGCCGCCGCCAGCTGCCTGGCGATGTTTTCCGCCGGGGCGGCGTAACGGTATTGCGCCACGTGCAATGCATAATGGCCATCCGCCCGCACCATGCCTTGGCCCTCCTGCAACTCGGTCTCCTGCGACCATCTCTTCAAGTCATCGGGATTGACCGGCGCGATGGGCATCGTCGGCCGGCCACGGGGCGCCATGAACAATGTCATCGGTTCGGCCATGGTCTGCGCCGCCTCGCCCCGGCGCTGGATGCTGATCCTGCCCTCAAGCAGCACGACGAAGTCGCGATCCGGCTGGGCCTTGCCCCACACGTCCGTGCCGCGGATGCCGATGGTGACCGTGGCGATGCGGGCGGTGACGTCGCGCTGGCGCTGCTTGCCCAGCACCGAGGTGGTGAAGCGAAAGGCGCCCTTGAGCACCTCCAGCACGCCCTTGTAAACGCCCCGCGCGTCGGCGGGCGGTTCCAGCGTGCTCAATTGCAGATCGGCGCTCTCGCCCAGCTTGACGTGGCTGTCCTCCTCCAGCAGCAGCAGGACGCGCGCGCCGGCGCCGGTGTGCAGTTGATCACCGCTTTTCAATTCCATGCCGGGCCGCAGGGGCGTGCGCGCGCCGTCCCGCTCCAGCCACGCCGGCATTTGCAGTCCCTCGACCACGGCCGCAGGCGCCGCCATCAGCATCGACGGCAACAGACCGAGCAACACGAACGCCAGCCGGCGCTTCATGATTTCCTCCCTTCCACAGTTGGAGCCTGTTGGATGCCTTCAACGGGTGGCGGGGATACGGCCGCTGCCGCCGGAATTCTCAATCCGTGAAACCCGTCACATCGGCGCGCGTTTGTCATTGCCAGCGCCGGCGGCGCGCAACCTGTCCAGCCACCATTGCGCCTGATCGCGGCTGCCCTTGTCCTTCAACGCCAGCCCCAGTGCGCGCTCCGCCGCCGCCTGATCATGGGCGTGAACGGCGGCGATGCCCCACAGCAGATAGGCCGTGCCGGTTTCCTTCAGGCCGGGCGAACGCGTCGCCTGCTCCAGCATCGCCGCGGCCCGGGGCCATTGCTCCAGATCGAAATAAATCCGCCCCAGACGGAAATACGTCTCGGCGCCGGCGTTCAGCGCGAGCAGCCTTTGCAGCGCCTCCGCCGCCTTGGTCTTGTCCCGTGCCAGCAGCCAGCTGTCCGCCAGCAGATCCAGCCGCTCGGCGTTCTGCGTCAAATGGCCGGCGGCCATCTCCTGCTCCAGCAGCGCGGCGGCGCGCTGCGGAAGCTGTCGCGCCAGATACAGCCGCGCGAGATTCTCGATGCCGGCCTCATCCAGCCCGCCGCGCGCGTGCAGGAGTTCCAGGATCACGACGGCCCTGTCCTCCTGCCGCGCCTGCTGATACGCGGCCGCCAGTTGCAGCCAGTAATCGTTCCTGCCGGGGAAGCGGCGGACCAGCTGCTCCAGCACGCGCGCGGCGGCGGCGTAATCCTTGAGCTCGATGTGACAGGCCGCCAGCAGTTGCAGCCATTGTTCGGCGGCATTGCCGGCGTCCCCGGCCAGCGATTCGGCGTGCGGGATCGCCGATTTGCAGTCGCCGGCGTGGTAATACGCCGCGGCCGCCAGCGCCCGCGCGCTTTGCGACGGCGCCGGTTCGGTTTTGAGCCAGGTCTCGAGGTAACCCAGCCCGTCCCGGTATTTGCCCTCGTGGATCAGAATCTGCGCCAGGTTGTAATCGAGATCGTGCGTCACGGCTGCCGGCAGCGCATTGCGCCGCAACGCCTCCTTGAAGGCCTGCGCCGCGTGGTCGTAATCCTCCGCCGCGCTGTAGGCGTAACCCAGCAGTTGATAACTCACCGCCGCGTCGTAGGACTTGTCCTGCACCGAGGGCAGCAGCGCCTCGATCTTGTCGATGGCGGCCGCGGGTTTTTTCTCCTTGATCAGGCCCTGCGCCTCACCCAGCACCGCGTAGGCATCCGGCGACAGCCTGGGGGCGTCTTCCGCCGCCAGCGCGACGGCGCACCAGAGCATGCCGAAAATCACCCGGCGCATGTGGAATACTCAATGCCCGCGCAGGGTGAATTTCACGACCTGACGGGCGCGGCGCTCGACCGGCCTGCCGTCCACGACCTTCGGGTTGAACTTCCATTTCAAAATGGCGTTCAGCACCGCTTCATCGAAAACCTCCGGCGGATCGGATGACACGATGCGCGGCTCCCGGACGCCGCCGTCGGCGGTGATGGTGAATTCCACGGTCACGCTGCCCTCGATGCCGGCGCGCTGGGCGCGCGGCGGATAGAGGGGCGGTGAACGGTAGGTGGGCACGGCGTTGACGTCCAGCTCCAGCGCGCCCGTGCCGGCGGCGGGCGCGGGCACGGACGCCCGCCCCTCGGGCGCGGCCGCCGGCGCGCCGGCCACGCCGATCTGCGGCACGCCGGTGATCTGCAGCGGCAGGTCGCCCAGCACCGGCTGCGGGACCGGCAGCGCCGGCGCCGGGGGCGCCGCCGGTTTTTGCGCGGCGCTTTGCGGTGGTGGCGGTGGCTCCCGGGGCGGGGGATGCTCCGGCAATTGCTGCGGGCGCGTGGCGGCCAGCGGCTCCGGCGCGCGCTCCAGGCGGATGAATTCGATCTGGCTGATGTCGTCCACCGGCTTTGGGACCGGGCGCCCGCCGCCCACCAGGCGGATGACGAACATGAACAGCAGCACGTTGACGGCCATCGCCAGCAGCACGCTCAGGGGATAGCGTGCGCCGGCGGGGTTCAACGTGTCGCCTCCGGCCGGGTGGCGGCGATGGAGACGTTGGTGACGCCCGCGAGCCGCACCTGGTCCAGCACCTGCACGGTCGCGCCGGTGCTGGCGTCGCGATCGGCGAGGATGATCACCGCGCCCTCCGGGTTCTCGGCGTGCAGGCGCTCAATCTGCGGACGCACCATGCGGATGTCCAGCCGGCGCTTTTCCATCCAGATCTCGCCCTCCTTGCTGATGGCGATGATGATGTTGTCCTTTTCCTTCTTCGTCACCGTCTGGGCGTTGGGGCGGTTGATCTCGATGCCGGATTCCTTGACGAAGGAGGCGGTGGCGACAAAAAAGATCAGCAGGAACACCATGACGTCCACCATCGGCGTGACGTTGATGCGGGCCATGACGTCCTGATGCTGCAGATGCCGGCGGCGCATGTCCTTGTCCCTCAGATCGCGGGCAGGGCCTGCTCCGCCTCGTGCACGGCGGCGCGCGTGCGCCGTTGCAGGTGCAGGCTGAAATACAGCCCCGAGAGCGCCGTCAGCAATCCCGCCAGCGTGGTGAACAGCGCCTGCGAAATGCCGGCGGTCAAGCCGCGGGCGTTGCCGGTGCCGAACACGCGCAGCACCTCGAAGCTGGTCACCATGCCCGTCACCGTGCCGAGCAGTCCGAGCAGCGGCAGCACCGTGGTGAGGCTGCGGATCAGGATCAAATGCCGTCGCAGCAGCACGGTCAGCTCCGAGAGCATCTGATCGCGGATTTGGCGGGCATGCCACGAGCGGTGATCCGCGCGCGCTCGCCAGGCGCGGACCGCGGCCCGCAAGTGTTCCGGATAGACGCGATGCAGGAAATAGTAACGCTCGATGATCAAGGTCCACATCAGCGTCGAGGCGATCAGGATGGCCCACACCACCGGCCCGCCGCGATCCATGAAACGGAGGAATTGCTCGTAGTAGGCCAGCAGCGTGTTCATGGCTTGCCCGGACTTTGGGAGGCCTGCTCGGCCACGCGCGCCACGATGCCGGCGCTCTGCTCGTCGAGCACCTGGATGAGCTGCTCGCTGCGCCCCCGCAGCACGCTGTGGATCAAGAGGCAGGGGATGGCGACGCTCATGCCGATGACCGTGGTGACCAGCGCCTCGGAGATGCCGCCGGCCACCACCTTGGCGTCGCCGGCGCCGAACAGGCTCAACGCCTGGAAGGTCGAGATCATGCCGCTCACGGTGCCGAGCAGGCCGAGCAAAGGCGAGGCCTCAGCGATGATCACGAGCGCCCCCAGCCCGCGCTGGAGGGCTGGAAGCTCGCGCAGGATGGCCTCCTCCAATTGCAGGCCCAGCGCCTCCACGTCAAGATGCGGATGATCGAAGTACACCTTCATCACGCGGCCGAGCGGGTTGTCCGGATTGGGCCGGGGATTCTTCAGTTGGCGTTCCATGCCTTGTTGTATCCGGGTCAGCACCCAGAACCGCCGCGCGGCGATCACCAGCGCCAGCAGGCCGAGGCCGATGGTGAACATGCCGATGGCGCGGCCCTGCTCGATGCGCTGCCAGAAGCCGGGCGTCTGCGCCAGCAGCGCCAGCATGGCGCCGCGGGTGGGATCGAAGGCCACCGCCGTCAAGCCTTCTTTGCTGTGTTCGAGATTGCGCGCCATGTGCTGGTAGATGGACTCCGGCTGCTCGGCGGGCTCGACCAGGCGCTGGATGTCGTTCGCGTAGCGGAGAAAATGCCCGTCGTCGGTCGCGTTGAACACGCCGATGCGCGTCACCGTGCGCTCCCTTTCCTTGCCGTTGACCCCGATGACCTTGGCCTGGAAGCGCACGACCTTGCCGGACTCGACGATCTCCTGCAGCAGCAGTTGCCAGAGATTTTCGATGTCCCCGACGGCGGGCAACTCCTCCGATCGGGCCAGCCTGGCCGGCAACGCGTCGCGTCCCGGCAGTTGCGCGGACACCAGCGAGGCGTCGAGCAGCGATTTGACGTCGCCCGCCACCTGCCGCACCACGCCCTGCAATTCCCCGAGTTCGCAGGTGGCGGCCTTGAGCGCCTCGCGCTGCCGGGCGATGGTCTGCTCGTTTTTATCGTAGGTCGCCTTGAGCGCGGCGCTGCGCGCCTCCTCGGCGGCGAGCGCGGCCCTGGCCTGCGCCAGCAGGGCCTGCTGCTGATCGCGCTCCTTCAGGAAACGCTGCTCGCGCTCGGCGTCCTCCTGTTTTTGCCGATCATGCTGCTGCAGCACCGCTTGCAGCAGCTCGTCGAGACTGCGCGGCGCCGGCGGCAGCGTTTCCGCCCGCGCCGGCAGCGGCAGCAGTGCCAGCACCATCAGCATCCAGCGGCTCATGGCGCGGTCTCCGGCGGCGGCAGCGGAATTTTGATCAGATCAGGCGTGATCTCCTTGCGGGCGATGCGCAGTCCCTGGGCGATGGAATCGCGATATTCCCCCGGCAGCGGCTGCAGGCGCCTGGCCGTTCGATCCCAGTAGCCCACTTCGCCGCCGTCGAGCGTCATGTAAAACAACGCCACGCGGCCGACGCGCAGAAAATTCACCGTGCGATCCTGCGGATCCTCCGTCAAGTCCTGATCCAGCGCGCTGGTGTAGGCCTCGATGGTGCGCCCGTATTCGGCCTCGACCTGGTAGGCCTCCATCACCCGCCGGTATTTCTCCGGCACGCCGACATCCGGCCGGTCAAGCAGCGCCTGCAGGCTTTGCAGCCGCGCCTCGCGCTCGGCCTTCAGAAACGGCGTGTCGAGCTTGATAAAGCTGTCCAGCGTGTCGACCATCTTCTTCAGCAGCGGCACAATCTGCTGCTGCAGGACCTGGGCGCTCGCGGTCTGCCGCGCCAGCGATTCCAGTTCATGCTGCTGCTCCCCGGCCAGCCGCTCGATTTGATCGTTGTAGGCGCGGAGGTCCTCGGTCCTGGCGAGGGTTTGACGATAGTCATTGAGCGCGGCGTCGGCCTCGCCGGCGAGCGTGTCGATGCGCTGCTGAACCTGCGCCGCCTCTCGGTTCTGCTGCACGGCGGCGTCGAGCGCGGCGTCGCCGCCGACGGCGGCGGTTCCGGCGCAAAACAGCAATCCGGCGGCCAGCGCCAGTCCCCGACAGGATTTCTTCATGGCTTGTCCCGGGAAATATTCCTGATGTTCGTCGATCGCGCGGTGCGCGTGTCCCCGCACGACACCGTATCGAAAATTCAAAAAGCGTGGCATGGTATGCGCAGACGAAACAGTGTTCAAGTCACCCGGGCAAGGAATTTCGTGAGTCTTCGATTTCGTTTGAACCTGCTCATCACGCTGAGTTTCGTGATCATGCTGATCGCGGGGACCGCGCTCATCATCCAGAACGCCCGCAGCTCCGTGGCCGAGGAGACGCAATCCACCGCGCAACTGACCCTGCGGCTCCTGCAGGTGGCCTTCAACAACATCCCCCCCGGCATCGATCCGCTGCAGCAGATCCTCATTCATCTCGCGCAGTTTGAGAAAACGCGGCATCTGCACATCGACTTTGAGTCGCCGACCGGCGGCCTCGACGTCGGTCTGCCGCAGGCGCAGCTCCATCATGAATCCGGCGCGCCGGACTGGTTCGTGCGCATGGTGGAGCCGCCGCCGCTGCAACTTGAGCGCACCGTGTTGCGCACCGGCGGTGACGTGACGCGCATCATCATCACCGCCGATCCCGCGGACGAGATACGCGAAGCCTGGCGGACGGCACGCACGCTGCTCGGCCTGCTGCTGATCCTGTGCCTGCTCTCCAACGGCATGGTGTATGTCTTCCTGGGGCGCGCGCTGAAGCCCATCGACGGCATCCTGCGCGCGATCGAGAGCGTCGAGCGCGGCAACTTCCACGCCCGCCTTCCGGACACCGGCCTGCCGGAGCTCGACGTCATCGCGCGCAAGTTCAATCTCATGGCCGGGGCGCTGGAGCGCAGCCGCGAACAGAACCGCCTGCTCACGCAAAAGTCGCTGGCGATCCAGGAGCAGGAGCGGCGTTATCTGGCGCAGGAACTGCACGATGAGCTGGGACAATCCATCAGCGCCATCAAGGCGCTGGCCGTCTCCATATTGCAGGCGGGCGGCGAGCCGCGACGGGCAAACGACAGCGCCCGCACCATCACCGAGGTGTCGCAGCGCATCTACGACACCGTGCGCGGGTTGATGAGCCGGCTGCGGCCGGTGATACTTGACGAACTGGGCCTGCTGCCGGCGCTGCAAAACCTGGTGGACGAGTGGAATGAGCACCACGGCGACGCCTTCTGCCGGCTGGAGGCCCCGGCCGAACTGCCCCCGCTCAAGGAGGAGGTTAAAATCAACCTCTACCGCATCGTGCAGGAGGCGCTGACGAACGTCGCCAAGCACGCGCGGGCGGGCGAGGTGGCGGTCACCCTGAATCCCGGCACCGCCCAGGACCACGGCATGCTGGAATTGCAGATCAAGGACAACGGCATCGGCATGACCGGCACGGCGGCCGGCGGGCTCGGTCTGCGCGGCATGCGCGAGCGCGCGGAGGCGCTCGGCGGGACCTTCGAGCTGGTCAGCGCGTCCGCCGGCGGCGTGTGCGTGCGGGTAAAGATTCCCATCGCGGGGGGGACGGCATGATCGCTTTCGACGACGGCGATGACAGGAAGATCCGCGTCCTGCTGGTGGACGATCACGCCGTGGTGCGCGCCGGCTATTCCGCGCTGCTGAAAAACACCGACTGCATCGAGGTCGTCGCCGAGGCGGAAAACGGCAACTCGGCGATCAAGATTTTCACCGACACGCAGCCGGACGTGGTCATCATGGATTTGTCGCTGCCCGGCATCGGCGGCCTCGACGCCATGCGCCGCATCCTGGCCCGCGATCCGCGCGCCCGCATCCTGGTGTTCAGCATGCACGAGGACATCGCCTTCGTGGAGCAGGCGCTCCAGGCCGGCGCCTGCGGCTACATCACCAAGAGCAGCGCGCCGCACGTGCTGGTGGAGGCGGTGCGACGCATCGCCGCGGGTGACATATACATGGACGGCGAAATCGCCCAGCGCATGGCGTTTCAGAAGGTCCGCGGCCGCGACACGCCGTTCGCCCATCTGTCCACGCGCGAGTTTGAGATCTTCTGCCTGCTCGCCGAGGGTTTGAGCGCGCAGGACATCTCCAGGCGTCTGTCATTGAGCTACAAGACGGTGGCCAATTACAGCACCCAGATCAGGAACAAGCTCAACGTCGACACCAACGCGGAGCTCACAAGACTCGCCATACGCCACGGCCTGGTGAAGGCATAATCGACTTGGGATGCTTTCCCGCCAACTGCGGGAAACATCTTGTTCCACAAAAATTGGAATTGCCCGCATAATTGCGCGGCCGTATTACAACAATACACCATTGAAATTTTTCACTCCGGGGGGAACGCATCGTGGCACGGCGAGGGGATGTTCTTTTCATGTCCTGTCTCATGCTGGCGCTGCCGGCGGCGGCCGGGGCGGCGGACGCCGGGCAACCGGCCACGGAAACCCTGCAGGAGATGGAAGTCGTCGGCGTCACGCCCACCCACGGCGTCGGCCTGCCCAAGGCGAAGATCCCGGTCAACGTCCAGTCCGCGACCAGCGATGACCTGGAGCGTTCCCGCAACCTCGATCTGACGGGCTATCTCAACAGCAACCTCGGCAGCGTCAGCATCAACGAAGGCACGGGCAACACCCTGCAGCCCGACGTGCAATTCCGCGGTTTCACCGCCTCGCCGCTGCTGGGCACGCCGCAGGGACTGGCGGTTTACGTCGACGGCGTCCGCGTCAACGAGGTGTTCGGCGACATCGTCAACTGGGATTTGATCCCGGACTCGATCATCTCCAGCATCAACCTGATCGGCGGCGCCAACCCGCTGTTCGGGCAAAACACGCTGGGCGGCGCGCTGTCCGTGCAGACCAAAAACGGCTTCACCAATCCCGGGTTCAGCAACGAGACCTACGGCGGCTCCTTCGGCCGCGTCGTCAACTCGTTCGACGCCGGCGGCAACAACGGCGCGCTGGGTTATTTCCTGAACGTGCGCCATTTCGACGAGGACGGCTGGCGCAAGGCCTCCCCCTCCAACGCCCTCAATCTTTACGGCAGCCTGGGCTGGCACACGCAGGAGAGCACGCTGGACCTGCACGTCTACAGCGGCGACACGTCATTGACGGGGCTGCAGCCCGTTCCCGTCGAACTGCTGGCGCAGGACCGCCGGGCCTTCTTCACCGCCACCGACACCACCGACAACCATCTCGCGATGGTGAATCTGGAGGGCGCGCACTGGTTCAACGAAAAAACGGAGCTGTCCGGCAACATCTATTACCGTTCGGTCGATACCGACGGCTTCAACAGCAACGTCGCGCCGTTCACTCCGGGCGGCGGCGGCTTCCTCGTGGACGACAACGGCAATCCCGTGCTCGATCAGAACGGCAATCCGGTGCCCAACGCCTTCGACGCCAGCAATGTCATCACCCGGACCCGGCAGCAAAGCTACGGCGGGGCGCTGCAACTCACCTTCCTGCAGGCGCTGTTCCAGCACAACAATCAATTCATCGCCGGCTTGAGCTGGAATCAGGGCCTGGTCGGGTTTAATTCGCAATCCCAGGCCGCGCAGCTGCTGCCCACCCGCTTCACCACCACCGATTCAAGCCTCTTCTTTCCCGACCTGGCCACGGGCTTGAGCGGCCGCAGCCGCACCGCCTCGGCCTATTTCACCGATACATTCTCGCTGTTGGACAAACTCAATCTGACCGTCTCCGGCCGCTACAACGACACCCGCATCCTGCTGACGGATGCCCTGGGCAACGACCCGCAGATCACCGGCACCAGCGAGTATCACCGCTTCAATCCGGCGGTGGGGCTGACGTGGCAGGCGCTGCCGTCGGTGAACGTGTACGGCGGCTACAGCGAATCCTCGCGCGCGCCGACGCAGGTGGAACTGGAATGCGCCGACGCCACCGCGCCCTGCCTGCTGCCGAACAGCTTTCTCTCCGACCCGCCGCTCAAGCAGGTGGTCGCGAGAAGCTTCGAGGGCGGCCTGCGCGGCCGGCTCATGAACGCCGTGGATTGGAACGTCGGCGCGTTCAGCACCACCAACAGCAACGACATCATCTTCCAGACCACCGGCGGGGCCAACGCCAGCCAGGGATTCTTCGCCAACGTCGGCGACACGCGCCGTCAGGGCGCGGAACTCAACCTGGGCGGCAAATACCGGCAACTGCGCTGGTTCGCGAATTACAGCTTCGTGGAGGCGACCTTCGAAACGCCGTTCGTGGAAAGCAGCCCGTTCCATCCCAATGCCGACGCCAGCGGCAAAATCCAGGTCAAAAGCGGGGACCGCATCCCCGGCATCCCGGAGCATTCGCTCAAGATCGGCGGCGATTATTCGTTCACGCCGCAACTGTCGCTGGGCGCGGATTTGATTTACAACTCCGGCCAGTTTCTGCGCGGCGACGAGGCCAATCTGCTCAATCCCACCGACGGCTACGCGATCGTCAATCTGCGCGGCCAGTATGAATTCAACAAGCATCTGACCGCATTCGCGAGCATCGAGAACCTGCTCGACACCGACTACGAAACCTTCGGCATTCTGGGCGATCCCACGCCCGTTTTCCCCAATTTCTCCAATCCGCGTTTCCTTGCCCCCGGCGCCCCCATTGGCGGTTGGATCGGCATTAAAATAAGCCTGTAGCAGGCTGATAAATAATATCTTTATTTTACAAGCTAAAGTTGTTTCGCAAATGGTATGAAATCTCCCGGCACCGACGCGCCGCCCCCTTTATCAAAGGGGGCAAAAAATCCATTCACGGCACCACGGTAGTTCCTGTACACCTTCTCCTTCAAGAGATGGGGAGCCGATACTTGCCTCGGTGGCTTCTCTCAACCCCCTTTGTCAAAGGAGGGGCGCGCGCGTCATCGCTCGGTATCGCCCAAACACCTGCAAAGATATCTCGTGGAGGCCGACTTCAAGCATTGACCTTCCCGAAGACACTGACTTCATTGCGCTTATGCTCCACCGTTTGCTGGCACCAGATGCGGATTTACCCGGACACCAGGACGTTGAAAAAAGGTCGCGCGCAGCGCGGCAGTCGGCTGAGTGTTTTACCCCCTTTGACAAAGGGGGTCGCGCGCAGCGCGGCAATCGGCTGAGCGTTTTACCCCCTTTGACAAAGGGGGTCGCGCGCAGCGCGGGGGATTTTCGCAGGTGTGTCTCGACTGCGGCAAAAATCACGGCCAGTACCGCATCCATTTCCTGTAACACCTGTCGATTATTAAATCGAAGTACACGTAATCCCTGCTGTTCAAGATAGTTTGTCCTCTCTGCGTCTAGTTCTTGCATCTGCGAATCGAGATGCTGGGCACCGTCAACTTCGACAACAAGTTTTGCCATCGGCGCGTAAAAATCCACCACAAACCGGCCAATAGGCTTCTGTCGATAGAACTGTATGCCCAGAATTTGTTTGCGCCGCACCCTCGACCACAAAACTTGTTCACAATCCGTTGGTTTGCTGCGCAGGTTCCGCGCGGTGAATTTCAGCCGTCTGTTGTATTTCAGCATGATCAAAATCTGGCGTGACTTGAAATCGCTCGGTACCTAAACGCCCCCCCTTTTTATTTCCAAGGATGGCAAAATCCCCCGGCGCTGACGCGCCGCCCCCTTTATCAAAGGGGGCAAGTAAAAACTCGCGGCACTTTACACTCCCCCTTTGGAAATGGCGGCGCCTTAGATGAAGCCCCGTTCCCTCTTCCAGCTTCCCCCTTTGGAAAAGGGGGATTGAGGGGGATTTGCCGCTTGCTGTAGATCAGGCCCCCGCGCGGGATCACAGTCAAATCCCCCGGCGCCGACACGCCGCCCCCTTTATCAAAGGGGGCGAACTTCAACGCAACGGTGTATTGAAATGATAGGCGATGTTCTTCAGTCGAGGACGATGACACCCCAGGGGCCCTTGCCCACCTCGACGTTGGTGATGACCTCGCCCTTGGCGGTGTCGATCACGGACACGGTGTTGTTGACGCCGTTGGTGGTGTACAGCCGGCTGCCGTCGCGGTTCAGCGCCAGTCCCCACACCCGCGGCCCCACCGGGATTTCACCCTTGACCTGCAATGTCTCCGCGTCCAGCACGAAGACCTTGTTGGCGCGGCCGCCGGCCACGTACAGCAGTTTCTGATCGCGGCTCAGCAGCACGTCCTTGGGCTTGGCCTCCTTTTCGCCGGTATTGCCGGTCTTGTCCACCTTGAGCGTGCTCATGTCCACGCGCTTGATCTCGCCGCCGACCTCGGTGGAGGCGTAGGCGTATTTGCCGTCGGCGGAGAAAGTGACCGAGCGCGGCCGCGCGCCCACGAGAATATTGGCCAGGATTTTGTGCTCCGGCACGGCGATGACGTGCAGCATGTTGGTCGATTCACTGGTCACGATCACCCGGCTGCCGTCGGGCGAGACCGCGACGCCCTCCGGCTCCAGCCCCACCGGCACCAGCGCCTTGCGCCTGCCGGTCCTCGGATCATAAACGGCGGCCTTGCTGTCGTTCTCCATGGAGATGTACATGTTGCCGTTCGGATGGATGGCGAACGCCTCCGGATCGGGCCCGGAACTGAACTTGCGAACGACCTTCATTTTTTTGGCGTCGATGACC
>JAJPIJ010000047.1 GCA_021324815.1 Gammaproteobacteria bacterium
CATGACGATGCGATCAAGGCCGAAGGCGATGCCGCCATGCGGCGGGCAGCCGTAGCGGAAGGCCTCGAGCAGAAAGCCGAATTTCTCCTGCGCCGCCCGCTCGTCGATGCCGAGCAGGTCGAAGACGGTCTGCTGAAGGGTGGGATTGTGGATGCGCACCGAGCCGCCGCCGATCTCGGAGCCGTTCAGCACCACGTCATAGGCCCTGGCGATGGCGTCGCCCGGCGCCGCCATCAGCGCGGCGTGATCGAGATTCACCGGCGAGGTGAACGGGTGATGCATCGGGTCCCAGCGCTTCTCGTCCTCGTTCCACTCGAACATCGGGAAGTCGACGACCCACAGCGGCCGCCAGCCCGCTTGCGTCAGTCCGAGGTCATGCGCGACGCGCACGCGCAGGTTGCCGAGCGCGTCGTTGACGACCTTGTTCTTGTCGGCGCCGAAGAAAATGAGATCGCCGGTGTGCGCGCCCGTGCGCTGCATGATGGCGGCGATGGCGTCATCGGGCAGGAACTTGAGGATGGGCGATTGCAATCCGTCGCGTCCCCTCCCGGCGTCGTTGACCTTGATGTAGGCCAGACCCCTGGCGCCGTAGTTGGCGACCCAGGCCGTGTAATCGTCGATTTGCTTGCGCGTCAGCCGCTCGCCGGCGGCAGGCACGCGCAGCGCGGCGACGCGGTGGCCGGGCGAATTTGCTGCATTCGCGAACACCTTGAACTCAACACCCTTCAGCAGGTCGCCGACCTCGGTGAGCTCCAGCGGCACGCGCAGGTCCGGCCGGTCGGTGCCGAAGCGCCGCACGGCCTCGGCGTGCGTGAGGCGCGGGAACGGATTCGGCAGCTCGACGCCGATGGCCTCGCGGAACAGCGTGCGGACCAGGTCCTCCATGATGGCGGTGATTTCGGCGACGTCGAGGAAGCTCGTCTCGATGTCGAGCTGCGTGAACTCCGGCTGGCGATCGGCGCGCAGGTCCTCGTCGCGGAAGCAGCGCGTGATCTGGTAGTAGCGATCCATGCCCGACATCATCAAGAGCTGCTTGAAGAGCTGCGGCGACTGCGGCAGGGCGAAGAACTTGCCCTCGTGGGTGCGGCTCGGCACCAGGTAATCGCGCGCGCCCTCCGGCGTGGCCTTGGTCAGCATCGGCGTCTCGAATTCGATGAAGCCGTGGGCGTCGAGATAGCGGCGCATGATGCCGGCGACCCTGGCGCGCAGCATGAGGTTCTTCTGCATCTGCTCGCGGCGCAGGTCGATGTAGCGGTACTTGAGGCGCGTCTCCTCGTTGACGCCCTCCTCGTCGATCTGGAACGGCAGCGGCTCGGCGGCGTTCAGCACCTCGACCATCTTCGCCAGCACCTCGATCTCGCCGGTGGCGATGTGTGGATTCTCGGTGCCGGGCGGGCGGCGACGCACTTGGCCCGTGATTTTCAGCACGTATTCGTTGCGCACCTTCTCGGCGACGGCGAAGCTCTCGCGCCCATCCGGGTCGAACACCACCTGCACGCGCCCGGCGCGGTCGCGCAAATCGATGAAGACGATGCCGCCGTGATCGCGGCGGTGATGCACCCAGCCGCAGATCGTGACGGTTTGGTTGAGTTGCGCGGCGGTGACCTCGCCGCAGTAATGACTGCGCATACCTGCCCCTGTCGTTTATATGGGAGTCCCCTCCCGCCCGCGGACGGCCGCAAGCCGGATAGGGGCGGGAATGTTACGGGCAGGGCGGCGGCGGCGCAATCTGTTTATATATGACCGGCCCCCGGCGGGAATGCCGTTCGTACTGAGACCTGTCCCGAGGTGGCGAAGGATATCGAAGCCTGTCCTGAGCTTGTCGAAGGGTACGAATATTACCTGAGAATTTGAGCCGTTCGCCCTGAGGCATCGAAGGGCGAACGGCATTTTGTAAGATAAGTTCTACTCCGCGGCTGCCTTCTTCCCTACTTCTTTCTTTTCGGGCTTGACCTTGCCCTCGCTCGCGGGCTTGCCCTCCTTCCCGGCGCCCTCAGCCTTCTTCTCCTCGGAAACCTTCCCCTTGTCCGCCGCCTTGTCCTTGGTGGCAGGCTTTTTGTCGCGGAAATCGGTCACGTACCAGCCCGTGCCCTTGAGCTGGAAGCCCGCCGCCGACACCAGTTTCTTCAGCGTCCGGCGCCTGCACTTCGGACATTGCCTGAGCGGCTTGTCGTTGATGGACTGCATGATTTCCACCTGCCCGCCGCAGGCGGAACAGGCGTATTCATAAATCGGCATAACCCCGCCTCCGCAACATATAGATATGAATGGGGCAAAAGATGAGGGGAAAGAGGCTGAATTTCAAGGGTGGACGCGATGGCAGTGCATCTGTTCGATCTTGTTCATTTCGAGCCCTTCAACCACCCAATCCATTCGCCCTGAGTCCTTCGACTGCGCTCAGGACAGGCCCGTCGAAGGGTTTCCACGAACACCCCGCCCGTTCGCCCTGAGCCTGTCGAAGGGTTCCAACGAACGGGCGGAGTGCGTAGCTTCCTTGCCACAGGACCTTGGGGTATCATCGCCGCCCTTCGCGCGCTGGTCCCATGGATGACTTTATTCAGCGCAAATCAAAGAACCTCTGATTTGGCCAGAGGTTCCGCAGTGCCGGGATGCACTGCCATTTTCAATGGCCGTCAGGTGATTGAAAATGAAGGAGGGCAAAAACCACACTTTTTGCTTTCCGCGCTCTGAGAAGTCCAGGATGGACTTATTCAGAGCCCATCAAAACACGGGCCGTTAGCTCAGTCGGTAGAGCAGCTGGCTTTTAACCAGTTGGTCGCAGGTTCGATTCCTGCACGGCCCACCATCAAAAAGACGCTATCTGGAAAAATTCAGCGCGGTGACCGGCCGGCCGTCGATGACGATGTCGCAAATCTCCCAGGTGCGCCAGTCGTCACCGCCCTGATGGCAATGCGCATCAAACCTTTTGCCTTGCCAGCGGCCCGAAATATCCCCGGCGTTGGTCCAGAGGTCCACGTTGCCCTCGGCGACCTTCTCGTCGTTGACTTTGAAGACCAGATGTCCCGGCGCGGGCTTTTTGCCGACGATTTTGCAGGTGTCGCTCTCCGTGCACGGCGCGTACATTGTCGTGACGGGCGCGGTGGAACAGCCGGCGAGCAGTGCGGCGGCGAGCAGTGCAATTCGATTGAATGCTGACATGGCCTCCCCCACGGTCGGTGACCCCGCGATTATTATATCCGTTCGTTGCCCGGACGGCGCCGGGAGGGAAGCAATTGAGGAAAGCCGCGGATTGCGGCCGTTTCGGTAGCCTTCCAGGTGGCCGCAGGCGGCGATAAATCAGGGGCGACGGACCTCCACATCCGGTGTTTCCGTCCGCCGCCCCTGTCCCCCCATCAAGCAAGCCAAAAACACCCTTCCGGAAGCGGAAGGGCGTCATTTGACTGTCACGCTGCTCGTTGGGGAGACGGACTTTGTATTAGACTTTGAAGCGCTATCGTGCCGGGTTGGCGCGATACGTCCGCCTGCTGGTTTTAAAGAGTAGAACACGATTCCGGTTCTTGCAAGGCGGATGCGTGCAAGAATGACCTTGCGAGCTCGTGGAGGACAGGCATGACCACTTCCGTTTATCCGCTGCGGGCGTTTGCCGACAACTACATCTGGGTGATCCGTGGCGGGCGGAACGCGGCCGTGGTCGATCCGGGCGATGCTGCGCCCGTGCTGGAGCACCTGAAGGCGGAGCGGCTGAATCTCAGTGACATTCTGATCACGCATCACCACGGCGATCACATTGGCGGCCTGCCGGAGTTGACCGCGGAATTCAACGTGCCGGTGTACGGCCCGGCCAAATCTCATATCCACCATCTCACCCACACGCTGCGGGAGGGCGATGTCGTCAACCTGCCGGAATTGGACCTGTCGTTCCAGGTCATGGAGTCGCCCGGGCACACGCTGGATCACATCGCCTATTACGGGCACGGGTGGCTGTTCTGCGGCGACACGCTGTTCGCCTGCGGCTGCGGGCGGCTGTTCGAGGGCACGGCGGCGCAGTTGTACGGCTCGCTGCAAAAATTCGCCGCCCTGCCGGCGGACACGGCGGTGTTCTGCGCGCACGAGTACACGCTGAACAACATCCGCTTCGCCAAAGCGGTGGACGGCGACTGCGCGCCGTTATTGAAACGGGAAACCGCGGAGGCCGCGAAGCGCGCCCGGGACGAACCCACGGTGCCCTCATTGATGCAACTGGAGCGGGAGACGAATCCCTTCCTGCGCTGCGCCGAGGCGGATTTCCGGCGGATGCTGCGCGCGAAGAAAATCATCGGTGATGATGATCCGGTGCGCGCGTTCGCGGCGCTGCGGGCGTGGAAGGATAAATTTTAGGATTACACGAGGCGTTTTAAGGTGAACAAGCCGTTCGTACCGAGGTATCGAAGTACGAACTCCTCCAAGAGAACGAAGATCGTGTCATTCCGGGTCTACATACTGCGCTGGGCCGACGATTCTTATTACACCGGCCACACCGACAACCTCGAGAAACGAATAGAGGAACACCAATCCGGGGCAATCGCTGGTTACACAACCAAACGCCGCCCGGTCAGGTTGATGTGGTCGCAAGAATTTACCATTCGCGAGGAAGCACTAGCGGCCGAGCGACAAATCAAAGGTTGGAGCCGCTCGAAAAAAAGAAGCCATGATGCGTGGCAATTGGAAGCGAGTACGGCGCCACGCCTGGGGCACGAAGAATCCACTCCCAGATTATCTGCAGTGACCGTTCACCCTTCGATACCTCAGGGCGAACGGCCTTTCTACCACCCACTCCGTCAGACGATGCGGGAAGTGAAGTCGAAGTCCATTACCGGTGACGGCTCCTGGATGTAGACGCCCTGCGCATAGTCGATGCCGGCGTTGATGACCGCCATCAACGTGGGGGCGTCCTTCACCCATTCGGCGATGGTGGCGATGCCCCGCTCGCGCGCGTGCTTGACGATGGTGTGCACGGCGTCGGCGCTTTCCTGCTCCAGCGTCATGTGGGCGATCAACATGGCGTCGATCTTGATGAAATCCACCGGCAGTCCCTCCAGAAGTTTCTGCGCGCTCAGGCCGATGCCGAAGTGCTCGACGGCCACGCCGCAGCCGAGCTTGCGCAGGCTGGAAAAAAAGGCCCTGGTGTGGGCGGGATCCTGGGACAGCGTGATCTCCGAGATTTCGATCACCAGCCGGCTGGCGGCGACGCGCCGCTCGCGCAGCCATCGTGCCATGGCCAGCAGCAGCGATTCGCTCCTGACCGACTCGCGCTCCAGCTTGACGAACAGGCGCGAGGTGAGATCGTCCGTCTGGTTTTGCAGCACACTGACGGCGTGATCCACGATCCAGTGATCGAGCGGCGAGGTGACGTCCTGCACGCGCGCGGCGGCGAACAGCGCCGCCACCGGCACGTCGACGCCGGTCTCGTCGCGCATGCGCAGAAAGGCCTCGTACATGGGCTGCGGGTCCTCCTTGAGCCCCAGCAGCGGCTGGTACACCAGGCTCAGGCGTTCCTCCCTGATGGCTCGCTCAATGAAGGATTCCAGGCCGGCCAGCGACAGGCTGCGCTGGGTCTCGGAGAACGCCTCGCCGAAAACCTCCACGCGGTGGCTGTTGATCAGGCCGGTGCGGCAGGCCTGGTGCGCGTCCTCCAGCACCTCGGCGCAGCCGGTATACAAATCGCTGATGCGCACGATGCCGATCTGCGTTGTCAGGCGCAGGGTGCGATCGCCGACCTTGAAGGTGTGCTCATCGACATGTTGCAGCAGGCCGGCGGCGAAGTCCCTGGCCGCCGAGACGCCGGTCTTCGGCATCAGAATGGCCAGCGAGTGCTCATCGATGACGGCCATCGGATAGCGGCCGCCCAGGTGCGGCTTGATCAAGGCCTCCAGATCCGCCAGCACGCGGCGGATGGCCTCGCCCACCGCCGCCTGCAGTTGTTTCCAGCGCGTGATCTCCACGCACAAGAGCGCGCCCTGCTCCCGGCCCTTCGCGGCGGCGGCGATGCATTCCTGTACGGCGATGGCAAAGGCATCCTGTACCCTGGCCGCGGCCGGCGGCGCGGCGGCGGCGAGCGGGGCGGGCCTCGGCGCCGCGACCCGGGACGGCGCGGACCTGGCGGCGGCTGGCGGTGCCGCCGGCAGCGGGGCTATCGCGGCGGCTGATCTTGGCACCGCGGTGACCTGGAGGCAGGGCATGTTTTCCTGAAAGGCGTGTTCGATTTCGACGTTGAGTTTGATCGTCGTTTTGTCGGCGCGCACGCCGGTCAGCTCGGCGACGATGGGGACGCCGGCGTCGGCGTTCAGGCTGTTGAGCGCGGCCTGAAGCTGCCTGCGCTCCTCCGGGGAGATCAGGTCCTCCAGTTTGACCGCCGCGAGATCCTCGGCCCACGCGTAGCCGAACAATTTGAGCCAGGCCGTGTTGGCGATGATGTGCCCGCCGCCCGTCACGCAGGCGATGGCGGTCGGCGAGGCGAGGATCAGGTTGCGGCAGCGCGCCGCGGTGGCGTTCAGGGCCTGCTTCAGCGCCCGCCGGCTGCGCCGCTCGTGCACCGTGCGGAAACTGCGGTTCACCGAGTGCATCAGCCGGTTTTCGCGCCGCGGCACAATGTCCGCCACGCCGGCCTCTATGGCGGCGTCGATTTCCCCGGCTGCCGCCGGCCGGTCGGCGTCATCGACGGCAATCAGCACCATGTCGGACTTGACGCTTTTGATCGCCGCCGCGCAGGACGCCACCTGCGCCGTCCAGCGTCCGCCCGCCACCAGCAGCATGTCCCACGTCTCCCGGCGCAGCAGATCCGCCAGATCCTCCGGGCGCGGGATGAATCGCGGGCGGATGTAATACTCGCCACGACGCAGCCAGTTGATCAACTCCTCGGCGCGCTCCGGAGCGTCATCAATGATGATCACGCGTAAGATTTGCTTCTGTTCCAAGCGGCCGGCCTCATTCGGATTGGGCGCTTTTCTTTATATTATATTGGGTCCCGCGCCCCTATGATGTGCGGCAAGCCGCACTTGCAACGGCTCCATATCATGCCCTCTCCCGTCCAGCAATCATATTACGCCCCGGCCGCCGCAACGGCACCTCTTCATTCCGCGCTCGAGGGTGAGCAGGCGTGCGACGTCTGCGTGGCGGGCGCGGGCATCGCCGGCTGCGCCGCGGCGCTTCATCTCTCCGCACGCGGACAACGCGTCATCGTGCTGGAGGGCGCGCGCGTGGGCCATGGCGCTTGCGCCCGCGCTGGCGGCGAATTAATCCACCACGACGTTGATGAACTGGCCGGTCTCGACGGCAGGGCCGCGCGCGACGACTGGCGGCGCTTGTGGCGTTTGCGGCTGGACGCCGCGGCGGCCACCACGGCGTTGATCGACAAGCACCGCATTGCCTGTGATTTCGCCGGCGGCCAGTTCATCGCCGCCGTCAAGCCGCGCCACGACCGCCGGCTGCGCGACTACAAACGCGCACTGGAGGAAGGCTGCGGCCATGCGCACCTGTTGTTCATCGAGAAGGATTATCTCGATGAGTTCGCGCGCACGCCGCGGTACGTGTCCGGCCTCTACGACGCCCGCGGCGGGCATGTGCATCCGGTGAAGCTCGCGCTCGGTCTGGCGGCCGCGGCGCGGGGGCTGGGCGCGGAATTTCACGAGCTGACGCCGGCCGTGCAGGTGGAGCCGGGCGCCTCGATCCTCGTGCGCACACCGAAGGGGACGGTCCGCTGCCGGCGGCTCCTGCTTTGCGGTACCGGGGACGTTGGCGGGCTTCCGATTGATCCGGAGCGCCGGCCGCCGCTGATCGGCGCGGGCGCGACGGTGACCGAACCGCTGGGCGAGGAGCGCGCGCGTGATATCCTTCCCGCGAATGCGGCGGTGGCGGACATGAATTTCCTTCGTGACAGCTTCAGCCTGACGGCGGACTGGCGGTTGTTGTTCGGCGCATGGATCGGCGATCCGGCGCCGTCCCGCGCGCGGCTGGCCACGCTGCTGCGGCAGCGCATGCTGCGGGTGTTCCCGCAACTGCGCGACGTGCGGCAGGAATATGCGTGGAGCGGCGCCGCCGATTCCCCCCCGCGCGCCCCGCGTTTCGCGCGGCCGCATCCGAACGCGTTTTTTGCGGACGGTTGCGCCCGTCATGGCGTGGCCATGGCGGTCCTGGGCGGCCGGCTGCTCGCCGAGGCGGTGATGGGCAATGCCGGCGGTTTTGACTTTATCGCGCGGATGCCGCGACGCGAGCGATGGGGGACGGGTTTTTTGCGCGGCCCGTTGCGCGCGCTGGCGACGATGTATCACCGCTTTCGCGATCCATCATGAGTCCGCCGCGTTCTGATCTGTACGCACGCTTCTACCGCGTCGTGCGCCGGATCCCCGCCGGCCGGGTGGCGACCTACGGCCAGGTCGCGCGGCTGGCCGGGCTGCCGCGCCACGCCCGCCACGTCGGTTACGCCCTGCACGCGTTGCCGCCGGGCACCGACATTCCCTGGCATCGCGTGATCAACGCGCGCGGCGGCATCAGCCTGCGCCGCGAGTCCGGTCCCGATCAAACGCAGCGCCTGCGGCTGGAACGCGAGGGCGTGGCCTTCAACGCCGCCGGCATCGTGGAATTATCGATATACGGCTGGACCCCATGACGCCGCGTAATCTGTTCATCACCTTGAGCAACATCGGCGACGCGGTCCTCACCACGCCGGCCCTGCGGGTCCTGCACGATGCGTTTCCCGATCACCGCATCGACATCGTCGCTGATCCGCGTTCCGCCGGATTATTTGAACACTGCCCTTTCCTTGGCGAGCTGTTTCTGCTGCGCAAGCGCCTGGGCTGGCCGGGCCGCCTCGCGCTGGTGCGCCGGCTTCGGAAACAACATTATGACGTCGCCGTCGATCTGCGCACCGAGGTGCTGGCCTGGCTCGCGCGCGCCGGGCGCCGTTACACGCGCCTGAACACGCGGCGGGTGGACGGGCATGCGGTGGAGCGTCATCTCGCCGTCGTCAGGCCGCTTCTGTCCGGGCCGCCCCCGCCAACACGGGCATGGCTGGGCGGGGCGGAGCGGGACTGGGCGGCGCGCATGCTGGCGCGGCTGCCGGGGCGGCGGTGGCTCGCGATCGCGCCCGGCGCGAACTGGCCGCCCAAGATCTGGCCGCTGCAATATTTTCAGGAATTGCTGGAGCGACTGCGCGATCAATTTGACGCCGCGATTGTCTGCGGCGGACCGAATGATTTCGCGCCGGCGGCGGCGCTGACGCGAGCCTCGCCGCTGCCGGCCTTGAACCTGGCCGGCGAGACATCGTTGCTGCAGGCCGCGGCGGTGCTGGAACGCGCGGCATACTTCGTTGGCAATGATTCCGGCCCCGGCCACCTGGCCGCGGCGGTGGGCACGCCGACGCTGACGCTGTTCGGCCCCGGCGAGCCGGAGCGGTATCATCCCTGGGCACCCGGGGCGCAATGGCTGTGCGCGCCGGAGCAGGATTTGAAGCGGCTCGCGCCGGCCACGGTGGCCGCGCGGATCCTTGCGGGACGCCCGCAGCCGGCCTCCGCGTCATGAATTCCGCCATCCACAGCATGCACGTCATCGGCAGCCGGCAGTGGGGCGGCGCCGAGCGGTTCTACTGCCGGTTGACGGCGGCGTTGGCGGAGCGCGGCCATCCGGTCACCGCCGTGCTGCCCGCCACGAGCGCACTTCGCGCCGGGCTGCCCGCCTCCGTGCCGCAGCTGCACGTCGGCATGCGCGGCGTGTGGGATTTGTGGTCCGCGTTCCAGCTGCGCCGATGCATCCGTGCGCACGCGCCGCGGATCGTGCAGACCTACATGGGCCGCGCCACGCGGCTGACGCACCTGCCCGCCGGCCGCCCGCCGGTGCACGTCGCCCGGCTGGGCGGATACTATGATCTGAAGGACTATCGCCACGCCCACGCCTGGATCGGCAACACCCGCGACCTCTGTGATTACCTCGTGCGCGGCGGCTTCCCCCCCGATCGCGTTTTTCTGATCGGAAATTTCGTCGATTCGCCGGCGCCGGTCAGCCATGACGTTCTGACCGGACTGCGCAGCCGGCTCGGCCTGCCCGACAACGTCCGCGTGGTGCTCGGCATGGGGCGGTTCCATCCCAACAAGGGCTTCGAGGATCTGCTGGCCGCCTTCGCCGCGCTTCCCCCTGATCCGCCGTCCTATCTGCTGCTCGTCGGCGACGGACCGCTGCGCGAGGCGTTGAAACGATTCGCCAGCGAGCTCAAGGTGGAGTCGCGCGTGATCTGGCCCGGCTGGCGGAATGATGTCACGCCTTACTATGCGCTGGCCGACGTTTTCGTCAGCCCCTCCCGCCACGAGCCGCTCGGCAACGTCATTCTGGAGGCCTGGGCCCACGGCGTGCCGGTGATCGCCACGCGCACGGCGGGCGCCGGCGCGCTCATCGACGACGGGGTGAGCGGCCTGCTCGTCAACATCGGCGACACCGAGACGCTGGCCGCGCGGCTGCACGTGCTGCTCGCGGAATCACCCGCCATGCGCCAACGATTGATCGAGGGTGGCCGCAAGACGCTGGAGACAAAACACAGCCGCGAGGTCATCGTCGAGGCCTGTCTCGACGTCTACCGGCGGTTGCTGCGCGCGCCCTAGTTTCAAGGCGCCGGCGGACAGAGTCTCTCCGCTTCCAGCCGCCGCAACACCTCGTCCACCATGATGCCGGGAAGACAGGTGTGATCCGCGGCGGTGGCGCGATCGGCGCGGCCGCAGGCCTGGCACGGGGAGGGGTTGTACAGCACGCGCCCCTGCTGGCCGACGGCATGGCTGCGCCGCCAGTCCGTCGGCCCGAAGAAGGCGTACACCGGGATGCCGGCGGCGGCGAGACAGTGCATGGGGCCGGAGTCGTTGGTCACCGCGAAGCGCGCGTGCCGCCCCAGCTCGGCCAGTTCCGCGATGTTGAATTCATCTGTGGCATCCACGCCGGTCTGCGCCGCCAGTTGCGCGTTCAAGGCGGCGTCCGGCCGCGCCCCCACCCACACCGTGTCGACGCCGCGCGTGGAGAGGGCGTAGGCCAGCGCCGGGTAGTAGGGCCAGCGCTTGGCCGGCCACCGCGGGCTCGAACCGGCGTGCATCGCGGCGAAAACCCGCCCCCACAGGCGGTGATCCCGGAGCCAGCGGTTGACGTGATCCCGCTCCGCGGGCAGGCAGGGCAGCGACGGCCGCCGGTCATCCGCCGGCAGGCCGGCGGCGGCCATCACCGCCTGCATGCGTTCGAAGATGTGGCACCGGCCGTCGTAACGATCCGGCGGATGGTGCGTGTAGGGATAATGCGGCAGGTTGCCGACGCGCTCCGGCGCGCCGCCGAGCGCGCACAGGATGGCGGTGCGATCGCTGGACTGCAGATCGTAAATGCGCCGGAACCGCCGGCTCCGCATCCAGGCGACGGCGCGCAGCGCGCTCCACAGGCCGTGTCGCGGAAGGGCCTCGACCTTCAGCCCCTCGAAGCGCCGGAAAATATCGGCGAACGGCGGCGTGGTGAGCACATGGATTTCGTCGCCGGCGTGGGCGGCGCGGATGCGCTCCACGAACGCCGTGGCCATGATGACGTCGCCGAGCGCGCCCAGCTTGATGATCAGGACGCGGTTTGAAACGGTCATGCCGCGGGCGCGCCGACGCGCGCGCGCGGCGCATCGGCGGCGGCCAGAACGAGAAACAGGAACAGATAGGCGGCGAACTGCTTGGAGCCGTACGAATGCGTCAGCGAGGCATCGACCAGGATGGCCATGGCGGCGGAGAGCAATACCGCGACCTGCATGCGCGTTGATTGATCCGCGGTCCGCAGCCGTCGTATCGCTGCGTAACCGAGCGTGCCGAGCCACAACAACAATGCGCCCAGGCCGATCAGGCCGGTCTCGTACCAGCAGTCCAGCACGAAGTTGTGCAGATGCTTGACCCTGCCCGATTGATCCCCGAATTGAAGCTTCAGCACTTCATTGCCCGTCTGCCGCTTCAAAGTCCCGAGGCCCACGCCGAGCCAGATGTTCTCCGGCGGCGATTGCAGTGCCTGCCGCCACAATTCGGTGCGGCCGCTCGAGGCCACGTCCAGGAATTCGGTGATCGAGTGATGGCGTTCCGCGCCGCGGATGAGCACGTCCCCCACCACCGCGCCGGCGAGCAGGACGATCACCACCGCGGCCGCGGCCGCCGCGCGCAGGCGCAGGCGCAATACGGCCACGGCATAGAACGCCAGGGCCGCGATCAAGGCGAGCAGCGTCGTTCTCGTCACCGATCCGATCACGTAAAGCACCACGGCCAGTAGGAACAGCCCGGCGATCCCCTGGCGCCACGGATGCCGCCAGCGGTATTGCAGCAGATGCAGCGCGAACGGCGTCAGCAGCGGCAGGTTGTCGGCCCGCATCGATGTGCGGGGGACGAAACCGGGACGCGACACCTGCAACGGCAGCGCCAGGTACAGAACGACGACGGCGGCGACGCCGACAACACCGATCAACGCCAGCAGGCGTTCACGTCCGCCGTCGCCGGCGCAAGGCAGGCTGATCAGCACGATGAGGCTGACGCAGCTGTAGAGTACGAAGTCGAGCCAGCTGTGAATCCCGTCGAGGCCGGTGCCGGCCCGCAGCACGCTGGCGAGAAACGTGACGACGAGGAGGAGATACGGCAGCCATATCCGCCGTTCCACGTGCAGCCTGCATCCGCTGAGCGAGACCAGCGCCCAGAGCAAATAAACCACGCCGGTGACATGGAACGCCGCGCGGCCCGCGATTTGCAGCAACGGCAGCAAGGCCGGCAGCATCCAGCCCCATGCAAAGTAATGTCTTCGCAGTTGATCCAACGCTGCCCCCTGTTTATCAAGCATCCTGCGCGCGCGCCAGCGAATGATAAACATCCATCGTGGCGTCGAGCATGGCCTGCAGGGTGTAGGGATGCGACGCCGGCACGGGCGGCGGACTGGCGAGAAATTGCATTGTCCTGGCCAGCAGTTCGTCCTGATTTCCCGTGGCCACGAGACCGGCGGGATACAGCTCCTCCAGCAACTCCGCCGTGCCGCTGTGGGCATAGCCGATCACCGGCACGCCCAGGCTCAGCGCCTCCAGCGTCGTGCGTCCGAATCCCTCGGGCTCGATCGAAAGGTTGAACACGATGCGCGAGATCGCCATGATTTCGCGCAGGTCGCCGCGCGGCCCGGTCATGGTCACCTGCGACGCCAGGCCCAGGTTCCGGATCATTCCCTGCAGCTCGCTGACATACGCCGCGCGGCGCGGGTGCGCGCCGCCCACGATGAGGCCATGCACCGGCGGCTGCCGTTGAATCAGCGCGCGCAACAACGACAGGAAATCCTGCTGGCCCTTGCGCCGGCTCAGGCGGCCTGGAAGCGTCAGCAATTGTTTCCCGCGGGTCTGCGGGAACGCACGCTCGAACTCCGCGCGCCAGGCCGCCTCCGGGACGTGGCCGTGGCGGAAAATCTTCGGATCCACGCCGCGCGGAATCACGCGGATCCTCGCCGGATCGACCTTCGGATAATTCGCCCGGATGTACCGCTCGATCCAGCGCGAGATGGCGATGACGCGATCGCCGCGCGTCATGATGGCGCTGTAGCGGTTGACCGAATAGGGCCCGTGCACCGTGGTCACGAACGCCGGCCGCGCGGCCAGCATGCCGCGCAGCGCGAAATGCGCAAGCCACGCCGGCAGCCGCGAACGGGCGTGCACGATGTCCACGCGTTCCCGCCTGAAGAAGCGCCGCAGCCGCGGCACGAAACGGAAGGTGAGCGGCGATTTCGCCCCGATGGGCCAGGCGACGTGCTCGGCGCCGGCCTGCCTCAATTGATTCTCCAGCCGCCCGCCGGCGGAGATGACGATGGCCCGGTGGCCGCGCCGGCACAGTTCCTGCGCGACCTCCACCGTGCCGCGCTCCACGCCGCCCATTTCCAGCGCCGGCAGGAGTTGAACGATGGTCAATCCCATGCCGGCGGTTCGTTATTGCAGGCGGGAGATGTGCGTGCGCTGTTCGCCCAGCCGCGCAATGGCCGCCATGATGCCATCCAGACGCGCCCGTTCCTTCGCCACCACCGCCGCCGGCGCGCGCGACACGTAGTTCTCATTGGCGAGCTTCGAGGTCACGCGGGCGCGTTCCTGCTCCAATCTCGCCAGTTCCTTCTCCAGGCGCTGCAACTCCGCCCCGGGATCGATGAGGTCGGCGAGCGGCACGAGCAACGTCATGCCACCGGCCAGCGCCGTGGCCGACTCCGCCGCGCGCGTGCCGGCGAGGTCCGTGATCCGTTCAAGGCGCGCCAGCGCGGCGATGCAGCCGCGGTTGCGCTCAAGCCAGGCGCGCTCCTCCGCGCTGCCGTGCCGGACCTGCACCGGCAGGGGCCTGGACGGCGCGATGTTGTATTCGGCGCGGATGCGCCGCACGCCCAGGATGAAGGTTTTCACCCATTCCAGTTCGCGTTCCGCCCCGGCGTCGATGAGCGAGGGATCGGAGGCCGGGTAGGGTTGCAGCATGATAGTCTCGCCTTTGACGCCGGCGATGGGGGCGACGCGCTGCCAGATTTCCTCGGTGATGAACGGCATGATCGGATGCGCCAGCCGCAGCAGCGTTTCCAGCATCTCCACCAACGTCCGGCGCGCGCCCGCCTTCATCGCCTCGCTGCCGTTCGCGTCATTGAGGATGGTCTTCGACAACTCCAGATACCAGTCGCAGAATTCATCCCAGACGAACTCGTAGACGGCCTGCGCGGCCAGATCGAAGCGGTAGGCCGTGAAATATTCCGCGACGGCGGCGATCGTTCGCTGCAGTCGCGAGCGGATCCAGAGATCATAAATTCTCAGCTCCACTCCGGCGCCGCGCGGGACCGGCGCATGGCCCTCGACCGTCATCAGCACGAAGCGCGCGGCGTTCCAGAGCTTGTTGCAGAAGTTGCGGCAGCCTTCGATGCGCTTGACGTCGAAGCGAATGTCGCGGCCCTGCGTCGCCAGCGCCGCGAAGGTGAAGCGCAGCGCGTCGGTGCCGTAGGCGGCGATGCCGTCCGGAAAATCCCTGCGCGTGGCCTTTTCGATCCGGGGCGCGTCCTGCGGCCGCATGAGTCCGGCGGTGCGCTTCTTCACCAGCGATTCAAGATCGATGCCGTCGATCAAATCCAGCGGGTCGAGGATGTTGCCCCTGGACTTCGACATCTTGTTGCCGTCGGCGTCGCGCACCAGGCCGTGGATGTACACCTCGCGGAACGGCACGTCACCCATGAACTTCAGGCCCATCATGATCATGCGCGCCACCCAGAAGAAGATGATGTCGAAGCCGGTGACGAGCACGCTGGTGGGATAGAAGGTCTTCAACTCCGGCGTCGCCTCCGGCCAGCCCAGCGTCGAGAACGGCCACAGGGCGGAGGAGAACCAGGTGTCGAGCACGTCTTCATCCTGCCTGAGACCGGCGCCGGCCGGCAGTTTGTGTTTCGCGCGCACCTCCGCTTCATCGCGACCGACGTAAATTTTTCCGCTCTCGTCATACCATGCGGGAATGCGGTGACCCCACCACAGCTGGCGCGAGATGCACCAGTCCTGGATGTTGCGCATCCATTCAAAATAGGTCCTGGCCCAGTTCTCCGGCACGAATTTGACGCGGCCGTCCTCCACGGCGCGCACCGCCTCCTTCGCCAGCGGCCCGACTTTCACGTACCACTGATCGGTGAGATAAGGCTCGATGATGGCGTGTGAACGATCGCCGCGCGGCACCATGAGCTTGTGCGGTTCAATCTTTTCAAGCAGGCCCTGCGCCTCCAGATCGGCAACAATCTGCTTGCGCGCCTCGAATCGATCCATGCCACGATACGCCTCGGGGCCGTTTTCGTTGACGGCGGCATTCGGGGTAAAGATGTTGATCTGCGGCAGGTTGTGGCGCTGGCCGACCGCGTAGTCGTTGAAATCGTGGGCGGGGGTGATCTTCACGCAGCCTGATCCAAATGCCGGATCGACATATTCATCGGCAATGACGGGAATCTTGCGGGCGGTGAGCGGAAGTATCAATTGCTTGCCGATGAGGTGTTTGTATCGCTCGTCGTCGGGATGCACGGCAACGGCGGCGTCGCCCAGCATGGTCTCCGGCCGCGTGGTGGCGACGATGACGTGGCCCTTGCCCTCGGCATAAGGATAGCGGATGTGCCACAGCCGGCCCTGCTCCTCCTCCGAGATCACCTCGAGATCGGAGATGGCGGTGTGCAGCACCGGGTCCCAGTTGACCAGCCGCTTGCCGCGATAGATGAGGCCTTCTTCATAAAGCCGCACGAAGACCTCGGTGACGGCGCGCGACAGTTCCGGATCCATGGTGAAGCGCTCGCGCGTCCAGTCCAGCGACGCGCCCAGGCGCCGCAACTGGCGGGTGATGGTGCCGCCGGACTCCTCCCGCCAGCGCCAGACTTCCGCCACGAATTCATCGCGTCCCAGGTCATGGCGGGTCTTGCTCCTCTGCGCCAGCTGCCGCTCGACCACCATCTGCGTGGCGATGCCGGCGTGATCGGTGCCGCCCTGCCACAGCGTCCGCCGGCCGCGCATGCGGTGATAACGGATGAGCGCGTCCATGAGCGTATCCTGGAAGGCGTGGCCCATGTGCAGGCTGCCGGTGACGTTCGGCGGCGGCAGCATAATGCAATAGGGCTCGCCGTTTTCCGCGGGCCGGAACCAGCCGCGCCGTTCCCAAATCTCCGCCCATTTCTTCTCGATGGGTTTCGGTTCGTAGGTCTTGTCCATGCTCATGTTTTCGCTTCCACGGGCGCCAGCCGCCGTCTCAATATCCGGTGCGTCAACGCCGCCGTGCCGTACACGGCGAAAAACGCAAACACCACGTCACTCAGGAAATGCGCCCCCTGCACGATGCGGAAATATCCGCCGATGCCGCCCAATCCGAGGCCGGCGGCGAGCCACTGCCGCCGCCTTCCCGGAAAAACGAATCCCAGACTCACGGGGTAGAAACCCAGCGCGGCATGACCGCTGGCGAATGAGCAGTTGCGGGCGCATTCCCGGCTCGGCACGAGCGCGGGCGTAAATCTCGCGGTGCCGCCGAATTCGACGATCTGATGCGGGCGCGCGCGGCCCCAGTGATCCTTCAGCAGCGCGTTCACCAGCAGCCCCGGCCCCGCCAGCAGCACCAGAAAAAGATAAACGATCCGCCAGCGCCACAGCCGGCCATTGTGGCGCAGGAAAAACGCCCCCGCCAGCAGGAGGCCGAACGCGGCGATCAGGGTCAACGCCTTCAGCCCCAGCAGATGATAAAAAAACCGCGCCCACCATCCATCGCCCAGATAAAAACCCCGCGCGGGATCATAGAAAAAACGGCTGGTGGATATGTCAATCGACGGCCAGATTGAAAACACCAGCACGCACAGTGCGAACAATGCGATCCATGGATGTGCAATCAACTGGCGCATGGGCGGTCTTATGCGGGCGGTGTCCAGGCTCGGCGCCTTATTCGCGCCCGTCCCTCCCGATACGGGAGCGGCGGCGCGGCGGCTGGCGGTGCCTGCTTCGGTTAATGCGGAGGGCTGTCGCGGTGATGATGCTGCGGATTATCGCCGTTCTCCCCGCCCGCCGCCACCGCCGGTGTGGCGGCGGCCAGCCAGTCCTGTTGCGCGGCGTCGCCACCGGCGGCGTCATGCAACAGGCGCCGGGCGCGGGCCTGCAGGCGGTTGCTCACCGCCAGCGCCATGTTTCGGTGCAGCCACTCCAGCCCCACGCGCAGTATGCGGCCGAGTTCGCTGATGAGCTCGCCATAAAGCTCCTCCTGCCGCGCCGATCCCAGCCCATGCCGTTTCAATACCACATCCACCGCGTTCGCCAGCGTGCGCAATTCCTCGGGCGCCGTGAAATCCGCGGCGGCCGGGTTGATGGTATTGCCGGAATTCCCGGCGCCGCGCAATTCCTGCGCCACGGCCGCCCGCGTGCTCTCGGCCACCCGCGACAACCCCGCGTCGATCACCGCCCGTAACTCCTCGACCAAGTGCTGGGTCTCGCGCGCAGGGTCGTTCGCGGACTCGCCGCCGTCCTCCTCCCCCGCGAACAAGTCCTCCGCCCCGGTCTGCGGGCGCGATTTCATCCCTTTCGCGCCCGCCTGCTCCTTGAGCAGCGGCGCCGCCTGGGGATGATCCGGAATTTCCTCCTCCGCGGGCAGCAGATCGGCCTGCCGGCAGAGATCCTCCTTGTGGGCCTCGATGAGTTGATCCAGCGCTTCCACGGCCTGCACCAGATCGCCGGGGGCCTCCGTTTTCGACGGCGTCTCGGCCGATCGGGAAGGATCCGGATCAGTCATCAGCGCGGATGTCGTGGTTGTGCAGGGGGTAGCCGCGTTCCTGGTAGAAGCGGTACCGTTCGCGGGCGTCGGCCCGCGCCTCTGGCCCGGCCGGCACGATTTCCACCACCCGCTCGAAGCGGCTGAAGAAGTGCGGCACGGGATGCGCCAGGTTCACCAGCACCTCGTTGCTCGACGGCAGCATGTCTCCATGCCCCAGCGTGATTGCCGCCCCCTCCGCCGCCGGATCGCCGAGCGGCGCGTGCGGTAGAAAGCTGATGTCGCGGAAGGTCCACAACAATTCATCCATGCGCGCCATCCCCGTCTCGTCGATCGTGTGCACGTGGACGCGATGCCCCTGTTTCCACGCCTTGGCCGCCAGCCTGCATGCCCAGCGTTCGCGTTCGATCTTGCCATCAACCGGCAAAATATGAAAATCGACGCGGGTCATGCCTTGACCGCGGGCTTCGGGGCTGGGCGGCGATCCAGCAGAAACTGCACCAGCAGCGGCACCGGCCGGCCCGTTCCCCCCTTCTGCTTGCCCGTGCGCCAGGCGGTGCCGGCGATGTCGAGATGCGCCCAGCGCAGCTTGCGCGCGAACCGCGCCAGGAAACAGGCGGCGGTGATGGCGCCGGCCTCGCGCCCGCCGCTGACGTTGGCCATGTCGGCGAAATTGCTGTCGAGCGCCGTCTGGTAATCCTCCCACGCCGGCAGCCGCCAGGCGCGGTCGCAGGCGGTCTCTCCCGCCGAGAGCAGCGCCTGCGCGAGCGGCTCGTCGTTGCTGAACAGGCCGCTGGCGTGATTGCCCAGCGCAATGACGCAGGCGCCGGTCAGCGTGGCGATGTCGATGAGCGCCTCCGGCTTGTATTCCCGCTCGGCGTAGGTGATGGCGTCGCAAAGGATCAGGCGGCCCTCGGCATCGGTGTTCAAGATTTCCACCGTCTGGCCGGACAGCGTGGTGACGATGTCCGCCGGCCGCGTGGCGCTGCCGCCGGGCATGTTCTCCGTGGCCGGGATCACGCCGACCAAGTTCAGCGGCAGCCTGAGCTCGGCCGCGGCCTGCAGCGCGCCGAGCACGCTCGCGGCGCCGCACATGTCATATTTCATTTCGTCCATGGCCGCCGCCGGCTTGATCGAGATGCCGCCG
>JAJPIJ010000030.1 GCA_021324815.1 Gammaproteobacteria bacterium
ATGAAGTTGAAGTGCTTGAGGGTGGCGTAGCCCGCATCACCGCTCTTGCTAATAAAGAGGTCGGCGCCGGAGCGGGTGTAGGTGAAGACGCCATCGGCGCTCTGCCATGCGGCGCCGTCGGCATTGGTGTCTCCGCTCTGCAGCAGAATCCAAAGGAACAAACCACTATTCTTCATGCGAATATCTCCTGCCATCGTTGCTCATAGAAAGCCGTGAAACATGATTTCAGTTTCATGTCACGATCACTCAGCGGCGAATCATGATGATTCTGCATCATCGTTGATCCTTGATCGTTGATCCTTGGCGGAGTCGGCGTCGTCGACGACGCTCATGTTCTTGGGCGGCACCGGCGGTTGCTGGGGCTGGCGGCCGAAGCTGAAGACCTCGTCGATCTGAAGTCCACGCGGCACCTGATGGGCGATGAACAGCATGGTGACCTTGCCCTTGAGCTGGTTGATGGTGTGGGCGAAGGCCTCGGCGGTGGGCGGGTCGAGCCCGCTGGTGGCCTCATCGAAGATGAGCACGCGCGGCTTCTTGAGGAGCGCCCGGGCGATGGCGATGCGCTGGCGCTGACCGCCGGAGAGGCCGACGCCGTGCTCGCCGAGCGGGGTCTGGTAGCCCTGCGGCAGTTGCTCGATGGTGTCGTGGATCTCGGCCATGCGCGCGGCCTCGACGATCTCGCTGAAGCCTGCCCGCGGGTTGGCGAGCGCCAAGTTGTCGTAGACAGTGCCGGAGAACAGCACCGTCTCCTGCGGCACGACGCCGAAGGCGGCGCGCAATTCGTTGGCGCTCAAGGCGCGGATGTCGCCGCCGTCGATCTTGATGGCGCCGTCGGAGGGCTGGTAGAAGGCCTGCATGAGCTTGGCAAGCGTGCTCTTGCCGCAACCGGAGGGACCCATGAGCACGGTGAGATGGCCGGGCTTCAAGGTGAGGCTCAGGTTTTTGTAGAGGTAAGGATGCCGCTCGGAATAGCGGAAGCTCAAGTTCTGGAATTCGACCATGGCGGGCTCTCTCCCGCTCATGCGTTGCGGGATGACGGCGTACGGCTCGGTCGGCATGTCCATGACGTCCGCCAGCCGGCGGATGCTGATGCCGGCCTGCTGGAAGTCCTGCCACAGGCCGACCAGCCGCAGCAGGGGCTGGCTCATGCGGCTGGCGAACATCTGGAAGGCCACCAGCTGGCCTACGGTGAAGCCGTCGTTGCGCATGACGAGCCGCGCGCCGGCCACCAGGATGGCGAGCGTCATGATTTGCTCCAGCGCGTTGGCGGCGACGTTGTAGCTGTTGGCCAGCCGCCGCGTCGTGAAGCCGGCGCCGAGATAGTCGGCCAGCAACCCGCCGTAGCGGTTCTCCAGGATGGGCTCCATTTGCAGCGATTTCACGGTGGCCATGCCGGAGACGTATTCGGTCACGAAGGCCTGGTTGCGGGCGCCGATCAGAAACTGCTGGTTGAGCCGCGCGCGGAACAGCGGCGTCACCAACAGGCTTAAGATCACAATGAGCAACAGCAAACCCAACGCGATCAACGTCAACTGCCAGCTGTAGGCGAACATGACGGCGACGAAGATGAACAGGAACGGCACGTCGAGGAACAGGCTGACCGCGGCGTTGGAGACGAATTGGCGGATATCCTCCACGCCGCGCAGCCGGGCGACCAACACGCCGGTCGGGCGGCGCTCGAAGTAGGCCATCGGCAGGCGCAGCAGATGGCGGAACACCTGCGCGCCCAGCACGGCGTCGATGCGGTTGCCGGTGTGGAGCACGAGGTACTGGCGCATCCAGGTCATGATGCTGCTGAACAGCATGAACATGGCGAGCGCGACGCCCACGGCAACGAGCGTGCTCTGCGTCTGGTGCACGACCACCTTGTCGATGATGACCTGCGTGAACAGCGGCGTGGTCAGGCCGACCAACTGGATGGCGACGGAGGCCAGCAGCACGTCGCGCCAGATGGATTTGTATTTCAGCAATTGCGGAATGAACCAGCGGAAACCGAAGCCGGGGCGCTCCATGTTGCCGTCGGGGTCGGACGCGCCGGCGCCGGCGTTGGCGGCGCCGACCAGCAGGATTTCCTTTTCAAACACGCGCGGAAAATCGGCGACTGCCATGTACCGCGGCTCCTTTTCGCCGGCACGCAGGTAAAGCAGGCGTTCGCCATCGGACTTGAGCAGCAGCGCGGCGTGTAAAGAAGGAGGGGTGGTCTGTGTCGGGCCAGCCGGGGCTTTGACAAACGCGATGCAGGGGAAGGTCCAGCGGCGCACGGCTCGCCGCGACCAGGCGCGTGACTCGATCTTGAGTCCCAGCGCCCCGCCGGCCTGGCGCAGCGTGGCGGAGGAATGCGGCGGCGGGAATTGCTGGGCCAGCAGCGCGGCGTCGAATGGCAGCCGGTAGTACGCGCACAAGCCTCCCAGCGCCCACGCCAACTGATCGGCGGCGCCGCCGGCTGCATCATTCTTTGTGGCGCCGGCGCCTGGCCCCGCGCCGGATTGCCCCGTGACTGCGTCCATTCCCCACCCTTCCTTAAGGACGCCTCCCGCTCCCCCTCAAATCGGCGGGATTACGGCGTCTTCAACACGACAACGTCCCTTCCACGCGCGGCGTTGCATTCACGCCGCGGGCGTGTTGCTACTTCTGTCGTTGGGGAAGAAAAACTTGTTACGTCTTTTTGGTTATCGGCATTGTCACCGTTGGCATGTCACCGCCATTGGAACCTGCCGTATTTGTATCAAATTGTATCCAAATATTTTCCTTCAGGACAAGAGTAATCCGATGTGCACCTCCGCACCGATATGGCTCAGAAGTGGGCAGCAGGAAAATCAATATATTGAAAGAAAATACGCGTGTAATACTTAAAACCAATCGCGGCGGAGGGGGAGCATGCGGTAGATGACGCCGTCGCGCTGAACCATGTGGCTGACGGCGCCGATGACGTGGATGATGATGTAGACGAGCAGCACTTCCGAGATGCCCGTATGAATGTCCGTGAACAGGAAGTTGAGCGGCTCGTTTTTCCAGCCCCACTGCGGCAGCGGGATGCCGAAGAAGCTGGTCTTGTGGCCGGTGAACGAGGAAGAGAGATAACCGGAGACGGGTTGCAGCACGAGCAGAAGATAAATAGTGCGGTGCACCCAGCGGGAGAGCACGCGCTTCCACTCCTCCACCCCGGCCGGCAGGGGCGGCGGGGGATTCATGAGCCGCCAGAACAGCCGCACCCACAGCAGCGTAAACACGAGCAGGCCGACGGATTTGTGGATGGCGAAGGGTACGGCGCGCACGGAGGTTTCCGGCAGGTCGGACATCCACCAGCCCAGCCCGAATAAAAAGAATATGAGTAGGGCCATGACCCAATGCAATAGCATGGCGGTGCGGGTGTAACGCGCGGGAGAGACCTGCATGAAGTTCAGGGAGGGGGCGGCGGGGTTGAACGTTTGGATGGGGCTAGCATAACACAACCATTTATCACCTTAAGAATATTTGCTAATGTATTGCCAACCATGAATTTCCACCATCCATAATTTCCCGTCCGGTCATGACATTTTCCCATCGGACATGGAAACAATTCTGGCGGTTCACGGGAATCATCGCCGCGCTGTTGCTGCCGTTTGCGGCCTCCGCCGCCGATTATGAAATCGTCATCGTCAAGTCCAAGCGCCTGCTTTACTTGATGCGCGGCGACAGGGTGGAGAAGACTTTCCACGCCGCCTTCGGCTACGGCGGCAAGGGCGACAAGCGGCAGATTGGCGATCACAAGACGCCCGTCGGCGTCTATCGCATCATCAAGGTCAGGGACAGCGATCGCTTTCACCGGTTCATGCTGCTCAATTACCCCAATGTCAAGGACGCCTATTGGGGGCTCAAAGATGGCCTGCTGACGCGCGCGGATTTCGACGCCATCGTCGAGGCGGCCCGGGCCGGCCACCTGCCGCCGCAAAACACGCCGCTCGGCGGCGCGGTCGGCATCCACGGCATCGGCGAGATCACGCCCGACAAGCTGACCATCCACGAGAACATCAACTGGACCGAGGGCTGCATCGCGCTGACCAATGAGCAGATCGATGAATTGAGCCGCTACGTCGAGATCGGTACCAAAGTCGTCATCAACGAATAACCCGAGAACAATGCGTTTCTGGCCGCTCCTGATCTGCCTCCCCCTTGCGGCCTGCTCCCCAAAATCAGCGCAGCCGCTGGCCGGCAATCCGGCGGGGACGGTCGAGACACACGCGTATCACATCGTGCGCGCCGCCACCGGCAAGTCCTTCGACGACGTCGTGCAGGAGCTGGAATTCGCCATCTCCGAGCACAATTACCGCGTCACCGGCGCCAACAACCTGGGCAAGGCGCTGCGCGAGCGCGGCGACAAGAATTTCCCCGACACCGAGGTCATCCATTTCTGCAGCGTCGAAAACGCCGGCGAGGTCCTGCGGCTGGATCCCGGCTACGTGGCGATGATGCCCTGTCGCATCACCGTGCACGTGCAGGATGGGAAAACCATCATCAGCCTCATCCTGCTGCCGGAGGATCATCCGGATCCGCGTGTGAACGAATTCGCGCGGCGCACCAACGCGGAGTTGCGGCAGATCATGGATTTTGCGTTGCAGCAAAACGCCGTTGGCCATCCACTGCCATCGACAAAACCCGCCATCACGCCCTGATCCGCGCGACGAACGCAAACGACGGTACTCAGCATCCACCGCCCTGTGTATACTGGGCCGCCATTGAAAAAACATTCGGTCTTGAGACTTCATCATGATGAGAAAAACTGAACACCTGCTGCTGCTGGCCTGGATGATGACCACCGGGCTCGTCATCTACGGCTTCGTGGTGACGGCGGACACCGGCCTGCTTCAGGCCATGGTGGAGACCGACAGGAGCATGATCTCGGTGGTGGTCATCGCCATTTACCTCTTCGGCCTGGGCCACTCGCTGCTGCGCACGCTCCATCTCTCGCACGAACTCAACGTCACCCGCCGCACGGAGTTGAACTTGATCAACGCCGACGAGCCGGTGGCCTGCGATGACGGCCGCCTGCGCCTGCTCGACAGCGGCCGCGTCCTGCCGGAGAGCTTCGTGTCGCGCTACGTCGCCGATCTGCTGTCCGCGAAGCAGACGGAGCGCGATCCGGCCTCCAAGTCCGTCACCAGCGCCGACATCCTCGAGGCCCACGCCTCGCGCCTGCGCGGCAAGAATGAGTTCGGCTGGTTTCTGATCGATTTTCTGCTCAAGGTCGGCTTCCTCGGCACGCTCATCGGCTTCATCCTCATGCTGGGATCGGTGTCGCAGAACGAAATCCTGGACGCGAGCGCGATGCAGCGCGTGCTGCGGCAGATGAGCTTCGGCATGAGCACCGCGCTCAACACCACACTGGTCAGCCTGGTGGGCGGCATTCTGCTGTCCATACCGTACTACCTGCTGGGCCGCGGCCTGGAGGAGTTGCTGGAGACCACGATCAATCTCACCGACGTGCACATCCTGCCCCGGCTGCACAAGTCCTGAGATAGACGGCAGGTTTCCTCATGGCTCTCCGACTGGGCGGCAGGTCGAAGTTTTACCAGCCTTTCGACGTCACCACGGCGGTCCTCTTCAAGATCATCCAGGCGCTGACCTATTTCTTCGTGCTTTCGATCATCTTCATGAACCCGGTGTCGAAGAAGGGCATCATCGATCCCAAGGCGGAGTACATCATCACCGTGCACTGGCCCGACAACAACCCGAACGACATCGACACCTGGGTGGAGGAGCCCGACGGCAATTTGGTGTGGTTCCAGAACAAGGAGGCCGGGCTGGTCCACCTGGACCGCGACGATCGCGGCGTGAACGATTCCATCGTCGTCAACGGACAGACCATCGAGGTGCCCCTGCGGCAGGAGGTCGTGACCATCCGCGGGACCATCACCGGCGAGTACGTGGTCAACATCCACTACTACGCCTCCCAGGATGACAAGCCGGTGGACGTCGACGTCACGGTGGACAAGGTCAACCCGCAGCTGGAGGTGGTGTATTACGGCACCCTGACGTTGCGCAGGCCCGGCGACGAATTGACGGCGGTGCGCTTCACCATCGGCTCCGACGGCAAAATCATCAACATCAATCACATCCAGAAGTCTCTCACGGAACGCATCTTCGGAAAGGGCCAGTCATGATTCTGAGCAGTGGCGGATTGAATACGATGTACACCGTGCTGGCGGCCGTGCTGCTGGGACTGAACCTGTTTTCGCGCTGGTCGTGGCGCACCAAGATGATGGCCGTCGTCACCGTCTCCATATCCTACATCGTGATGTACCTGTCGTTTCCGCCGCTGCTCGGGTGGCCGAGCAAGGACGCCATGCCCAAACGCTTCAGCATCATCGGCGTTTACATGCGCGAGCCGGACAAATTGAGCGGCGAGGAGGGCAACGTTTTTTTCTGGGTCGTGGATCGGGATCCGCACGCCGCGCAGCCGAACGTGCCGCGCGGGTACATCGTGCCGTTCACCCCCGAGTTGCACGCCCGCGCCAAGCAGGTGGGCGCCAAGCTCAAGAAGAACATCCCGCAGGTCGGCGAGCAGGAGGAGGCGGATCTGGGGACGCACAACGTGTCGAGGGAGCAGAAGGAAGGCGGGCAGAAAAGCATCAAGCCGAAAATTGATTACGTCTTCTCGGACGCCGCGCCCGAGGGGCTGCCGCCGAAGACGGGCGAGGAGCCGACGGCGGCCCCGAGCCGCTGACCGCAACCGCCAGCCCATATCAGGATACGGAAGGAGCACGACATGTTTTGGGGACTTGCCGGAATCGTTTTTGCCAGCCTGGTGCTGGCGGCCCTGGCGCTGAATCTGGCGCTGAACTCAAACTGGCCATGGCTGATCAGGCTGTCCGGCCTCGCGCTGGTCGGGGTCTTTTACTGGACCACCGCGCATTCCATCGGGCCGCTCATGGGCTGGGCCACCACCCATGCGATGCCGGAGCGTTTCAGCCTGCTGGCGGTGCATGTCATCGAACCGGACAAGGCCACCTCCAGCAAGGGCAGCATCTATCTCTGGGTCACCGATCTGCAGCACGGCCGCGGGCAGTACCTGCCGCGCGCCTACGTGCTGCCGTTCACCCCGGAACTGCACGCCAAGGTCACGGACGCAGCCACCAAGCTGCGCAAGAACCTGCCGCAGCTGGGCGAGGTGGATCCCGCCCCCGCCGGGGGCACGGAATACGGCATCAAGGCGCCGAACATCAATTTCTACGACATGCCGGAGCCGTTGTTCCCCGAGCGCTGATCGGCGCGGTGCCGTTTATTTTCACCGCCGTTTTGCGGCACAATAGCCGGCAGGCATGATTGGCTTGCGGCGCATATTGACGCTGATGCTCCTCACGGGCAGCGGCGCAATGCTGTCCGTGAGCGCCCAAACCGCGCCTCCCGGCGCCGTACTCACCGACACGCTCAGTTATCGATGCAGCGAAAGCCAGCTGCTGAAGGTGGACTGCAGCTATCGCTGGCTCCAGCCGGTCAGGGAGCAGACCACGGTCTCGGCGCGACTGGACGACGAGACGGTGGAGGCCACAAACGCCGCCTATCCCGGAACGGAGGACACCACCGCGATCCTGTTCCTGATCGACACCAGCGATCCACGCCGCGAGCCGGTCATTGACGCCATCAAGCCCCAGCTGCACGCCCTGCTGGCCGCCGGCTCCCCGCGCCATCGCTTCGGCCTGGCGGCGTTCGACACCAATCTGCGCATCCTCGCGCCGCTGGGCGCGCTGCCCTCCGAGATCCAGAAGGCCATCGCCGGACTCAAGGCCACCGGCAAAACCACGGAACTGTACCGCAACGCGCTGGAAGGACTGAAGCTGTTGCAGGCCTACCCGGCCAGCCGCCGGGCGCTGTATCTGTTTTCCGACGGCCTTGCCGAGGATTTTTCCTACCGCCACGAGGACGTGATCAAGAAGGCCCTCGAATTCGACATCCCCATCGTCGGCATCGGCTATCCGCGCTCGGTGGCGCTGTCGGTGGGGCTGCAGACATTGCGCAAGCTGGCCGAGGATTCCGGCGGCTTTTACACCGGCGCCACCGCCGACACCTTCGCCCTGCCGCAGGATTTTCTCGCCGATCCCTACTGGATTGCGGACACCGGCGGCCGGATCCAGGTCGACCTGACATCGCTGGCCAAATCGAAATACGGCGCGCAGACTCTGACGCTGCAGTTGCAGGCCGGCGGCGCCCGGGGCGCCATCACTCACAGTGTCGCCTTCCCCGCGCCGCCCCCCGCGGCCGCCGCCACCGCGGCGGCGCCGGCGACCTCACCGGTGACGTCACCACCGATAACGCCGCCGTTGCCGGCCGCCGTCACCCCCTCGCCGGCTGAACGGCAACGGTGGGAAATCTGGCTGTGGTACGGCATTCCCGCGTTGAGTTTTGTCGCCGTGTTGATCGCCCTCCTCGTCTATGGCCGTTACATCCGCAGAACCGCGGTGACGCCCGTCGTCGCCGCGCCGCCGCCCGCCGGAAAGCCCTACGCTTATCTGATCCAGCATGGCCCGACCGAGACGCGGCACGCCATCACGCAATCGCCCTGGCGCATCGGCCGCAGCCGCAACAACGAACTCACCATCGACGACGTCTCCATCTCGCGGCAGCACGCCGAGATTCACCGCCGCTACAACGGCAAGTTCGACATCACCGATCTGGAGTCGATGAACGGCATCTACGTCAACGACAAAAAGGTGAAGCAGGCGGAATTGAACGAGGGCGACACGGTGGAGATCGGCGACATCAGCTTTCGCTTCACGCGCTTTGACGACGACCCCGCCTCCATGCAGCAGACCGTCATGGTCCGCACCCGCATCCCCTAGTTTTTTTCAACTGGTTCCCAGTAAAACACCCAGCCCTCTTCGTCGGCGGCGGTTTGAAAGGGATGACACACCCACAGATCGGCCACCGCCGCGAGCTCCTCACCGCAATAGATCAAGGGTAGATGCTCGCGCCGCCACGGCGGCACATCCGCCTCCTGCAATAATTTTTTGAGTGACTGGCGATGCGCGCGCCATGCCGGCCGGCACACCTCCCCGCCCTGCCGCCGCCGCACGCGCAGACCGTGCCGTTGCACATGCCGCGCGGCCAGCCCCACGCCCTTGGTCTTGTACGCCGATAATCCGCCCCACGGCAATTGCAGAGGCTTGGAAGGATCCCACGGGCAGTCCACTAGCGTCTCTTCTTCCTCACCGTCGCCGGAATCCTGACGCGCGGCGTACAGCAAGTCGCGATGGCGGCGCGCCTCCGCGCCGGGCCAGCGCACGCGGGCCCGGCTGTCGCGGCGGGCGTGCAGCAGGTCCCGCTGAATCTGATCGAGGTGCGTGGCGTAAGGCGCGGGCAGACCGAGCGACTTGATCCACAGACGCAACACCTGCGCGCAGCGCGCCGGACTCAATTCGCACAGCGCCGGCACGGACAGGCATTCTTCGCGCGGTCCACGCGCGCGCGTCAGGTCCGCCGCCGCCAGCTCATCCAGCAGCGCCGCCGCCTCCGCCTGCCAGCGGGCGGCGCGGGCCATGACCTCGGCGGCCGCCGGCCAGCGTTGCCGCAGTCGCGGCATGATTTCATGCCGCAAATAATTGCGGTCATGGCTGGTGTCCACATTGCTGGGGTCGTCCAGCCATCGCAAGCCGCGCGCCCGGGCATAGGCGATCACATCCGCGCGCGGGCAGGACAAGAGCGGCCGCACGTGCCATCCCGGACCGAAGGGCGTGCGCTGCGGCATCGCCGCCAGACCGTGCACACCGCTGCCGCGCATCAGTTGCAGCAGCAATGTCTCGGCCTGATCCTCCTGATGATGCGCCGTCAGAAAACAGTCGCCCGATCCCAGGAGCGCGCGGCAGGCGTCGTAGCGCAATTGCCGGGCATGCGCCTCCAGGCTGCGCCCGTGCAGCGGATGGACGTCCACTTCAATGATCCGCAGGGGAATTCCAAGTTGCGCGCATTGTCCGGCGCAGAACGCGGCCCACTCCGCGGCCTGCGGGTGCAGATGATGGTTGACGTGCGCCGCCTGCACACGCAGTCCGTGTTCCGCACCCCAGGCATGCAGGGCGTGCAGCAGCACCGTGGAATCGCGGCCGCCACTGTAGCCGGCCCACAAGACGGGCGGAGCGGCGGCGTCAAGCAGGAATTTCAGCGCTTCGTTGAGATTTTCGAGAACGGAATTCACAACCCCGTGAAGATCAAGTCTGGCGATACACGCCGAAGTGCATCAGCCGCTGGAACCGCATCTCCACCAGCTGGGCGACCGGGATGCCCTTCAGGTGCGCGAGCTGATCCTCCAGCGCCTTCTTGAGCCGCGCCGCCGTGAGATCCGGATCGCGATGAGCGCCGCCGAGCGGTTCCTCGATCACCTGGTCCACCAGCCGCAGCTCCAGCAGGCGCCTCGACGTGATGCCCATCGCCTCGGCGGCATCGCCGGCGCGATCCGCGCTCTTCCACAGGATCGAGGCGCAGCCCTCCGGCGAGATCACCGCATAGGTGCTGTATTCGAGCATAAGCACGCGATCCGCCACGCCGATCGCCAGCGCGCCGCCCGACCCGCCCTCGCCGATGACCGTGGCGATGACGGGCGTGGCCAGCGCGGCCATCTCGATCAAATTGCCGGCGATGGCCCCGCTCTGGCCCCGCTCCTCCGCGTCGATGCCGGGATAGGCGCCCGGGGTGTCGATGAAGGTCAGGATGGGCAGCCGGAACCGCTCCGCCAGCTTCATGATCCGCAGCGCCTTGCGGTACCCCTCGGGACGCGCCATGCCGAAATTGCGCTGCAGGTTTTCCTTGGTGCTGCGGCCCTTCTGGTGGCCGATGATCGCAACCGGCCGCTCGCCGAATCGCGCCAGGCCGGCGACGACGGCGGCGTCGTCGCCGAAGCAGCGATCGCCGTGCAGCTCCTCGAAATCCGTGAACAGCCGGGCGACGTAGTCCAGCGTGTAGGGACGCTGCGGATGCCGCGCCAGTCGCGACACCTGGTAGGCGGACAGCGTGGAAAAGATCGAACGTGTCAATTCCTGCGAGCGCTGCTTGAGGCGGGCGATTTCCTCGGTGATGTTGATGTCGCTGTCGTTGCCGAGGTAGCGGAGCTCCTCGATCTTGGCCTCCAGCTCGGCGATTGGCTGCTCGAAATCCAGGAAATTCAGGTTCATCGGGAGCGGGCTCGATTATCTGCGATGGTGGCGCAATTATACCTGCAAAATCGGCTGAAACAGTGCGGAGCCTGCCTCAAAAAAAGGTCGTGCTTCGACACGCGCAGCGTACCCTGGCCTGTGCTTGTCGAAGGCTCGACACGAACGGTTTTCACGCGCCGACGGATATTTCAAGACGAGTTCTAGTATTCGACGTGGACGCGGTCATTCCCCAGGCGCCGCCGCAGATTGTCCACCAGCGCACCGGTCGGCAGGATCAGCCAGTCGTTGCCGAGGCGCAGGCGCGCGCGCGCGTCGCCGCGCTGGTACTCGACGTACACCGGGCAGGCGCCGCGGCGTTGATCACTCAGCATCGTCTTGAACTCCTCCAGCCACTCCGCGCCGCAGCGCTCGGCGTCGATGGTGACCACCAGCCGGCGGGCGAATTCCGCGCGCGCCTGGTCGAGGCTCCAGATCTTTTCCGCCGTGAGCGCCATCTCGCCCGTGAAGTTGTCCTGATCGTAGGTGCCCTCCAGCACCACGGCCCTGTTCACCTCCAGCAGCCCGGCGTGCGTTTGCAGCGTCTCGGGATACACCGTCACCTCGATGCTGGCGTCGCGATCGTCGAGCACCAGCACCGCCATCCGCCCGCGACGGCTGTTGCGGGTGCGCATTTCACCGACGATGGCGGCGACCTTGCAGCGCAGCGGCACGTTCTTGATCTTCTGCAATCCGGCGATCCGCAGCAGCCTCATGTTTTCGATGTCGGCGAGGTGGCGGTCAATCAGATGCCCGGTCATGGGCCGGCCGAGCACGGCCTGCTCGCCCAGCAGGCGTTCCTCCTCCGTCCATTCCGGGGCGTGGACGTATTCGGCGTGTGCGGGCGTTTGCGCCTGTGCGGCTGAATCCGGGCCGCTGGCGGCGAAGAGATCTTCCTGGCCGGCGGACTCGCGCCGCCCGCTTTGTTCCGCCTGTTGCATGGCCAGTCCGAGCGTGGCCATCAAACTCGCGCGATGCGGGCCGAGCGCATCCAGCGCCCCGGCGCGGATCAGGGCCTCGAGCACGCGGCGGTTCACCCGCTGCGAATCCAGCCGCCGGCACAGATCGAACAGATCACGGTAAGGTCCGCGCTGTTCGCGCTCCTGCACGATGGCCTCGGCCGCGGATCTGCCCACGCCCTTGATCGCGCCCAGGCCGTAGCGGATGGTGGCGGCATCGACGGCGGTGAAGTGATGCAGCCCGCTGTTGACGTCGGGGCGCCGCACCTCGATGCCGCGGCGCCGGCAATCGCGGATCAACGAGACGATTTTGTCCGTGTCGTCCATCTCCGAGGACAGCACGGCGGCCATGAACACCGCGCCGTGATGCGCCTTGAGCCACGCCGTCTGATAGGCGACCAGCGCGTAGGCCGCCGAGTGCGACTTGTTGAAGCCGTACTCGGCGAATTTCTCCATGAGATCGAAGATGCTCGCCGCCACCGCCTCCTTGACGCCGTTCTTCACCGCGCCGGCGAGAAACACCGCGCGCTGCTTGGCCATCTCCTCGGGCTTTTTCTTGCCCATGGCCCGGCGCAGCAGGTCGGCGGCGCCCAGCGTGTAGCCGGCCAGCACCTGCGCGATCTGCATGACCTGCTCCTGGTAGACGATCACGCCCCAGGTGGGCTTCAGGATCGGCTCCAGCGCCGGGTGCGGATAGTGCACGCGCGCGCGGCCCTGCTTGCGGCTGATGAAGTCCTCGACCATGCCCGAGCCGAGCGGCCCGGGACGGAACATGGCCACCAGCGCCACCAGATCCTCGAAGGTGTCGGGCTGCCAGCGGCGGATGAGATCGCGCATGCCGCGTGATTCCAGCTGGAAGATCGCCGTGGTGTCGGCGCGGCGGATCAGCTCGTAGGCGGCCTTGTCGTTTAACGGCAGCAGGTTGATGTCGATGGCCGGCTCCCCGCGCGCCGCGCGGGCGGCGTTGATGTCGCGCAGCGCCCAGTCGATGATGGTCAGCGTGCGCAGGCCGAGGAAGTCGAATTTCACCAGTCCCAGCGCTTCGACATCGAGCATGTCCAGCTGCGTGACGGGCGAGGTGCCGCCCGGCTCGCAATACAGCGGCATGAAATCGGTGAGCGGCGCGGGCGCGATGACGACGCCGCCCGCGTGCCGGCCGGCGTTGCGCGCCAGCCCCTCGAGTTTCCGCGCCAGATCGATCAGGGTGCGGACCTCCTCCTCCTGCTCGTAGCGCGCCTGGAGCGCCGGCTCCTCCGCCAGCGCGCGCTCCAGCGTCATGTCGAGGGCGAACGGCACGAGCTTGGCCACCTGGTCGACGAACTTGTACGGCAGGTCCAGCACCCGGCCGGCATCGCGCACCACCGCCTTGGCCGCCATGGTGCCGTGGGTGATGATCTGCGCCACGCGATCGCGGCCGTAGCGCTCCGTCACGTAGTGGATCACCTCGTCGCGGCGATCCATGCAGAAGTCCACGTCGAAGTCCGGCATCGACACGCGCTCGGGATTGAGGAAGCGCTCGAACAGCAGATCGTAGCGCAGCGGGTCAAGCTCGGTGATGCCGAGCGCATAGGCGGTGAGCGATCCGGCGCCGGAGCCGCGACCCGGCCCCACGGGAATGCCGCGCGACTTGGCCCAGCGGATGAAATCGGCCACGATCAGAAAATAGCCGGCGAATCCCATGCGCACGATGACGTCGCATTCCTGCGCCAGGCGCTGCTGGTACGGCGGCGCGCGTCCCGCCGCCTGATCGCCGTGCAATTTTTGCAGGCGCGCCGCCAGTCCCGCGGCCGCCTCCGCCCTGAGCCACGAACCCGCATCATGGCCCTCGGGCACCGGAAACGCCGGCAGGTGGTATCTGCCCAGCTGCAATTCGAAGTTGCAGCGCTCGGCGACGTGCGCCGTATTGGCGATCGCCTCCGGCAGATCGGCGAACAGCGCCGCCATTTCGGCGGGCGGGCGGAGATACTGCTGCGATGAATACTGGCGCGGGCGCCGGGGATCGGCCAGCGTGCGGCCCTCATGGATGCAGACGCGGGCCTCGTGGGCCTCGAAGTCCGCGGCGCGCAGGAAACGGACGTCGTTGGTGGCCACCGCCGGCAGCCCGAGCCGCGCGGCGAGATCCACCGCCGCATGCAAATATTCCTCCTCCTGGGGACGCCCGGTGCGCTGCAATTCCAGATAGTAGGCGTCCGGGAAACTCCGCGCCCATTCCCCGGCCAGCAGCTCGGCGCCCGCCGTGTCGCCGGCCAGCAGCGCCTGGCCGACGTCGCCCCCGCGGCCGCCGGACAGCGCAATCAGTCCCTCCGCCTGCTCCTTCAGCCACTCCCATTCGATGCAGGGCCTGCCCTCGCGCTGGTTTTCCACGTAGCCGCGCGTGATTAGTTGCGCCAGGCGGCGGTAGCCCCGCAGATCCCGGCACAGGAGCACGAAGCGCGACAGCGGCTGCGCGCGACCGCGCCGGTGCAGCCATAGATCGGCGCCGATGATCGGCTTGATACCGGCGCGTTCCGCCGCCTGGTAGAACTTCATCATGGCGAACAGATTGCTCTGATCGGTCAGCGCCACCGCCGGCATGCCCGCGGCGGCCACCGCGGTCATCAACGGCTCGATGCGAATCAGGCCGTCGGCGAGCGAATACTCGGTATGCAACCGCAGGTGGACGAAGGCATTCATGACTGCATGCCCCGCCCTGCATCCCACTCCCGCACCGGCGCAAAAGTGCGCCGGTGGACGGGCGAGGGCCCTAGCCGCCGCAGGGCCCGCAGATGCTCCGGGGTCGGGTAGCCCTTGTGCCGCGCAAAGCCGTAACCGGGGTATCTTTGATCGAGGGCCAGCATCTCCAGATCGCGGCAGACCTTCGCCAGGATGGAGGCGGCGCTGACCGCGGGCAGGTCGCGATCCGCCGCCACCCGGCACTCCACCGGGCAGGCGAGCCGCGGGGCATGCAGCCCGTCCACCACCGCCGCGTCCGGCGGTTCGGGGAGCGCGGCGACCGCGCGCTCCATCGCCAGCAGACTCGCCCGCAGGATGTTGACGGCGTCAATTTCCTCCACCTCGGCGCGCCCCACCGCCCAGCACCAGGCCCACGCGCGGATCTCCACGGCCAGGCGTCCGCGCTCCCGGGCGGTCAGCAATTTCGAATCGCGCAGCCCCTCGATGGGCCGGCCGGGATGCAAAACGACGGCCGCCGCCAGCACCGGCCCGGCCAGCGGACCGCGCCCCGCTTCATCGACGCCGGCGACCCGGAACGCGGACATGATCACGGCAGCAGTTCGAGCACCGCGTCGGCGGCGCGCGCGCTGGCATTGGGCGGGAACCGGCGGGCCAGCATTGCGAATTTCTTGCGCTGCCGTTGCGCCGCCCCTGAACCCGGTTGCAGCAGCTCCAGCAGGCCCGCGGCCAGCGCCGCGGGCCGCGCCGCGCCCTGGATGTACTCCGGGACAACCGCCGAGCCGGCGATGATGTTGGGCAGCGAAAACCGCGGCAGGCGCAGCAGCGGCCGGATGAAAACGTAGCTCAGCCAGGAGGCCCGGTAGGCCACCACCATGGGACAACCCAGCAGCATGGCCTCCAGCGTGGCCGTGCCCGAGGCAACGAGGGCGGCGTCGGCGGCCGCCAGCGCCTCGCGCGCCATGCCGGGATGGAATTGCATCCCGATCGCCGGGGCGGACGACAGCCGCCGCCACGCTTGCTCGTGGGATTCGTTCACCAGCGGCACCAGCACCTTCAAATCCGGATTTTTCCGCACGCACAAACCCGCCGCCTTCGAGAATATTTTCGCGTGATGCCGGATTTCATTTTCGCGGCTGCCGGGCAGAACCGCCAGCACCCGGTCGCCGGGGGACAGGCCGAGGTTGCGGCGCACCTGTCCCCGATCAGGCGGGGCGCGCAATTCATCGGCCAGCGGATGCCCCACGTAACGAAACGGCACCTCCCGGCCGCGGTAGTAGGTTTCCTCGAACGGAAACAACACCAGCAGCCGGTCGACCGCGCGTCGCAGCTGCCGCAGCCGTTTCTCCCGCCAGGCCCAGACGCTGGGACTCACGTAGTGCACGCACCGCGTGCCCGCGGCACGCAGTTGTTCCTCGACAGCGAGGTTGAATTCCGGCGCATCCACGCCGATGAACACGTCCGGCTGCCAGCTGCGGATGGATTCGACAATCCGGCGCCGCAGCGCGCGCAATTCACGGTAACGCCGCAGGATCTCGCCGACGCCCATGACCGCCAGCCGGTCCATGGGCGCCCACGCGTCGCAGCCGGCGGCCCTCATGGCCGGCCCGGCGACGCCGCGGAACACCAGATCGCCGCGGTGCGCGCGCATGGCCTGGATCAGGGCTGCGGCCAGGCGATCGCCGGAGGGCTCGCCGGCGATGATCGCGACCCGTGGCATGCCGATCCGCAACCGGCGCTCAGCGCACGATGCCGCGCGTGGATTGGCTGACGAAGTCCACCAGCCGGGCGACCTCGGCGCATCCGCCGTTCAGCGTCTTCAACTGCGCCACGGCCTCGCTCAGCGGCAGATGCTGCCGGTAGAGGATCTTGTAGGCCTGCCGCAGGGTCTGGATGGTCTCGGCCGAGAAACCGTGCCGTTTGAGTCCCTCGCGATTGAGGCCGCGGGTCTGCGCGGTGTTGCCGGCGACCATGAGATAAGGCGGCACGTCCTTGACGATGACGGAGGCAATCGCGGCAAAGCTGTAGGCGCCGACGCGACAGAATTGGTGCACGCCGGTGAAACCGCCGAGGATGACGTAATCCTCGATGGTGACGTGCCCGGCCAGCGCCGTGTTGTTGGCGAAGACGGCGTGGCTGCCGACCTGGCAGTCATGCGCGATGTGGACGTTGGCCATGATCCAGTTGTGATCGCCGATGCGCGTGACTCCGCCGCCCTGAACGGTGCCGCGATTGATGGTGCAATGTTCGCGGATGGTGTTGCCGTCGCCAATCTCCAGCCGCGTGTCGCGCTCGTCCCGGTATTTTTTGTCCTGAGGATCGCCGCCGATGACGCAGAAGGGATGGATGCGGTTGCCGCGCCCGATGCGGGTGGGACCCTGGACGACGACGCAGGGGCCGAGGCGCGTGCCGGCGCCGATTTCAACGCCGGCGCCGATGATGCATCCCGGCCCGACGTCCACGTCCGGGCCCAGGCGCGCGCGCGGATCGATGCGGGCGCTGGCATCGATCATTTCCCGGCGCACTCCCTGGCCGGGCTCATCGCCTGAACTCCATCTTGGTGGTGAGAAATTCGGCAGTGCATACGACCTGTTCCCCGACCCTGCCCTCGCCAATGAACCGGTAGATCTCCCGGATGCGGCGATCCAGGGCGATGTCCAGGATCAACTGATCCCCCGGCTCGACGGGCCTTTTGAAGCGCGCCTTGTCCACGCCCACCAGATAATACATGGTGCCGTCGTTCGGCGTTTCGCCGCGGGAGTAAAAGGCCAGCAGGCCGGTGGCCTGCGCCATCGCCTCGAGGATCAGCACGCCGGGCATGATGGGGCGGTTGGGGAAATGGCCGGGGAAAAACGGCTCGTTGTAGGTGACATTCTTGACCACGCGGATGGAGCGATCCGGCACGCACGCGAGCACCTTGTCCACCAGGAGAAAGGGGTGGCGGTGCGGGAGCAGCCGCAGGATGTCGTGGACATTCATCGTGACGCCGCCGGCGGCGCCGGTTTCCTGTGCGTGTTCCTTATTCATCGTCGCTCCGGTCGGATTGTCTCGGGCTGCGGGCCAGGCGGTTGATCTGGGCCAGATAGCGGTGCCAGGTTCTGTTGTCCTGCACCGGCCAGCCCGAGGAATACACCCCGGGCTTCAGGATCGACTTGTGCACGCCGCTCATGGCCGTCACGGTGACATCATCCGCGATTTCCAGGTGACCGGCGATCCCCACGGCGCCGCCGATGAGGCAACGCCGCCCGATGGTCACGCTGCCGGCGATGCCCACGCAGCCGGCGATGGCGGTGTGGGCGCCGATGCGGCAGTTGTGGCCGATCTGCACCAGATTGTCTATCTTGACGCCGTCCTCGATGCAGGTGTCCTTCAGGGCGCCGCGATCGATGGTGGTGTTGGAGCCGATTTCCACGTCGTCACCGATGTGCACGCCGCCCATTTGCGGGATCTTGACCCACCGGTGGCCGTCGCGCGCGAAACCAAAACCATCGGCGCCGATGACGGCGCCGGCGTGGATGATGCAGCGCCGCCCGACCGTGACCCCGGGTCCCAGCACGGCATTGGCCTCGATTCGCGTATAGCCGCCGATGCGGCAGCCGCGCTGGACCACGCTGCCCGCTTCCAGCAACACATGCTCGCCCACTTCCGCGCCGGCCTCCACCACCGCGTGGGGGCCGACGCACGCGCTCTCGTCCACATGCGCCTCCGGATGCACGGCCGCCGTCGCGTGCACGCCGGCCGGCGGCTGCGGCGCGGCGGCCAGCAGATTGGCGGCGCGCGCATAGCCCAGATAGGGATTGTCCATCACCAGGGCCGCCACCGCGCAATCGGCCGCGTCCGCGGGGGAGAGAATGACGGCCGAGGCTGCGGTCACCTTGAGAAACTTGCGGTAGCGGCGGTTGTACAGAAAGGACAGATCGCCGGCCCCGGCCTGATCCAGCGTGGCCAGCCGCCGCACGGTGATTGCCGGATCGCCGTGCAGCTCGGCGCCGACCTGCGCCGCCAGCTCGCCCAGGGTTTTTTGACCCGTCTTGGATCCCATGTCAAAGGGCCGACGTGGCGGGCTCGGACCGCCGTCAGGGAAGATCTCCAGCGGCCCCGGCCGGCTTCCTTGCCGTGCCTGCGGCGCTGTCGGCGTCGGCGGTCCCCTTTTTATCTGCGGGCGCGGCGCTGTCGGCGTCGGCACCGCCCACCTTCCTCAGCCGCTCCAAAACGGTGGCGGTGATGTCCGCCTTGCTGCTGGCATAGAGCGCGTCGCCCAGCACGAGATCGAAGCCCTGCTCCTTGGCGACGGCCTGGATGGTCTGGATGATCTCCTTCTGCATCTTGCCGAGCTCCTCGCTGCGGCGCAGGTTGAAGTCCTCGCGGTACTCATCCTGGGCGCGGCGCAGATCACGCTGCTTGGTGGTGATGTCGCGCTCCAGCCGCTGCGCCTCGCCTTCGCTCATCGTGGCGCCATCCTTGTTGAACTTGTCCTGCAGGTCCTTGAGCGACTTCTGCATGTTGGTGAGGTCCTTCTGCCGGGCGGAAAACTCCTTTTCAAGCGCCTTGCTCGCCTTCTGGGCTTGGGGTGAGCCATCGAGCACCTTGATGACGTTGACGACGCCAATCTTCAACTCCTCGGCGCGGGCCTGGGGCGTCAGCGACAGGGCGGCGGAAATCATCAAGGCAGTACAGATCGGTTTCAGATTTTTCAAGGTCATGCTCCAAGGTTGAGGACAGCCATCGACGGCGCCATCTTACCGTCGGGCGGCCGGTTTTAGAAGGAAGTGCCAAACGTAAACTGGAACGCCTGCTTGCGATCGGTGGCCTGGGTGTTGAAGGGCTGGGCGATGCTGACGGTCAGGACGCCGAAGGGCGAGGCCCATATGCCGGCCAGGCCAGCGGAATAGCGCAACTGGCCGAGATCCACGCTTTCGTTGACGCCGTAGACATTGCCGGTGTCCACGAAACCGGAAATGCGCAGTGATTCGATGTCGGAGAAATAGGGCACGGGCAGAATCAGCTCGGCGTTGCCCACGATCTCCACGTTTCCACCCAGGGCCAGGTTGTTCACGTCCTTGGGACCCAGGGTGTCTTCCTCATAGCCGCGCACAGTCCGTGGTCCGCCGGCGTAGAAATTCTCGAAAAACGGCAATGTCTGTGTTTTTCCGTAACTGTCGCCATAGCCGAAACGGCCGTGCAGCGCGAGGGTGTAGTTGTCCGTCAACGGATAGAACCAGCGCGCGTCATAGAACAGCTTGTAGAATTCGAGATCCCCCCCCGGCGTGGCCAGTTCACCGGTTATCTGGTGCAGCGTGCCACGGTCGGGCAGAAAGGCCTTGTTGCGCGTATCGTAGGCGAAGCTGGTCGTCAATTTGATGTCGTCGAAGTTATGCCCCTCGCGCCGGAGGAAATCGAGCACCTGCTGAGTCGTCAGGCTGGTCGTGTTGGATATGTTCGTTTTTTCGTACTGCAGGCCGAAATTGATGCTGTTGAATTCGGTCAGGGGAATGCCGAATTGTGTTCCGACGGTGAAAACCGCGGAATCGTAGGGGATGATGTTGAGATCGGAGACATTGGTTTCCTGATAGCCGATGCTGTAACCCTGGCTCACGCCGTCCACCGTCCAGTAGGGGTCCAGATATCCCAGCCGGTAGGCGCGGTTGATGTCGCTGTTGTTGAAGGCGAAATCGACGCGCTTGCCGCTGCCGAGGAAATTATCCTGGGTGACGTTGGTGTTGAAAATCAGTCCCTGGGACTGCGAGAAGCCCAGTCCCAGCAGCAGGTTGCCGGAGGGTTGCTCCTCGACCGTGAAATTGACGTCCACCTGATCGGTGGTGCCGGGAACGGCGGGGGTTTCGACGTTGACTGATTTGAAATAATTCAACCGCTGCAGCCTCACCTTGGAACGCTCGACCTTGGTGGTGTCGAGATAGGCGCCCTCCATCTGCCGCATCTCGCGTCGCAACACCTCGTCACGGGTCTTGGTGTTGCCGAAGAAATTGATGCGGCGGACGTAGACCCGCTTGCCGGGATCGATGAAGTAGGTGAGCGTGACGGTCTTCTTGTCGGCGTGAATGTCCGGAACGGCATTGACGTTGGCGAAGGCGTAACCGTCCTTGCCCAGCCGCTCGGTGATGCCCTTGGTGCTGTCGGTGGCGGCCTTGCGGGAGAAGATCATGCCCTTGCGGGTGCGGATCACCTTGAACAAATCCTCCTGCGGAACGATCAACTGGCCGGCCAGCTTGACGTCATCCAAAGTGAACTGATCGCCCTCGCTAATGTTGACGGTCACATACACGTCATTCTTGTCGGGGGTGATGGACACCTGGGTGGATTCGACGTTGAAGTTGATGTAGCCGCGGTCGAGGTAATAGGATCGCAGCGATTCCAGGTCCGCCGCCAGCTTCTGCTTGGAGTACTGGTCGGCGCGGGTGAAAAACGAAAAGGCGGTCGGCGTCGACAATTTGAATTGCTTGAGCAGTTCCTTCTCGCCGAAGGCCTTGTTGCCGACGATGTTGATTTGCTTGATGCGCGCCACCCGCCCCTCGGAGATGTTGATGGCGATGGCGACGCGGTTGTTGTCGAGGTCCGTCACCTTGGTGTCGATCTTGACGCCATACTTTCCGAGCGCGAAATATTGCCGCTGCAATTCCAGCGCCACCCGATCCAGCTTGGATTTGTCGTAGACATCGCCCTCGGCGAAGCCGTTCTCCTTGAGTCCCTTCAGCAGGTCCTCGGTCTTGATGTCGGAGTTGCCGGTGATGGTGATCTGGGCGATGGCGCGGCGCTCCTTCACCTTCACCACCAGCACGTCGCCATCGCGTTCCAGCTTGACGTCGTCAAACAGCCCGGTCTTGAACAGGGCCTTGACCGCGTCGGCGGACTTGCCCTCGTCGAAGGTGTCGCCCACCTTGACCGGCAGGTAGTTGAACACCGTGCCCGGCGAGATGCGGGACAGCCCCTCCAGCCGTATATCCCGGACCACGAAGGATTCCATGGCTTGCGAGGCCTGCGCGAGCAGCGCCGTCACCAGCAGGCACACATGAAGCAGCCTGTTAACAAAATTGGCTAATCGCATCTTTTTTATGTAGTTATTGCATGGACCGCGACGATGGGCGTCATGACCACAGTCGCAGGATGTCGTTGTAAAACGCCAGTCCCATCAGCATCAGCAGAAGAATCAATCCCACTTGCTGCCCCGCCGCCTGCACGGATTCCGGCAGCGGCCTGCGTCCCACGAATTCAATAAGGTAATACATTAAATGCCCGCCATCCAGTAGCGGCACCGGCAACATGTTCAGCACAAACAGGCTGATGCTGACGAATCCCATGAATTCCAGAAACCGGGCGGCGCCCAGGCTGAGCGAGCGGCCGGCGTACTGGGCGATGCTGATGGGTCCGCTGATGTTGTCGAGCGAGGCCTCGCGCTTGATCATGCTGGCCATCAATTTGAGCGTCAGCCAGGAAATCTGCCAGCTGCGATCCCAGGCCTTGCGGATGGCGCCGATCACGCCATAACGCTCCACCGCCAGCAGGCGCCGCATCTCGCCGCGCGCCTCCTCCGGCACGGCGATCACGGCGTTGATGCGGCCGACGTGTCCCTTGTCCCCGTCCGCCACGGATTGCGGCGTGACCGTGATCGTCATTTGCTTCCCTCCGCGCTCGATGCCGAGGGTGAGCGGCGTGTCGGGCCGCGCCGCCACGGCGTCAATGAATTGCGCGCTGTTATGCAGCGGCTGATCGTCGAGCTTGATCAGGCGGTCACCGGCGCGCAAACCGGCACGCTCCGCCGCCCCGCCGGCCAGGACCTTTTGAATCACCGGCGTGTATGACGGCTGGAACTGATCGAAACCCAGCTTCCTGAACAGATCGCCGCGGGTGATGTCGTCGATGCGCAGGCCGTCCAGCGGCAGCACCCGCAGCTGTTCCCGGCCGGCGGCGTCGCGCACACGCATGTGGAGGGCGGAATGTTCGAGCACCCGCGGCAGCGCGATTTCGATGACGTTGCCCCAGGTCGGCGTGGCCTCGCCATCGATGGCCGTGATCTCATCCTTGTTCTGCAGACCGGCCTGCGCCGCGGGGCTGCCGGGCCGCACCTCGCCGACCACCGGCTTGATGCCCTCCACGCCCAGCACGTAAACCACCGTGTAGGCCAGCAGCGCGAACGCGAAATTGGCCACGGGCCCGGCCAGCACGATCAGCGTGCGGTGAAGCAGCGGCTGCCGGTTGAAGGCCCGGTGCAGTTCCGCCGCCGGCACCTCGCCCTCGCGTTCGTCCAGCATCTTGACGTAGCCGCCGAGGGGCACGGCCGCCACCACCAGCTCCGTTTGATCCCTGCCCAAACGTCGTTTCCACAGCGGCCGGCCGAAACCCACCGAAAAGCGCAGGATTTTGACGCCCATCTGCCGGGCCACCCAGAAGTGGCCGTATTCATGGATGGTCACCAGCACGCAGATCGCGGTGATGAACGCGAGTGCCGCCGTCAGGATGTTCACGCGGCGGCCTCGTGCAGACGGCGCTCAACGCAGTCGCGCGCCAGGGCGTCGTCGCGCAGGATCACGTCCAGCGAGGATGCCGGATGGGACGGCACCTCCTCCAGCGCCCGCTCTATCAACTCCGGGATCTGCAGATAGCCGGCGCGGCGCTCCAGAAACGCCGCCACGGCCGCTTCATTGGCGGCGTTCAGGATGGCGGTGGCCGTGCCGCCCTGCGCCAGCGCCTGGCGGGCGAGGCGCAGACACGGGAAGCGCCGCTCGTCCGGCGGTTCGAAATCGAAATGCGCGCGCGCGAACAGATCGAGGCTGGCGACGCCGGACTCGACGCGCTCCGGCCAGGCCAGCGCATGGGCGATGGGCGTGCGCATGTCCGGGTTGCCGAGCTGCGCCAGCACCGAACCGTCGGCGTATTCCACCATGGAATGAATGATGCTCTGGGGATGGATGACCACCTGTATTCTGTCCGGCGTGGTGTTGAACAGCCAGCAGGCCTCGATGACCTCCAGCCCCTTGTTCATCATCGTCGCCGAATCCACGGAAATCTTGCGGCCCATGACCCAGTTCGGGTGCGCGCAGGCCTGCTCGGGCGTGACGGCGCCGAGCTCCTGCGGCGGCGTGCGGCGGAAAGGGCCGCCGGAACCTGTCAATAAGATCCGCCGTACGCCCACCCGTTCCAGCCCCTGCTCGAATCCCGGCGGCATGCACTGGAACAGCGCGTTGTGCTCGCTGTCGATGGGCAGCAGCGTGGCGCCGTGCTGGCGCACCGCCTCCATGAACAGCCGCCCGGACATGACCAGCGCCTCCTTGTTGGCCAGCAGCACGCGCTTGCCGGCGCGCGCCGCCGCCAGCGTGGGCAGCAGGCCCGCCGCGCCGACGATGGCCGCCATGACGGACTGCGCCTCCGGCAGCGCGGCGACGGTCTCCAGCGCCCGCACGCCGTCCAGCACCTCGGTGGCCAGCCCTTCGCATTTCAATTGCGCCCGCAGCGTCTCGGCGCTGCGTTCGTCCGCCAGCGCCGCATAGGCCGGCCGCCAGGTGCGGCATTGCGCCAGCAGCGTTTCGACATTGCGATGCGCGGCCAGGGCCACGACGCGATAGCGATCGCGATGGCGGGAAATCACGTCGAGCGTGTTCACCCCGATCGTGCCGGTGGAACCCAGTATGGTGACGCCGTTTACCATTGCCACTCCCCGTGAGACCATCTCAAGCCCTGCAGGCCCAGCCAGTACACCGGCACGGCCGCCGTCAGACTGTCTATCCGGTCCAGGATGCCGCCATGGCCGGGGAGGCAGCGGCCGCTGTCCTTCACCCCCGCCCGCCGCTTGGACAGGCTTTCCGTCAAATCGCCGACCATGGAGGCCGCCACCGTCACCAACACCACCGCCAGCCAGATCAGGGACTTCGACCCCGGCCAGCCGCGGACTATCCCGATCACGACCGCCAGCAAGGCCGTGGCGACAAGGGCGCCGGCCGCGCCCTCCCAGCTTTTGGCCGGACTGATTTGATCCGCCAGGCGGCGCCTGCCGTAACGCCTGCCCACGACGTAGGCCGCGGTGTCCGCCAGCCAGACCACGGCCAAGAGCGCATAGACCCAGGGTTTGCCTTCGGCGCACAGCCACACCAGTCCCATCCACGCGGGGATCAGAATCAACCAGCCCTCCAGCGCCAGCATCGTGGCGCCCTCCGCCGGCCGCCGCCGGCGGGCCTGGCACAGCCAAATCCGCCCCAATGCGACAAGCCACCACGCCATGGCCGGCAGCATGAGTGCCACCCGCCACAGCGGGTTGCCGGACACATGGTATATCCACGCCAGCAACAGCGCCGTGATCAGCACGTAACCACCCTGGCTGGCGCGGAAATTGAGCGACGCCCATTCCCAGGCCCCCATCAACGCCACGACGGCCAGCGCCGACGCGAGCAGGGGGGGCGGCAGCCAGGTGACGGCCGCCAGCGCGGTCAACGCCAGCGCCAGCGCGGTCAGCACGCGATCCCGCAATTCGCGGCCTTCGGGGGTCATCCGTGACTCTTCGTCCCGTCAGCCCCCGGCGCGCTGCGGCCGCAACATGGCGCCCACCTGCTCGCCGGTGCGGCCGAAGCGGCGCTGACGCCGGGCATAACTGGCCAGCGCCAGCTCAAGCTGCCGCTCGTCGAAATCAGGCCACAGGCAATCCGTGAAATACAGCTCGGTGTAGGCCAGTTGCCAGAGCAGATAGTTGCTCACGCGCTGCTCGCCGCCGGAACGGATGAACAAATCCGGCTCCGGCAGATCATGGAGGCAGAGCTCGTCAGCCACCATCCGTTCGCTGATGTCGGCGGGGGACAGCGCCCCGCTGGCCGCCTTCTCCGCCAGACGGCGCACGGCACGGGTGATGTCCCAGCGGCCGCCGTAGCTCGCAGCGATAACCAGGGTAAGCCCGGAATTATTACGGGTCAGCGCCTCGGCCTCGGCGATGGCGGCGGCGAGGGAGGCCGGAAACTGGCCGCGTTCACCGATGATCCGCAGACGCACGTTGTTTTCATGCAGTTTCCTGACCTCCTGCCGCAGCGCCGAAATGAACAACTCCATCAGCAGGCGCACCTCGGTCTTGGGACGGCGCCAGTTTTCGCTGCTGAAGGCGAACAACGTCAGCACCTCGATGCCCCTGGCGGCGCAGGCCTTGACCAGGCCGCGCACCGCCTCGACGCCGGCGCGGTGGCCGGCGATGCGGGGCAGACCGCGCTGCTGCGCCCAGCGGCCGTTGCCATCCATGATGATGGCGACGTGTCGTGGCAGTGAGAGGTTCGCGTCCACGGAATTGGATTAATAATAAACGCGGGGGCGGCTGATAACGACAGCTTGCCCAAAAACGAACCGGACGTGGCCGTCTTCCATCAACCTGTCAGACTTCCAGCAATTCCTTTTCCTTCCTGGCCATGCTCTCCTCGACCCGGGCGATGTAGTCGTCGGTCAGTTTCTGCACACGTTCGTGCGCCCGGCGCTCGTCATCCTCGCTGATCTCCTTCTCCCTGACCAGGTCCTTCAGCATCTGCATGGCGTCGCGGCGCACGTTGCGGATCGCCACCCGGGCGTTCTCGGCCTCGTGCCGCACCACCTTGGTCAGATCGCGCCGGCGCTCCTCGGTGAGCGGCGGCAACGGTATGCGGATGACCGTCCCCGCCGTGGTTGGCGTCAATCCCAGATCGGAGGCCAGGATGGCCTTCTCGATGGGCCCCACCATGTTCTTGTCCCATGGCGAGATCATGAGCGTGCGGGCGTCCTGCACGGTGACGTTGGACACCTGGTTCAATGGCATCTGCGAGCCGTAATATTCCACGGTGATGTGATCAAGCAGCGCGGTGTTGGCCCGGCCGGTGCGCAGTCTGGTCAGGGTCTGCTTCAGCGCCTCGACCGCCTTCTGCATGCGTTTGTCCGCGTCACGGGTGACATCCTCGATCATCGCCGGCCTCCACCCCCGTCCACCAATGTGCCCACGTCCTCGCCCATGACCGCGCGCAGCATGGCCCCCTCCCGGCTCATGTCGATCACCCGCAGCGGCATGTGATTGTCCCGGCATAATACCACGGCGGTGGCATCCATCACGTTGAGCTTGCGCGCCAGCACCTCATCGTAATGGAGGTGGGCGTATCGCTCGGCGCCGGGGTTCCGCAGCGGGTCCGCGGCATAGACGCCATCCACCTTGGTGGCCTTGATCATCAGGTTGGCGTTGATCTCCACCGCCCGCAGGCTGGCGGCGGTGTCGGTGGTGAAAAAGGGGTTGCCGGTGCCGGCGGCGAACACCACCACCCGCCCCTTCTCCAGATGACGGACGGCGCGGCGGCGGATGTAATCCTCGCAGATCTGATTGATCTTGATTGCCGACATGACCCGGCAATACATGCCGGCGTGCTCCAGCGCGTCCTGCAGTGCCAGGGCGTTGATGACGGTCGCCAGCATCCCCATGTGATCGGCGGTCACGCGATCCATGCCGGCGGCGGCCAGGCCCGCGCCACGCAGCATGTTGCCGCCGCCGATGACCATGGAGACCTGTACGGAGACCGCCGTCATCTGACGGACCTCCGCGGCGAGTCGCTTGAGAACCTCTGCATCGATGCCGAATCCGGCATCCCCCATCAACGCCTCGCCGCTGAGCTTGATCAGCACTCGCGGGTAGCGTGGCGTTTCGGGCTTGGTCACCACCGCTCTCCTTTTATGAATTCCCCCTGCTCAAGCCTTGCGCACCTGGGCCATGACCTCGGCGGCGAAATCCCCGGCTTTCTTTTCGATGCCTTCACCGACCTCCATGCGCAGGAACGATCTCACGCTGGCGCCGGACCTGGCCAGCAGCTTGCCGACGGTGGTGTCGGGGTCCCTGACGAAGGGCTGGCCCACAAGACTCACCTCGCTCATGAATTTCCTGAGCTTGCCCTCGACCATTTTCTCGATGATGTTGGGCGGTTTGCCGCTGTCGGCCGCCTGCGCCAGGTAGATTTCCCTCTCCTTGGCCACCAGATCGGCGGGCACCTGGTTCTCCGACACGCACACCGGCCGGCTGGCCGCGATGTGCATGGCGAGATCCCTGGCCAGCGCCTCGTCGCCGCCGTCCACGTCCACCAGCACGCCGATCCGCGCGCCGTGCAGATAGGCGCCGATGCGGCCGCCCTGCGTCGCCAATTCCGCGAACCGGCGCACCGAGATATTCTCGCCCAGTTTGGCGACCAGCGCCGTGCGCGCGGCCTCCACCGTCTCGCCGGCGCCGCCTTCCAGGGGCAGGGACATGAGTTTTTCGACGTCGACCGGCCGGTGCTTGAGCACGGTGTCGCCCACCGCCCCGGCGAATTTCCGGAAATTCTCGTCCTTGGCGACGAAATCGGTCTCGCTGTTCACCTCGACGAGCACGGCGCGCGGGCCCGCCTGTTTCAAAACCAGCGTGCCCTCGGCCGCCACCCGCGCCGCTTTCTTCACCGCCTTGGCGATGCCGCTCTTGCGCAGCCATTCGGCCGCCGCCTCGAGGTCGCCGCCCGACTCCACCAGCGCCTTCTTGCACTCCATCATGCCGGCGCCGGAGCGCTCGCGCAGTTCCTTGACCAGGGATGCGGTGACTTCCATGGTCATTCCTCACCCGCCGCGGCGTGGGCGCGCGGCGCCTTCTTCTTCACCGTGGCCTTCTTTTTGGGTGCCGGCGCGCGGCGCGCGGCCTTCTTGCGCGCACTCCTGGGGGCCCCCTCCTCGGGCGCGGCCACGTCCACCACCGGCTCGCCCCGCTCGTTCAGTTCGACGAACTCATCGCCCCTGGCGGTCGCCGCCTCCACGGCCGCCAGCCGCGACTCCAGGATGGCGTCGGCCATCGCCCGCGCGTACAGCTGTATGGACCGGATGGCGTCGTCGTTGCCCGGTATGGGGTAGTCGATGCCGTCGGGATTGTTGTTGGTGTCGACGATGCCGACCACCGGGATGTTGAGTTTGCGCGCCTCGGCCACGGCAATGCGCTCATGGCCGATGTCGATGACAAACAGCGCGTCCGGCAGCCCGTTCATGTTCTTGATGCCCGCCAGGCTTTTATTGAGCTTCTCCAGATCGCGGGTCATGGTCAGCGCCTCGCGCTTGGTCAGCCGCTCGAAGCCGCCCTCCTGTTGCAGGGCCTCCAGCTCGCGCAGGCGCTTGATGGATTGCCTGACTGTCTTGAAATTGGTGAGCATGCCGCCGGTCCAGCGACGGTCCACCCACGGCATGCCGCAGCGCATGGCCTCCGCGCGGATGGTCTCCTGCGCGGCCTTCTTGGTGCCGACGAAAAGTATGATGCCCTTGCGGGCGGCCAGCCTGCCGATGAAATTGACCGCGTCGTTGAACAACGGCAGGGTCTTCTCCAGATTGATGATGTGAACCTTGTTGCGCTCCCCGAAGATGAAGGGGGCCATTTTGGGATGCCAGAAACGGGTCTGGTGGCCGAAATGAACGCCGGCCTCCAGCATCTGGCGCATGCTGACTTCCGCCATGAAATGCTCCTCAAATTGTTGGGTTTTGGGGTCTTGCCGACCCGGCCTCCACGCAATTCCGCGGCTGACCCCTGGGGGCACCCGGCAGCGGATGGAACTTGCCTTACCGTTCCGCGTCTCTTAGGAACCGTGATTCAAGCACTTATTGCGTGTGTGTATTGGGCTTTTGAGGCGATGGTTTGCGTCAAAAGCGGGCGCTTTATACCATAGAAGAAGCGAGGCAACAAACCGCGCCTCCGGGATCGTCCGGCGGCTCACCGGGTCCCATGGGAAATGCCGCACAGACAGCCAGGATCATGCCAGTGAGCATCAAGACGCCGCAGGAAATCGAGGCCATGCGCACCGCGGGCCGGCTGGCCGCCGAGGTGCTGGAAATGGTGGCCCCGCACGTGCGCGCGGGCGTCACCACCAACGAACTCGACCGGATTTGCCACGAATACATCACGACGACGCAGCGCGCGGTGCCGGCGCCGCTCAATTACCGCGGCTTTCCCAAGTCGATCTGCACCTCCATCAACCACGTCGTCTGCCACGGCATCCCCAGCGACCGGGCGCTGAAGGAGGGGGACATCATCAACATCGACGTGACCGTCATCAAGGACGGCTACCATGGCGACACCAGCAAGATGTTCGTGGTCGGCGAACCCTCGATCCGCGCCCGCCGGCTCATCGACGTCACCTACGAATGCATGCGCATCGGCATCGCGATGGTGCGCCCCGGCGCGCGGCTGGGCGACATCGGCGCCGCCATCCAGCGCCACGCGGAGGCGCACCACTTCTCGGTGGTGCGCGAATATTGCGGCCACGGCATCGGCCGCCAGTTTCACGAGGAGCCCCAGGTGCTGCATTACGGCACGCCGGGCACCGGCCTGCGGCTCGAGGAGGGCATGACCTTCACCATCGAACTGATGATCAACGCCGGCAAGCGCCACGTCACGCTGCTGCCGGACGGCTGGACGGTGGTGACCCGTGATCGCAGCCTGTCGGCGCAGTGGGAGCACACCGTGCTGGTCACGCGCGGCGGCTACGAGGTGCTGACGCGGCGCCCGGACGAACAATTTCATTGACGACCCCCGCCTCCATGCCGGAGTTGGCGGGGACTGCCGCGACTCCCGCGCTTGCCGCCGGCGCCACCCTGGCGGATTGCAGGACCTATCTGGCGGCGGTGCGCGAGGAGATGCGCCAGCGCTACCTCGCGGCCGCGCCCATCGGTGAACTGGTGCATGGTCTCTCGAACGCCGTCGATCAAATCCTCTCGCACGCCTGGCGTGAGAATTCGCTGCCGCGCGAAGGCGTCGCGCTGGTGGCCGTGGGCGGCTACGGCCGCGGCGAATTGCATCCCCATTCCGACATCGACATCGCCATCCTCCTCGGCGCCCCGGCCGGCGAGGAGCTGCGCCGGAAACTGGAGCGGTTCATCGCCTTTCTCTGGGACATCGGCCTCGACATCGGCCACAGCACGCGGACGCTGGAGGAATGCCGGCGCGAGGCGGCGGCCGACATCACGGTGGCCACCAATCTCATGGAGGCGCGCCTGCTGGACGGCGACCGGGATCTGTATGCGCGCATGCGCGAGCTCACCGGACCGGCGCAGATCTGGCCGACGCCGGCCTTTTTCGCGGCCAAGCGCGACGAGCAGGCCGCGCGCCACCGCCGTTTCCACGACACCGCGCAAAATCTGGAGCCCAACGTCAAGGAGGGTCCCGGCGGCCTGCGCGACATCCAGGTCATCGGCTGGGTGGCCAAACGCCACTTCGGCGCCGACACCCTGCACGATCTGGTGGATCACGGCTTCCTGACCGAGGAGGAATTCCAGACGCTCAACGCCGGCCAGGAATTTCTCTGGCGCATCCGCTACGGCCTGCACCTGCACACCGGCCGGCGCGAGGATCGGCTGCTGTTCGATCACCAGCGCCTGATCGCCGGACAATTCGGCTTTCGCGACCCCGCGGGCGGCTATCGCGGCATCGAGCAATTCATGAAGCTGTTCTACCGCACCCTGCTGGAACTGCGGCGGCTCAATGAAATGCTGCTGGAATTGTTCGAGGAGGCCATCCTGCACGCCGATCATCCCGTGGACATCGTCCCCATAAACAACCGCTTCCAGATCCGCAACGGTTTCATCGAGGCATGCCACGATCGCGTCTTCCAGCGCTACCCTTTCGCCCTGCTGGAAATCTTCCTGTTGCTGCAGCAGCGGCCCGAGATCCAGGGCGTGCGCGCCAGCACCATCCGGCTGATCCGCAACCATCGCCACTTGATCGACGAGTCCTTCCGCAACGACCTGCGCAATCGCAGCCTGTTCATGGAAATCATCCGCCAGCCGCGGCGGCTGGGACACGAATTGCAGCGCATGCACCGCTATGGCGTGCTGGAGGCATATCTCCCCGTATTCGGCGCCGTGGTCGGTCTCATGCAATTCGATCTGTTCCACGTGTACACGGTGGACGAGCACACGCTGTTCGTGGTGCGCAACCTGCGCCGGCTCGCCTTCCCCGGCGAAGACGACGACCTGCCGCCGTTGTGCCAGGAGGTCATGGCGCACCTGCCCAAGCCCGAGCTGCTCTACCTCGCGGGGCTCTTCCATGACATTTGCAAGGGCCGCGGCGGCGATCATTCGGAGCTTGGCGAGCAGGAGGCGCTCGCCTTCTGCCGGCATCATGGCCTGGGCGAATTCGACGGCAAGCTGGTGGCCTGGCTGGTGCGCCATCATCTGCTGATGTCCAAGACCGCCCAGCGCATGGACATCTCCGATCCCGAGGTCATCCACAATTTCGCCGGCACGCTGGGCGACAAGATGCATCTCGATTACCTGTATCTGCTGACCGTGGCGGACATCCGCAGCACCAACCCGACGCTGTGGACGAGTTGGAAGGATTCCCTGTTGCGCGAGCTGTACCGCAAGACGTTGCATGCGCTGCGGCGCGGCCTGGAAAATCCCATCCAGCGCAGGGAGCGCATCGCCGAGACGCAGGCCGAGGCAGCGGCGATATTGCGCGGTCAGGGTGTCGAACCGGCGGCGGTTCAGAATTTGTGGAGGAACCTGGGGGAGGATTACTTCCTGCGCCACCTGCCCGAGGAGATCGCCTGGCATGCGCAGGTGATCCTGCCGCACGGCGACTCCGCCGAGCCGCTCATCCGCATCCGCCCGGAGACGCGGCGTGGCGGCAGCGAAATCTTCATCTACACCCGCGATCAGGACGGCCTGTTCAGCATCTCGACCCACACCCTGGGCGCGCTCGGTCTCAACATCCAGGAGGCGCGCATCCTCACCTCCACGAACGGCTACACGCTCGACACCTACACCGTGCTGGAGGCCGACAGCGGCGAGATCATCCAGGGCGAGCAGCGCGGCGAGGAAATCATCACCGCGCTCAGGCACAACATCAAGGAGCACATTGAAACACCGATGCCCGCGCGCCGTTTGAGCCGCAAGCTGCGGCACTTCACCATTCCCACGGAGGTGCTGTTCTCGGACGACCCGCTGAACGCGCGCACGATGATGGAGGTCATCACCACCGATCGGCCCGGCGTGCTCGCGCGCATCGCGCAGGCCATGCGCTTCTGCGGCGTGCGCCTGCAAAACGCGCGCATCGCCACCTTCGGCGAGCGCGTGGAGGACATCTTCTATCTCACCGGCGTGGACAACCTGCCCTTGAAAGACGAGGTCAAGCTGGAGTGCCTGCGCCACTCCATCACCACGGCCCTGGCCAATGATTAGAACTTATTTCGAAATTCCGTTCGCGCTGAGCCTTCGACAAGCTCAGGCCAGGGTACGTCAAGCGTATCGAATGGGCGAACGTCGGCTATGACCAATGACTGAACGCCGGGCAGCGACACCGGCCAGCGAAGCGGAACTGCTATTACGCGCGCGTTCGCTGGCCGGCCGCACATTGGGCGAAATCGCCGCACAAATGCACATCAGTCTGCCGGCCAATCTTCAGCGGCGCAAAGGCGTCATCGGCGAATTAATCGAGCAGGCGCTGGGCGCCAGCGGCGGCTCGCGACCGGAGCCGGATTTGCCCGCGATCGGCATCGAGATCAAAACGATTCCCGTTGATGCGGAGGGAAAGCCGCGCGAATCGACTTATCTCTGCGTTGTCCCGCAGAGCGATCAGCATTCCTTGACCTGGCGTGATTCATTGGTATACAGAAAACTCGCGCGCGTGTTGTGGGTGCCCATCGAATCCGCGCCCGGAGTTGCGCTGAAAGATCGGCGCGTCGGCCAGGCCACGTTGTGGAGCCCCACGCCGGAGGAAGAGCAACAACTGCGCACCGACTGGGAGGAACTCATGGAGCAACTGGCGATGGGACAGGCGGACAGCGTGCGCGGCGTGCAGGGCGCCTGGCTGCAAATCCGTCCCAAGGCCGCCCACGGCCGCGCCCGAACTGCGGGCCATGATGTCGAGGGCGCACCCACCACCACCCTCCCCCGCGGCTTCTATCTCCGCGCCGTCTTCACCGCTTGCATTCTTAACAACATCTATCTTTTGGCTCACAATCCAGCCGGAACGTTATAATTTCTGGAGCCAACCCGTCCCACAACGCAATTATCTCCCATGTTTGGAAAGCAACTTGACCGGCGGTTGTGCATTGCGCCGATGATGGATCACACGGATCGGCATTTGCGTTATCTGCTGCGGCTGCTGTCGCCGCACGCGCTGCTGTACACGGAGATGGTGACAACCGGCGCGCTGCTGCATGGCGATCGCGAGCGGCATCTGGCCTTCAACGCCGAGGAGCATCCCGTTGCCCTGCAACTGGGCGGCAGTGATCCGGCAGAACTGGCCCAGTGCGCGCGTTACGGCGCCGGGCACGGCTACGACGAGATCAACCTCAACGTCGGCTGCCCCAGCGACCGCGTGCAGAACGGCCGCTTCGGCGCCTGCCTGATGGCGGAGCCGGAACTGGTCGCCGACGCCGTGCGCGCCATGATCGAAGCTGTGAGTGTTCCCGTCACGGTCAAAACGCGGCTGGGAATTGATGAGCGCGATTCCTACGAGGAATTGTGCCATTTTGTCCGCACGGTCGCGGCGGCCGGCTGCCGTGTATTCATCCTGCACGCGCGCAAGGCGCTGCTGAAAGGATTAAGCCCGAAGGAGAATCGTCAAGTCCCGCCGCTGCAATACGATCGCGTGTATCAGATCAAGCGCGACTTCCCCGAACTCACGATTATCCTGAACGGCGGCGTCAAGACCGTCGCCGACATGCGCGCGCATTTGCAACACGTGGATGGCGTGATGATCGGCCGCGCGGCTTGTGACGACACCTACCTGCTGGCGCGGATCGAGGAGGAAGTTTTCGGCGGCCTGCCCGTGCTGGCGCGCGAGGAGATCGCCCGCCGCTACGCCGAATACGCCGATGCGCAGGTCGCGCGCGGAGAAAGCGAGCACCACGTGCTGCGGCACCTGCTGGGGTTGTACCAGGGCGTCACAGGGGCGCGGCACTGGCGGCGCCACCTGAGTACGCGCGACCGGCAATGGCCGAACTGCGTGGCGGCGGTGGAGGCCGCGCTGTCTCAACTGCGAACCGCCTAAACCTGCTTCCAGAGGGAGATGGACGTCGCGCAATCCACCAGTGAAGTAATCTTGTCAGTCACCTCCACCTGCGCGGCGGATTTGGCGAACTTGCGCGCCGCCTCCTCGCTTGCAAACTGGGCGAACACGCCGAAGTCATTGGGATCCGCCATGCTTTGATAAACAAAGACACCGGGAATATTCTCCGTGGCCTGTTTCAGCAGCTGCTGCACTTCCTGGCTTTTCCCCTTTTTCGACCGGCAGGCACGAACAACGTAGATAGACATAGCCCCCTCCCTCTGGCCGCGGCTGGTTATGGTTTGCGACTGCCGCGCCGCCTTGGTGGGTAAAATCTAGCCTTCCGGCGGTACGCTGGCAAGTCCTGACGCCTGGCGCGCCCGCCGCGCCGCTGCCTCAGGCCGCATGCCCTGACTGTCCAGATGACGCCGGAATCCGACAAGTCCCGCGTTGGAGCGCCGCCAGCGGCGCCCGTGATCAAGGCCGCCCTGCCGCGGAGATCCCTCACCTGCCGGGGGAAAGCGGCCGATAGATCTCGCCGCCGGCATCGCGGAATTCGTGCGCCTTTTTCTTGAGGCCGTCCGACAGCGCGGACTGCACGTCGCGGATGCCCTCGCGCGCCGCGTATTCACGCACTTCCTGCGTGATCTTCATGGAGCAGAAATGCGGCCCGCACATGGAGCAGAAGTGCGCCGTCTTCATCGCCTCCTTCGGCAGGGTCTCGTCGTGGAATTCACGGGCCTTGTCGGGATCCAACCCCAGGTTGAACTGGTCCTCCCAGCGGAACTCGAAGCGCGCCTTGGACAACGCGTTGTCGCGCACCTGCGCGCCGGGGTGGCCCTTGGCGAGATCGGCGGCGTGCGCGGCGATCTTGTAGGCGATGATGCCGTCCTTGACGTCGTTCTTGTTGGGCAGCCCCAAGTGCTCCTTGGGCGTGACATAGCACAGCATCGCCGTGCCGTACCAGCCGATCATGGCCGCGCCGATGGCGCTGGTGATGTGATCGTAGCCGGGCGCGATGTCCGTGGTCAGCGGCCCCAGCGTGTAGAACGGCGCCTCCTTGCAATACTTCAGCTGCAAATCCATGTTCTCCTTGATGAGCTGCATGGGCACGTGGCCGGGCCCCTCGATCATCGTCTGCACGTCGTGTCTCCAGGCGATGCCAGTGAGCTCGCCGAGCGTGCGCAATTCCGCGATCTGTGCCTCGTCGTTGGCGTCGTAAATCGATCCCGGCCGCAGGCCGTCACCGAGCGAGAACGCCACGTCATAGGACCTCATGATCTCGCAAATCTCCTCGAAGTGGCTGTAGAGGAAGCTCTCGCGGTGATGCGCGAGGCACCACTTGGCCATGATCGAGCCGCCCCGTGATACGATCCCCGTCATGCGATTCGCGGTCAGCGGGATGTGCGCCAGCCGCACGCCGGCATGGATCGTGAAGTAGTCGACGCCCTGCTCGGCCTGCTCGATCAGCGTGTCGCGGAAGATCTCCCACGTCAGCTCTTCGGCCTTGCCGTCGACCTTCTCCAGCGCCTGATAGATCGGCACGGTGCCGATCGGCACCGGCGAGTTGCGCAGGATCCATTCGCGCGTCTCGTGGATGTGTTTGCCGGTCGACAGGTCCATCACCGTGTCCGCACCCCAGCGGATCGCCCAGGTCATCTTCTCCACCTCCTCGGCGATCGAGGAAGTCACCGCGGAGTTGCCGATGTTGGCGTTGATCTTCACCAGAAAATTGCGGCCGATGATCATCGGCTCGGTCTCGGGGTGGTTGATGTTGGCGGGGATGATGGCGCGGCCGCGCGCGACTTCATCGCGCACGAATTCCGGGGTGATGAAGGGGGGAATGCTGGCGCCGAAATCCCGCCCGGCGTGCCGCCGGGTGAGCGCTTCGGCCAGTCCTTCGCGGCGCTGGTTTTCACGGATGGCGATGAACTCCATCTCCGGCGTGATGACGCCCTTGCGCGCATAATGCATTTGCGTCACATTGGCGCCCGCCCTGGCGCGGCGCGGCCGCCTCCCTGCGCCGGGGAAACGCAGCATGGCGAGCCTGTGATCGCCGGCGCGCCGGCGGCCGAATTCCGAGCTCAATTCCGGGAGCTCCTCGGTGTCATTGCGCTCCGCTATCCAGGGCGCGCGCAACGCCGGCAGCCCGGCGCGGATGTCGATGCGCGCCTGCGGATCGGTGTAGGGGCCGCTGGTGTCGTACACCGTCAGCGGCGGATTTCTCTCGACGCCGCCGGCGATGGGCGTGTCCGACTGCCTGATCTCGCGCATCGGCACGCGTATGTCGGGCCGCGGGCCGGTGACATACACCTTGCGCGAGCACGGCAGGGGCTGGACCGCCAGTGGATCAACGTGAACCTGCGGGACGGCCGTTTCAGGGATCGCGCTCATACCATGCCTCCGGATGATGGGGCGGCTCGCTGATCCGGCGGGGAAACCGGCCGTGGCTGCATGCTTTCCTACGCCGGTATGAGCCGGATCAGGTTCGAGGGTCTCTCTCAGCCGCGGCGTGGTCAGCAACGCCGCGGCACCCCTAGCTCGCCATGCCCGACACTATAATATAATGTCCCGCGACGAGGCCAGCCGGCGGAATCCATGAACTTCGAACAAGCCCGCTTCAACATGGTCGAGCAGCAGATCCGCCCCTGGGAGGTGCTGGACGAGCGCGTGCTCGAACTGTTCATGGCCGTGCATCGCGAGGATTTCGTGCCGCCGGAGTGCCGGCAACTCGCCTTCTCCGACATTTGCCTGCCGATCGGCCACGGGCAGACCATGATGCCGCCGAAGGTCGAGGGCCGCATGTTGCAGGCCTTGCAGATCCGTCCCACCGATCATGTTCTCGAAATCGGCACCGGCAGCGGCCACCTGACGGCCCTGCTGGCCCGCTCCGGAGCGCATGTGGTAAGCGTCGACATCTTCGCCGATTTCACCCGCGCGGCCGGCGCCAAGCTTGAAAACTGCGGAATCAGGAACGTGCGGCTGGAAACCGGCGACGCCGTCTCGGGATGGGGCAATGATCAGTATGACGTCATCGCGGTCACCGGCTCGCTGCCGGCGCTTCAAGGCCGGTTTCAGCGGCAATTGCACGCCGGCGGGCGGCTGTTTGTCATCCTCGGCACCGAGCCGATCATGGAGGCCTGCCTCATCACGCGCCGGGGCGGCGACGCGTGGTCAACGGAGTCATTGTTTGAAACATCCATTGCGCCGCTCATCGGCGCCGAACCCAGTCCCCGCTTTGTGTTCTAAGGGAGAAAGTGACAAGCCGGCCTCCCTGCTTTTCAAACGGCGGCCCCTTTGGGGCGTACAAGGTCGACCAAAGCAAATCGCGGGATTAGAATCGTCTCAATAACACTACCAACAGGTGCCCTCGCTCATGGACTGTCGGACGCGACTGCGGTGGTTTTCGCTTGTTTTTTGCCTGGCCGGATCGCCGGCGATACTCGCCGAGGATCTGCGGCAGGTATATCAACGCTCGGAGGAGCAGGATCCGCAATTCCGCGGCGTGCAGGCTACCTATCAGGCCGTTCTGGAGAGCCGCCCCCAGGCCCGTGCGCAGTTCCTGCTGCCCAATCTGAGCGTCAGCTCGGACTTCGCCCGGCATGATCAAACGATACGCGTGGGCGCCAATTCCATCATCGGCACCAGCGCCTTGAGCTCCAGTTTCTCCTTTGTGGGCCGGGAGTACAGTGTCAACCTGACGCAGCCGGTCTATCACTACGACAGGTACCTGCAATTCAAGCAGACCGACGATCGCATCCGGCAGGCCCAGCTGAACGTGGATGCCGCCCGGCAGGATCTCATCGTCCGCGTCTCCGAGCGTTACTTCAACGTGCTGGCCGCGCAGGACAACCTCGAGTTCACCGGCGCGGAAAAAAACGCCCTGGCCCGGCAACTGGAGCAGGCCCAGCAGCGCTTCAACGTGGGCTTGATCGCCATCACCGACGTGCAGGAGGCGAAGGCGGGGTACGATCAATCCGTCGCCGACGAGATCGACGCCCAGAAGCAGCTGGACGACGCACGGCAGGCGCTGCGCGAATTCGCCGGCGAGATCAGCGATCATCTGTCGCCGCTCACCGACAAACTGCCGTTGATCACCCCCGAACCTGCGGACGTCGAACAATGGACGGCCACCGCGCTCAAGCAGAATTTCCAACTGGCCGCGGCCGAGGCCGCCACGCGCATCGCCCTCCAGGAGATCGAAGTGCAGCGCGCGGGCCACCTGCCGACATTTGACGTGGTCGGCAGCCACAGCGACAGCATATCGAGGGGGCTGTTCGGGGATTCCGAGACGCAGGACAGCGCCATCGGCATGCAGATGAATCTCCCCATTTATGAGGGCGGTTTCGTCCAATCTCGCACCCGCGAGGCCCAGCACCGCCATGAAGCCGCGCTTGACCAGGAGGAACAGCAGCGCCGATCGGTGGTACGCACCTGCCGCGACGCCTATCGCGGCGTGCTGTCGGGCATCAGCCGCATTCAGGCGCTGCAACAGGCCGTGGTCTCCCAGCAAACGGCGCTGGATGCGACCGAGGCCGGTTTTGAAGTCGGCACGCGCACCAGCGTGGACGTGGTGACGCAGGAGCGTCAGTTGTTCGCCGCCAAGCGCGACTATGCCCGGGCGCGCTATGATTACATCCTCAACACTCTTCGCCTCAAGCAGGCCGCCGGCACGCTGTCGCCGGTCGATTTGGACACCATCAACCAGTGGCTGGCGCGTTGAACTCATGACGAAAACACCCCCCGCGCAATCCAACGACCTCCTCTGTCGCGCCGAGGCGGGCCAGCTGCTGGTCATCGACCTGCAGGAAAAACTGGGAGCCGCGATGCCTGAAAAGGTCATCAACCGGGTCATCAAAAACACCATCCTGCTGCTCAACGCCGCCGCGCGACTCGGCGTCCCCGTGACCCTCACGGCGCAGTATCCCAGGGGCCTCGGCACATTGCTGCCCGCCATCAGCGCGGCGGTGCCGCCGCAAAGCCGTCACCTGGAAAAGACCTGCTTTTCGTGCCTCGGCGCGGCGGGATTCGAAGCAGTCGTCCATGATGATGACCGGCCGCAGATCATCGTGGCCGGCATGGAGGCCCATGTATGCGTGTTGCAGACGGCCCTTGATCTGCACAAGATGGGCAGGCAGGTGTTCGTGGTGGAGGACGCCATCTGTTCGCGGCGGCTGGAAAATTACGAAAGTGCCGTCAACCGCCTGCGTCACGCCGGCGTCACCGTCACCAATTCCGAGTCCGTGGTGTTTGAATGGCTGCGCGACGCGCAGCACGTGGAGTTCAAAACCCTCTCCGCGCTTTTGCGCTGATTTGCCCATCGCCCCTCCCTTTTCCACCGCCGTGCTGAATCAGCTTGCCGCCGGCCTGCGCGGCGGATTGCTCACGCCCGGATCGGCCGTATATGAACGCAAACGCCGCGGCTGGAATGCCGCCATCGATCAACGGCCGCGCGTGATCGTGGAATGCGCGGATGCCGGCGACGTGCGACACGCCGTGCGACTCGCGGCGGCACAAGGCGCAGGCGTTGCAGTGCGCGGCGGCGGCCACAGCATCGCCGGCCACGGCAGCGCGGACCATTCGGTGCTTCTCGATTTGTCGCGTTTCAAGAAAATACTAATCACCCCGGACGAACAGGCCGTCGTCGCCGGCGGCGGGGTGACGTGGGGTGAAATGGTGGCCGCCACCGCGCCGCATCGACTGGCCGCGCCGGGGGGCTTCAACCCGGATGTCGGCATCGGCGGACTGACACTGGGCGGCGGCTACGGGGCGCTCACCCGGCTGCATGGGCTGGCCTGCGACAATCTGATCGCGGTCGAACTGGTGAATGCGCAGGGTGAACTCGTGACGGTGGACGAACAGCATGATCCGGATCTGTTCTGGGCCTTGCGTGGCGCCGGGGCCAATTTCGGCGTGGTGCTGTCATTGCGCTTCAAGCTTCATTCCATACCGGCGCTGTACGCCGGCCACGTGGCGCACTCCCTGCGTCGCTGTCGCGATTTATTGCACCTCCACCGCGACTTCACGGCGGGCCTGTCCGACGCCACGACCGCGTATTTCGGCATTCGTCATCAGCGCCGCGGGCCGGCCTATGTATTCATCGCCGCCCTCCATGCCGGACCGGCGCATGAGGCGGAACGCATATTTGCACCCTTGCGCAGATATGCCACGCCGGCGATCGACGACTTCGCGCCGTGCTCCTACACCGCCATTCATCAGGCCAACATCGGCGCGTTCCCCACGGGACTCGGCAACTATTGGCGCGCCCACTTTTTGCGCAGACTGTCGGATGCCGCGCTTGACGTCATTGCCGAGCACGCCTTGCGCGTACAGGACACGGATTTTTACGCGGTCATCGAGCATCTGGGCGGCGCGATGGCGCGGGTCGCCCCGTCCGCCACCGCCTTCGCGCACCGCGACGCGGCGTTCGGCATCGCCATCACCGCCAGGTGGCGGCTGGAGGAAGATCCGGCCGCGGCCATCCGCCAGGTACAGGCCATGCATCAGGATCTGATCCCGGAAGCGAGTGGCGGCGTCTACGTGAATTACGTCGGCGCCGACGCCACGCTGGCGACGGTGCGCGCCGCCTATGGCGCAAACTACGGGCGGCTGCTCGCGCTCAAGCGCCGCCACGATCCCGCCAATCTGTTCCGGCACAACGTCAACATCGACCCGCTTCAGTCCGGCAGTCCGTAATGCCTGAGCAGGCCGCGGTCGCGCCAGCGATCGGGAAACAGCCGGCTCAGCCACATGGCGAGCCGCATGCCCGGACCCGGCAGATAGCGCGTGCGCGGCCGCAGCGAAAGCAGGGCGTGTTCGACCGCCGCCACCACCTGATCCGCGGGCGCCGCGCGACGGGCTGCGTCCTCCATCACCCGCGCCACCTGTTGCATCGGCTGCTGGTACAGGGCGCGGCATGCGGCGGGCAGTTCCGCCATCAGCCCGGCGGCGGCGGCGTGGGACTTCCGCCAGATCGGCGTGGCCACCGGTCCCGGCTCGATGACGGCGACGGCAATGCGCCACGGCTTGAGTTCCAGCCGCAGGGCGTCAGACAGCGCCTCCAGGGCGAATTTAGACGCCGCGTAGGGTCCCAGGAATGGCGGCGCGACGAGGCCGGACACCGAGCTCATGTTCACAATCCGGCCCCGGCCGCGGCGCAGAAGCGGCAGGCAGCGCTGTGTCACCGCCAGCGCGCCGGTGACGTTGACCTCCAGTTGTTGCCGGAATTTCGCCAGCGGCACGCATTCGAGCGGCGCGGCGACGGCGACGCCCGCGTTGTTCACCAGCCCCCGCAGCCCCGCGTCGCCGGCCTGCGCGGTGAGGTATGCGACCGCGGCCGCAATCGATGATTCATCGGTCACATCAAGCAACAGGGGGACGAGATTCGGGCCCCTCCCGCCCAGCCGGGCGGCGTCATTGTCATTGCGCACGCCGGCGTACACCGTGAAGCCGGCGCGCGCGAAATGACTGGCGCAGGCCGCGCCGATGCCGGTCGAGGCGCCGGTGATGACGAGATGGCCGCGTTTGCTCATGGCGCGACGCTCCGGCGACGATTCCATTCCTCCGCCCCCGCGAGCGCCAGGAGCAGCACGCCGGTGGCGTGGTCGGCCAGCAATTCCGGTGGGTCGCCAAGGGAGCCGTCGAACAGGGCGCCGTCCGGGCGCTGCGCGCCGAGCAGGAAGTCCAGCAGCTGCCGGTGACGCGGCGAGGCGTGTTCGCCCACGAGTTGCAGGCACAGCGCCGCCTCGGCGGCCAGATCGGCATGTCCCTCCCGCATCACCCACGGCACCGCCATCAGCAACTCCTCCGTGCGCGTCTCCCAGCCCGCGGCAGTCATGGGCCGGCGCAGATAATGGCTGGTGAAAAAAAATTCATGCGCCAGCCAGTACAGGTCATAAACCCGTGAATGTCCGCGCCAGGGACGATCCGGGAAATGCACCCCCGTGTCCACGCCGAGGCTTTGCAGCATGCCGGCGATGATGAAGGCGTACACGGATGCCTCCCGGTCGCACAAATGCCGCAGATAATCACGCAGCGCACCGGCTTCCAGATCGCCGGCGGGCAGACCGCGCTCTTTCAGGATGTACCAGGCGTCCACCCGCGCCATTCCCTCATGAGGCTTGAGTGTCGGGGGAAATGCCAGCGGTATCCTCCGCAACTCCCGCAGCGCCTCGCCCAGCACGGGTGGCAAATCAAGCCCGGCGTGCACGTGAGGCGCCCACGTCTCCAGCATGTGCAGGATCAGCGCCCGCAGCACCACGCTGAACTCGTCCCCGGACGCCGTGCAATGCAGGAAGGCCCGCGCTGTTTTGCGCAGATCGCCGGTGGGCAGCGCCCGATTTTCATCCTCCCTCGTCACCACCGGCCGCGTAATCAGTTCCGCGATGTCCTCCGCCAGCTCCCCGCTGCCGGGCTGGCCGCGCACCGCCGGAATGACGGCGGCGATGCTGTCGAGCACCAGCCGGTGGCCGCGCTCGTAGCGCTCGCGGAAACTGCCACCCTCCACGATCACCCGGTAGGGGGAACAGCGCCGCGCGCCGCGTTGCGCGGCCCATTCCACCTGCCAGCGGCTCTTGAACGCGATCTCCAGCGGCCGCGCGGCCGGCGGTTGCGCCGGCACGGGCACCGCAGCGGACGCCGCCGCGCGCAACGCCTCGCACGCCGCCTTTTCGTCCATGGACACCGCCCCTTCGGCGTCGCGGCTGGTCTTGACGCACAGGCGCGGCACCGCCGGCGGCAGGGCCGCGCACAACACGTCGTCGCCTGCAATCAACGCCACCGGCAATCCTTGTTCCGCCGCCAGCGCGAGCACGATGTCGGCCTCGCTCAGACGGCGGCCGTCCAGCCACCAGTCGCATTGCACGCTGACCGTATGCGCGGCGAAGCCCGCGGTGCCGGCGGGCGCGTGCATGCCGACGCAGGCCACCGCATCCACGTCCTGGAAATAATGCGCCGCGTAAGCGTCCTCATCCAGCACCAGTTTTGCCAGCGGATGCAACGATTGCTGCCGCACATTGGCGCCCCTGGCGCCGCCGCGATGACTGTCGCTGACGACGATCTCTCCGTACCCCGCCGTGGCCAGTCCCTCGATCATTGCATTCACCTGTGCGGTCATGCGCGCGCAGGCGGCGTCATATTCCGCTGTTCCGGCGACAAGCGGCGGCAGCGTGTCGATGCCGGCGATGCCTTCCATGTCGGCAATCAGCAATATTTTTTTCACGTTCATTGCCCCGCGACGGGCGGCATGGGTTCCACGGCGGCGGCGGCGGCGGACAGTGATTCCGTGCGCGCGAAGGTCACCAGGTAGCGCGCCAGTTGCGTCAGCACGGCGGCCACGAACTCCGGACCAATCCACAGCAGATAGGGGCCCGGATTGCAGTCGAGATAAACGTGCCTGCCCTCCTCCGTGACGATGAGGTCCCAGGCCGCGAAATGCAGCCCCAGCCGTCGCGTAGCCGCCACGATGCGTTGCTGTTCCATCGCCGGCATGGCGTAATGGTCAAATCCCGCCGTGCCCGTGCGTGAATCGACATACTCGGCGCGGATGCGCAGGGCCAGCACCATCGCATCCGCCACCACGTGCACGCGTGCGACGCGGCCGCGCACGCGCTCCTGCATCAGCACCGGACAGCAGCGGAATTCCTCGAGCCGCCGCCGATCCGCCGGCGTGACGAGACGGGTCGAACCGATGCCCATGGCGGGTTTCACCACCACCTCGCCAATCCGCTCGATGAATGACGCCGCGACCGTGGGATCATTGGTGGTCAGGGTGCGGGGGACATCGAAGCCCCAGGATTGAAGCTTGGCGTAGAACTGTGACTTGGTGTTGTGATCGGCGTAACCCGCGGTCAGGGGATTGACCACCAGCTTGCCGCGCGCCGCCAGTTCTTCGAAAAACCCATAGGCCGCCGCCTGATATTCCTGCTCGCGCAGAAACCGGCCGCGCCATTCGTTGTAAGAGACCATGTTCAACATGGGCGGCGGCGTGGGCGGCGTATTGGGCGAGGTGCAGCGGATGTGCACGGCGTGGATGCCGGCGAAGTCCAGGCCATCCCAGGCCAGCTCCCGCGTTCCATAGGACACCCGCGAACGGCTGGCGCCGCCCAGCTGAATGTCGAACATGCGCGGCTCCCCGCCCTCCCGTTTCACGGCTTCCGCGACGTACGACAGCTGCTCGCTGCCGCGGTCGGCAAAAAGCGCGATAACCGGCTTCTCCATCCGGCTAGCCTAACCGATCTAGGGACAGGCTTCTAAACCACGGGGTCGTAGGGCGCCGGCAGCGTATGGAACAGCGGACGGCCGGATTTCTCCCGTTCCTCGCCGCGCGCCAGCTTTTCCTTGCGCTTCCTCCATCCCTCCTGGTTCATCGCAAAAAAGGCGTATTTATGCCCCCCCAATTCCCGCGTTTCGACCGGCGTGTAACCCAGCCGCTTGATCACGGCGTTGGCGGCGTGGTTGTCGTCACGCGATCGCGACCCGCACAGCGGCACGTTCAGATGCTCGAACATGTAATGGCCGACGGCGTCGTGCGTATTGAGCGCGTGGAAGGCGTTACGGTCGGCGGGATCCGGGATTGCGTAACCAAATTCCCAGAAAAAATTATCGATGACGGGCGGATACATCACCAGAAAACCGATGCGCTTGCGCGTCGCCACCGCCTTGATGATGGCCAGCACCAGGACGCCCGCACGGTAGCGGATCAACATCGACGGCGCGCCCAGCTCGCCATAGCCGAACATCTCGGTAATTTCCGGGGAATGGAATTGTTCGATCATCCAGGACAGATCCGCCGGCGTCGGCGGCACCAGATACACCGTGCGCCGCTGGATGCCGTACACCCAGCGCGACCAGTACGGACTCCGCGCGCCCATCCAGCAGCGATAGGCCAGAGAAGTCGCGGGCCGGCGGAGCCGGGGATGCTTGCATACGCGCAGGAGCCAGTGCAATTTGTTGCCCATGCCGGTAATCCAGTGTCAGCGGCTGCCTAAAAACAACGGGGGCATCCCATCCAGGATGCCCCCGCTTTTATCAACGCTGGTAATGAAGCTTACGAGCTGACGTTGATGCTGCCGATGGAGGTGTTGTCAGACGCGCTGGCATTGCCACCCTTGCCACCGCCGGCATCACCGCTGCCGGAACCCGAGCCGCTGCCTTTCGCAGTGCCCACGCCGGTGCCGATGCCCGCGCCCACGCCACCGTGGCTGCTGGCGTCGCCACCCATCTTCATGTTGCCGCTCTGCTGGACGCCGCCCATGCTGCTGGAACTGCCACCACCGCCTTTGCCCATCAAACCCATTTGAGTTCTCCTCTTAAAATGAAGTTGAAATACTGACCCCTACTTGCCACCGGAATGATGGCTGCGTAGGGAATAGCAGGTGTCATGCCATTATGAATCAATATATTCAACAAATTGATATATAAGAATTATTAAATTATGTATTGTTACGATATAGTTGAAATCACAAAGATTTGTCTAGTATTATTTTCTGCTCATCTATGATAACTATACACCTGGTTTTACCGCCTGGTCCGCGACATCTTGGTCATCCTTGGTTTTATCCTGATTCGCATCCGCGCCGGCGTACTTGCTGTGCTCCATCTCAAATTGAATCTGGAGCATGCGGCGTAAAAACAGGGTGGGGCGCTCGAGGCGCGGCGGTAAAGCATGCGGTTCGACGGTGTCCCGCGCGGTACGGGCGGAGAACTGCCGTTCCAGCGCCTCCAGGAGGCGTTCCGCAACCGGTGGCGGCAATGCATCGAGGGATGGATCGAAATCCACGTCGAAGATCACCGTCTCCCCGCCGGCGTGGACATCGAAACTCACCTCGATCCACCAGGCGCTCCCGGCGCCGGCCAGCCGCCCGAGTTCGGCCATCACCCTTTCCCCGGGCGTGAATGGCAGCCATGTTTCCAGCGATTCCATGCGGGCGAGCTCGCCGTGATCCCCGCCCGCTTCCAGTTCCTCGACCGGCCGCAATGAGGCCGGCTCCACGCTCAAACACAACAGACATTCCCCGCCAAACAGCCAGGCCCGCAGTTGTCGCCGGCCATCGTGGCCGGCCAGCATCACGGGCGGCTTGTCGGGGGCAATCAGGAACAATCGCTGCTTGTCGGTGAACCTCTGCCAGGCGGCGCGCCCGCTGGCCGGCCGCCACCAGACCATGGGATGGCGCTCCATGAAGGCCTCCACCTCCGCCATGTCGTTGCTGCACAGTAACTCAGGGACACGAAAGCCCTGGCGCTGAAGCAGAAGCAGATGTTCCACAAGCATGAACTGCCGGGCGATCAACCTGCGTGAATTGATGACTTTCGCGCCGCGCCGCTCGAGCTCGGCAAACAGGCTCTCCCATGCGCTGTAGCGCTGCTGTTCCAGCAGATGATCATGGCGCCAGAGACTCCAGTCCGCAGTCCGCAACGCCGGCGGCAGGACCGGATCCATGTACGGCAGCCCGCGCACCCACAGCCAGTCCAGCCTGCTCAGGTCCATGCCGCGGCACGCGACGGTTTCATCGTCCAGCACAAACTGCGGATCCTCCCGCCACGACAGATCGAAAACCATGCAGGATCCCGGGGCGGCGGAGTTCAGCCGCCCCGCCAGTTGCAACGCGAAGCTATCTTCGGGATGGCAGAAGATTCCTACGGCCATGGGCAAGGATCACGATGAGTCACTCCCGGCATGGCGTGGCGGAAGTTCCCTATTTCCCATCAGCGATGGCCGGTTTGCGCGAGGTGATGTAACCGAAAACCTGGGTGAAATACTTGAAGATGCCGTATCCCGCCAGCGAGTGCAGGCGCTGGAGGTCCACGCCGCTCGGCGCGGTGGCCTCACCGTAGGCCGCGGCGATGATGCCCTCGGCCGCCAGGAGATTCGACTCGGCGATCTTGTTGTTGATCAGCGCGTTGATGTGGTCCTGTTTGGCCTGCAGCAACTCCTGCGATTTGAGCACGAGCTCCAGTTCGCGCACATCGCCGCCTTTTTCACGCCGTTCCACCAGCTTGTCGTAGGCCGCCTGCGCAAACCCCACATTTTTCTCGGTGATGTCGATCTGGGCGCGCGCGGCGAACACGCCGGCCAGGGCGTCGTTCACCTGCTGGCCCACGTTGTTCTCGACATCCCGCACCGTGAGCGCCTCCGCTTCGTTGCCCAATTCGGCCTGCGTGAACAGCGCCTTGAAGGCGCGATTGCCCCACGGATAGCGGTAATTCAGATTGTAATTTTTCGACAACGTGTCGGGGTCGCCCACGGCGCCGATGCTCTGCCAGTAGGTCCGGTAACCGAGCACCGACGAGTCCTGGGACGAGGTGATGTTGGCGGTGAGCAGCAGGTCCGGCCGCAACTGGTGGCGCTGGAATTCCAGCGCGATCTCGCTCTGCTCCTTCGACACCTTCTCGGCGGCGATCTCCGGCCGGTGGTCCAGCGCCAGCTGCATCGCCTGCCCCGCATCGACCACCAGCAGTTTGTCCAGCAGCGGCCGATAGTCGCGCGGCAGCAACAAGTAAGGATCGGTGGACTCCCCCGAGCTTTCCAGCAAGGCGGCCAGATTATTGGAGGCCGTCACGACATTGACCCTGGCGGCCTCTTCCAGCGTCCGCACCCGCGCCAGCTCGGCGTCGGTCTGTACCTTGCCGTAGGCGGTCGTCAATCCCTGCTCGAACAGGTGGTTGGTATGTTCGGCGATCTTCTCGACATGCTGGCGGTTGTCCATGACGACGGCAAGGTTTTCGATGCTGCGCACCAGCTCCCAGTATTGGGTGTCCACGGTCAGCAGGGTGGAATTGATGATGGTGCGCAAATCCCACACCGAGCGTTCGGCGCTCTTTTCCGCCTGCCGCAGATTCACATCGTTGGGCGCCTGCGGGCCGAAATCCTTGCCGCCCGGCACCGGCACGCTCAGGTTGAACACCATGCTGGTGGCGTAAGGCCGGTTGTTCGACAGGCGCAAATCATTGTTGTAGTAAACCTTGTGGTCGGTGGTGAAGAGGCCGACGCTGAACGCCGGCCCCCAGGGCAATTGCTGATCCACCTCCACGCTGTAGTTCATGGTCTTGGTCGGGCCGGTGGCCGAGCCCTTGCTGGCGTGCACTTCCTTCATGCAAGCGCCGCTGGACAGTTTGGCGTCATCCTCACAGAAATGGCCGGGCGGGAGCGGGCTGGCGGTCACTTGCAGAAACCCGAGCAAATTCACTTGTGGTCCAGTGACGAAAGGACTCGTGGGAATGGTGATGACACCAGGTTGCAGCAGCTTCGACTCGACAAGCGGTTGCAGTTTCAGACTGACATCCCCCTCACAACCAAAGGAACAGGGGTTGAAGGTCTTGATGGTCACCGTGCCAAAGTGACTGCGTTCGTAGGTGCTGCTCTGATCGAAACCGACGGAAAACTTGAACACCGGATTGAAAACGGCGTCGGCCTCCTTGATGGCCTCTTCGATGATTCCCGCGTTCTCGTGCCCCACCTTGATGCTCAAATTCTTCAACAGCGCCTCCATGGCGGCGGCGCGCAACGGCAGCAAGCGCACCTTCCTCGGCGCCACGTATTGCTGCGTGCCGCCCTGCCCCTCCAGCAACTGCCTGGCGACGGACTGCAGGACTTCATCGGAGGCCACCGGCGCATCCACCCCCAGCAGGTCGGTCAGGCGGGCATATTCCCGTCCCCCCTCGCCGCCGGCGGTTCCCGCCGCGGTCGCCTCCGCGGCGGCGGCACCGGCGCACAAGCCCGGGCCGCAGCCCGCCAGCAGCAGCGCCAGCAACCGGAGTCGGGAAGGCTTACCGCTCATGGCGTTTTTCTCCGGCAAAGACCGGGACGATGTTTTGCGTCAGCAATGCCTTGACGCGGCCCTCCTCGGCGCTGGTCTGCGCCGTGCGATCGGCGTATTTTGACGGCAGTTCGCCCACGGCCGCCAGCCAGTTGGCCTCCGCCTGTTTGGCGCTGATGACGGCATTGACCCAGTCGTTGGTGGCCTGCAACAGTTGCTGGCTCTGCTGGATGATTTCGTACTCGGTCACGGTGCGCGAGCGCTGCTGATCGACGGCCTTTTGATAAGCGGTCTGCACCAGCTGCCAGTTGCGGCGGGCGATGTCCGTGCGCGCACGCGCGCTCACCAGGTTCACCGCGGCGTCGCTCAAGGCGTGCGTGAGGGTGTTCTCGGTGCTTCGCAGCGTGAGTTCGCTGATGTCACGATTGTATCCGGCCTGCGCATAGCCCGCCTCGGCGGCCACGTTGCCCCACTGGCGCGTCAGCTGCAGCGAGTAGTTCTGCGAGATGATGTCCGGCTTGAAAACGCGGGCCATGGCGGAATTCCACTCGTGGTAGCCAAAGACGCTGTTGGACTGGAGGAAATTGGCGCCGGCGTTGAAGGTCAGATTGGGCTGGCGGTTGATGTCGCTTTGCCTCAGCAGGACATCCGCGGTCTCGACATTGTAACGCTGCGATTGCAGCAGCGGGTTCATGGCCACCTGCTCCCTCTTCAACTGGGCGGGATTCACGTCCAGCGGCGCGGCCAGGCTGACGCTGTACTGGATGGGCAGATACACGGCGTCTGCGCCGCCGTCCAGCAGAGGCTGGAGTGCGTTGGAGGCGGTGATGTAGGCGTTCTTGGCCTGCTCAACCTGGTTTCTCACCCGCTCCAGCTCGGCCTGCACCTGGGCGCGGCTGTAGTCGGTAATCTCGCGCAGTTGATACATTTCCTCGGTTTTCTTCAACAACTGCTCGACGCTCTGCTGGTTCTGCAACGCGGCGTAAAAGTTGTTGGCGGCGCCGACCAGATTCCAATAGCTCAGATCCACCGCCAGCAGGGTGGCGTTGATGACATTCTTGACGTCCCAGACCGCGCGCTCATCGTTTAGTCTCGCCAGGTGGTTCTGCACGTCGGCGGAGGCCGCGTCGGGGCCGTAGTGGGCGCTGCCCGGGACGGGTATGCTGTACGACAGCGACGTATTCACCGTCCACGGCCGGTGATAGCTGCCCGCCGTCGGATGCAGGCTGCCGGCGTTGTTGACGAAATCCGCCACCTTGTAGACGGTCTCGTAGTTGAGATTGATGCTGGCCCCCCACGGCAGCTGCTGGGTGACGGTAAAGTCAGCGTTGTACTTCTCGTTGTCGCCGGTCACGCCATCCGGATGGGCCGTTATCACGTCGCCCGGCCTGTACCCCGCCGCCCTGGGCTGGTCAAAGCCAAGGAATTGCACCGGCGAATTGTCAAAGAATATGAAATCGTTGTGCTTGCCATCCGCCGTCAATATGGGCGCCGGAATAAGGGAGCATTCCGGCGGATTGTTGGGCGCCGGGGGCGGATCACAATGGGTGGTCGCCTTGTGGAAGCGGCTCACCGTGACCTTGCGCTCGAAGTCCCGGCTGTCGCTGTAATTGAACGACAGGTTCAGCACCGGGTCGAACAGGGCCCTGGCCTCCTCCAGTGCCGCAGCCACGATGCCCTGATTCAAATGCGATCGCTGGATGGTCAGGTTCTTGGTCAATGCGGAAAGCGCGACCGCGTGCGGATCGATTTCCACCAGCTTCTTGCCGGCGAGCGTCTGCCAGACGCCTGCCGTGCTTTTGGCGTTGAAGGCGTCGCGGATGACGTCGTTGATGGCCTTCTCCCGTTCCGCAACCCCCTCGGCGGTCTGCAGATCGGCGATCTTCATCGAGGCCGTGTTGACCTCCCTGCCGGCGGGGGCCGGGGATTCCTGGCCGGGTTCCTGGGCCCGGGAGCCGCCGGCAATCAAGGTGAGCATGGCCGCGAGCCAGGCGGCGCGGCAGCGGCCGGCGGGAGGATTCGTCATGCTCATGGGCGTGTTCATTCGTACAACCCCTGGCTGGCCTGCAACTGGACGTAGGCCTGATGATAACTCACCGTGGCGTCGATGTACCGCGAGCGGGCATCCAGCATGTCGCTCAACGTGCGCAGCAACTCAAACTGGCTCGCCAGCCCCAGGTTCTTCAGGCGCTCCACCTTGGCGTAGGCCAGTTCCGCGAGTTCCATGTTCTGTTGCGCCAGTTGCCGCTGGGTACGGGCGCTTAAAAACTGGGCCAATGCATTATTGACCTGCTGGGTGATGCCCAGTTCGGTCTGCGACTGATTGTCGACACTGGTATTCACGGCCAGACGGGCCTTCTGCAACTGCGCCTTTTCCGCCTGCAGGCCAAAAGGCAGGCGGTAGCTGACGCCCACGAAAAAATCGCTGGCGTCGGGCTCGACCAGGTTCATCAGCGAACTTTCCACGTTGCGGTAGCCGAAGGCGGTGTCGAATTGATTCAACGCCGCCGAGGCGGAAAAGGAAAGCTCGGGACGCACCTGGTTCTCGGCAAATTTGAGATTGATCTGCGCCTTCTCCACCTCCCCCTGGCTGATCTTGAGTTCGCGGCGGTTATCGAGCGCGGTCCGCCGGACGGCGGTCGCATCCACCGCGTAATCCTGGCCGAAGGCCTGCGTGTAGCCCGAGGGCACGACGATGGTGTCCGGCGGGTAATCCAGGAGCTCGGCCACGGCATTGGAGGCCAGCACATAGTTGTTCCATGCGATTTGTTCGCGATCGCGGAGATTTTCCATTTGCGCCTCGGCCTGGGCCATGTCGTAGGCGGTGACCAGCTGCTGGTCGAATTGCCGCCGCGTGCTGGCCACGATCTGCTCCAGGATTTGCCGCTGGGCGGCGATCACCTCGATTTGCTTGAGCGCGCCAACCAGCGACCAGTACTGCACCCACATGCCCGGAACCCCGCCCACCACGCCGCCGAGGACCTGGTTGCTGACGGCTTCGATCCGCCATTCGGCCTCCTGCAGGCTGATGACCGCCTGCTTGATGCCGATGGATTGGGTGTTGCCGTATTCGCCGAAGTTGCGGGCATACGGCAGCGGCGTGGAAAACGACAGGCTCAGATTGGAAGTCCACGGCAGGCGGCTGCCGATGTTCAGGGGCGGCGTGGTCAGGCCGGCGATATTGGGGACGGGGCCTTCCAGAAAATCGGGGAAGGTCCAAAAATCCTTCTTGCGCCGGTTGACGGTGAGATCCGCCTGTACGTTGCCGCCCCACTGGAAATTCTTGAGCAGGCCGAATTCCGCACCCCACAGAAACTGGTCATAGAAGCTGCCGCTGGCGTGCTCGGTCTGCTTGTTGAGTATCACGTCGTTGGTGCAGGAGCCCTGGCCGCTGTTCGGGTCGGTGTTGCCATTGACCAGCTGCCCGTCGACGATGACGCAGACAAAATTGGAATTGACCGCGGGCTGTCCATTGGCGGTGCTGAAGAAATCCTTCTGGAATTGGTCGGGGTCAAACTGGGAGAATTTTTCACGCAGGCGCAGTATTTCATCCGTGCGCCCGCCGGCATCGAGGCGCTGATGGTTCAAGGTCACTGAAAAAAATGGATCGAAGGCCGCCGCAGCCCCGGTCAGGGCGGCATCGGCAACGTCACGGGCGCGTTGCTGGATGATGACGGCGAGGTTGCGGCCGCGAGCGAGATCGGCGATGTCGCTCTGACGCAGTTCGGAGATGTTCTTGTGACTGAAGAACCCCTCCGCGCCCGGCCGCAGTCCGGCGACCGCCTGGTTGATCAAATCGCGCCCCGTCTCCTCGCTGGTGATGGATTCGAAGCGCTGGACGATTGACGCGGCGGACTCATCCGGCGCCGGAAGATTGGTGTCGATATTGGCGGGGGCGGGTTCCGGCGCTGCGAGCGGGCGGGAAAAACCCGCCCAGAAAAGAAGGAGCCCGCCGAGGCAGGTGACGGACGGGCGTAATAAATACACGCGCATCCTCAACTCATCCTCGCCGCCTGCTGCTGTCCATCCCCACCCCCCGTGCCGGCTGGAAACCTAAAACAAGCCTTGCGACGCTGTGCTAATTTATTATTTCTGCTGAAAAATAATACCCCAAGCCACGGGTTGAAAACAACTTCCTGGCGACCGATGGAATCAATTGGCGCGGGTCACCGCCCCCCATTTATCCACCACCAGCACGTCCTTGTCATCCACATCGCCCACGATGCCGTTGAAGAGCAGGTAGTTCACCGACAGCGCCAGGTTGTTTTTCTTGCGCAGCTCGGCGAATTGATCGCGTAATTTCCTGATCTGCTCCATTTCCCCCTTCGAGGGGGCGGATTTGGCGTCCTTGGCTGGATTTGGATACCGCTGGGCAAACGCCTTGATCCGGATGACCGGCCCGGCCAGCTCCAGCAGGCTGGCGACATCCGAATAAATCTTCTTGCTGTCGTCGTCCTTGGTCTCCGCACCGCCGGCGCTCAGCTTGTCGAATTCCGACTGCGCCTGCGCCAGCAGGGGAATGGCCTGATCGGGCTTGCCCTGCTGGATGAGGTTCATCAGATTGCGTTCGAACTGCAGAAACAGCACCTGGGCCATCACCGCCTTCAATTCCGTCGAATTCGGGTATTGGGAGGTGGCCTCGCTCAGTTCCGCCATCATGTTGCCAAGCTGGGTGGCCTGCTTTTGATGCTCGGCGGCGGAATAGTGCCCGGCGCTGTCCTCGTTGTCGCGCATGAAGGCCTTGACCTCGGCGCGGGAGTTCTTCAGCGCGGCCTCCGCGCCGGAACCGCCGCGGCCGAAATACCAGTAGCCGCCGCCGGCGATGGCCGCCAGCAACACGGCCAGCGCCGCCCATTTAAGTCCTGCGCCCTTCTTCCGCACAGCAGCCGGCGTCATCGCCGCCGCGTGCGCCGCGCCGCGGCGCGCCGGCGTGGCCGCCGCCCGCTTTTCAGCCTCCTGCTGCCTGTTTTTGGCGTCCAGCAACATCGCCGCCGCCATGAGATTGGAGCCGACGAACATGGTGCGCTCGGAAACCGTCTTGTCCGGATCGAAATCCGCCTCGTGTTTCCTGCCGTCCTTGGTCACGGTACCCTTGATGTCCGGACGCACCATGACAAACTGAAACGGTATCTTGCCAATCTTGATGGTGTCGCCCGGCTTCAACGGCGCGTCCTCCACCTTGGCGTCATTCACGTGCACGCCGTTGGTGCTGCCCATGTCCTGCACCCGCCAGCCGCCGTTGCTGAAATAAAAACGCGCGTGCCTCTTGGAAATGCCGGTGGCGTTCAACGGCACGGTGTTCTCCTCGCCACGACCCACCGTTTGTTCCTTGCCGCTCAGATCGATTTCCAGCCCGCGGGTGGGATCGGGCAGCCGGCTTTGATCCAGGCAGATGAGCTTGCAGGGCAGCGGGCCTGCGGCCGCGCCCGCCGGCCGGGCGGGAACTTCCACGGTACCCGTGAACATCACGGTCTTGTCATCACTGCTCATGTACGGACCTCGGGTTTTGGGCGTTCAATTGACTCGTTGCAGCACGGGCGCTTCTTCCGGCGAAGGCGAGGGCGCCACCAAATCCAGCGGCGGCAAATCGAACTGGGTTTGCGCCATGGCGTAATACAGTCCCTTGTATCCCATGGATTTGAGATATTCCCTGTCCAAAAGTTGCCTGTGGGTGCCCTTTTCCTGCACCTGACCGTCCTTGATGAAGCAGATCATGTCCGAATCCATCACCGTCGTCAGGCGGTGCGCGATTGAAATTGAGGTGCGCCCCGCCAGTATGCCCTGCATATTTTCCATGATGCGCGCCTCGGACTCGTTGTCGAGGGCGCTGGTGGCCTCGTCGAAAATGAGGATCTTGGGCTGGCGGTACAGCGCGCGGGCGATGCAGATGCGCTGCCGCTGGCCGCCGGAGACCCCGATGCCCTTTTCCCCCACCAGCGTGTTGTAGCCCAGCGGGTAGCGGATGATGAACTCATCGGCGCCCGCGAGCCTCGCGGCCTCCTTCACCGCCTGCATGTCCGGCTCCGGATCGCCGAGCGCGATGTTCTGCGCCACCGTGCCGCCGAACAGAAAGCTGTCCTGCAACACCACGCCGATGTTGGAGCGCAGCGAGGACAGCTCCAGCGTGCGGATGTCGCGGCCGTCGATCTTGCAGAAGCCGCTCTGTGGAATGTTGAAGCCCAGGATCATCTTGGCGATGGTGCTCTTGCCGCAGCCGGAGGGCCCGACGAAGGCCACGCGCATACCCGGCTCTATCTCCAGGTTGAAATTGCGCATGATGTTGTTTTCCTTGCCGTTGGCCACGTAGCTGAAATTGACGTCCTCGAAGGTGATCTCGCCGCGGCAATGCGCCAGGGTGGCGGGCATGCTGTCCGGCTGGAGCATGGTTTGTTCCGGCTTGACGGAGAGCACGTCGCCGACGCGGTCAATGGCGATGCGCACCTCCTGGAACTGGTTGATCAGATCGAGCATGCTCAGAATCGGCCCCATCACCGCCCCCATCAGCATCTGGAAACCCATCAATTCACCGATGGTCATCTGCCCCGCCATGACCGAACTGGCGCCGACGAACAGAATGGCGATGGTGGTGCCCGACTGCACCGTCTCGTACAGGCCCTTGGAAATCAGTTCCAGCTTCTGGCTCTGGAATTGCAGGTTGATGGTCTCGGTCATCTGGTTTTCCCAGCGCGAGCGGGCGAAATATTCATTCGACGTCGCCTTCACCGCCTCGATGCCGTTCAACGACTCGATCAGATAGCTCTGCGACTGGGAATTGGTGACGAAGGTCTTCTGCGCCAGCATCTTGATGCGCGGCACGAAGAACCACAGCAGCAGAAAATACAGGGGGATGGAACACAGCGTGATGATGGTGAGGGTGCCGTTGTAGGAAACCATCATGAACAGGTAGATCACCACCATCACCAGGCTCATGATGGTGGAGATGGTCGAGCCGGCGATGATGTGCCGGATTTTCTGATTCTCACCGAAGCGGGCCAGGATTTCGCCCTTGTTGCGGCTCAGGAAGAAATTCATCGGCAGGCTCAGCACGTGCCGGTAAAACTCGGCCACGAGTTTCAAATCGATCCGGGCAGTGGTGTAGGCCAGCAGCAGGGCCTGCGCCGACTTCGACAGCACGGTAAACAAGGTCACCAGCGCCATGCCCACCAGCATGATCTTGAGCAGGTCGGCGTCCTTGTGGACCACCACGGTGTCGACGATGCTCTGCACGAACAGCGGCGTGGCCAGCCCCAGGAAATTGATGGTCAATGCCGCGAGCAGCCCCTCGGCGAAATACTTCCAATGCGGCAGGATGTAGTCGAGGAAGTGCCGCAGGGGGCTCTTGGGCGGCTCCAGGCGGGTGAATTCCACCGTCGGCTCCAGGCCGATGACCACCCCCCGGCTCGGGTCCTCCCGCTCCACACCGCTGACCTGCGCACGGGTCCAGCTGGTGATGAATTGCTGTCGCGGCAGCCGGCCCTGCCCGTAGAGGGAATCCGAGAAGTACACCTCCTTGTCCGTAATCTTGTAGATCACGGAATAGCGGTATCCCTCCCAGCCGACGATCACGGGCAGTTGCATGCGCTCCAACTGCTCGAACGTCACGGCATAGGCGCGCGCGGAAATGCCGAGGATCTCGGCCGCGGTGATGATGGCGTTGGGCGTCGGGTTGGCGATGGAGAGATTGGCGATCTCGCGCACCTGGCCGAGCGAAAAGGGCTTGCCGTAATGCTGCACCACCATCGTCAGGCAGGCGGCGGCGTTGTCCTGCTCGCTGAACTGGCGGACGTTCGGGAAAGTATCAATGGCCTTGGCATGCTTGGCGAGGAATTCCTCCTCGGTCACCGCGTCGGCGAGCTTGATGCGCTGGTCCGCGCCCTCGGCGCGGCTCTTGATGTCCTTCTCCTCCTTCTCGCGGATGCGCATGGAATTAAACCGCACCCGCAGCTTTTCGTGCAGCGCCGGGTTGATGGCGAGGATCTTCTGGACCTCGGGCTCGTTGATGACCAGCACCGTGGTGTCCACCACGCACAGTGCCGAATGCGGCTGGATGCCGTTGGTGCCGACATCCGGCAGCGCTCCGCCCTCGCCGATGAGCTCGCGCGCGCCGACGCGATCCAGTATCACCTTCTCACCGGAAAGCAGGGTGCGTTCGAGATCCACCGAACCGGTCTCGATGTAGTACAGCCGGCGGTCTTCCATGTCCTGCTTGAAAAGATACTTGCCCTTCTTGCCCTTCTTGATGCCGATGCGGCTTAAGATGGCGGTGAATTGCTCCGGCGTGTACTTGGCCGCCCCCAGCATGCCGCGCAGGCGCTGCCCCAGCTCGACGAGCCCCACCTGCGTCTTGAAGGTGGCCGACATGGCGGGGCGGCCGGCCAGCAGCGGCCGCACCTTGTCGGCCGGCAGGAACAGCAGGCTTGAATCCTCCGAGGCGGTGATTTGGTAATCCCAGGGCTTGGGCTGGATCAGCGAAAATTCGCCGAAGGTGCTGTCGGTGCCGAACTCACCGAGACTGACGCGCCTGCCGGCCTTGGTCTCCTTGAGCCGGAGCTTGCCGGAGTACACCACGTACATGCCGGCCATGTTCTGGCCCTGCTCGGCGATCACCTGGCCCGCGCTGTAGGTCCTCACCTCGAAGAGCGGCGCAAGTTGTTGCTTGTCATCGTTGTTCAGACCGCTGAACATCAGGTGGCTGTTCAATACAAACCGGACTGCCTCTTCTTTACTCATGATCCGCTCCTGATGCCCCTCGTACTCTAAAAAATAGCCCTAGCCGTCTTGAACCTAGCTCTTGGCCACGGGTGCCGTTGGCGCCGGCGCCGCCTTTTCTTCCTGGCTGGATTCCTTGAAATATTTCGACAAGGGACGGAAAACCAGTTCGATCAGGCGTTTTCCCCCGATCTTGATCTCGGCGGATCCCTCCAGGCCGATTTCCAGCTTTTTGGGTTTCTCGCCATTCTTGCTGATTTCCTCCGACATCAGCGCCACCCGAACCGGATATTTGTTGCCCAGTTGCTCGGAGGGCTTGGTGGCAATGTCGGTGATGCGTCCCTCCGGAATGCCGTAATCCTGATAGGGATACGCAAAATACTTGAACATCACGCGCTGCCCCTTCTTCAGATGACCGATGTCCTTGTTTTCGACCAGCACGACAGCCTCCAGCGGCGCCGATTCCTTGACCATGGTCACCAGCGGCTGGCCCGCCCCGATGACCTGGCCCTTGGTCACCAGCACGTCGGTGATGAGGCCGTTGAAAGTGCTGGTGTAGTCGGTCTTGCTTTCACCGAACTTGACGCCCTCGACCAGTTCCTTGCCGGCCTCGAGCTTGGTGCCGACCGCGGCGATGCGCTCCTGCAGCGCCTTGACGTCGCGTTCCTTGCGCTGCACGGTCATGTCCAGTTCGGCCTGCAATTCCTCCTTGGATTTCAATTGTCCGGACTTGGTCAGTTCATCCTGGGCGGTCGCCAGCTCGACGTTGATGGAGGCGATTTGCGAACGGGTGTCATCGATGGCCTTCTGCTGCGCGGAGACCTGTGCCTGGGCGGCCTCGTACTCGGTCACCGTGATGTCGTGGCTGTCATACAGCGCCTTTTTGCGCTCGAATTGCTTGGTGAGCGTGGCCATGAGCTCCTCGTTGTGCGCCAGTGCGCGCTGGGCGGTGGCCAGCTGCTCCTGAATCTGCTTGATGCGTCCCTCCGCCGAACTCTTGCGCACCGCCGCGTTGGTATCGTAATCCTGAATTTGCAATTTGAGCTTGTTGATGGTGTTGTCATACTCATCCTGCGTCTTGGAGAGTTCCTTCTCCAGCTCGCCGCGTTTCTGCTCCATGGCCTCCTTCTCGCTCTGGCCCGCCAGCCGGGTCTGCTCCTGGATCGACACCAGCAAATCGCCAAAATGCACGTAACTGTTGGGGGTGGCGGGGAGATCGACCACGATGCCGCCGCCGACGGATTGAATCGTGGTGGATTCCCGCTGCAGGCGCAGCGGCGCCGTCACCAGTTCGTCCTTGCGGCCCCAGAAGGAGTAACCAATGGCCGAGAAGGTGATGATACCGATGAGCCAGATCGGTCCCCGCAGGATGACTGACGGCGGCGTGTACAGCAGGCGGGCGGCGGCAATGGTATGCCGCACGGGCTGGGATATTAATTGTTCCACCCGCACCTTGGTGTTGGCACCTACCGCCATAACATCTCCCCCTCCTGCCTTCTTTCAGATTCCATGACCGGCCGCACTCCCGGCGGTCTGCACGTCAATTAAATTAATCTCAGGCTGGCGCGATGCGCACCTCGTGTTCCAGCCATTCCGCGAACAGGCGCTCGCTGATTTGCTCCTTCAATTCATCGCTGTATTCGGCGTCCTGCACGTCATCCACGCGGTACAACACCCAATAGCCATCCTGCGCCACGGGGCCCACCAGCGCGCCGGCCGTCGAGGCAAACAGCGCCTTTTCGACGTCGGCGGGCAGCATACCCCAGCGGATGCGGCCGAGATAGCCCCCGGCCACCCTGGTATTCTGCTCCAAGGAATGCTCCCTCGCCAGCACGGAAAAATCCCGCTTTCCGGCGCGGATTTGAGCGGCAAACTCCTCCAGCGGCGGCGCCTCCCGCAGCACCATGCGCGAGACGGAAAGGGTCTTCAATTCCCGCCGGTGCGCGTCGAAGTATTCGCGTATCCGGGCCTCCGGAAACAGCGTTTTTTTCAGGCGCTGTCGCAGCAGTTCGATTTCGATTTGCTTCTGCCAGTGATCGAAGGTGATCCCCAGCCATTTGCAGTACTCGTTCATCGCCGTGGCCTCAAGCAGCCCCATGCTCTCCCGTCGGGCCTTGCTGTAGGCATGCAGCTCCTCTTCGCTGACGGACAGTCTCAGTTCACGCGCCTTGAGCATGACAACCTCGATCGAGATGATCTGATAGATGGCATTGCGAAAGACGCCGGTGGTCTTGAGATAGAGCAGCACGTCATCGACGGTGATGGGCTTGCCTCTGACCGTGGTCAGCGCCCGGGGTTGCGACACGGCTTCCGCGTGCGGCGCCGCCGGCATCCTGCTGCGAGCCCGCGAGCGGGTGCTGCGCTCCAGGCTCAGGAAATCCAGCAACGTCATGTCGTGGACGCCGCCCTGCTGATTCAAGGTTTGCTCTCCCCCCGTGACCATTTTCTATCCTACATTCCCCGGTATCCGCCTTATTCCACGCGCGAATCCACCCGCCGGCGACCACGGACGCGAAAATCCGCTGGTTTGAGGTCATGTTTCTTCAACAATTGATAGAGCCGGGCGCGGGAAATTCCCAGATCGGCGCATACGGCCTGCACCCTTCCGCCCAGACGAGTAAGCACGGCCGTGAGTGTCTGTCGCTCGGCCTGATCCTTGGCATACAGGAGCGGCGAATCCACATCCCCGTGGCCGGCCACGGCGGCCGTCGCCGTCTGATAACGCTCCGGCAGATCCCCCACACCCAGCGGCGCGTCCGTGGAGACGTTCACCAGGAACTGCGCCAGGTTTTTCAGTTCACGGATATTGCCCGGAAAATCGTAATGCTCATAGAGAAACTTCTGCAACCGGCGATCCAGCACCGGCTCGCGAACGCCACGGCGGGCGGCCTCGGCCTGGAAAAAATATTCAAACAGGATGCGGATCTCGTCGCGCCGCTCCCGCAGCGGCGGGATGAACAGCGGGCACAAGTTGATGCGGTAAAACAAATCCTCGCGGAATGTGCCCTGTTCCACCATCGTCGCCAGATCGCGATTGGTGGCGGCGATCACCCGCACGTTGGTCTTGACCGCCGCATCCGAACCGACGCGCTGCAATTCCCCCTCCTGCAGCACCCGCAACAACTTCACCTGCGCCGGCATCTCCAGCTCGCCGATCTCGTCGAGGAAAATCGTGCCGCCGTTGGCCTCCTCGAATTTGCCCTTGCGATCATGAGTGGCGCCGGTGAACGCCCCCTTGACATGGCCGAACAGCTCCGACTCGATGAGCCCGCTTGGAAACGCGCCGCAATTCACCGCCACGAAATGCGTGCGCCCGCTGTTGTTGTGGATAAGCCTGGCAAACAACTCCTTCCCCGCCCCGGTCTCCCCCTCCATCAGCACCGTGAGATCAGTGGGCGCAATTCTGGAAATGATGCGCAGCAATTTCTGGATGCGCGGACTCTGTCCGATGATGCCCTCCATCTTGAGTTCCACGGCGCCGGCGCGGCGGCGCGAGGAGGATTCGACGCCAGGTGCGGCATCCTGATTGACCTGGATGCCCCCGCGGCTTTGCAACAGGGCACTGCGCAGGATATCCAAATCATTGAAGAGATCATTGCGATCCAGTTCCGTCAGGCCCGGCAATCGCAACAATTTGATTTTCAAGGATTCTATCCGTGCGATGTGTTCCATCAACACATCGCCCGTCTCCACCGCGGGCAGTGTCACGGGCCGCAGGATGGGGCGGGGCTCGGGAGGCTTGACCCGGTAGTCGTCGTTCAACTCGATCATGGCATTATTGAGACCACTGCCTGAGGAGCGATGAGTTGAGAATACACGAACTCGCCCTCCCATGGATACGAGCCTCCTCCGGCTTGGGAAAGCCGGGCGACGGCCGCACGCGGTCGGTCCTGAAGTCCTGGCGGGGACTGAATTCAGCGCCGCTTTAAAAGTACTTCGCCACCCCCAGCCAGAAGCGGACATCGTCATGCGTGCCATCGTTGTCGTTGCCGTTCACGTCGCGGCCGGGGTTGTCGCCGATGCGCGTTGCCAGGCTCGAACGCACGGTGAAATCATCGGGCAGCCGCCAGTTTAACGCGATGCCCGCGCCGGTCAGGGAATAGCGATTGGGCGGGCCATTTGTGCCCGCCAGGACGGCGAACCTGTTCTTGCGCAATTCAATCTCACCATGGTCGAGAAAAGCCGCAAGCTGGGCATCGAGCGGCAGGTCCCAGCGCAGTTCAAGGTTCGCCAGCAAGCCTTCATCTCCGGGCGCCTCGCCCTGGGGGTAGGCGCGCACGCCGTTGGGCCCGCCCAGAATGAACTGCTCGGAGGAATCCAGGTTCCTGGTGGCGAATTGGCCGGAGAGCGAAACAAACATGCTCAGGGGCCCGTGGATGGCCTGCAACCGTGACAATTGAAAATTGAATCTCCCGTAAACACCCTCGGTGCGCGGCCCGGCCGCATCGACGGCGCGGTTGGGGGAACCACTGAGATCAAGATCACCCGCCGCCGCCGCCAGACTGAAGCCATTGACGCCGCCGCCGCCGAACGTGTCATGCCAGTCGCCCATGAGCGTGGCCGTGCCCACCGTGAGATGGTAATCGCTCACCGTCCCGGGCACCGTGGTGTTGAAAAAATGCTTGCGATCCAGCGCCAGGCCGTCATAGAGGTTGAAATTCAGCGTACGCACGATGGGGTAACGAGCGAAGAGGGTAACGTCCTGTGCAACACCCCTTGCATCCAGCGGCTTGAATTCGCAGCACAAGTGATAGCGCAAAATGGAATAGCCTAATCCTGTCAACAATCCCGATGCGCCGATCGGCACTTGGTAGCTGGCCCGCCCATAATCGGTATCGGAAGCATGCAGAACGCGCACGCTGGCAAGATCGCCGAGGCGCAAGGGGCTGTTCAGGTTCATCGTTCCGCTCAGCCGCTTGTCGCCGGTAAACCGGTTGCCGTAATTGTCAAAATCAACGTCGCCCGAGACAAACGGTCCCTGCATGGTCTCCACCGCGACATCGGACGTGCCCGTGGCCTCGCCGGGTTTCAACACGGCGTGGGCCGCCGAAACACCGGCCAAATCGTCCATGAGCAGCAGCGAGCGTTCCAGGGGTTCCCCATTGATCACCGTGCCTTCCGGCACGTTGGCCTGCAAAATCCGGCGCAACCGCCTGTCCGGCACCCGCACTTGGCTTTGTGAACGCATCGACAACGAACCCACGCGCCCCTCCAGCACGGCGATCTCGACGGTTTCATCCTGGATGTCCTGCGCGGGGATGTAGGCGCGCGCCACGAGGTAGCCGTGTTTATGGTAATACTCGGTGATGCGGGCGGCGGCCTCTTGCAAGTCATTGAGGGACAACTCACGCCCGGTAAATTCGTTCAGCAGCGGCAACAGCGTTTCCGCGGGGAAAACGGAGTTGCCGCTGATGCGGAAGTGCAAAACCTTGAAACGGATTTCAGCGGTCGAGGTGAGCGCCGGACGGGCGGGCTGTTGCACATTGATGGTGGGAGCGCCTTGCGGCGCACGCTCCGTACTCGGCCGGCTGGTTTCCTGGAATATGCGGCCGGCGTCCTGCGGCGTTTGGGCAAGCACCACGGTGGCGGTCGCAAGCACGGTAACCACGCCAGAACCGAACCCTCCGAATTGAGCAAGAACCCGTCTTAATCCCATTTTTTCATTATACTTAACCTATTAATATATCGCTATAATTCATTATTTTAACTGGTAATTTAGTCACAGCAGACGTTCGGGCCTGCCTGCCGCATAACCCTGATAACCCTGGACACCGAGTGATTGGAGGATTGAAAGCACACTCACGTCCTCAATCGCCTGCGCAATCACGCGAATCTCCAGAGGCTGGGCGATTTTTACCACCGAGGAGATGAAAAACTGGTTTTCCCGCCGTCGGGGCAGGTCGGCAAAGAAACCGCGGCTGGGCTTGATGTAATTCGGCATCAGCGTCTGGAGATAGCGGAACGCCTCGCGATGCAATCCGAAATTGTCCACGGCGAACTCCGCCCCTTCGGCGCGCATCGCTTGCGCGAATCTTCTCGCCGTTTCGACATCCTCGACAACGCCGATTTCCGTCGTTTCGAACACCAGCCGGCGGGCCACCGCGGGCTGCGAGCGCAGAAGTTCGGAGAGCCACGTCACGAACGCCGCATTCCGCATCGATCGCGCCGAGATGTTGACGGCGTACTGTACCGCCGGTCCCCCCTGGGACGCCAGATGCCCCACCAGTTTTCCGATCACCTTCCGGTCGAGCAATTCCACCAGGTTGTGGCGCACGGCCATGGGGAGGAAATTGCCGGCCGCGACCGCCTCGCCCTGTTCGTCGATGAGGCGGCCCACGACCTCATATTGGAAGGGAAGGCCGCCGCCAATCGGCAGCACCGGCTGGCTGTAGAGTGCGATGCGATTGTCCTCCAGCGCGCGCGAAATCGTCGACTTCCAATACTGCGAACCCTTTTCATCGCGCGCATCGTCTCCGAGTCGCATCATCGCCCAGCCGTTCAACCCCTGATTTTGCGCCTCGATTAAGCCCTTGTCGGCGCCGGCAAGCAGTGCGGAGAGGGTCGGCCGCATGCTGGCGAAATGGCATCCGCCGCAGGCGAAGCTCACCTCCGGGGAATAACCCTGCTCCGACAACGTCAATTCAAGATGAGCGCATGCGGCGGCCGCCAGGTGCTGCGCTTCTTCGAAATCGACGTTTTCCACCGCCAGTGCGAAGGTGGCCCCACCCAGGCGGGCGCGGATTGCCGGCCGCCCTTTCCACGACTCGGCGAGGGCGCGGCCGGCATGCCCGATCAGATCGTCGCCGCGGCGAAATCCGTGGGTCTGGTTGAAGGACTTGAAGTTGTTCAGTTCCAGCAAGAACAATACGCCGGAATAAATTTCGCTCTTCGCCTGCAGCCATTCATCGAGCCTGTGTTCGAAGCTGGCGCGATTGTCCAGCCCGGAGATCGGATCATGAAAGGCCTCGTGGCGGAGCGCCTCCGCCCGGGAGACTTCGGCGGCGATGATGTCCCGGATTTTGCCGGACATGCTGTTGATCGCTTCCACCAAATCGCGCAGTTCGGGCGCCGACGGCCTTGCGGCGACGGTGACAAACTTGCGTTCGCTGATCGCCTGGGCCGCCTCGCGGATTTGCGTCAACGGCCTGAGCACGGTTTTGAGAAACAGCCACGTCGACCACAATGCCAGCGCGTAAACGATGAGCAACACCCACAAGGTGTCCACGCTGGTGCGCCACAATTGCCGGTAGGCAAAGTTGGGGTGGCTGGTGACAATGACGCGTCCCAACTGCCGCCACCCGGAGCTGACCAGCGATTCACTGGTCGGCGCCTCCAGCACCACGACAGAGGCGAACCAGGCCGGCACGTCGGGAGGGCGCGGCGGCAGTTCCTTGTCCACCAGCTGCTCGCCTTTGGACGACAGCACGCGGATGGACTGGTAATAGCCGCGATCGAACACCGGGCTGACCACCAGCTCGATCAGCGCGCGGTCACCGCCCGGCATGACCGTGGCCAGCGACAACCCGAGCGCCGTGGCCGCATCCTGCGAGTGCGACTCGAGCTGCTGCTGGAGGTAGTTGCGGGCGTTTCGCACGTACACCGCCTGCACGCCGGCCAGCACGGCAAAAAACAGCAGGGAGACGCCGAGCAGCAATTGCCGGAACAGGGTCATCTCCAGCCTCCGCCGCGCCGGGTGGCATTCACATCCGCTGTTCCTGCTCGAGTTTCTCCAGCAAGCCGCGCCAGAGGCGGATTTGCGTGGGGCTCCCGGCGCGCTCGCCGGTCCTGGCGAGCCAGACGTCATCGTCGTTGAAACTGTACACCGGGATCAGGTCCGGGCGCTCGGACGCCGGCCGGATGTCGTTCTCGAGGTTGTCGAGGATCAGCGGCTCCGCATCCGACGTCGGATAGTACGCCAGCACCATGTGCGCCTGATTGAGGCGCGTCGCCTTGACGTAGGTCATGCGCAGATGAGTGATTGGGACGCCGATTTCCTTCAAGGCAAAATATTTGGCGATGGTGAAGTCCTCGCAGTCACCGCCGTTGCTTGCCATGAACTCCGCGGGCGTGGCCCAGTAATCCTCCACCCCCCAATGCGTGAGATCATCGATGAACGGCACGCGATTGAAGAATCCATTCACCCCGGTCTCGATTTCGTGCTCCGCGTGATCAGATAATTTTTCCCAGTTCTGACTGTCCGACAGACGACGATTTTGCACCATTTCCTGCCAAGACTTGAGGCGCCCCCTGGCCTGCTCCCCGAATTCCTGCGCCATATGCGCAACCAATCCGGGCGTGACGCTGGACGAGAACCCCAATTCACCCGCCTGTGCAAAACACACCGTGAAAGCCAGGACTCCCACCCACCATCCTGGCACCACGTGACGCCTCCCAAGATATGCCGCAATAAGGGTGTGATCCTCGGTGAGCCACCGGCTCATTACTTTCGTGAATGCGAGAAACTCTGGATTCACCGGCATTGGCATTTCTCCAAGAACAAGGCGACGCGTGATGCGTGCACAACCTCATTCGAGATTAAGCATGGAACGAGATTAGTGTAGACCAGCAACCTCCGTCACCTCCACCATCCCTGGACACGCCACGAATTGAAACCGTGGCGCCAATATCGAGCGTTTTAAGGTGTGCAGCCCTTTTTAGCCGGGTACGGCAGCCGCTGGCCGCATCCCACCGCTGAAACGTAGGGAGAGAATACTTCCACGGCGGGCTGATCCCCGTCCGTGTTACCGGCACCCGTGGCCGGCAACGCGTTCAAATCGCCGGTCTCGGCCACCGTCGTCGGTGTCAACGCTGGCGTTGTTGAAGCCGAGCCGCCCAGTTGCTGCACCACCGAGATAACGGCTCCAGTCTGACCGGTATCTGGCTGGCCTTGATTTTGCGGCGGCACTGTAAAAACTGTCAGCGTGCCATTGACATAACTAATCGTATAGTCCGCGCTCGTCAGTCCGGAAGCGATGATCGGGTAATTTCCCGGGGGTGAAGTGATGACCGCCGGCGTGTTAAACACCAAGGCACCGCCCAGCATGGCCGGAGTATCGCCAGGCACGAAACCGCTGAAGCTCGCCGTGAAAGGCGGATTGGCCGTATTTATAGGCCGCGACTTGTCATCCGCCGTCACCGTCAGCGCCGCCTTGTTGATGACGCCGGTCAGGTCATCAACGGTGGTCACGGTGTAGTTGTTGCCGGCGTTGCCGTCGTTGAC
>JAJPIJ010000050.1 GCA_021324815.1 Gammaproteobacteria bacterium
ATGGAGATGGACGAGATCAACGAGGACTTCCCCGAGACCGACGTGGCCATGGTCATCGGCGCCAACGACATCGTCAACCCGGCGGCGCAGGAGGACCCGGGGAGCCCCATCGCCGGCATGCCGGTGCTGGAGGTGTGGAAGGCCAGAACCTCCATCGTCATGAAGCGCAGCATGGCCTCCGGCTATGCCGGCGTGGACAATCCGCTGTTCTACAGGGGCAACAGCCGCATGCTGTTCGGCGACGCGAAGAAGATGCTGGAGGAGGTTCTCACCGCGCTCAAGCGCTGAAGGCGTGCCGCCTCTCAGGGCCGCTGTTCCATGAACATTTGCCTGAATTCGTCGGCGGGAAGCGGCTTGTGGAGGAAGTGGCCCTGCGCCACGTCGCATTGGTTGTCGGCGAGGAATGCAAATTCATCCTTCGTCTCCACTCCCTCGGCGACCACCTTGAGGTCGATGGCGTGCGCCAGTTGGATGAGCTGCCTCAACATCACCGTGGCGGTGGGGATGGTGGACAGTTCGCGGATGAGGGAGCCGTCGATCTTCAGCCTTTCAATCGGCAGGCGCCGCAGATAATTCAGCGAGGAATATCCGGTCCCGAAGTCGTCCATGCTGACGGCGACCCCCAGGGTCCTGAGTTCATTGATCGTGCGCACGGTTTCCTGGATGTTGCGCAGGAACACGGCCTCGGTGACCTCCAATTCGAGATCCTGCGGCGGCAGGCTCGTCTCCATCAATATCCGTCTGACGGTCTGTAAAATCTGGCCCTCCCAGAACTGCCGGGCGGAAATGTTGACGCCCATGCGCAGGTGCGGCAGTCCCGCGTCCTGCCAGGCCTTGTTTTGCGCGCACGCCGTTTTGAGCGCCCAGGTGCCGATGGGGACGATGAGGCCGGTCTCCTCGGCGACCGGCATGAAATCCTGCGGAGAGACAATCCCCATCGATGGATGCCGCCAGCGCAGCAGGGCTTCGACGCCGATGACGCGCCCCGTCTTCATCTCCTTCTGCGGCTGGTAATGGAGGACGAATTCGCCGCGATCGATCGCGCGGCGCAGGGCGTTTTCGAGTTCCAGCCGACGGGTGACCTGCGCGCTCATTTCCGGTTCGAAGAACTGGAAGCCGTTCCGACCCATCTGTTTGGCGCGGTACATGGCGGCGTCGGCGTTCTTCAACAGCGCTTCCGAAGTCCTGCCGTCCGCGGGGAACAGCGCGATGCCGATGCTGGTCGAGGAATAAAGCTCGGTGTTCAGCACCGAGAACGGCGTGGCGAAGATGTTCTGCAGCCGGCGCACGACCGGGATGGCTTCCTGCGTGTTTTTGAGGGGGGAAAGCAGGACGACGAATTCATCGCCGCCGAGCCTGGCCACCGTGTCGCCTTCGCGCACGGCCTCCCGCAGCCGCGCCGAGAGCGCCAGCAGCAGGGCATCGCCGTAGACGTGACCGTAGCCGTCGTTGACGAGCTTGAACCGATCCAGATCCAGTATGAGCACGCCGAAGGTGTTGCCGGTGCGGTGCGCCTGCGCGATGGCCTGGGCGATGCGATCATCGAGCAGGTTGCGGTTGGGGAGATCCGTGAGCGCGTCGTGGGTCGCGAGATATTGCAATTTTGCCTCCTGGGCCTTGCGCTCGGTGACGTCGTGGGCGACGCCATCAAGTCTGGCGGGCCGCCCGTCCGGGCCGCGACCAATCGCCACCTTGTCCTCCAGCCAGCGCACCTCGCCGTCGGGACGCAGGATGCGGTATTGAATGGTCAACGCGCCTTTTTCGGTCAGCTCGGGAAGTACCTGGGCAACCCGTTTTCGATCGTCGGGGTGGACGATGTTGAGAAACAGATCAGGGTCCCTGTAGAACGCCTCCGCCGGCCGGCCGTAGACCTTCTCGGCGGCCGGGTTGAGATACAAGGTTTCATAAGTGTGCGCGGAAATCGACCACACCACGTCGTCGATGGTCGCGAGGATGGCGTTCAATTTTTGTTCCGTGGCCAGGCGCTCGGTGATGTCGTGGGCGACGCCGTCGATTCTGACCGGTCCGCCGGACGCGTCGCGCGCCACGGCGATTTTGTCCTCCAGCCAGCGCACCTCGCCGTCGGGACGGACAATGCGGTATTGGATGGAAGCGGCGCCCTTGTCCATCAATTCGGGAAGCACCCGGGAGACCCGCTCGCGATCCTCCGGGTGGACGATGCTCAGGAACAGGCCGGGATCCTTGTAGAATGCCTCCGCCGGCCGGCCGTATATTTTTTCGGCGGCAGGGTTGAGGTAGAGTGTCTCATAGGTGCTCGCGGATATGGACCATACGACGTTGTCGATGGTCGCGAGGATGGCGTTGAGTCGTTCTTCGGCCACTTTATCCCTGTCCATTGACGCCTTCGACATGCCCGGAATGAATCCTTCTTTTTGTTGTCCTTGATTACAAGTATAGTCAATAGCAGGCATCCGGGTAAAAACAGGAGCTTGTGAAAATGATTGCTTCCACGGGATATGCAGCCCGCAGCGCAACCACGCCGCTCGCTCCCTTTTCCTTTGAACGGCGCGAACCCGGGCCGCAGGACGTGCAGATCGAGATTCTCTACTGCGGCGTCTGCCACTCGGACCTGCATCAGGTTCGCGACGAGTGGGGCGGCGCGATTTTCCCCATGGTGCCCGGACACGAGATCGTGGGCAGGGTGGCGAAGGTCGGCGGACAGGTAAGGAATTTCAAGGCGGGTGATCTGGCCGCCGTCGGCTGCATGATTGATTCCTGCCGGCGGTGCGAGTCATGTGCAGGGGGTCTGGAGCAGTACTGCGAAAACGGCATGACGCTGACCTACAACGACCGCTACAAGGACACCGGCGAGCCGACCTATGGCGGCTATTCTGACAGCATCGTGGTGACGGAAAAATTCGTGCTGAAGGTCCCCGGAAATCTCGATCTCAAGGGCGCGGCGCCGCTGCTGTGCGCCGGCATCACCACTTATTCGCCCCTGCGTCACTGGAGGGTGCAGGCGGGCGACAAGGTCGGCGTGGTGGGCCTGGGCGGCCTGGGCCACATGGGCGTCAAGTTCGCCCACGCCTTCGGCGCGCATGTCGTCCTGTTCACGACCTCGCCGGGCAAGGCGCAGGACGCCATACGCCTTGGCGCCGACGAAGTGGTGATCTCCAGGAATCCGGAGGCGGTGAAAAAACACGCCGGCAGCTTCAATTTCATCCTGAACACCGTGGCGGCGCCTCATAATCTCGACGCTTATCTCGAGCTGTTGAAGCGCGACGGCACGATGTGCCTGGTGGGCGTGCCGGATCAGCCGCATCCGTCGCCCACCGTCGGCAATTTGATCTTCAAGCGCCGCCAGCTCGCCGGGTCGTTGATCGGCGGCATCCGGGAGACGCAGGAAATGCTGGACTTCTGCGGCCGGCACAATATCACCTCCGACGTGGAGGTGATTCCGATCCAGAAGATCAACGAGGCCTACGAGCGATTGCTGAAGAGCGACGTGAAGTACCGCTTCGTCATCGATCTTGCGTCCCTGAAGCAGAAATAAAAAGGCCGGCAGCGATCAGTCGCTGCCGGCCGGATGCCGAGAGGATCAGGCGCTGGTGCCGGCGACGCCGCGCTGGCGCAGGTGCTCCAGCAATTGCGTGCTGGGCTGCCCGTTCACCGCCAGTCCGTTCTGCTGTTGATACGTGCGGATGGCGCTCTGGGTGCGGGGGCCGGCGATGCCGTCCACCTGCCCGTCATACAGGCGCAGGTGTTTCAGCGCGGCTTGAATCTGCCGCACCGTGCCCGGGTCGGCGGGTGCGTAGGCATAGTTTGAATATTGCGCCGAGCCTTGCTGCGCCGGCGACGCGGACGCGGTCGGCGGCGGACTGTTCTGGCTCCATGCCGGCTTGCCCAGATTGACCTGATCGGGCTTGGTCAAGGCCCCCGTCAGACCGCCGGCCACGGCGCCCAGCACCGCGGCCTCCGGGACCCCGAGGCTGGTCACCGCGCCCACAACCGCACCGGCGCCCGCGCCGATGCCGGCGCCGCTCAACGTGCGGTCCGAGGTCGTGGTGCCGCAACCGGCCAGCACCAGACCACAAGCTGTCACGGCCGATAATGCCTTTTTCATGGTGCTCTCCTGTCTCGTTGGGAGGATGTCTTTATAGACAATTCACCGCGCGCGTGACAGCAGTCCATCGTCATATTTGTGAACGTGCTCACACAAATCACGTCCCGGAGAAAAAGCGGCTCGGGCGTGACGCGCCGCTTCAGAAGCGGTACAGCAATCCAGCCAGTATTCTCCGATCATCGTATGTCAGGCCGCCGTCGCCCTCCGCGTGTAGATAGCGCGCGGACATGCCGGCGCCATTCAAGAATCACACGGACGAGGAACTCGAACTCATCGAGGCGCTCGTCGGGGCGTTCCGCCGTTTGTCCTGCCCGGGGACTCCTACGCCACCTCGCGCCGCACCGAATACTGAGCCGCGGCTTCGGCTGTCGTATAATCCGCCCGGCATCTCGGAGAGGTGGCAGAGCGGTTGAATGCACCGGTCTTGAAAACCGGCGCGGGCGCAAGCCCGCCGTGGGTTCGAATCCCACCCTCTCCGCCAACATTTGGAAATGCGTGAGGAATTAGACCGGGATCCGCCGTGGGTTGCCCGTCCCATCCTTGGGACTCGTCCCTGCGCGGCTTGCGCGCCGTTTCGCTCCTGGAAAACGGTCGATCCCCCTTTCCGCCGGTTTTATCCTTCCCATGAAGGTTGCGCATGAACGGGGAAATTTTCGCGGTGGTCAACGAGCGGGACGAGGTGATTGATTACCGCCCGCGTGCGGAAATCCACCGTCTGCATCTGCGTCATCGCGCCACGCATATCTGGGTTTTCAATCATCGCAAGGAAGTGCTTCTGCAAAAACGCTCGCTGCGCAAGGACTGTTCGCCGGGGTTGTGGGATTCATCGGCGGCGGGACACGTCGATCGCGGCGAGGATTACGACGCCTGCGCGCAGCGTGAGCTCCACGAGGAGCTGGGCGTCGAGGCGTCGCCATCCATGCTCAGGCGCTGGTTCAAGATCGACGCCTGCGCGGCCACGGGATGGGAGTTCGTCTGGGTCTATGGCTGCCGTGCGGAGGGGCCGTTCAGGCACAATGCCGATGAAATCGACGCCCTCCGCTGGCTGGCGCTTGAACAACTGTCGCAGTCATTGCAGCGCGAACCCGCCTCGTACTCCGGCACCGTGCCGCTCATTCTGGATCGGCTGCTGCGCGGACCCGCGTTGCTGGAATCCATGGATTTATGAGCGCCGGTTTTGACGGCAGGGCGTTTTGCCGGACGCTGACCCCGCTACCCGGCGTCTATCGGATGCTGGACGCCGAAGGCCGGCTGCTGTACGTCGGCAAGGCGAGCAACCTGAAAAAGCGTGTCGGGAGCTATTTCACGCGCGCCACGCGCCTGAGTCCGAAAATCCAGGCCATGCTGGGGAGAACGGCGTCCATCGAGGTCACGGTGACGCACACGGAGACCGAGGCCCTGCTGCTGGAGAACAATCTCATCAAGCAGCAGCGGCCGCGCTACAACGTGACGCTGCGCGACGACAAGAGCTTTCCATGGATTTACCTCAGCAGCGATCAGGAATTTCCCCGCCTGACCTTTCATCGCGGCCGGCGCTCCGGGCCCGGGCGTTATTTCGGCCCTTATCCGAATGCCGGCGCGGTGCGCGCCAGCATCAACCAGTTGCAGAAACTGTTCCGCATCCGCAACTGCGAGGACGCCTTTTTCCGGCATCGCACGCGACCCTGCCTGCAGTACCAGATCAAGCGCTGCACGGCGCCCTGCGCCGGCCTGATCAACGCGGAGGCCTACCGCGAGGACGTGAGACACGCGGAGCTGTTTCTGGAAGGGCGCGGCAATGAGGTCATCGACATGCTGGTGCCGCGCATGGAGGCCGCCGCCCGGCGGCTGGACTACGAGCTCGCCGCCCGTTACCGCGATCAGATCGCCGACCTCAAGCGGGTGCAGCTCAGACAGCACATCAGCGGCGCCGGCGGCGATCATGACATCGTCGCGGCGGCGGCGAACGAGCAGGGCGGTTGCGTGCAGATTTTCTTCGTCCGCGGCGGCCTGCACCTGGGCAACCGGACGTTTTTCTTCAACAACAGCGAGGGCGCCGGCGCGGAGGAGATTCTGAATGCCTTCCTGACCCAGTATTATCTCGACGGCGAGGGCAAACAGGCGCTGCCTGATGAGATTCTCATCAGTCATCCGCTGCCGGAGCTTCCGGCGCTGGCCGCCGCCTTGTCCGAGACCGCAGGGCACAGGGTGCGCATCCGGCACGAGGCGCGAGGCGGGCGCGCGCACTGGCTCGCCATGGCCGGTGAAAACGCCCGCCACGCCCTGGCGCAAAGGGAATGGATGAGCGGCGGTGAGCGGGAACAACGGGAGGCCTTGCAGAAGGCGCTGGGACTGCCGGCGCTGCCCGAGCGTATTGAGTGTTTCGACATCAGCCACACGCGCGGCGAGGCCACGGTGGGCGCCTGCGTGGTCTTCGGTCCGGCCGGTCCGATCAAATCCGATTACCGCCGCTACAACATCGAGGGCATCACGGCCGGCGACGATTACGCCGCCATGCGCCAGGTGGTGGAGCGGCGCTACGGACGCGTGCAGCGTGAAGAAGGGAGACTGCCCGACCTCGTGTTGATCGACGGCGGCTCGGGACAGGTGTCACAGGCGCTGGGGGTTCTGCAGGAACTGGGGGTGGCGGACACCCCGGTCGTGGGCGTGGCCAAGGGGCCGGGACGCAAGCCGGGACAGGAAACGCTGGTGCTCGCGCAGGGCCGCGGGACCCTGACCCTGCCGCCCGACTCCGCGGCGCTGCACCTCATCCAGCGCATCCGCGATGAGGCCCACCGGTTTGCCATCACCGGACACCGGCAGCGGCGCGCCCGCCGCCGCAACACCTCGATCCTGGAGGAGATCGAAGGCATCGGCTCGCGTCGGCGGCGCACGCTGATCCAGCACTTCGGCGGCCTGCGGGGCGTGGCCAGGGCGGGCGTCGAGGATCTCCGCCAGGTGCCCGGCATCAGCCGCGAACTCGCAAGGCGTATCTACGAGCGGTTTCACGCGCTATGATGCCCCGGCCGTGATGAGCAGCGCGCCATGAACGTCCCCAATACGCTGACCCTGCTGCGGCTGTTTTTGATCCCGGTGTTCGTGGTGGTGTTTTACCTGCCTGTTCATGGAGCGCACGCCTTGAGCGCCTTGATCTTCGCCTTCGCCGCGCTCACCGACTGGCTCGACGGCTATCTGGCGCGCCGGCTAAAACAAATCTCGCCGCTTGGCGAATTCCTCGATCCCGTCGCCGACAAGATCATGGTCGCGGTCGTCCTGGTGTTGCTGCTGCAGCAGTACCCCACCGTGTTGCTGGCGCTGCTGACCGCGGTCATCGTCGGCCGCGAGATCGCGGTCTCGGCGCTGCGGGAGTGGATGGCGGGCCTGGGCGTGCGGCGGCGCGTGGCGGTTTCGGCGCTCGGCAAAATCAAGACCGTCATGCAAATGCTGGCGCTGATTTTGATGCTCTACCGCGCCCCGCTGGGCGGGTTCGACACCTACGCTCTCGGCCTGCGGCTGCTTTACCTTGCCGCGCTGCTCACGCTGTGGTCGATGTTCGTTTATTTGCTGGCCGCCTGGCCGCAATTGCGGGACGGCGGGAATAAAAACCCCGGTTGATTTGCGGGGTCCTGTTTTATGCGTCCTGTGGATGGGTCTCTCCCTTGACACCTTTGCCATGGGCATGAACAATACACCTCAAGCATGCGGGAATAGCTCAGTTGGTAGAGCACAACCTTGCCAAGGTTGGGGTCGCGAGTTCGAGTCTCGTTTCCCGCTCCAGTTGAACTCAGGAAAACCCCGGCCACGGGGTTTTCTTTTTTTAATCGGCATGCTTCAGGGCCGCCGGCAGGCGGTCGAGACCTATACAGGCTGGATGGCAGAGTGGTCATGCAGCGGACTGCAAATCCGTGTACGCCGGTTCGATCCCGACTCCAGCCTCCATTTGCGCAATCCCCTATAATTCCAGTGTGCTCAGCAGCCCGGGTGGCGGAACAGGTAGACGCAAGGGACTTAAAATCCCTTGGGGGAAACCCCGTGCCGGTTCGACTCCGGCCCCGGGCACCAACTGAAAATCAGCGGCCAAGCCCTTGTCAGAATTAATCCGCCGACCCGGCAAAATCTTCGTATGCGAGTTCGTCACGGGCGGGGGCTTCATCGGCCGGTCCCTGCCCCCGGCGCTCGCTGGCGAGGGCGACATGATGCTGCGCGCGGCGCTGGCCGATTTTTGCGCACTGAACGATGTTGCAATCGTCACGACCCGCGACGCGCGACTGCCGTCCTTGGATCATGCCGCGGAGATTATCACGGTGCAGGGGGAGCCGTGGGAGGTGTGGCGGCGGTGCATTGCAACGACGGATGCGGCGTTGATTGTCGCGCCCGAAACCGGCGGCGTTTTGGAGCGGCTCAACCGCATGGTCGAGGATGCGGGCAAATTGCTGTTGGGATGCTCCTCGCCGGCGGTGGCCCTCACGGCGAGCAAGATCACGACGCTGAATACATTCGCGCAGCACGGCGTGAGGGTGCCGGAGACCGTGTATTGGGGGACACGGCCCCCGAAGGGGGACGACGGCTACGTGGTGAAGCCGGATGACGGGGCGGGCAGTGAAGATACCTTCTTCTTTGCAACGGCGGCGGAATTTTCGGGATGGAGTCCTCCCGATATCCGGCGCACATGGATAGCGCAGTCTTACGTGCCAGGACGGGCGATGAGTCTTTCGCTGCTCTGCGGTCCGGGCCGCGCCGCGGTGCTGACCGTCAACGAACAGCTGCGGGACCGCGAAGGAGAGGTCTTGAGGCAAACCGGCACGCTGGTCAACCCCTCCCCGCAACCGAGATCCGCCATGCAGGGACTCGCCGATCAACTGGTGGGGCTGCTGCCGGGTTTGCGTGGTTTTGTGGGCGTCGACTACATCGAGACCGGCGCAGGGCCGGTCGTGTTGGAAATCAATCCGCGCCTGACCACGAGCTACGTGGCGGCGAGCCGGTCCCTGGGCGTCAATGCCGCGCAATTAATCGTGGAGGCATGTCTGGGACGGGGGGAAGCGATGACTCGAACGCCGGCGTCATGCCTCTGGCGGGTCGAGGTGCCTCATCTTGCGTGAGGTCGCGGCATGTGCCGGATGGGACATCGGCGGCGCGCATCTCAAGCTGGCGGTCGCGGACACGCGCGGCCGGCTGATCCACGTGGGCCAGTATTCCTGCCCCCTCTGGCGGGGGCTGAATGAACTCGATCTACAGCTGTCGCGCCTGCACCGCCGCTTTCGCTTGCGGGAGGCCCTGCACCTCGTCACCATGACGGGGGAACTCGCGGACATATTTGCCGATCGCCACGAGGGCGTGCAGACTTTGTTGCGCGTGGCCGGCCGGCGCATCGGTGCAGGGCGGCTCAGGGTCTATTCGCTGCGCCATGGATGGTGTGACGTACGGACCGCGGTCCGCGTTCCCCTCGAAGTGGCCTCGGCGAACTGGCATGCCACCGCGGCGTCGGTGGCGGGGATCGTGCCGGAGGCGCTGCTGGTGGACATCGGCAGCACCACCACCGACATCATCCCCATTCACAACGGCCGGGTGGCGGCGCGGGCGTCGACGGACGCCGGACGCCTGCGCACTGGCGAACTTCTATACACTGGCGTGAGCCGCACCCCCGTCATGGCGGTGGTGCGGCGGATGAAATTTCGCGGCGTGTGGCAGAACATGACGGCGGAGCAGTTTGCAAACATGGCGGACGTTTACCGGCTGATCGGCAATTTGCGCTTTGGTGCTGATGAAACCGCCGATGGCCGCGGCAAAAAACCGCGTGACTGCGCCCGGCGCCTGGCGCGCATGCTGGGTTGCGATCTGCGCGATGCATCGATGCGGGACTGGCGGCAGGCGGCGCGATTCATCGCCGGTGCGCAGCAGGAGGGCGTGATGAAGGAGATGAATCGGGTGCTGTCCGTGTTCCCCCGATCCTCCGGCTGGCCGGTGATCGGCGCCGGCGCCGGCCGCTTTATTGCCCGGCGATTGGCAAAACGGCTGCGGCGCCGCTACCTCGATTATGCAGAACTCGTTAACGCGCCGCGCAGATGGCGCGAGCCGGCCGCCGTTTGCGCGCCCGCCGTGGCGCTGGCGCTGATGGGCCGGACATCATGCTGAAAACCCCGCGCATCGTGGAGCTTCCCTACCACGAGGACACCGCGATCCGTTTTGACGCCTTCGCCGACCGGCCGTGGTGCGTGCTGCTGGACAGCGACCGCCTGTGCCAGCGCCAGGGCCGATTCGATATCTTCGCCGCCGATCCCGTCTTTACCCTTACCACGCGCGGCGGCCGCACCGAGATCAACACCGCCGGCGGAACGGCGATCTCCGATCTCGATCCCTTCGCCTTGTTGAAGCGGCACTTGGGCGAAATCCTGCCGGGGCATCCGCTGCTGCCCTTCACCGGCGGGGCGATGGGGTATTTCGCCTACGATTTGGGACGGCGTGTGGAGCGGCTGCCCGACATTGCCATTCACGACATCGACATGCCGGACATGGCGATCGGCGTCTACGAGCGTTGCGTGGTGGTCGATCACTTCGACAGGCGGGCATACTTTATCAGCCGTGCAGAGGATGGCCGCGGCGACGCCGAATGGCTGCACAAACTCGAGGTGGCTCCGCCGCCGCAAACGCCCGTCGCCTTCTGTCCCCGGTTCCGGGTGCTGTCCGCGGTCAAGCCGAATCTGAGCCGCGCGCAATACGCCGTGCGCTTTGAGCGCATCAAGAAATATCTTCGCAACGGCGATTGTTACCAGGTGAATCTGGCGCTGCGCTTTTCCGCCCGCGCCGACGGCGATCCCTGGGACGCCTACAAATACCTGCGGCAGCTCAACCCTGCGCCGTACTCGGCGTTTTTGCGCGTGCCCGGCGGCGAGGTGCTGAGTTCATCGCCGGAGCGTTTTCTGAACGTGCGCAACGGCGTGGTCGAGACCAGGCCGATCAAGGGCACCCGCCCGCGCAGCGCCGATCCGATCCGCGATCAGCAAATGATCGAGGAGCTGCGCAACAGCCTCAAGGACCGCGCCGAGAACGTCATGATCGTGGATTTGCTGCGCAATGATCTTGGCAAGAACTGCCGCACCGGCTCGGTCAGCGTGCCCAAACTGTTCGCCGTGGAGAGTTTCGCCACCGTGCATCATCTGGTCAGCACGGTGCGGGGCGAGCTGGCGCCGGGACGCCATCCGGTGGATTTGCTGCGCGGCTGTTTTCCCGGCGGCTCCATCACCGGCGCGCCCAAGCTCCGCGCCATGGAGATCATCGAGGAGCTGGAGCCGCACCGGCGCAGCGTGTACTGTGGGGCCATCGGTTACATCGGCGTCGACGGCGGTATGGATACCAGCATCGCCATCCGCACGCTGGTGTGCCACGACGGCTTCATGCATGCCTGGGCGGGCGGCGGCATCGTCATGGATTCGGTGATGGAGGCGGAATACCAGGAAAGCCTCGACAAGGCGGCCGGCATGATCCGGCTGTTCATGAACACCGAGACGCCGGATGCCGTTTGAGCTCTGGGTGGTGAAGGTCGGCGGCAGCCTCCACGGCACGCCCGATTTGAAACCCTGGCTGCACGCGCTGGCGCTGACCGGCGGCGGACGCCTCGTCATCGTGCCGGGGGGCGGGCCGTTCGCCGATCATGTGCGCGCGGCGCAGCGGCGCGACGGATTTGACGACCTCACCGCCCACCGCCGCGCGCTCTCGGCGATGGAGCAGTACGGGCGCGAACTCATCGATGAGCAGCCGGGGCTGCGGCCCGCCGCGACCGACGGAGCGCTGCATGCCGTTCTCGGCGCGCGTGCGGTGCCGGTGTGGATGCCCGCCGCCATGGCGGGAGACACCGCCGATCTGAAATGCGACTGGGGGACGACCTCGGACACGCTGGCGGCCTGGCTCGCCGCGCGCCTCGGCGCGGCCCACCTGGCCCTGATCAAATCCGCGCCGCCGGAAGCGGGCCGCTGGCCGGCGCGGCAGCTCTCGGCCGCGGGGGTGATCGACCGGCATTTCGGCGATCATCTGCGGACGGGCCGCTTCCGCGCCTGGTGGCTGGGCCGCGGCGACCACCGGCGGTTTGCCGACTACATCAACGCCGATGGCCTGCCGCCCGCTGAAATCCTGTCCGTCTGAGTCTCCAATCCGGCGCGGGCGGGCGTGCGGCCCGGATTCCAGATGCGCTCGGCGTGGCCGCCGATGCACCGCAGGCTAGCGGCCAGCAGGGCGGAAACACCGCCTTGTGCAGGCCGTTCCAGAACAGCTCGAAAAACCGCGGGTGGAGATTGATGAACGGGAACACCAGCCCGACGCCGCGGGTCATGCCGTCGTTCCATTTCGATCCGTGCCGGATGGCCGCGCCGCCCGCCGGCGTTCCATCGCCGCGTCGACCACCGCGGCTTGTCCGCGATTGCAGTGATGAGGCGGCATCCTGCCGGGTCCCGCCTTTTTCATTCGAGCGGAAGCTTGTAGGGCAGGCCGGCGAGCTCGCGGACCAGCCGCGGCACGAGATAGCCGGGGAGTCTGGCGCGGACGATGTCCAGCAGTTTCTCCGCCACCGCGTCTTCGACATGGAAATGGGCGGCGCCCCGCACCGGATCGAGCATATGCAGATAGTAAGGCAGCGCGCCCGCGTCGAACAGCGCCTCGCTCAAGTCGCACAGCGCATCGGCGCTGTCGTTAACGCCTTTGAGCAGCACCGATTGATTCAGCAACGGCACGCCCCGGTCGTGAATCATCCGCAGCGCTTTGCGCGCGGCGTCATCGATTTCGTTGGCGTGATTCACGTGGACGACCATCACCGGCTTGAGACGGGTGCCGGCCAGCCAGTCCAGCAATTGCTCATCCACGCGTTCCGGCAGCACCACCGGCAGGCGGGTGTGCACGCGCAGCCGCTTCAAGTGCGGAATGTCCGCGAGCGCGCGCGCCAGCTCCGCGAGGCGGGCGTCGGGCAGCGACAGCGGATCGCCGCCGCTTAGAATCACCTCTGTAATGGAAGTATCGTCGCGCAGATACTCCAGGGCCCGCCGCCATTGGCCGGGGGAGGGATTGGAGTCGCCATAGGGGAAATGCCGGCGGAAGCAGTAGCGGCAATGGATGGCGCAGGCGCCGGTGGTGATGATCAACGCACGGCCGTGATACTTGTGCAGCACGCCCGGCACCGTTTCAGCCCCGAGATCATGGACGGGATCGGAGACGAAGCCGGGCGTATCCGCGTCCTCGTCGGCGAGCGGCAGCACCTGGCGGAGCAGGGGATCGTGTGGATCACCCTTGCGCATGCGCGCTGCGAAGCCACGCGGCACGCGCTGCCGGAATCCGGCATCCGCCGACAGTTCCGGTCCCGCGGCCGCCGGGTCGATGTCGAGCAGGCGCAGCAACTCCCGGGGGCTGGCAATGGCCTCCGAGAGCAGCCGCCGCCATCGCGGCGCCGGTTTGGACTGAAACGAAATCGCGGGTTGGGTTATCATACGCGCCTTTTTTAACCTATTTTTACCTGGAAAACGACATGGCGACCTACAGCACCAATGAGTTCAAGGCCGGACTGAAGCTGATGATCGACGGCGATCCCTACAACGTCCTGGAGAACGAGTACGTCAAGCCCGGCAAGGGCCAGGCGTTCAACCGCGTCAAGCTGCGCAACCTCAAGACCGGCCGCGTGCTGGAGCGCACCTTCAAATCCGGCGATACCTGCGAGGGCGCCGACGTCGTGGACGTGGAATTGCAGTTTCTCTACAGCGACGGCGAATTCTGGCATTTCATGAACCCGCAGAACTACGAACAGATCGCCGCCGGCAGGACGGCCATGGCGGACGCGGCGCAATGGCTCAAGGGCGAGGAGATCTGCGTGGTCACGCTGTGGAACGGCGTGCCGCTGACGGTGCAGCCGCCGGCGTTTGTGAATCTCAAGATCGTCGAGACGGACCCGGGCGTGCGGGGCGACACCGTGACCGGCGGCTCCAAGCCCGCCAAGCTGGAGACCGGCGCCATCGTCAAGGTGCCGCTTTTCATCAACAACAATGAAGTCATCCGCATCGACACCCGCACCGGGCTGTATTCGTCGCGGGTCAAGGAATAGCCCCGCGGCGATTCCCTTGGCTCCGACGGCTTCATCCGACTGGCGCCCGGGCGCGTCGCTGGAGACGCTCAAGCTGCGCGCCGGCACGCTCGATCGCGTCCGCGCCTTCTTTTCCGATCGACGGGTGATGGAGGTGGAGACGCCGCTGCTCGCCGCGGCGGGGGTGACCGATCCGCATCTGGAAAACCTGCGCACGGAATGCCGGCTGCCGGGGCGGGCCGCGCCCGTGCCACTGTACCTGCAAACCTCGCCGGAATACGCCATGAAGCGCCTGCTGGCGGCGGGTGCGGGGCCCATCTATCAGATCACCCGGGCCTTCCGCGACGGCGAGGCGGGCAGGCTGCACAATCCTGAATTCACCCTCCTTGAATGGTACCGGCCGGGTTTTGACATGCACGACCTCATGGCGGAAGTCGAAGACCTGCTTGCCTGGCTTCTGGGCACGGATTTCTGTGATCGCACGACCTATGCCGCGGCGTTCGTCAAGCACGCGGGATTCGACCCGCTGCTCATCAGTGATGACGAATTGCGCGAATCCATGCGACAGCTGGGGCTCAACGCGTCCGCGGCGGAGCGGTGGGGGCGCGATGATTGCCTGGACTGGGCGCTGAGTGAGATCGTCGCGCCCCGGCTGGGCGTGGAGCGGCCGCTGTTCCTGTGTCATTTCCCTGCGGGCCAGTCGTCGCTGGCGCGCATCATTTCTGATGAGAACCCGCCGGTGGCGGCGCGGTTTGAACTCTTCATCAACGGCATCGAGATCGCCAACGGCTTTGAAGAATTGTGCGACGCCGGGGAGCTGCGGCTGCGTTTTGAAGCGGACAACAGGGCGCGGCGCGCACGCGGCCTGGAGGCCGCGCCGATCGACGAGCGTCTGCTGGCCGCACTTGAGCACGGATTGCCTGCGTGCGCCGGCGTGGCCCTGGGTTTTGACCGGCTGGTCATGGTCGCTGCGCGTTGCGGGCGACTCGATGAGGTGATGGCGTTTGATACCTCACATGCTTGAGAATATTTCTATGTTGTGTATAAATATCATTTATAATTTATATAGTTATACAATATAATTAAAGTAAATCAGCATGCCGGACTCTCCAGCCGAACTCCTGGGTGCGCAAGGGCCGTTTGCACGCCTGCTTCCCGGGTTTAAACCACGGCGCATGCAACAGCGGATGGCGGAGGAGGTGGCGGCAGCCCTAGCCGGGAAGGCCACGCTGGTCTGCGAGGCCGGCACGGGCACCGGCAAGACCTTCGCGTATCTCGTGCCCGCGCTCCTGTCAGGCAGGCGCGTCATCATCTCCACCGGCACGAAAAACCTTCAGGACCAGCTGTTTCATCGCGATCTGCCGGTGGTGCGCGAGGCGTTGCGCGTCCCCGTGGGCGTGGCCCTGCTCAAGGGACGGGCCAATTACCTCTGCCTGCATCGATTGCGTGAAGCCGCCGCCGCGGGCATGGGAACGGCGAAACAACAGGCGGAATTGCAAAAGATCCAGTCGTGGGCGGGACGCACGGTGCAGGGCGACATCGCCGAACTGGCTGAAGTGCCGGAGGACGCATCCATCTGGCCGCTGGTGACGTCCACGGTGGAGAACTGCCTGCGCCAGGAATGCCCGCACTATGAGGACTGCCATGTCGTCAAGGCACGGCGCGAGGCGCAGGCGGCGGAGATCGTGGTGGTCAATCATCATCTGTTTCTGGCGGATCTGACGCTGAAGGAACAGGGCTTCGGCGAGGTGCTGCCGGGCGCCGAGGCGGTCATCTTCGATGAGGCCCATCAACTGCCGGAGATCGCCACCCAGTTCTTCGGCAGCGCGCTCGGCAGCCGGCAGTTGCTGGATCTGGCGCGGGATGCGCAGCGGGCGCAGATCAGCGAGGCCGCCGACATGCCGGCACTGCGGGATCTGGCCTCTGGCCTGGAGAAGGCGGCGCGCGATTTGCGGCTGGCAATGGACGGCAGGGAGCGTGGCTACTGGCAGGAGCAAAACGACAGGCCGGCGGTCCGCGAAGCCCTGCGGCAGTTGCAGGAGGCGCTGGAACGGCTGATCGGGGGACTGGCGCCGGCGGCGGAGCGCGGGCCCGCGCTCGCCAATTGCCATCGCCGCGCGGGCGCCTTGCAAGAATTGCTGCAATCCCATTCCGCGGGCGAGGTTTCCGGCATGGTGCGCTGGTACGAGACGCACCGCCGCGGTTTCGTGCTCCATCAAACGCCGATCGATGTGGCGGAATTATTCAACGAACGCATGAGCCGCTATCGCGGCGCGCGCATTTACACCTCGGCGACGCTGGCGGTGGGCGATGATTTCAGCTACTTCACGCGCCAATTGGGATTGCAGGAAGCGATGCGGCGCCGCTTTGACAGCCCCTTTGATTACGCCAGCCAGGGGTTGATCTACCTGCCGCGCATCGGGCTGGACCCGCGCCATGCGCACTACCCCCGCGCGGTGGTCGATGCGGCGCTGCCGGTATTAAAGGCCAGCGGGGGGCGGGCGTTTCTGCTGTTCACCAGTCATCGGGCGTTGAACAAGGCTGGCGAATTGTTGCAGGAAATGGACGTGGGATTTTCATTGTGGATGCAGGGGCAGGCGCCGCGCGCGCAACTGCTGGAACAGTTCCGCCACGCCGATCGCGCGGTGCTGCTCGGCACCAGCAGCTTCTGGGAGGGCGTCGACGTGCGCGGCGAGGCCTTGTCCTGCGTGGTCATCGACAAGCTGCCGTTCGCCTCCATGGATGATCCGGTGATGCAGGCCCGCATACGCGCCCTGGAGGAACGCGGCGGCAATCCGTTCGTGGAATACCAGATTCCGGAGGCGGTGATCATGCTCAAACAGGGCGTCGGGCGACTCATCCGCGACATCGGCGATCGCGGCGTGGTAGTGCTGTGTGATCCGAGGCTGACGGAGAAATCCTACGGCGGGAGATTCATGGCGGCCCTGCCACCGATGCCGTGCACCCGCGATCTGGCCGATGTGGAGGCGTTTTTTCGGGGTCGCGGCGGGCCCCGATCAGCTCCCCCGGGGCTGGATCAATTCCTGCGAAACAGGCAGTAAAGATACATTTGCTCCACGCCGCTCGGAGTCACGTGCAATTCCTTTTGATGCCGCATCGGCCGGAACTCCGCGCCCAGCGTATTCTGCAACAATTCCACGTCATAGCGCCGCACCGGCAATCCGCTGCATTTTGGCGGCGCCTCCGGGGCAAATGTCGCCATGATGAGATGGCCGCCGGGTTTCAGCGCCTTCAGCAGGCTGGTCCGGTACCGTTCCCGCTGTTCAGGCGCGGTGAGGAAATGGAAGACCGCGCGATCGTGCCAGAGTTCGTAATGGTGCGCCGGCAAATCAACCCGCGTAATGTCGCCTTCAAGCCAGATCACCCGTTTCGCCCTTTCGCCAAGCCGCGCCTTGGCGAGGGACAGGGCCTTCGCCGAGAGGTCCATGACCGTCACGCAACGGAATCCTTCGTGCAACAGGTCGTCAACGAGAGTGGAGGCGCCGCCGCCGACGTCGATGATGGGGGCATCCCCGGCCATGTTGAGTTCCCTGATCCAGTTGAGGGAGGTTTGCAAATGAAGTTCATACCACCCGAGCCTTTCCACCGGCTTGGTCGAATAAACCTTCTCCCAGTGTTCTTTTTGCTTCATTCGCCACGCTGCCGACGGCGGCTAGTCGAGAAAGCGCCGGGTGAGGCCGCCGTAGGCGTCGATGCGGCGATCGCGCAGGAACGGCCAGTGGGTGCGTGAAAAGTCCAGTTGCGACAGATCCAGCGCCTGCACGATCACGGCTTGCTTGCCGGCGGGCGCGCGCGTCGGCACGGTGCCGTCCGGCGCGGCGATGAAGCTCTGGCCCCCGAATTCGATGCCCTGGCCGGCGTGCACAGGGTCGGGTTCAAAGCCGGTGCGGTTGACGGCGGCGACGAAACAGCCGTTGGCGATGGCGTGCGCGCGCTGGATGGTCTCCCAGGCATCGTGCTGGACCCGGCCAAATTCCGCCTTTTCCTGCGGCTGCCAGCCGATCGCGGTCGGATAGAACAAAATCTGCGCGCCCTGCAGCGCGGTCAGTCGCGCCGCCTCCGGATACCACTGATCCCAGCAGATCAGCACGCCAATCTCGGCATGGCGAGTGGAAAATTTCCTGAATCCAAGATCGCCGGGGGTGAAATAGAATTTTTCGTAGAAGCGCGGGTCGTCGGGAATGTGCATCTTGCGGTAGACGCCGATCTCGCCGCGGCCGCCTTCGATCACCAGCGCCGAGTTGTGGTACAGCCCCGCCGTCCGGCGCTCGAAGATCGGAACGATGACGGTGATATCGAGCTCCGCCGCCAGCCTGCCGAAGGCGTCGCTGGAGGGGCCGGGCACCGGCTCGGCCAGCTCAAAGTGCGCGTGGTCCTCGGTCTGGCAGAAATAGCGCGAGCGGTACATTTCAGGCAAGCAGACAATCCGTGCGCCCTTCGCCGCCGCCTCGCGGGTGAGACGCAGCGCCTTGTCCATGTTGATCGAGGGGTCGGCGTCGCAGGCCATCTGCACGAGGCCGACGTGCACCCGGCGCGGCGCGTTCATGCGGAATTGCCGTTGTTCGGGGGAGTGTCCCGGCTCGTGGGTTCGTAGTAGGTGCTTTGCGAAAAGCACTGCATGTATTGATCCAGCAGATCCACGCCGGCCTTCGGGCGGATGCGGCCTTCGTCGATCTTCTGCTTGATGAGGTCGTTCATGCGCCGTTGCAGGTCATTGGGAAAGTACTGCACCTGCGCCAGCATTTCCTGCACCACCGTGCCGGGGATGATCTTCTCGATGTAATAGCCGCCCGGCTCGGCGGCGTCGGCGTAGATGTGCGCCTCGGTCACGCGTCCGAACAGGTTGTGCGAGTCGCCCATGATGTCCTGGTAGGCGCCCATCAGAAAGAAGCCGAGTTCATAGGGCCCGTCGTTCCTGAAGTCGTGCAGTTCCAGGAAATCCTTGTCGGCGTTCGACGAGACGTAGTGCGACACCTTGCCATCCGAGTCGCAGGTCAGGTCCACCAGCACGGCGCGGCGGCAGGGTTTGCGGTCGAGACTGCGGATGGGCAGGATGGGAAAGCGCTGGCCGATGGCCCAGTGGTCGAGGATGGACTGGAACACGGAGAAGTCGCAGAGGAATTGATCGACCAGATGATCGTCCAGTGCGCGCAGCTCGACCGGCACCAGCTCCGGCCGCGGCGCCTTTTTCACCTGCCGGTCGATGTCGCGGCAGATGGTCCAGTACAGCCGCTCGGCCACCGCCTTCTCCTCGATGGGCAGGTAGCCCAGGTTGAAGAGGGTGTCGGCCTCCTGCCGTTTTTCCACGGCATCGTGGTAGTTCTCCATCAGCTCGGCCAGCGGCGGGTTCTTGCGGCGCTTGTTGGCGGCGAGCTGGCGCACGCGGCACAGGGTGTCGAACAGCTGCCGGACCACGGCGTTGTGCTCCGCCGCCGGCGTGAAATCGTCCTCCACCGTGTCCTTGCGGTAGGCGCCGAGGGCCTCGACGATCAGCACGGAATGGTGCGCCGTGATGGCGCGCCCGCTCTCCGAGATCAAAATCGGGTGCGGGCTTTGTTCCTCGTCGCAGACCTCCTTCATCGAATACACCACGGCGTTGGCGTACTCACGCAGGCTGTAGTTGATGCTGTTCTCGTCGCTGCCGTAGCCCGCCTCGTAGTTGACGCCCAGGCCGCCGCCGACGTCGACGTACTTCAGCGGCATGCCGCGCTTGAGCAGCTGCACGTATATCTGGGCGATTTCCTTGACCGCCTTTTTCAGGATCTGCACGTCGGCGATCTGGCTGCCCAGGTGGAAATGCAGCAGCACCAGTGATTCGTTCAGGGCGTCCGCCTTGAGACGGCTGACGAGGTTGACGAGCTCCGGGATCGAGATGCCGAACTTGGAATGGTCGCCGCCGGACTCCGCCCATTTGCCGGCGCCGGTGGTGCCGAGCCGCACGCGCACGCCGAAGCGCGGCGTGACGTTCATCTCGCGCGCCAGTTCCAGCAGGTGCTCGAACTCGCCGTACTTTTCCATCACCGGGATGACGTTCTTGCCGATCTGCTGCGCGGCCAGGATCAGGCGCAGCATGACGGCGTCCTTGTAGCCGTTGCAGACGAGCAGCGCCTCGTCGTCCATCATGTGCGGCAGCGCCGCGATGAGTTCCGCCTTGGAGCCGCATTCGAGTCCCATCTTGAACGGCTTGCCAGCCTCCACGACTTCCTCCACGACCTCGTGCAGTTGATTGACCTTGATGGGATAGACGCCCTGGTAATGTCCCCGGTAGCCCGCGTTCTCAATGGCCTCGCGGAAGGCGGTGTTGAGCCGCACCACGCGCGCCTGCAGCACATCCTGGAACCGGAGCAGGATGGGGAATTTCACCTTGCGGTTGCGCAGGTCCTGCACGACGTCGGCGATGTCGATGCTCAGCGCCTGATCGCGCAAGGGGCGCACCGCCATGTGGCCGTGCTCGTTGACGAAAAAGAAACCGTCGCCCCATTGACGGATGCGGTACAGATCCTCCGCGTCCTGGGCGGTCCAGCCCGGAGGTTCGGCAGCTGCCGCCGGCGACGGCAGGGGCTGCGGTGTGCTCATCGGGATTTCCGGGCCGGGGGCGCCAGGACGTAGGCGAAGATCAAGGGCGCCACGATGGTGGCGTCCGACTCGATGATGTAATTGGGGGTGTCCAGCGACAGCTTGCCCCAGGTGATTTTCTCGTTCGGCACGGCGCCGGAGTAGGAGCCGTAACTGGTGGTCGAGTCGCTGATCTGGCAGAAGTAGCTCCAGCGCGGGATGTCGCGGATCCGCAGATCCTGCTCCAGCATGGGCACCACGCAAATCGGGAAGTCGCCGGCGATGCCGCCGCCGATCTGGAAGAAACCGATGGGATGATCGCGGCAGTTGCCCTGGTACCACTCGGCCAGCGACATCATGTATTCGATGCCGGAGCGCACCGTGTGCACATTTTTGATGTCGCCCCTGATGCAATGGCTGGCGTAGATGTTGCCGAGCGTGGAGTCCTCCCAGCCGGGGACAAACAGCGGCAGATCGGCCTCGCAGGCGGCCGCCAGCCAGCTGTCCCCGGGGTCGATCTGGTAATATTTTTCCAACGCCCCGCTGCGGATGACGCGGTACAGGAATTCGTGTGGAAAGAGGCCTTCTCCTTTTTTATCGGCGCCGATCCATTCCTTCAGCACGGCCTTTTCCAGGCGCCGTATGGCCTCCTCCTCGGGAATGCAGGTGTCGGTGACGCGATTCAGATGGCGATGCAGCAGTTTTTCCTCGTCGGCGGGGGTCAGATCGCGGTAGTGGGGCAGGCGGACGTAGTGATCGTGCGCCACCAAGTTGAACAAATCCTCCTCCAGATTGGCGCCGGTGCAGGTGATGGCGTGAACCTTGTCCCGGCGGATCATCTCCGCCAGCGACAGGCCGAGTTCGGCGGTGCTCATGGCGCCGGCCAGGGTCATGAACATCTTGCCGTTGTCTTCGAGCAGGTTGATGTAGCCGTTGGCGGCGTCGATCAGTGCGGCGGCGTTGAAATGACGGTAGTGATGGCGGATGAATTCAGCGACCGCTGCCGTGTTTTTCATTCCTGTTCCCGTGCATGTCCGTGATGACCAGTGCGATATCAAGTACTGGAAATTTTGCGCGAAATGTAGGGTAAATCAGCGGCGACAGCAAGTGTTTTTTGTCCTGCGGGGCGATGGTGCGGACAACGCATCATCCATCGACCGCCGGAACCTGCTGGGTCAGACAATGAAACGCGCCCAACCCCCACACCAGGTCAGTGCAGTCGATGCCCACGACGCGCCGGCGGGGAAAACATTCACCGAGCGTGGCCAGCGCCCGTGCGTCCTGCGCGCAGTTGAACACCGGCGCCAGCACCACGGTGTTGCCGATGTAGAAGTTGGCATAGCTCGCCGGCAGGCGCCGGCCGTCGTAAACCACGGGCGCCGGCATCGGCAGGCGGATGATGCGGAGCTTGCGCCCATCCGGAAGCCGCATGGCCTCAAGGCGTCGTAGATTGTCCCGCAGCGCGGCGTAATTGGCGTCCGCCGGGTCGTCCTCGACGACGGTGATCACGGTGTCCTCGGCCGCGAAGCGGGTGATATCGTCGATGTGGCCGTCGGTGTCGTCGCCGGCGATCCCCTCGCCCAGCCACAGGATGGTCTGCACGCCCAGGAAATCGCGCAGCCGCTGCTCGATCTGCGCGCGGGTCATTCCCGGGTTGCGGTTGGAGTTGAGCAGGCACTGTTCGGTTGTCATCAGCACGCCGGCGCCGTTGGTCTCGATGGAGCCGCCTTCCAGCACCATGCCGCTCTCGAACCGGGGTGCGGCCAGCACCTCGGCCATGAGCCGCGGAATGTCCTGATCGAGATCATAGGGCGGGTATTTGCCGCCCCAGGCGTTGTAGCCCCAGTGCGTCGCCGCCAGCTCGCGGCGGCCGGCGCGCTCGCGCACGACGAAAATCGCGCCGTGATCCCGGCACCAGGCGTCGTTGGTGGGAAAGTGGTGAAAAATCACGTTGCGCGTGCCGGCCTCATGCGCCACCAGCAGCGCGCGCACCTGCGCCTCGTGGGCGGCATCGAGCACGTTGATGCGCACCGTCTCGCTGTGTTGGAGCGCCGCCACCGCGCGGGCCACCGCCGGCTCCACGGTTTCGAACTTGCCGGGCCAGGAATCACGGTTGTGCGGCCAGGAGAGCCATACCGCCTGGTGCGGCTCCCATTCCGCCGGCATGCGGTAGCCCATCTGCGCGGGCGTCATCTCAGACGTCTGCCGGTGAAAAAACAACGGCCCGGAAATCCGGGCCGTGTCGGTGAAATTGCCGAATCAAACCGCGATGGTTCAACGCTCGAGAACGAACACCGCGGGTTTCTGCCGGGAGAAATAAGCAGCCGCGTTTTCGATATCCTGCTCCGAGAGCGGGGCGGCCATCGGGCCCATGATCGGGTTTTTGCGCTCGCCCGACTTGTATTCCTTCAGGGCCTGGATGATGTAGCTTTCCCATTGACCGGCGAGCTTGGGGTACATGGCGGTCTGGCTGTTGCCGTCGATGCCGTGACAGGCCGAGCAGACCTCCTTGGCCTTTTGCTGCCCCGCCGCGTAGTCACCCGCGGCGCGGGCGCTCATCGACAACAACCCCATCATCAGGGCGCCAGTGATCTTCGACAACGTTTTCATGTGCACTTTCTCCATTCTGCGTGAGCCCGGGGTTACTTACCGCCTTGGGAGGCGAAGAATGCGGCGATGTCCTGCATGTCCTGCTCGCTCATGGTCGAGGCATTGGCATGCATGGTCTGATGGGCGCGATCGCCTGACTTGTAGGCCTTGAGCGCGGAGACGATGTATTCCGCATGCTGTCCGCCCAGTTTGGGGACGTTGTAGGTGGGGTAGACATTTTTATAGGTGGCTATGCCATGACAGCCCATGCAAGTCTCGGCCTTGAGCTTGCCCGCGGCGGCGTCGCCGGCGGCCTGCGCCGCGTTCATGCCAATACAACCCATGCCCAGGCCTGCCAGCATGAGCCAGTGTTTTTTCATCATGACGAACTCCTCCAAGGGTTGGATTTTCCCCGATGGCCATCACTCGCGGGGCCCCTGTCATCCCCTGGGTGGCACGTTTTTATCGCTTTGACCCGCCAAACACGCCTGAGGCGGGCCTGAAAAACACGCGCAATGCTACCATGAATTTTCAAAAACGGAATGTCCGGGCGTGATGCCAGACCCCACAGCACCCGTCGCTTTACGGCGTTTCAATTTTCTTGTAACTTGTGCGCCAATAATCAATAACGTCCCGTGGAAAAGGGGCGATGATGAGGGGGTCAATGTGAAGTGGGGTATTCGCAGCCTGCTTGCCGCGCTGCTGGTCATGCTGGCGCCCATGCGCGCGCATGCAGTCGACGGCTTCGCGCTCGAGGGCGGCTGGGAGGAGGGCAATCATCCTACTGACGACGCCTTCCGGCTGGGAGGCGCCCTGGTTTGGGATTGGGGCGTGAAGTGGCTGCCGTTTCACAATTGGTACCTGGGGGGCCAGTGGGAGGCAAGCTTCAGTTACTGGGACGGCAGCAGGGGCAGAACCGGCACCGGCTCACTTGCGGATTTCGGCATCACGCCCGTGTTCCGCATTCAAACGGACACCCCTGTCGCCGGGATTTATCCGTTTCTGGAGGGCGCGATAGGCGCGCATCTTTTCACGGAGACGGAGCTGGGAGATCGCAAATTCGGCATCAACTATTCGTTCGGCGATCACCTGGGCGGCGGCATCCGCTTCGGCGAACGGGGACAGTACGAGATCAATTACCGCTTCCAGCATCTCTCACACCTCCTGGGCTCTCCCAACGACGGCATCAACTTCCATCTGATTCGCCTCGGCTATCACTGGTAGGCGAATCCCTCTGCATTGCTGTATTCGCTGCGTGTGGCAGTGATTGTGCGCAGGTGACCGCGTCGACTTTCCGAACACTTCACGCCGGGAGGCCCGCATGAGCCGCCCCCTATTCCGCCCGGGTGCAATGTGCGGTTTGCGATTCCTGGTGCTGGCGCTGCTCTGGCTGCCGCCGGCGCTTGTCCATGCGGACATCACGGCCGCGAGAGCCGCACTGCGGAGCAAGGACTACGCCGCAGCCCTGCGCGAGTTTCGCGAAGCCGCCGCGCAGGGCGATCGCGTGGCGGAAAACAACCTCGGCGTCATGCACTATCAGGGTCTGGGCGTGGAAAGGGACTATGCCCAGGCGGTGCGCTGGTTCAAACTCGCGGCGGATCACGGGCTCGCCGGCGCCCAATACAATCTCGGCATGGCTTATCTGCGCGGCCATGGCGTTGACAAAAGCGCGCGCGAAGCCGTCCGGTGGTTGGAAAAAGCCGCCGCGCAGGGTGACCGGGAGGCGCAGTTTCAGCTCGGCGTGCGTTATTTTCTGGGGGAGGGTGTGGCGCGGGATTACCCGCAGGCGCATGACTGGTTCGCCAGGGCGGCGGTCCAGAACCTGGGCAGCGCGCAGTACAATCTCGGCATACTCTACGCCAAGGGACTCGGGGTGAAGGCCGACCCGGTGGCGGCGAATACCTGGTTCATGCGCGCCGCCGATCAAGGCAACCCGGACGCCCAATACACGCTGGGCGTGTACTACCTGGAGGGTCGCGAGCTCAAGCAGGACGACGCCAGGGCCTTCGAGTGGTTCAGCAAGTCGGCGGCACAGGGCGTGAGGCGCGCGCAGCTCAACCTTGGCATGCTCTACGTGGCCGGGCGCGGCGTCGCCGCCGATCCGGTGCAGGGCGCGGATTGGATTCACCGCGCCGCCGAGCAGGGGTTCAACGCGGCGCAATACAATCTGGGCCTGCTGTACTACGGGGGCGTGGGGGTCGGCAAGGACCTGGTGCAGGCCTACGCCTGGTTCGATGCCAGCGTGGCCGGCGGCATGAACATCGCCCGCGAGAAGCGCGATGCCCTGGCCGGCCAGTTGCCGCCCGGGCAGCTGGCCGAGGCCCAGCGACTTTCCCAGCAGTATCTTGAAAAATACGGCTCCAGCGGCGATTAGGAACCCGCGGCTAGCAACTCCGGCGGTCACTTGTTTGCCATGGACACTGAGTACGTTCCAGTCCATCCGCCGGCATCGCCTGTAACCCGGCCCGGATGGGCGCCATCATTCTTTACAACTGATGTCTGCAAGGGGGAATCATGCCAATCAATATCGAATTGCTGAAAACCATTCCTTTATTCGCCACCATGGACGCCGAAGAACTGGCCGCCCTGGCCGGCATATTCAACGAGGAATCGTTCCGGGCGGGACAGACGATTTTTCGGGAAGGCCAGCTCGGCGACAGGCTCTATATCATCGACAGCGGCCAGGTCGCCGTCAGCCTGATGAACGAAAACGGGGAAAAAGTCACCATCGACGTCATGGGCCCCGGGGATTATTTCGGCGAAATGTCGCTGTTCGACGGCGGCCCGCGTTCCGCCACCGTCACCAGCGTGGAGCCGACCCACGCCTATTCCGTGGCTCATGACCAGATTCACGAGCTTCTCATACGGCGGCCGCACATGGCCCAGGACGTCATCAAGGGCATGGTGCGACGCTTCCGCCGCACCGGCGATTTTCTCCGGCGGTGGACCACGCCCAATCCGAACGAGGTGATCGAAGAGAAGGAAACGCTCGGCAATCGCATCGCCGACAAGGTGGCGCAGTTCGGCGGCAGCTGGACGTTCATCGGACTGTTCGCCGCATTTCTGATTGCCTGGACGGCGATCAATTCATTCCTGCTCGAACAACAGGCCTTCGATCCCTATCCCTATATCCTGCTCAACCTTTTCCTTTCGATGCTGGCGGCGATTCAGGCGCCCGTCATCATGATGAGCCAGAACCGCCAGGACGCCAAGGATCGCATCCGCAGCGAGCTCGATTACAAGGTCAACCTCAAGGCGGAACTGGAGATTACCGAGCTGTTGAAAAAGGTGGATAATCTGGAGTTGGCCATAGACCAGCTCGCCGGCAGGCTGCCGGCCCGGTAGCCGGCCGCGGGCGCGGGGACCAGCGTGAACGAGGCCGCCACACATTACGACACGGAAGGCATCCTGCGGCTCATCGCCGAGACCACGGCGTACTCCACGGGGGAGGAATTTTTGCGCCAGTTGGTGCGGACGGTGACCCAGGCGCTCAACGTCCGCATCGCCTTCGTGGCGGAATTCATAAACAACAACACCGTTGCCCGCATCCTCGCCTGCTGGGACGGGGAGTCCTTTGATGAGCCGCGCGAATACGAACTCGCGGAAACGCCCTGCGAGACCGTGCTTGACGGCGAGATTCACTGCTTTCCGGATCGCGTCATCGATTTGTTCCCCAAGGAACGCGATCTGGAGCCCTTGGGCATACGCAGTTATCTCGCCATACCCCTGCTCAGTCATGACGGGGAGGTCATGGGGCATCTCGCCATCCTGGATGACAAGCCGATGAAGTCGGAGCCTCGCGACATCGACGTCTTCAGGATTTTCGGCGCCCGCGCCTGCGCCGAGCTGCAGCGCAAGCGGTTCGAGGACGTCTTGAAGCAGAGCGAAGAGCGGCTGTCGCGCATCCTGGCCTCGGCGATGGACGCCATCATTGCCATTGATCAAGAGCGGCGGATCGTGCTGTTCAACCATGCGGCCGAGCGTATTTTTGCGTGTTCCGCCGGCTGGGCGATTGGACAGCCATTTGATCGTTTCTTATCCAGACCCTTCCGCAGCCTGCTGGATGAGTATTTTCGCGGTGCGGACGGCCCCAGGCAGGTGTGGACGCCCGCGGGGCTGACCGCCGTGCGCGCCAATCGCGAGGAGTTCCCCATCGAGGCCAGCATTTCGCCGCTCACGGCGGGCGGGCAGTTGCTCTACACCATCATTTTGCGCGACGTGAACGAGCGCATGAAGACCCAGGCCGAACTCGCCCGGCTGCGGCAGCAGAACATCTATCTGCAATCCGAGATTGAGGGCGAGCACAAATTCGAGGACATGGTCGGCGAGTCGGCGGTCATGAAGGAACTGTTCGCGGCGATCCGCAGCGTGGCGCACGTGGACGCGACGGTGTTGATCAACGGCGAGACCGGCACCGGCAAGGAGCTCATCGCCCGGGCCCTGCACAATCTCAGCGGCCGCAAGGACAAACTTTTTGTCAAGATGAACTGCGCGGCGCTGCCCTCCGAGCTGATCGAAAGCGAGCTGTTCGGACACGAGAAGGGGGCCTTCACCGGGGCCACGGCGCAGCGCAAGGGGCGCTTTGAAGTGGCCGATGGCGGCACATTGTTTCTGGACGAGGTGGGGGAGTTGTCGGCGCCGGCGCAGGCCAAGTTGCTGCGGGTCTTGCAGGAGCAGGAGTTCGAGCGCGTGGGCGGCAGCAGGACCCTCCGGGTGGATGTGCGCATCATTGCCGCCACCAACCGCAATCTGGCCGACGCCGTGCAGGCCGGCGCCTTCCGCTCCGATTTGTACTACCGGCTGAATGTCTTTCCCCTGCTGCTGCCGCCATTGCGCGAGAGGGCGGAAGACATACCATTGCTGGCCGCACACTTCTTGGAGCGCAGCATGCGCAGGCTGGGCAAGTCCTTCAAGGGCATCGAGCCGGAGTCGATGAACCGCCTGCGGCGGTATCACTGGCCGGGCAATATCCGTGAGTTGCAGAACATCATCGAGCGGGCGGCGATTCTGAGCGCGGGGGAGACGCTGGTGATCCAGGAATCCCTGGCGCCGCCGGCGGGCGGCGTGGCGCCCGGCGCGGTTGATTTGCGCACGCTGGAGCAAATTGAGGATGCGCACATCCGTCAGGTTTTGCAGCAGACCGAATGGGTCATTGAGGGCAAACGTGGCGCGGCCATCATCCTGGGGCTGGAGCCAAGCACGCTGCGCTACCGGATGCAAAAACTGGGCATCAAACGCCCAACGCCGGGCTAGCCGGACTTTCCCGGCGGGGCTTCGCCAAGCCTCCCGCTCCACGATATTCTGCGGTTCCACGAAATGCCGTGGCCACTCCTCGGCATGCCGCTGCCGCCGGCTTGCATTAACCCGATGAAATAAAAAGAGTTAAATGACGGTGAACGTTTTGGCATATCTGCTGCTTTCTCCATTGCATCCGGTTGAATCCAGCATCTCAAATACACAAAGGGGGAAGCTCATGACACAGATGCGCCGTGTTGTTCCAATGCCGAGAAACCCATCCCGCACCCAGCTAATCTCCAACAACCGCTGCCGCGCGGAAGGATATGCCCTTCTTATCACCGAATCATCGCAGAGCACGGAGGCGCAACATGCGCGCGAGGTCCTGAGCGCCTGGGCGGGCAGCCGCCCCCCGGCTCTCAAGCGCTTGAACGTCGTCCCCGGAAGCTACATGCCTGGCGAGACGTGAGATGAATCTGTCGATGACCATGAAGGCGGAGCCGTCGCCGGTCAGATTGCTGGCCGGCCAGCGGGCACTTGTCACGAGCGCCAACTTCGGCATTGGCGCCGCGATCGCCGAAGGGCTCGCTGCCGCCGGCGCCCGGGTCGTGGTCAATTACGAGCGGGGACCGGAGGAGGCGCAATATCTCGTCAGGAAAATCAAGGACGAGGGCGGAGAGGCCATCGCCATCCAGGCCGACGCCAGCCAGGAACACCAGGTCCAGACCCTGTTCCGGCAGATGCGGGAATCTTACGGCGGCATCGATATTCTGGTGAACAACACCCAGTTGGAGAAAAAGGCGGCGCTGACGGACATGACGTTCCAGGATTGGGATCAGGTTCTGCGCGTGAATCTAACGGCGCAGTTTCTATGCGCGCGCGAGGCGGCACGTGAATTCATCCGGCAGGGAGTGATGGCGGAAGTGTCTCGTTCGGCCGGCAAGATCCTCTGTTTGTCCTCCGTGCACGACGTCATCCCGTGGCCGGGGCATGCGAGCTTTGCCGCCTCCAGGGGCGGGGTGATGATGCTGATGCGCACTCTGGCGCAGGAACTCGCGCCCCACAAGATTCGCGTGAACAGCATTTCCCCGGGCGCAATCAAGACGCCGGGAAACGCGGGGATCCGGGCCTCGCCGGAGAAGGAGGCGGAATTGCTGCAACTCATCCCTTATGGCCGGCTCGGCACCCCGCCTGATATCGCCCGTGCCGCTGTATGGCTGTTGTCCGATGAGGCCGATTATGTCACCGGCGTCACCTTGTACATCGACGGCGGCATGACGCTGTGCCCCTGTTTTTAAGACGGCGGCTGATTCAATACCCCGAACGAATTCCCAGCCGTTACCGCCTGTCTGCCGCGACGGACAGGCCACGGACAGTTCCAGAGGACAGTCCCAGAATGTTTTGATCGTTTCGCGCTAGCGAAGGGCGGGAGTAATTCCCAGCATGCGGCCGAGCGGCGCATCGAGGCTGGCCCTGCCGGGACCCGCCATCATCAGCCAGAAAAAGATCAGGATGTAGGTGAATTCGTCCAACTCGACGAAGTCATCGAAGCTGCTGACGTTCTTGATGACGACCAGCGCGATGGCGACCACCATGTTGATGAGCAACGCGATGGCGGAAATCCGCGTCAGCAGCCCCACCATCAGCAGTCCCCCAAAGACGAACTCCGCGCCCGCCGAAAACGGGGCGCTGAAGTTCGGGAAGGGGATGCCCCAATCGACGAAGCGCGCCGTGGCCGCCTCCAGGTTGTGCAATTTGGCCCAGCCGGTTTCCAGCCAGAAGTAGCCGAAAAACAGCCGCATCACCAGCGGCCCCAGCCAGTCCAGCGATTGGGTCAGGCTCAGAAGCGTTCTAATGAGATTGCGCATGGCAGTTGCTCCAGATTGGGGAGGGGGTTGTCGCTCGTCTTGTCGGGCAGGTCAAGGTTACCATATTGATTCGGTCATTCCCGGAAGGGTTACGAGACAGCCCTGATCGGCGCCTCCGCGCGCGCAGACGACTTGCGCCTCGCACGTGGAGTGGTCGGATTGGGTTGTGCCTTCGGATGGTGCTCATCGACAATGCCGCCCGAGTGCAGGCCCAGATATTCGGCCCGCAGATCAACGGTGGATTGCCCGCCGATGTGCTCGTAATTCCTGTCCAGCCATTCGGCGGCCGCCTCGCGTCCCTTGTCGCGCAGCCCGGTGAGAAAATCCCAGTCGCAGTTGAATTTACTGGACACGTTCAAATCCGCCAGCGCCATGTCGGCGCGTATGGAATGCACCAGCACGTGTTTCAGCCGCTGCTTGTATTCATCCTTGATCCAGTCCTCGTCGATCAGCTTGTTGACGAAGGCGATGGCCCGGAACTCCTTCAGCAGCGACGAATTGAAGGAGATCTCGTTGATCCGATCCGAAATGTCCACGGAGGTCCTGGGGACATCCGGGCGGTGTATGGGATTCAGGTGCAGCACGATCACGTCACGGGATTCGGTGTGATAGAACAGCGGGAACAGGGCCGGGTTGCCCATATAGCCGCCGTCCCAGTAGTGCTCGCCGTCGATCTCGACGGCCTTGAACAGATAGGGCAGGCAGGCGGAGGCCATCACCACGTCCAGGGACATCTCCTCGTTGCGAAATACGCGCACCTTGCCCGTGCGCACGTTGGTGGCGCTGATGAACAGGTTGGTGCACTTGCACTGCACCAGTTTCTCGAAATCAACGGAGGCCGCCAGCACGTCGCGCAGGGGATTGATGTCGAACGGATTTAACTGGTACGGCGAAAACATGCGCGTGATGCTGTCGAATATCCAGTACCCCAGCGAATGATCACTGTTCCCGTTCGTGCTCCAGAATTCCCAAGGCAGCCGTTTGGCGGGGCTGTAGAGACTGCCCGCCACGCTGATCCTGCGCCAGAAATCATGCAGCGCCTGGCGCGCGCCGTCCAGTCCGCCGGTCATTTTGCCATAGGCGTACACCGAGGCGTTCATCGCCCCGGCGCTGGCGGCGCTCAGGCCCTCAATGTCGATCCGGCCGTCTTCGAGCAGTTTATCCAGCACTCCCCAGGCGAAGGCCCCGTGCGCCCCGCCACCCTGCAGTGCCAGATTCACCATCTTGGGATTCGCTGCCATCGTGTCCTCCTTGTGTGGATTGGCCCAGCCCGGTGATCAGGCGGGAGCCGCGTTGATAGGTGAGATATGCCCACAGCCAGTTCATGGCCACCATGATCCGGCTGCGAAAGTCGATCAGAAAATAGATGTGCACCGCGCCCCACAGCAGCCAGCCGAGAAGGCCGCTGACGCGCAATTTGCGCAGGTCGGCGATGCCGCTGTTCCTGCCGATGGTGGCCATGGTGCCGAAGTCGCGGTAACGAAAGGCGTCAGGGGCACGGCGACCCCTTACCCGCGCGGCGATGAGCCGGCCGACGAATTCGCCCTGCTGCTTGGCCACCGGCGCCAGGCCGGGAAGCGGCTTGGCGGCGCCAGCCGGCGTGCAGGCCGCGGTGTCGCCGATCACGAAGATGTCGTTGTGCCCGGGCACGGATAGATCGGCATTGACGATAACGCGACCCGAACGATCCGTCGGCGCTTTCAACCACTGGCCTGCCGGTGAGGCCTGCACGCCGGCGGCCCAGATCACCGTCTCGGTTGCCAGCCGGCCGCCGTTCAGCACCACGTAGCCCTCGCCGATTTGCTCCACGCGCGTCCTGACGCGCACGTCGACGTCCATGCGTTCAAGATCCCGCTTGGCGCGCTGCGACAGCGCCGGCAGGAATTGCGGCAGTACGCGATCGCCGGCCTCCACCAGGATGACATGGGCGCAGCGCGTGGAGACGTTGCGGAAATCATGGGCGATGGAATGCGCCAGCTCGGCGATGGCGCCGGCCATTTCCACGCCGGTGGGGCCGCCGCCGACGATGACAAAGGTGAGATTCGCACGCCGTCGTTCCCGGTCCGCGGTCTCCATTTCGGCGCGCTCGAAGGCGATCAAAATACGCTGGCGCAGTTCCATCGCGTCGTCCAGCGTCTTGAGACCAGGCGCGTGCGCCGCCCATTGCTCGTTGCCGAAGTAACTGTGGCGCGCGCCGGTGGCGAGAATCAGGTAGTCGTAGGCGAAATCACGCCCGCTCTCGGTGCGGATGTGTCTGGTCGTTTTGTCGATGTCCGTCAAGGTGTCCATGTACACCGTGGCATTTTTCTGATCGCGCAAGATGCCACGCACCGGCGAGGCGATCTCGGCGGGCGTCAACGCGGAGGTGGCCACCTGGTAGAGCAGCGGCTGAAACAGGTGATAGTTGTGACGCTCGATGAGCGTGATGCGCACGGGGGCGCCGGCCAGGGCCCGCGCCGTCGACAGGCCGGCAAAGCCGCCGCCGACGATGACGACATGCGGCCGGGAGGTATTTGCCACGTCAGCCGGCACGAGACACCTCCAGTGGACTTGTATTCCGCGCGTCCGCTGCGTCCCCTCCGCGGACTTTTGACAGCGCCAGATAATCGTGCAGCACCCGTCCGTAGGGCAGGGTCAAATCGGCGATGAGATGCGTGCCGCCCAGAACCCTTCTCACCGGCAGATCGGCCACCGGCGCGTTGACATGCGGGACCAGATGCAGTCTCGCCGGTCCGCTCCAGCCCCCCTTGATTTGCACCTCGGACAGGTTGTAAGCGACCAGTTGCGCGATGACCGGTTTGCCGTCGACGTCGGGGATGATCTTGAGGTTGACCTGCGTCTTGCTCATTTTTTCCGCCAGGGCCGGCCCGTGGCCAGCCAACAGGTTTTCATGCTTGTAGCCCATGGTGGCGAGCGCCACCAGCTGGCCGGCGTATTCGAGCGTGCCGGTCAGGGTGTCGCCCGCCACCGTGAGTTTCGGCCGGGCATGCTTTTTGGGGAATCCCCAGATCTCGCGCCCGCCGGCGATCGGCGGTTCGCAATCGAGATACATCTGCGCGGTGAAATTCACCGGCATGCCCTTGTAGGTGCAGGGGATGACGATGCCGGATTCCGTGTAATCGCCGAAGCCGGCGCTGTCCGGCATGCGGATGAATTCGTACAGCACGGTATGACCGCCGTCCGGCATGAGCGGCTCGGGCACCGCCGCGCGGATCGCCTCGGGATCGGATTGATAGGACACAATCAGATATTCCCGGTTGATGAAGCGATAGGGGCCGGCGGGATAGCTGGGGCTGGCCGCCGGCATGGAGGGAATTTTCAGAATTTGTTCGCGATTCATGAGGGATCTCCAAAAATCAGTGGGCGGTCCAGCCGCCGTCGACCGGCAGCGCGGTGCCGGTGATGGAGGCCGCCGTGTCACTGCACAAAAAGACCGTGAGTGCGGCCAGCTCCTCCAGCGACACGAACTTCTTGGTGGGTTGCTCGCCCAGCATCACGTCGCGGATGACGGCCTCCTCGGAGATGCCGCGCGCCTTCGCGGTGTCCTTGATCTGCCCCTCGACCAGCGGCGTCCTGACGTAGCCGGGGCAGACGAGGTTGCAGGTGATGCCCGACTGGGCGACTTCCAGCGCGACGGTCCGGGTCAGGCCAAGCAAGCCGTGTTTGGCGGCCACGTAGGCCGACTTGAACGGCGAGGCGACGAGACTGTGGGCGGAGCCGATATTGATGATGCGGCCCCAGCCTTTCGCCTTCATCAGCGGCACCGCCGCGCGCATGGTGTGGAAGGCCGAGGAAAGGTTGATGGCGATGATGGCATCCCATTTGTCGACCGGGAATTCCTCGACAGGCGCCACCTTTTGAATGCCGGCGTTGTTGACGAGAATATCCACGCCGCCGAGGGTGCTCCTCGTGTCGTTGATCATCGCGACGATCTGATCGGGCCTGCTCATGTCCGCAGGGTGGTACTGCACCTGCACGCCGGTTTGGGAGCGCAGCTCCCGCCGGGTTTGGTCGATTTCCTTCTGATCGCCAAAGCCATTGAGCACGATATTGGCGCCGGCCGCAGCCAGCCCGCGGGCGATGCCCAGCCCGATGCCGCTGGTCGAACCGGTGACGATGGCCGTTCTGCCCTGGAGTGAATTGCCGTTGATCATGGTGTTGTTGCCATCCCGTTATGAAATTCTTCCTTGCGAATAGAGCGATTGTCATGCCAACTGGTTACAGGCCGCATAAATTCCACGCCAATCATCGGCTTGACGGTGGTGATGGTCGTGGCTAGTCACGCCGCGCCCGGCGTGAGCCACGGCCATTGGCGGGTCATCCGTAAATAGTTGCGAGCCTGATGATTGAAACCGCCGCAATAAGCTGCGGCAGCCGGCGGCGCGACGGCCTCAGCGCCATGACGGGGGTTGTCTGGAGAAGCCGGAATTCTATTCGACCGGGGGCTTTGCTATGTTAGGCCGGTACTCCTTCGAGGCCCACATGTTTAAAAAAGCCATTGACACCGCCCAGCCCATCCACGATCTATTGGCGAGCCGCTGGAGCGGCCGTGCCTTTGATCCGACGCGTCCCGTTGAACGCGGCAAACTCACGGCCATGCTGGAGGCGGCGCGCTGGGCGCCGTCCTGCTATGGCGATCAGCCGTGGCGGTTCATCGTCTGGGAGAAGGCGCGCGATGAAGCCGGCTGGCGGCGCGCCCTTGACTGTCTCGCCGCGGGCAACAAGCCCTGGGCGCGGCAGGCGCCCCTGCTGATGCTGGCCTGCGCCGACAGCGTATTGACGCATGATGGATCGCCGAATCGCTGGGGGCAATATGACACCGGCGCGGCGGCGATCAGTCTCGCCCTGCAGGCCGCCGCGCAGGGGCTGATGGTGCATCAGATGGGGGGCTTCGACAGTGATCGGGCCCGGCGGGAATTCCGGATTCCGGACCGCTACACGCCGATGGCCATGATCGCCGCGGGCTACCAGTTGCCGGAGCACGCGATTCCCGCCGAGCTGAGGGAGCGCGAATACGCACCCCGCGCGCGCCGTCCGTTGACGGAAATATTTTTTCAATCGACGTGGGGACGGGGGATTCACGTCTCGTGAGACTGCCGCGCCAGGAATATCCACGCCGGCGCGGGGATTTTCATTCAAGCCGGACCGGCCGTCATTCACCAGCCGCGTGAACTTGTTCTATCATGGGCTGTCAGTGAGATTTCAAGGCACCTCGACATGAGGGGGAAGGAAGGCTGAATGGAGCGGCAGTTCACGCCGGTGGGCGTCGCCGTGCTGACCGTGTCGGATACCCGCACCGAGGACACCGACAAGTCCGGACGGCTGCTCGCGGAGCGTTTGCAAAAGGCCGGCCATCAGCTGCGCGACAGGCGCATCGTGCCGGACGATGTGTACCAGATCCGCGCCGTGCTGTCGGCGTGGATCGCGCGGGCGGAGATCGAAGTCGTGTTGATCACCGGCGGCACCGGCCTCACCGGCCGCGACGGCACGCCGGAGGCGGTGCGCCCGCTGCTCGACAAGATCATCGAGGGTTTCGGCGAAATATTCCGCGCCCTGTCATATGCGGAAATCAAGACCTCCGCGCTGCAATCACGCGCGCTCGCGGGCGTGGCCAACGGCACCTATGTCTTCTGCCTGCCCGGTTCACCGGGCGCCTGTGCCCTGGCCTGGGACAGGCTCATCGGCGAACAACTGGATTACCGGCAGCGGCCCTGCAATCTGGTGGAGCTGATGCCGAGGCTGCGGGAGAAATAAGGAGGAATCGTGTCCATTCTGCTGAAGACATCGGCGCTGCTGATTCTGTCCAATCTGTTCATGACCTTCGCCTGGTATGCGCATCTGCGCAATCTGGCCGATCGGTCGTGGGTGGCGGCGGCGCTGGCAAGCTGGGGTATTGCCCTGTTCGAATATCTGCTGCAGGTGCCCGCCAACCGCATCGGCTACACGACCCTGTCGCTGCCCCAGCTCAAGATTCTCCAGGAGATCATCACCCTTTCGGTGTTTGTTCCCTTTGCCCTGCTGTACATGCACCAGCCGCTGAAACTGGATTACCTGTGGGCGGCCCTGTGCATCATGGCCGCGGCCTATTTCATTTTCCGCTGACCGCCGGCTCCTCGATTTCGAAGTAGAGCAGCAGGGTCCGCTGTATGGCGCTGTTGTTGTCGTCGCTCACCATGAAATAGCGATTGCCTTCCTGATGCGCGAGCCCCTCGAAGTTGTCGATCTGGAAGCCGTCGGTGTTGGTGAAGCGGGCGATGTCCTCCACCGTCAGCAATCCACCCTCCGGCTGTTCCTCCAGCCGCACGCGGCGCACGGCGAAGATGATGGGCATGAAGAAATTCCTGTAGCGGCGCTCCAGGATGAGCACCTCGTTTTTCGGCGTGACGGCCATGCCGACGATGTCGCTGTCGCCGGCATCGATGGGGGCAAACTGCCATTGCAGGCCGGATTGCGCGTACAGGCTCATCAGGCCGGGCGAATCGGTTTTCAACGGCTTCTGCGGAGCGGTCAACAGGCCGTACACGGGATGGAGCGCCACCGCCTCCAGTTCCGCATTCCTGCCCTCGTAATTTCGTTTGTCGCGCAACAGCTCGGGCAGCGGCTCCTCGCCGAGCCAGGTGCCGTCGGGACGGTAGCGTTCAACCCGCGGCACGCCCTCGAATGAAATCACCAGCTCGCTGTCGCCGTGCCGGCCGTTTTCGGCGTTGCGGATGGCGAGGTCCTCGGCGTCGGCCAGGCCTCGCTTGAGCCTGAGGCCCTTGTCGTCGAGCAACGGATAGGCGTGGAGGTACTCCACGCCGGTGAGGATGCCGTCCTTGAACTGCGGCCGCAGATGCACCAGATGGCCCTTGTCGGAGACGGCATACAGCAATTGTTCGTCCCTGTCCCACGCCAGCCCGGACAATTCATTGGCGGGAAGGCCGTCCACCGGCGTGTTGGACAGGCGCAGCATGCCGAGCAGGCGCACCTGCATGAAACGGCCGCCGGTTTTGATTTTCTGCGAGAATTCCACGGGCGCGCCGATGGGTTCCGCGGCGCAACGCATCGCCATGAAAATGCCGGCCAACAGGAGGATTGCCGGACCGGGCCGGCGCGAGGCGGAGGACGATGGCATCATGCGCGGTGGTTAACGTCGGTGGGCGGCTATGCTAGGCTTGAACTCATGCGGTGCTCATTATACGTATTGGGTGCGATGATGCTGTCGGCCGCGATGAATGCGCGGGCCGAATTTTACGTCTGGCGTGATGTCCATGGCGTCAGACAGATCAGCAACGTCCCTCCCCGTTGTCTCCGGGGTCAGACCATCTCGCCGCATTGCAGTTCACTTTCTCCCGCGGTGGCCGATCCAGGGGTGGTCGCGGCGTTGAACGAAAGCGAGAGCCGCCGGCAATCGGCGCGGCGCGACGCCAGCCGCGCCGTGCTGGAGAAGGAGGCGCGTGCCGCGGCGGAGGAGGAGACCAGGGCCAGGCTGGCGGAACAAAAAGCGCAAGCGGAGCGTCAGGATCGCATAAGGGAATTGCGGCGCCAGATCGATGACATCAAGGACGCCGCCTCGCTGGCCGCCTTGCGCGGCGGTGAAATCTCCGTGGATGCGTTGAGGCGCCTCGACGGCCTGCTTGCGGAACTGCGCAGGCTGGAGGGCGCGGGCACGGCTGCGCCGCCGGCTGCCGGACAGGCCTACTGAGGTGACGTCTGGCCGGTCCGGGCGCCGCCCGCCCGCGGGGATTGCGGCAATGACGGTGAATCAATTTTGAAATTCATGAGTCAAATGACCACAGGACGTCAATGCAGGGGCATCCGCTTGCCGGAATTTGCATATATTGGAAGAGGCGCCGCCGGCGCGCTGCTGGGCGTGGTGCTGGCCGCCGCCGCGCACGCCGAGACCTTCCGGCTGCCGCGCAACGGCGACAACGTCGTCGGCAGCGTCAATCTGACCACCCTGTCCAGCAGCGATTCGGTTCTCGATCTGTACATGCTCTACGATCAGGGCTACGACGAGATGCGCATGGCCAACCCGAAGGTCAACCCCTTTGCGATGATCAAGGATGGCACGGAATTCCTGATCCCCAGCCAGTACGTGCTGCCGGACACGCCGCATGAAGGCATCGTCATCAACGTCGCCGAGATGCGGCTGTACTTTTATCCCAAGGCGAAAAAGAACGAGCCGCGGGTGGTGATCACCCATCCCATCAGCATCGGCCGTGAAAACTGGACCACGCCCTACGGCGTGACCAGGGTCGTCGCCAAAATCAAGGACCCGGCGTGGGTGCCGCCCAAGTCCATACGCGAGGAGCATCTGCGCGAGTATGACGAGGTGCTTCCGACGGTGGTCAAGCCCGGCCCCGACAACCCCATGGGGCAATTCGCGCTCAAGCTCGGGATCCCGGGCTACTACATCCACGGCACCGATGAGGACAAGGAGGAGGGCATCGGCATGCGCGTGACGCACGGCTGCATACGCCTGTATCCGAAGGACATCGCCAGCCTCTTCGCGCAGGTCGACAGGGGCACGCCGGTGCGGATCGTCAATCAGCCCTACAAGGCGGGATGGCTGGATGGCAGCCTCTACCTGGAGGCGCATCCGCGGCTGGAGGAGGATCCAGCCGCACGCGCCGATCAATATGCCCAGGCGGTGGACACCCTGACCGCCCTGGCGCGCACACAGCGGGTGGAGATCAACTGGATGCAGGTGCGCAGCACCGTCGACACCCGCAACGGCATACCGGTGGTGGTCGGCAGGTTGATCGCCGGCGGGCCCGATTCATCTTCATCGCGCAATGCCGGCAGGCCGGAAACGCCGCCGTCCACTCCGGCCGTGCAAACCGGCGCCGTCTGGTAATCCCGCCGCCATGAAATAAAAAATCCCCGGCGCCCTGCGGCGGCCGGGGATCGTACTGTGAACAAGCAGGGCCGGAACGGCCGTTTACTTGTGCATCTTCTTCTTGAACATCTCCTCATCACGCGCCGTGTTGGCGTCGCAGCAGGCTTGCGCCGCATTGGCCGCCGCCTTGGCTGAATCAGCGGCAAGCTGGGCGGCACTCGCGGCGGAGGCGGCGGCGTCAGCCGCCGACTTGGCTGCGCGGGCCTCGCTCAGCGCGCTGTTGGCGGTGTTCTTGACGGCATCGAACTCTTCCCTCGTGATGTTCGCGCAGCCGGAAGCCATCGCCATGATGAAAGCCAGAGCAGAGATTTTCACCACTTTCTTCATGAGTCGTCTCCTAATTTCCGTAGTTTAAGGGCCCTTAAGGTCGGTCCGACCTTGAAATACATGATGACCCATTTTATTGAAATTCGCAATGATTTTTTTAGCCGGCATACAGGGTTACGGGCGGGTTGGCACGATGCCAGCGCGTGCGCAATTCCGACAGCATGGCCGCGGTCGCGCCCCAGATCCGATGATGCAGGTACTGCAGGGCGAGCGTGGGTCGGGATCGTCCGTGGCAGCCGGCGGCGGGCTGGACTTGATAATGATTCGAATCCAAGAGATAGGCCAGCGGCACTGGAAAAATCTCCGCCACTTCGCTCGAATTGGGGGCGAACGCGGCGTCGCCGGGCAGGAGGCCGACGATGGGCGTCACCGCGTAGCCGCTGGTGACGCTGCGCGTGCTCAGCCGGCCCACCGGCGATACTCGATCGGGATCGAGTCCGATTTCCTCGCGCGCCTCGCGCAGGGCCGCGGCCACCGGGCCGTTGTCGTGCGCTTCGATCTGTCCGCCAGGAAAGCTGATCTGTCCGCCATGCCGCATCAAATGGTTCGCGCGCCGGGTGAATAAAACCCCGGGCTCCTCGGCCATGAGGATCGGGATCAGGACGGCGGCGGGGATGTCCGCCTCCCGTGTCTCGCCATTGCATCGGCCAGGGTCCGACCCCAGCGGATCCAGGCAGGCCAGCAGGTGCGCCTTCAGGATGCCGGCGTCCACGTTTCCCGGCTCACGGCCAGCGCGGTCTCTGGCGCGGACTGGTGCGGGCGCGTTTTTCAACGTGCCCCTGCACGTAGTGGTGCAGCGCGCTCTCGAGGCTTTCAACCTGCTTGGTATCGCAATAATCGTCCAGGCTGCCGATGATCTCGTCGATCTTGGTCCCGCCGGCAATGTCATAGGTGTCCGGGGTGAAGGCGTTGTAGGCGGTCAAATAACCCGTGACATAGGATTTTATCTTTTCCAGTTCCGGCCCGGAGGCGGCGCGCGCCTTGTTGTATTTGTGGCAAGAAAGGTTGCCGTCGCCCCATACGGCGTAGGCCTCCTCGGAATCCGCCGCCGCCGCTGTTTCGAAAACAGTGAGCATCAGCGCGAGCAATACCACCTTCATCGTTGTGATCGTCACCGCAATTCCTCCCTTGAAAGCCTTGTGCAGAATCTCAGAGCCGTCGGCGGCGGAGAAGTTCGCCGGCGATTCTAAATCAGTGCGCGCATGCCGTGCACCAACCGGCGGATGCCGGCAATGGCGGTCTCCGGCCGCAGCGCGCCGTAGGACACGCGCAAATGGCATCCCCCATTCAAGCCGAAGGCATGCCCCGGCAACACCGCCACCTTGTGGTCTTGAATCAATTTTTCCACCAGCGTCATGGGCGGCAGGTCCGTTTCCAGGCGCAGGAAAATGTAAAATGCCCCGGGCGAGGCCGACACCTGGCATCGCGGCGACAACGCCGCCAGCTCCCGCAGGACGGCGGTGCGCACCTCGGACAGCGTGGCGAGATGCCGCGCGCGAAACGACGGCGGCGTCTCCAATGCCGCCGTCGCGGCGCGCTGGGCGATGCGGGTGGCGCAGATGAGATTGGCATCCTGCGCCTTCAAGACGGAATCGTAAAGGTGTTCGGGGATCACCATGTAGCCGATGCGCCAGCCGGCAAGGCCGTAGCTTTTCGACAACGAGTACAGCGAAATGGTGTGGGGCGAGGAGCCCGGGATCGATCCCGGGGAGAAATGCCGCGCTCCGTCATAAGTGAAATGCTCGTAGGCCTCGTCGCTGATGTGGTACAACCCGTGTTCCCGGCACAGGCGGTTCACCGCCTCAAGCACGTGCCGCGGATACACTGCGCCGGTGGGATTGTTGGGGGAGACAGTGACGATGGCGCGCGTGCGCGGACTGATGGCGGCCCGCAACGTGTCGGGAAGGGGGTGGTAATTTTCATCGGTGGCGACCGGGATCGGCACGCAGTCCAGCATGCGCACAGCCATTTCATGATTGAAGTAGTAGGGCAGCGGCAGGATGATCTCGTCGCCCGGATCGGTCACTGCGAAAAGCGCGTTGATGAATCCCATGTTGGCGCCGGCGGTGACGACCACGCGTCGATCGGAATCCGGCGTGGCGTTGATGCCGTTTTCGCGCCGCAGCTTCCCGCGGATGGCCTCGATCAATCCCTCCTCGCCCTGCACCGGCCCGTATTGGTGCCGCCCGCCCGCGTCCAGGAATTCCCGCGCCGCGCGCAGGACCGCGTCGGGAGGTTCGTAGTACACGACGCCCTGGGCCAGCGAGATGACGTTCGCCGCGCGCCCGATCATGTCGCCGACGACGGCGACGATGGGCGCCTGCACCGCCCGCATCCGGCGGCCGCCCTGGAGGCGGGAAACATCATTCATGCGAGGGAGGTTGCGAGAGATCGGGATAGTGAATGGCGGTGATTTCGAGTTGGACATTGCCCGCGGGTCGCTCCCACAGCACGACATCGCCCACCCGGCGTCCGAGCAGCGACTTGGCCAGCGGCGACACCCAGCTGATGTATCCCTTGGGCGCGCAGGTCTCCTCCTCCCCGACAATGGTGAAGGTGTGGGTTTGACTTTGCTCATCGACCACGGTGACCGCCGCGCCGAAGCGCACGTCGGCGTGCGCCTGCTGATGCGAGTCGATGACGATGGCGCGTTGCAGGACCTGATCGAGATAGCGCAATTCGCGTTCGATCTGCTTTAATTCATCCGTCGACTTCAGATCGGCGTCCTTGTTCTTGGCCAGCTCATCCCGGCGGGCACGCAAGTCCTGGACTTTCTCCGCCAGCCGCTGGGCGCCGCCGGGCGTCATGTAATTGGGGTGCGGGCTGGGCGCACGCTCCGGTGGCACATCCCCGGCGGCATCGCCGTCCGGTTCCTTGACGAAAGCGCGGCTCATGAGGAATGACTCGGTGGAGTCTCAAGCAGCCCGCCACAAGGCAGGCCTGGGATCCATTTACTGGAAACTCAACAGCCGGTGCTTCTGTTTGAACTGCGCTTTGAGAAACTCCATCTGGTCGGCAAGGATGCGGCGATTGCTGAGCGCCAGGAACTCCGCCCAGTTGGGCACGTAAGGCACTGCGAGCAGCGTGGTTTTGGCCTCCTCCGGCAGGCGGTTGCCCTTGCGGGCGTTGCAACCCTTGCAAGCGGCGACCACGTTCGACCAGCAATCCCTCCCGCCGCGCGACAGGGGAATCACGTGGTCGCGGGTCAGCTGGCCTTCTGGGAATTCATCGCCGCAGTACATGCACAGGTGCCCGTCGCGCAGAAACAATTCCTTGTTGCTGAGCGGCGGTATGCCGCGACGAACGTAATGCGTGGTGTCCGAGCGCTTGATGGCGATGATGGAATTGATCGAGACCGTGGAGCGCCTGCCCGTGATGCGCGAGATGCCGCCGCGGTAGGTGAAGACACTCTCGCCGGCGGACCATGCGATCATGTCCCGGCTGTAGAGGCACACGGCGTCCTGCCACGGCATCCAGGTGATGGGCACGCCGGAAACATCCAGCCGCAATATCAATGGCGAAGACATGGTTTCTCGCGTTTTTTCACTGCTTTTGACCGTAACAATGCGGTCGACGTTCATTTTGTATGCGATTAACACGCTAAAATCAAGTCTTACATCCGGGACAGACGGAGGAAAAATGGAAGCGATGATGCGATTGCTGGACATCATGGCGCGCCTGCGCGACCCGGAGCGGGGCTGCCCCTGGGACCGGGCGCAGGACTTCAAGAGCATCGTGCCGCATACCCTGGAGGAGGCCTACGAGGTGGCCGATGTCGTTGAGCAGGAAAGGTTTGACGCCCTGTGCGGCGAACTGGGGGACCTCCTGTTCCAGGTGGTGTTTTACGCGCAACTGGCGGCCGAGCGTGGCTGGTTTGACTTTGAAGACGTGGCGCGGAGCATCGCCGGCAAGCTGACGGCGCGTCATCCGCACGTGTTCGCGGGGGCGCCGGCGGGCACGGCCGCGGAATTGTCCCTGCAATGGGAACGGCACAAGGAGCATGAGCGCCGCCGGACGGCGGAGCATGCCGGCGTCCTTGACGGCATCGCCGCGACCCTTCCCGCCATGAGCCGCGCCGTGAAGCTGCAGAAGCGCGCCGCGCGCGTCGGTTTCGACTGGGCCGAATCCGCGCCCGTGCTGGCGAAGATCCGGGAGGAATTGGGCGAAGTGGAGCAGGCGCTGAACGATGCGCCCGGGCGCATGGCCGATGAAATCGGCGATCTGCTGTTCGCCTGCATCAACCTGGCGCGACACGCGGGCGTGGAGCCGGAGCAGGCATTGCGCGGCGCCAACCGCCGCTTTGAGCGCCGGTTCCGCTACGTCGAGGAAAAACTGCGCGAGCGGGGCAGGGCCCTCATGGACGCCAGTCTGTCCGAAATGGACGCCCTGTGGGAGGAGGCCAAGCGTGAGGAGCGGGCAGGGCCGGCCTAGCCGGCGTGGAGATGTTGTCTGCCGGCGTCCTTGTCGCGCGCGATCATGGCGTAGGCGGAATGGTTGTGGATGGACTCGAAGTTCTCCGACTCCACGGTGTAGGCGGCGATGCGGTCGTCGGCGTTCAGTTGCATGGCGATGTCGCGGACCATGTCCTCCACGAATTTGGGATTGTCGTAAGCCCGTTCGGTGACGTACTTCTCATCCGGCCGCTTGAGCAGGCCGTACAGCTCGCAGGAGGCGGCCTTCTCGACCATGTCGATCAATTCCTCGATCCAAACGAAATCATTGAGGCGCACGTTGACGGTCACGTGCGAACGCTGGTTGTGCGCGCCGTAGTCGGAGATGCTCTTGGAGCACGGGCACAGCGAGGTCACCGGCACGACCACCTTCACGCCCGTGCTCATGACGCCGTCGCTGATTTCGCCGAAGAAAGTGACTTCGTAGTCCAGCAGGCTCCTGACGCCGGAGACCGGGGCGGACTTGGTGATGAAGTAGGGGAAGGTCATTTCCACGTGGCCCTTGCGGGCCTCCAGCACCTCGGCGGTCTCCTTCACCATGCGCATGAACGATTCCACGGAAATCTCGTATTCGTGCTTGTTCAGGATTTCCACGAAGCGCGACATGTGCGTGCCCTTGAATTTCTCGCACAGGCCGACGTACATGTTGAAACGGGCGACGGTGTGCTGCTCGCGCCCGGCGCGGTCCCTGACCACCACGGGGTGACGGATGTCCTTGATGCCGACGCGATCGATGGGAAGGTGGCGGTTGTCCGCGCTCGCCTGCGTGTCGGGCAGTTCCTTGTAGACGACGGTCGGCTTGTTCATGAAGCGGCTCCTTGGGGATCGGGGTGGCGCTGCGGGCTCCGGGCCGATGTCAGCGCCGAATGAATTAGTCCCGATTTTAGGCAGTTTGGTTCGATAAGGCCAGCGGTCGTTTGCATGGCCTATTTTTCACGCTGCACGATGTAATCCGCCAGTTCCCGCAACAATCCGCCGTTTTCGCCCAGCGCTGCCAGCGCCTGCACGGCCTGTTGATGGAACTGCCCGGCGGTCTGCTTCGCGCCCGCAAGGCCGAGCAGATTGGGATAGGTGGGCTTGTTGCGGGCGGAGTCAGAGCCCTGGGGCTTGCCGATGGTCTCGGTCGCCCCTTCCACGTCGAGTATGTCATCCTGGACCTGGAACGCCAGTCCGATGGCGCGGGCGTAGCCGTCCAGATGCTTGAGTTGTTCCATGCCGATGTTCGCGCGGCACAGCGCGCCGAGGCGCACGCTGGCGCGGATGAGCGCGCCGGTCTTGTGCAGGTGCATGTTCTCCAGTTCGTTCAAATTCAACTGGCGGCCGACCGCGTCGAGGTCCAGGGCCTGGCCGCCGCACATGCCGAGCGAGCCGCTGGCGTCCGCCAGTGTTTCGAGCATGGTCAGCCGCTGCGCGGCATTGAGTGAGGGATGGCCGCCGTGCGCCAGCACGTGAAAGGCCAGCGTCTGCAAGGCGTCGCCGGCGAGTATGGCCATGGCGTCGCCATAGACCTTGTGGCAGGTGGGACGCCCGCGGCGCAGATCATCGTTGTCCATGGCCGGCAGGTCGTCATGCACCAGCGAATAGGCGTGAATCAGTTCGACCGCGGCGGCGGGCGCATCGAGAACTTCCGGTGCGACGCCCAACGCCGTGCCGGTGAGATACACCAGCAGCGGGCGCACGCGCTTGCCGCCGCCGAGGACGGAATAGCGCATCGCCTCGTGCAACCGCCGGGGCGGGGTGTCCGCGGCCGGCAGCCAGGATTCCAACGCCGCCTCGCTGCGGGCCTGGAAGATCCGCATGGCCTCCTGGAGATCGGTCATTGCTACTCGGCTTCCGGCTCGAAGGGCTGCAATTCCTCCTGGCCGTTTTTCTGGGTGAGGATTTTGACCTTTTGCTCGGCCTCCGCCAGTGCCTTCTGGCAGGCCCGGGTCAGGGCGATGCCGCGCTCGAAATCCTTGAGCGACTGCTCCAGCGAGGATTCCCCGGCCTCGAGCCGCGCCACGACCTCCTCCAGCTCCTTGAGCGATTTTTCAAAGTCGATGTTTTCGCGCTTTTTATTCATGGGCATGGGCGGGGAAATAAAAGTGGGAGCAAACGTTAGCCCAGCCGGCCGGCAGGGTCAATTTTTGTTCTTGATTTATTGACACTGCCTGAGTCGCGCACTAGACTGGTTTCCAGATTAGACACAGTCTAATATCGTTTCGGGCGACCAACCTGACCAAATAATCCTACAAGGAGGCACCATGGCAAAATTGAAAGGCAGCAAAACCGAGGAAAACCTGAAATACGCGTTCGCGGGCGAATCCCAGGCCAACCGCCGCTATCTGTATTTCGCGCAAAAGGCGGATGTCGAGGGTTACAACGACGTTTCCGCCGTGTTCCGCTCCACCGCGGAAGGCGAGACCGGCCACGCGCACGGCCATCTGGAATACCTGGAAGAAGTGGGCGACCCCGCCACCGGCCTGCCGATTGGCTCGACATCCAACAACCTCAAAGCCGCGATCGCCGGCGAAACGCACGAATACACCGACATGTATCCGGGCATGGCCAAGACGGCGCGCGCGGAAGGGTTTGCCGAAATTGCGGACTGGTTCGAGACGCTGGCCAAGGCCGAGCGCTCGCACGCCAACCGCTTCCAGAAGGCGCTGGACAGCATCGGCTGAGCCACCGCCGGCGTTGATGAAAAATGGGGCCGGGTTAATCCCGGCCCCATAGTTTATGAAGACGCGCAGAAAGGGGATCCGGCATGGCCGGTGAGGGCACTCGCGAAGGTAGCCTCTCGGCGCCCATCCGCCATCCGGTGCCGTGGAAAACGCCGGAGTTCAACAACGAACCCGCGCTCTACAAGGAACTCGAACGCGTGTTCGACATCTGCCACGGCTGCCGCCGCTGCGTCAGCCTGTGCAATGCCTTCCCCACGCTGTTCGATCTGGTGGACAACTCCTCCACCATGGAAATCGACGGCGTCGCCAAATCGGATTACGGCAAGGTCGTGGATCACTGTTATCTCTGCGACCTCTGCTACATGACCAAATGCCCCTACGTGCCGCCGCACGAGTGGAACGTGGACTTCCCGCACTTGATGCTGCGCGCCAAGGCGCAGCGCTTCAAAAAAGGCGAGAGTCGTTTCCGCGATCGGCTGCTGACTTCGACGGATCTGGTGGGAAATCTCGCCGGCATTCCCGTGGTGGCGGAGGTGGTCAATGCCGCCAACAGGATGAAGCCGCTGCGCCGGCTGCTCGACAAAACGCTGCACATCCATCCCGACGCGCCGCTGCCGAAGTTTCACGGCAGAAGCGCGCGCAAGCGCTGGCGCAAAGCAGCCGCCGCCCGGGCCGAACCGGCGGGCCAAACGCGCGGCAAGGTCGCGGTATTCGTCACCTGCTACGGCAATCGCAATCTGCCATCCATGGTCGAGGACATGGCGGCCGTATTCAGGCACAACGGCATCGTCGTTGACCTCGTGCCGCGGGAGAAATGCTGTGGCATGCCCAAGCTGGAGCTGGGTGATCTCGACACCGTGGAGCGGCTCAAAAACGCCAACATCCCGATGCTGGCGCAGATGGTGGATCAGGGCTGCGACATCGTCGCGCCGGTGCCGTCCTGCGTGCTCATGTTCAGGAAAGAACTGCCGCTGTTGTTTCCCGACGAACCCATGGTGCGCAAGGTCAGTGAAGCGATGTTTGATCCGTTTGAATACCTCTTCTTGCGCCACAAGGCGGGGAGATTCAAGACCGACTTCAAAAAGTCATTGGGCAAGTTGGTTTATCACGTGCCCTGCCATCAGCGCGTGCAGAACATCGGCCTCAAGACCCGCGATGTGCTGAAGCTTGTGCCCGGCACGGAGATCGAAGTGGTGGAGCGCTGCTCCGGCCACGACGGCACTTATGCGGTCAAGAGCGAGTGCCACGAGTTTGCCGTGAAAATCTGCAAACCCGTCGTGAGCAAGGTGCGGCAATCGGAGTGCGATCATTATTTCAGCGACTGCCACATGGCCGGCGTGCAGATCGAAAGCGGCCTCGACGACGGCAAATCCGTCGAGACTCCTTTCGCATTGCTTCGGCAGGCCTACGGCATTTAAGGTGGTCTGAGATTGTCATTTCGAGTGCAACGAGAAATCTTAGGTTTTACATCACATGAATAAACTTACCCGCGCGGATTTGTGGTCGCTGGAGGAATACAGCACGCGACGCGTCGCGTTCCGCCAGCGGGTCATCGAACACAAGAAGAACCGGCAATTGGCGCTGAGCGATCACATCAGGCTGTATTTCGAGGATCGACTGACCATTCAGTATCAAGTTCAGGAGATGCTGCGCATCGAGCGCATCTTCGAGGCCGCCGAGATTCAGGCGGAACTGGATGCCTACAATCCACTAATTCCGGATGGCAGCAACCTCAAGGCCACCTTCATGATCGAATACGAGGATGAAAACGAGCGCAGGCAGGCGCTGGCCCGGCTCATCGGCATTGAGCACAAGGTATGGGCGAAGGTGGAAGGCCACGAGAAGGTCTGGACCATCGCTGATGAGGACATGGACCGCACGCGCGGCGAGGAGAAGACCTCCTCCGTGCATTTCCTGCGCTTTGAATTCACGCCCGCGATGATCGCCGGGCTAAAGAAAGGCGCGTCACTCAGTTTCGGCTGCGATCACCCGCAGGCGACATTATCCACTCAAGCCCCCGATAATGTCCGCATCTCGCTTATCCGCGATTTCACCTGACACTCGGGTTTGGCCCCGCATAGCTTGTAAACTCGTTGTCGGCACGCGGCATTTCTACTCGTAATGCGTCCACATGCGGATGATTTTGATTACACGCTGTTTCTCGAGGACTTGATAGACGAGGCGATGCTGGATATTGATGCGGCGTGAATACGCCCCCTCCAGATCTCCAACCAGTTTCTCGTAGGGAGGCGGATTCTGATAGGGATTCTTTTCGACGATGTTCAACAGCCGTTGGGCCTTTTCTTTAAGCCCCGCTGATGCGATTTTCTTTGCGTCTTTCCCGGCCTGCCTGGTGTAGACGAGCGTCCACCTCACCAATCAAGTTCCTTGCCGCACTTCTTGACAGGCGTGGCTAGCCCCTTGCGAATGGACTTCCTCATGCCGGGAATACTCAGAAGGTAGAGGGTCTCCTGAACCGCGTCCCAGTCCGATTCAGATAGAAGTACGGCGCTGTTCCGCTTCCCCGTGATGCGGATCGGGCGATGGCTTTTTGCCGCCTCGTCAATCAGGCGGTATAGACCCGCGCGGGCCTTGCTGACGGTAAGTGTGCTCATGGAAGGCAGCGTACGTGAAAACGTACGTCACATCAAGTGGCCTAAAAACGCAACCCAAAAGCCGCAAGTGACGAGGAGAAGACCTCCTCGGTGCACTTCCTGCGCTTCGAATTCACGCCCGCGATGATTGCCGCACTGAAGCAGGGCGCCGAGCGAAGCGAGGGAACCCATGGCAGCGCTTCGCGACGACATGGGCGGAATCTTCCCCCGATTTTGTTGACACCGGGTTTTCATGCCTGCAGTTTCTCATACGTCGCGGGCGACACGTAGTTAAGCGATGAGTGAAGTCTATCGCGA
>JAJPIJ010000018.1 GCA_021324815.1 Gammaproteobacteria bacterium
CCGGGCGTCCATGCCCGGCTGGCGCGCAAAATTGCTCCCGGCAATTTTGTCGAATCCCGTTGGGGACGCCATGATAATGCTCATGGCGTCGGGGCGGGATTCTCACCGCCAGCTCGATTGACCGATCCATGCTAGCCCATGCCGCCGTTGGCGCGGATCACCTGGCCGTTAATCCAGCCGGACTCGGGACTGGCGAGAAAAGTCACGATGGGCGCAATGTCCTCGACTTCGCCCAGCCGTCCGAGGGGGATGAGCCTGGTCAGGCGTTCGACCAGCTCCGGCGTTTTGCCCTGAAAGAACAGTTCGGTGGCGACGGGGCCCGGCGCGACGGCGTTCACCGTGATGCGCCGCGGCCCGAGTTCCTTGGCGAGGACGCGCGTCACCGCGTCAACGGCCGCCTTCGATGCGTTATAGGCGCCATAACCGGGCAATGACGTGATCAATGCGCTTGAGGAGAGATTGATGATTCTCCCGCCGTCGCGCAGCCGCCGGGCGGCGAGATGGAGCATGTTGAACGTGCCTTTGACGTTCACGCCCATCAGGCGATCGAAAGTGGCCTCCTCCAGTTCGGCCAGCGGCTTGATGTCCATCATGCCCGCGTTGTTCACGAGTACATCCACGCCGCCGAACGCCTCTTCGGCCCGTTCGAAAATCCGCGTCGCCTCCGCCAGGCTGGCGACGTCGGCCTGCACGGCGATGGCCCTGCCGCCGGCCTTCCCGATGCCGGCCACGACCCGCGCCGCCTCGCCGTCGCTCCGGGCATGGTTGACTACGACGGAAAATCCCGCCGCCGCCAGGTGGATCGCGATTGCCTTGCCTATTCCGCGCGAACTGCCGGTGACAATCGCCGCCTTGGAATGAGCCTGATCTGGCATTACCGGACGTCAACCCGCGGTTGCAGGATCTCGGAAATCGTTTTCGGCCGATCGCGTGAAGGGTGACGCGATCAGTGTTGCCTGACGGCGGCCCGGGTCAGCTTTTGCAGTTCGCCCTTGTTGAACAGGTCAACCACGATGTCACAGCCGCCGACCAGCTCGCCGTTGATGAACACCTGGGGAAAGGTCGGCCATTGCGAGATCTGCGGCAGGGCCTGACGCACCTCCGGCTCGGCCAGGACGTCGACATGGGCGTATTGAACACCGCAGGCCGTCAGCGCCTGCGAAGCCCGCATGGAGAAGCCGCACTGCGGAAATTGCGGCGTGCCCTTCATGAAGATGACGATGGGATTGTCCTTGATCGTCTGTTTGATGCGGTCCGTAATATCCATAGAATTGCCTCTGAAATCAGAATGGCGCGCAAGTCTAATACCGTCTCCTCGACCTGTCACGCGGCGCTGCTTGCAAAACTGCCGCGAAATGCCGGAGAATCTGACGAATTTGGTTGGGTTTTCCGTCTGATTTGGCAGTGTAACTGATTAGAGGGGGGATGCGCATGAAAAATCCATTGGATTCGATATGCAAGACGATCACATTGGGTGTGATACTGGCCTTGGCACTGACCTATTTGATCAGGGGCACGGGTGGAGAGACGGACGTCCTCAGCCACACCCTGTCGCGCTGGATACACTTCCTCGCCGGCATCACCTGGATCGGCCTGCTGTACTACTTCAATCTGGTGCAGACGCCGGCGCTGGCCGCGGCCGCGGCGGACAAGGGTGGTCCGGGCGGCGCGGGAATCAGCAAATATGTCGCCCCCCGCGCCCTGCTGTGGTTCCGCTGGTCGGCCGTGGTGACCTGGCTTGCGGGCGCGGCCTATCTCGGCAACAGTTTTGTCGGTGTTTTCACGCTCGGTCTGCGGCCCGAGGACGCCTCCTCCCACGCTTATTTCCTGCCGCTGGGGATCGGCGCCTGGCTCGGCACCATCATGTTGTTTAATGTGTGGGTGCTCATCTGGCCGAACCAGAAGAAAGTGCTGGGCATGATGCCCGCCACGGACGAGCAGAAGGCCCGCGCCAGGCGCGTGGCGGCATTGGCTTCGCGCACCAACATGCTGCTGTCCATTCCCATGCTGCTGTTCATGGGAGCGGCGCATCACGGACTTTTGTTTTAGTCTGGCTCTGAATAAGTCCATCCTGGACTTTTCAGAGCACGGAAAGTGAAAAGCGCGGTTTTCACTTTCCTTCGTTTTCAGCTGCCACAGGCCGCTGAAAACGGCGGCACTTCCATGTGCTGCGGGAATCTATAGATTTTGACAGTTGAAAAGGCCCGGCTCATGCGCAGCCGGGCCTTGCCTTTTTAGGGACATTTGAACCTTGCGGATGCGTGACATGGAGAAACCCCTGATGGCGACATATGCTCGACAGCCGGTTGCCTTTGTGCGCGGTGAGGGCGCCTATTTGTGGGACGAGGCCGGGCGGCGCTACCTGGACGCGATCAGCGGCATCGCCGTGTGCGGCCTAGGCCACGCGCATCCCGAGCTCGCCGGGGCGCTCGCCGAGCAGGCGCGCACGCTGCTGCACACCTCCAACGTCTATCGCATTCCATTGCAGGAGCAGCTGGGCGCGCGGCTGACGGCGCTCTCCGGCATGGACAACGCCTTTTTCTGCAACTCCGGCGCCGAGGCCAACGAGGCGCTGATCAAGCTCGCCCGCCTGCACGGCCACGACCGCGGCATCGACGCGCCAGCCATCATCGTCATGGAAAACAGCTTCCACGGCCGCACGATGGCGACCTTGAGCGCGACCGGCAATGGCAAGGTGCAGGCCGGATTTGAGCCGCTGGTGCAGGGCTTCATCCGCGTGCCTTACGGCGACATCGCGGCGCTGCGGTCGCTGGCTGCTCGCCGTGACGTGGCGGCCGTGCTGGTGGAGCCCATCCAGGGCGAGGGCGGCGTCAACATCCCGCCGGTGGGGTATTTGCAGGACGTGCGGGCGCTGTGCCATGCGCAGGGCTGGTTGCTGCTGCTCGACGAGGTGCAGACCGGCATGTGCCGCACCGGCCGCTGGTTCGCCTGCCAGCACGAGGGCGTGACGCCGGACGCGATGGCGCTCGCCAAGTCACTCGGCAACGGCGTGCCCATCGGCTGCTGTCTGGCCTCCGGGCCGGCGGCGGAGCTGATGAAGCCCGGCAAGCACGGCTCCACCTTCGGCGGCAATCCGCTGGCCTGCCGCGCCGCCCTCACCGTGGTGGGGATCATGGAGCGCGATCGGCTCGCGGAGCAGGCGGCGCGGACGGGGACGCGGATTCTTGACGGCCTGCGGCGCCGGCTGGCGGACCTGTCCTGCGTCCGCGAGGTGCGCGGGCGGGGCATGATGATCGGCGTGCAACTGGATCGGCCCTGCAACGAGCTGGTGAAGCAGGGCCTCGACGCCGGGCTGCTCATCAACGTGACGGCGGATTCGGTGGTGCGGCTGCTGCCGCCGCTCATCTACGGCGAGACCGAGGTGAAGCTGCTGCTGGATGCGCTCACCGCGGTGCTGCACGAATACGCCAGGACGCGCGTGGAGGCGGCTTGATGGGCGCGGTCAGGCATTTTCTCACCCTGTTCGATTGCGGCGCCGGCGAACTGCAGCAAATCCTCGAGCGCGGCATCGCGCTCAAGGCCGCGCGGCGCGCGGGCGCGGTTTACGAGCCGATGAAGAACCGCGTCCTGGGCATGGTGTTCGAGAAATCCTCCACGCGCACGCGCATCTCCTTCGAGGCGGCGATGGCGGAGTTCGGCGGCCACGCGATCTTCCTGTCGCCGCGCGACACGCAGCTGGGCCGCGGCGAACCGGTGGAGGACACCGCGCGCGTGCTGTCACGCATGGTCGATTTGATCATGGTGCGCACCTTCGCGCACGACAAGCTCGAGAAATTCGCGCAGCACTCGGGCGTGCCCGTGATCAATGGCCTGACCGATTTGCACCATCCCTGCCAGCTGCTGGCCGACATGCAGACCTATCACGAGCACCGCGGCCCGATCCGCGGCAAAACCGTGGTCTTCGTCGGTGACGGCAACAACATGTGCCATTCCTACATCCAGGCGGCGGAACGCTACGGCTTCGCGCTGCGCATCGCCTGTCCCAGGGGATACGATCCCGCCCCTGCCGTGCTGGCACAATGCCCGCGCGTGGAGGTGCTGCACGATCCGCTCAAGGCCGCCGACGGCGCGCATCTGGTCGTGACCGACGTCTGGACCAGCATGGGCCAGGAACAGGAGGCGCAGGCGCGCCGGGAGGCCTTCGCCGCCTTCCAGGTCAACGCCGCGCTGATGGCGAGAGCCCGGCCCGACGCCCTGTTCATGCACTGCCTGCCGGCGCATCGCGGCGAGGAGGTCAGCGCCGGGGTGCTGGACAGCCCCGCCAGCGTGGTGTGGGAGGAGGCCGGCAACCGGCTACATGCGCAGAAGGCGCTGATCGAGTTCCTGATGCAGTCCACGCCTCATGCGGCGTGACGCGGAGTGCGGATGTTCTTTCTGGTCAGCAACGACGACGGCTATCAGGCGCGCGGCCTGCGCGATCTGGTGCGCGTGCTTTCCGCCCACGGCGACGTGGCCGTGGTGGCGCCCGATCGCGACCGCAGCGGCGCCAGCAACTCGCTGACGCTGGACCGGCCGCTGCGCGTGCAGCGTGACGACAACGGCTACTATTACGTCAACGGCACGCCGACCGACTGCGTGCACCTGGCCATCACCGGCCTGCTTGAGCGGCAACCGGACATGGTGATCGCCGGCATCAACGGCGGCCCCAATCTGGGCGACGACGTGTTGTATTCGGGCACGGTGGCGGCGGCGATGGAGGGGCGCTTTCTCGGATTTCCCGCCGTCGCCGTCTCGCTGGCGGGCGAGAACCCGGAGCATTACGACACCGCGGCGCACTGCGTGGACCTGCTGTTGAAACGCATGCTGGCGCAGCCGCTGCCGGCCGACACCATCCTCAACGTGAACGTACCGGACGTGCCGCTTTCCAGTCTCGCCGGCTTCGAGGCCACGCGCCTGGGCTACCGGCACAAGTCGGAGCCGGCGACCAAGAGCAGCGATCCGCGCGGCCGCCCGGTCTACTGGGTCGGCCCGCCCGGCCCGGAGGCTGACGGAGGCAGCGGCACCGATTTCCACGCCGTGCGCCGTCGCCGCGTCTCGGTCTCGCCGTTGCAGGTGGATTTGACACGCCATGCCACGCTCGATACCGTGAACCGCTGGTTGACGGGGCTTGGGGAGAAATGAAGGACGCGCGCGGCATCGGCATGACCTCGCAGCGCGCCCGCGATCGCCTGGTCGCGCAGTTGCGCGACATGGGCATCCGCTCCACCCGCGTGCTGGACATCATCCGCACCACCCCGCGCCACCTGTTCATCGACGAGGCGCTCGCCAGCCGCGCCTACGAGAACATCCCGCTGCCCATCGGCCACGGCCAGACCATCTCCCAGCCCTATATCGTCGCACGCATGACCGAGGCGCTGCTCGAGGGCGGGCCGCTGCGCAAGGTGCTCGAAATCGGCGCCGGTTGCGGCTATCAGACGGCCGTCCTGGCGCAAGTGGCCGAACAGGTGTACGCCATCGAGCGGATCGGCGATCTCACCGACAAGCTGCGCGAGCGCCTGCTCAGGCTCGGCTACCGCAACGTGCGGCTGCGGCGCGGCGACGGCGCCGCCGGCTGGCCGCTGCACGCGCCGTACGATGCCATTCTGGTCGCGGCGGCGCCGCTCGGCGTGCCGCCGGCCTTGAAGGAGCAACTGGCGCCGGGCGGGCGGCTCATCATTCCCGTCGGCGCCAGCGGCAGCCAGCAATTGATGCTGATCACCAAAACGCCGCAGGGCTTCGGCGAAACGCTGCTGGACTGGGTGAGCTTCGTGCCCATGCTCGAGGGCGTGGGATGACGCTGCGGCGGCGCCGCTGGCTGGCGGCGGGGTTGTGCGCGCTGCTGGCGGGTTGCGGCGGCGGCGCGCTGGCGCCGGTGGAAGGCTCCGGCACGGAGTCGCCAAAGGCCCGGGCGCCGGTGTCGCGCACGGAGTCGCCGGAGGCCGGCGCCGCCGCGCCCGTCACGCACGTGGTCGCCGCCGGCGAGACGCTCTACGCCATCGCCTGGCGCTACGGGCTCGATTACCAGCGCATCGCCGAGTGGAATCACATTCCGCCGCCCTATGTCATTCATGCGGGGGAGCGGCTGCGATTGCGGGGGAACGAAACAGCGGCGGCGCAGCCCGCACCGCGTCCGGCGGCCGCGGCGCCGCCGGCGCAAAGGCCGGCCACGGAAACTCCCGCCCAGTCGCCCAAAACCCTCGCCGCCAATGCCCCGCCGCCCGCCGCGCCGGTGAAAAGCGCCGCGGAAAAGGAAAAGGAGCGTGCGCGCAGCGAGGCCCGTGATGCCGGCAACATCCGCTGGCAATGGCCGGCGCGCGGCAGGGTCGTCACCTCCGACGGCGCGCTCGGCCAGAATGGCATCAATATTCTCGGAACGCCCCGGCAGCCGGTCTACGCCGCCGCCGCCGGCGAGGTGGTCTACAGCGGCAGTGGACTGATTGGATATGGAAAGCTTATTATCATCAAGCATAATGACTTGTTTCTAAGTGCCTATGCGCACAACGATAAAATTCTGGTGACCGAGGGGGCGCGAGTGACGGTGGGCCAGCAAATCGCGGAGATGGGTGACACCGGCGCCAAACAGGTGATGTTGCACTTCGAAATCCGCCGCGGCGGCAAACCGGTGCCGCCGTTGGACTATCTGCCACCCAACTGACGGGCCAGCCGTGCCGGGACGGAAGCGCAAGGGTCGCACCCCCCCCGCGACGAAAACACCGCGGGGAGCCGGGGCTGCGCCGCCGGCGGCGGTCGATGCCGGGTCTCCGGCGGAGATCCGCGATCAGGACGACGAACTGGCGGCGATGGAGGCCGCCATCGGGGCGGGGGAAATTGCGGGCGGCGAGGAGGAAACCCTGGCCGTGGAGCCGCTGGAGCCGGAGGCGCATCCGGAGCCCCCCCTCACCTTCGCGGCGGCCGAGATCAGTGACGGCGACCTGGACGCCACCCGCATTTATCTCTCCGAAATCGGCTTTGCCGATCTGCTGAGCGCCGAGGAGGAGGTGCGCTTCGCCCGCCAGTCGCGGCAGGGCGACGCCAAGGCCCGCCAGCGCATGATCGTGAGCAATCTGCGGCTGGTGGTGAAGATCGCGCGGCGTTACCTGAACCGCGGACTGGCCCTGCTCGATCTCATCGAGGAGGGCAATCTGGGCCTCATCCGCGCCGTGGAAAAATTCGACCCGGAGCGCGGCTTCCGCTTCTCCACCTACGCCACCTGGTGGATCCGGCAGACCATCGAACGCGCGATCATGAACCAGACGCGCACCATCCGGCTGCCCATCCACGTCGTCAAGGAGATCAACGCCTATCTGCGCGAGCAGCGCAAACTGGCGCAGGAGATGGAACGCGAGCCCGGCCCGGAGGATGTGGCGCGGGAAATCGGGAAGCCGGTCGAAAACGTCAAGCGCGTGCTGGGTTTCAACGAGCGGGTGGCCTCGATGGATGCGTCGGGCGAACCGGATTCCGACCGCTCATTGCTGGACACCATTCCGGATGATCGCAACATCGATCCCGGCGTGCTGCTGCAGGACGCCGACATGCAGCGGCATATCGAGTCCTGGCTGTCGCAATTGCAGGACAAGCAGCGCGAGGTGGTGGAGAGGCGCTTCGGTCTGAACGGCCGTGAGGTGGCCACGCTGGAGGAGGTCGGCGAAGCGATCGGCGTGACGCGCGAGCGCGTGCGGCAGATCCAGATCGACGCCCTGCGGCGGCTGCGCCTGCTCATGGAGCGGCAGGGCATCTCCGTCGAGACGTTGTTCAGGGAACGCTAGGGGTTCGCCTGGATCATGAAGATGGCAGCCACCACCCGGCGGCCCTCGCTCGACAGCACGTTGTAGGAGCGACAGGCCGCGGGCGTGTCCATGACTTCAACGCCGATGCGCCGGTCATGCAGGGGTGCGAGGATGCCCGCCGCCGGGAAACACAGGCGCGCGCCCGTGCCCAGGAGCACGATCTCCGGATCGAGCGCCAGCACCGGTTCGAAATGCGCCGGCGTCAATTCCGCCAGGGTCTGCGGCGCCCAGTCCGCGATCAGCCGTTCCGGGCAGAGGATGAAACTCCGCTCGAGGCTGTGGTTCGGCAGTCGAATCGCGGTGGCGGTGTAGGACAGGATGGCGTGGCCGCCGCCTGTGTCGAGTTGCAGTTTCAAGGACGCTCCCGCCGGGGGCCGGCATGGATGGCATGGTGGTCGATTATAAGACAGCGCGAAGGGAGGAGACATGAAGCTGATACTGCTGGGCGGACCGGGCGCCGGCAAGGGTACGCAGGCGGATTTCATCTGCGCCGAGTTCGGCATCCCCAAGATATCCACCGGCGACATGCTGCGCGCCGCCGTCAAGGCCGGGACGCCGCTGGGCCTCAAGGCCAGGCAGGTCATGGACGCCGGGGGACTGGTGTCCGATGACATCATCCTCGGCCTGGTGGCGGAGCGCATCCGCGAACCGGACTGCGCGGGCGGGTTTCTGCTGGACGGGTTCCCGCGCACCATCCCGCAGGCCGAGGGGCTGAAAAAAATGAACGTGCAGATCGACGTGGTGATGGAAATCGCCGTCGACGACGAGGAAATCGTCAAGCGCATGTCTGGGCGGCGCGTGCATCCCGCCTCCGGGCGCACCTATCATGTCGTCTTCAATCCGCCAAAGGTTGCGGGCAGGGACGACGTCACGGGTGAAGCGTTGATCCAGCGCGACGATGACAGGGAGGAAACGGTGAGGAAGCGTCTCAAGGTGTATCACGAACAGACCAAGCCGCTGGTGGAATATTACGCGCGCGATCCCCGCGCGAAGTATGTGCGCATCGACGGCGTCGGCCGCGTGGAGGAAGTGCGCGCGCGCGTGCTGTCGGCGTTGCGGCCCCGTTGAAAGCCTCGCCGCGCCTTGCGATCCGCGCGAGCGGCAAAGATGCGAATCACATCGTGACGTCGTGCGCACGGATGAGAATGAAAGTCGCAAGCCGGCGCATCACGCGATGAGGCGGATGAAACGGAGATGAATTTGTTTGCTGCATCGCGCGATCATGTCGATTGCGCCGTGAAAAAAAGTTTGCACAGTTTTCATTTGTGATGTATATAAATGCACGTGGTACTTGCTTTCTGTGTCG
>JAJPIJ010000053.1 GCA_021324815.1 Gammaproteobacteria bacterium
GAAAAAGTGGCGCCGGGCGTCATCTGGCGCAAGTCGGTGTCGGAGCCGGTGCAGACGGGCTTGAAGGCCATCGACTCCATGGTGCCGATCGGGCGCGGCCAGCGCGAACTCATCATCGGCGACCGCCAGACGGGCAAGACGGCGGTGGCGGTGGACACCATCATCAACCAGAAGGGCAAGAATCTTTTTTGCATCTACGTCGCCATCGGGCAGAAGGCCTCCACCATCGCCAACGTCGTGCGCAAGCTCGAGGAGTTCGGGGCGATGGAATACACCATCGTCGTGGCCGCCTCGGCCTCCGATTCGGCGGCGATGCAGTATCTGGCCGCCTACGCCGGCTGCACCATGGGCGAGTACTTCCGCGACCGCGGCATGGACGCGCTCATCATCTACGACGACCTCACCAAGCAGGCCTGGGCCTACCGCCAGATCTCGCTGCTGCTGCGCCGGCCGCCGGGCCGCGAGGCCTATCCCGGCGACGTGTTCTACCTGCACTCGCGGCTGCTGGAGCGCGCCGCGCGCGTCAACGAGCAGTACGTCGAGCGCTTCACCAAGGGCGCCGTCAAGGGCAGAACCGGCTCACTCACCGCGCTGCCCGTCATCGAGACGCAGGCCGGCGACGTGTCGGCGTTCGTGCCCACCAACGTGATCTCGATCACCGACGGCCAGATCTTCCTCGAGACCGACCTCTTCAACGCCGGCATCCGCCCCGCCATCAACGCCGGCATTTCGGTGTCGCGCGTCGGCGGCGCCGCGCAGACCAAGGTCATCAAGAAGCTCTCCGGCGGCATCCGCACCGATCTCGCGCAGTACCGCGAACTGGCCGCGTTCGCGCAGTTCGCCTCCGATCTGGACGAGGCCACGCGCAAGCAGCTCGAGCGCGGGCGGCGCGTGACCGAGCTGCTGAAGCAGCCGCAATATCATCCACAACAGGTTTGGCAGCTGGCGGTGGCGCTGTTCGCCGCCAACAACGGCTACCTGGATGACGTCGACGTCAAGAAGATCCAGGCCTTCGAGAAGGCGCTGCTGGATCACGTCAAATCCAGGCAGGCGAAGCTGGTGCAGCGCATCGAGGACACCAAGGAGATGGGCAAGGACGACGAGGCGGCGCTACATGAGACCATAAAGGAGTTCAAGAAAACCGGCGCGTTTTAGTCGGACGACTCGAGAACCACCATGGCGGGCACCAAGGAAATACGGACCAAGATCAAGAGCGTGCAGAACACGCGCAAGATCACCAAGGCCATGGAAATGGTCGCCGCCAGCAAGATGCGCAAGGCGCAGGAGCGCATGCGCCATGCCCGCCCCTATGGCGACAAGATCCGCAACATCGCCGCGCACATGAGCCAGGCCAATCCCGAGTACCGGCACCCGTTCCTGGTGAAGCGGCCGGTGAAAAACATCGGGCTGATTCTAGTGACGACCGACAAGGGCCTGTGCGGCGGCCTCAACACCAACATGCTCCGGCTCGTCGCGCAGAAACTGCGCGAATGGGGCGGCAGTGGTCTCTCCGTGTCCTGCACCGCCATCGGCACCAAGGGCCTGCAATTCCTCCTGCGCGTCGGCGCCAGCGTGGTCTCCCAGGTCACGCAGCTCGGCGACAAGCCGCACATGGAGAAGCTCATCGGCGCGGTCAAGGTGCAGCTCGACGCCTACACCGACGGCAAACTCGATGCCGTCTACCTGGCCTATTCCGATTTCATCAACACCATGAAGCAGGAGCCGAAGATCGAGCAGTTGCTGCCCCTGTCGGCGGAGCGCCTGGCGCAGACCGAGGCGGAAAAGCGCGCCTACAGCTGGGACTACATCTACGAGCCGGGCGCCAAGGAGGTGGTGGACGAGCTCTTGGTGCGCTATGTCGAGGCGCTGGTGTACCAGGCCGTCGCCGAGAACATGGCCTCGGAGCAATCGGCGCGCATGGTGGCGATGAAGGCGGCCTCGGATAACGCCAAGAACGTCATCAGTGAATTGCAGTTGATTTACAACAAGACGCGGCAGGCCGCGATCACCAAGGAGCTGTCGGAAATCGTCGGCGGCGCCGCGGCGGTTTGATGATTATTGAAGCTCTGAACAAGTCCCTCCTGGACTTTTCGGAGTCGGGAAACAAGAAGCGTGGTTCTTGTTTCCCTTCGTTTTCCAGCAGCTTGACGCTGCTGAAAAACGCCGGCACGTCCCCGTGCCAGAGCAACCTCTGACTTTGGCGGAGGTTTCTTAAATGGTTGCACTTATTTTGAGGAGTCAAGCATGAGTATCGGAACCATCGTGCAGTGCATCGGCGCGGTCGTGGACATCCAGTTTCCACGCGAGCACATGCCCAACATCTACGACGCCCTGACGCTGCAGAAGAGCGATGAAGCGTCCTTTGCCGAGGCGGGATTGACGTTCGAGGTGCAGCAGCAGCTCGGCGACGGCGTGGTGCGTTGCATCGCCATGGGCTCCTCCGACGGCCTGCGACGCGGCATGCAGGTGACCAACACCGGCGCGCCGATCTCGGTGCCCGTGGGCCACGGCACGCTGGGGCGCATCATGGACGTGCTCGGCCGCCCGATCGACGAGGGCGGCCCCGTGGTCACGGAGGAGCGCCGCTCGATCCACCAGCCAGCGCCGGAATTCAAGGAACTGTCACCGTCGGTCGAGTTGCTGGAGACGGGCATCAAGGTCATCGATCTCATCTGCCCGTTCGCCAAGGGCGGCAAGATCGGGCTGTTCGGCGGCGCCGGCGTCGGCAAGACCGTGAACATGCTGGAGCTCATCAACAACATCGCCAAGGAGCATGCGGGCCTGTCGGTGTTCGCCGGCGTCGGCGAGCGCACCCGCGAGGGCAACGACTTCTACCACGAGATGTCGGAGGCGGGTGTCATCAAGCTGGACGATCTGAAGGAGTCCAAGGTGGCGATGGTGTTCGGCCAGATGAACGAGCCGCCCGGCAACCGGCTGCGCGTGGCGCTCTCCGGCCTGACCATGGCCGAGGCCTTCCGCGACGAGGGCCGCGACATCCTGTTCTTCGTCGACAACATCTACCGCTACACGCTGGCCGGCGTCGAGGTCTCGGCGCTGCTCGGCCGCATGCCCTCGGCGGTGGGCTACCAGCCGACGCTGGCCGAGGAGATGGGCCGGCTGCAGGAGCGCATCGTCTCCACCAAGACCGGATCCATCACCTCGGTGCAGGCGATCTACGTGCCCGCCGACGATCTGACCGACCCCAGTCCGGCCACCACCTTCGCGCATCTGGACGCCACCGTGGTGCTGTCGCGCGACATCGCCTCGCTCGGCATCTACCCCGCGGTGGACCCGCTCGATTCCACCTCGCGCCAGGTCGACCCGAACACGATCGGCGAGGAGCACTACAACACCACGCGCGCCGTGCAGGCGGTGCTGCAGCGTTACAAGGAATTGCGCGACATCATCGCCATCCTGGGCATGGACGAACTGTCGCCCGAGGACAAGCTGGCCGTGGCCCGCGCGCGCAAGATCCAGCGCTTCCTGTCGCAGCCGTTCACGGTGGCGCAGAACTTCACCGGCACGCCGGGCAAGTACGTGCCGCTCAAGGACACCATCAAGGGCTTCAAGATGATCGTCAACGGCGAATTGGATCAACTGCCGGAGCAGGCCTTCTACATGGTCGGCGGCATCGAAGAGGCGATTGAAAAGGCGAAGAAGCTGCAGTAACCGGCGTCTGCACAGGTAAAGAATCCAATGGCCAGTGTCCATGTCGATGTGGTGAGCGCGGAAGAGTCCATCTTCTCCGGCCCGGCGAGGTTCGTGGTGCTGCCGGGCGAGGCCGGCGAACTGGGCATCCTGCCCCAGCATGCGCCGCTCATCACCCGCATCCGTCCCGGCGCGGTGGAGATCGAGAAGGAGGACGGCGACAAGGAGCTGGTGTTCGTCAAGGGCGGCATCCTCGAGGTGCAGCCGCATCACGTCACCGTGCTGGCCGACACCGCCATCCGCGGCCATGACCTCGACGAGGCCAAGGCGCTGGAGGCCAGGAAGGCGGCCGAGGAGTCGCTGCGCACCGCCAAGGACTAGCAGGAAATCGCCACCGTGCAGGCCGAGCTGTCGATTCTGGCCGCGCAATTGCAGGCCATACAGCGATTCCGCAAATACAAACGCGGCTGAGACTGATCACGGCGGCGGATTCTCCGGCGCCGCGCGCGCGCGTACAATAAGGGCGATGCCAAGCCATCGTCCTTTCCAACGGATTGAGTCCATTCGCAACGGCGGTTCCTCATGGGATTGAGCGTCATCATCCTCGCGGCGGGACAGGGCAGGCGCATGCGCTCACGCCTGCCCAAGGCGCTGCACGCGCTGGCGGGGCGGCCGCTGCTCGAACATGTCTACCACAGCGCCGCGCAACTGCCGCGAGCCCGCATTTACATCGTCCACGGCCACGGCGGCGAACGGGTGCGCGAGTCACTCTCCGCGCTCAAGGCGGAATGGATCGAACAGCGGCAGCAGCTCGGGACCGGCCACGCCGTCCGCCAGGTTCTGCCGCAACTCAAGCCCGGCGACACCATCCTGATCCTGTACGGCGACGTCCCGCTGATCACCGCCCACACCCTGTCGCGGCTGGTGGAGGCCGCTGGCGATCGCGGCGTGGGCCTGCTGACCGCGACCTTGAATGATCCCTCCGGCTACGGCCGCATCCTGCGCGACGACAAGGGCCGCGTCGCCGGCGTCGTGGAGGAGCAGGACGCCGATGAGGCGCAGCGCGCCATCCGCGAAGTGAACACCGGCATGATGGCCTTGCGCTGCGCCGATCTGGCGCGCTGGGTGTCGCAACTCGACAATCGCAACAACCAGCGCGAGTACTACCTCACGGACATCATCGCCATGGCGGTGAAGGAGGGCGCGCCGGTGGCGGCCATCCCGCCCGGATCCGTGTATGAGGTCATGGGCGTCAACGATCGCGCGCAACTGGCGCAACTGGAGCGTTACTACCAGATGGTGCAGGCGCAGCACTTGATGCAGCAGGGCGTCACCATCGTCGATCCGGCGCGTTTCGATCTACGCGGCGAGCTCGAGGCGGGCGGGGATGTCTTCATCGATATCAACGTCGTGCTGGAGGGGAGGGTGTGTCTGGGCAGCAATGTCCGCATCGAGGCCAACAACGTCATCCGCGACGCCCGCATCGGCGATGACGCCGTCATCCGGCCGAACTGCGTGATCGACGGCGCGGTCATCGGCCGTGGCGCGCGCGTCGGCCCGTTTGCGCGGCTGCGACCCGGCGCGGTGCTGGCGGAGGACTCCCGCGTCGGCAATTTCGTGGAGGTGAAGAAATCCCGCATCGGCAGGGGATCGAAGGTGAATCACCTGAGTTACGTCGGCGACAGCGAGATCGGACGGGATTGCAACGTCGGCGCCGGCACCATCACCTGCAATTACGACGGCGCCAACAAGCACGAAACCATCATCGGCGATGACGTCTTCATCGGCTCCGGCACGCAACTGGTCGCCCCGGTGAAGGTGGGCGACGGCGCCACCGTGGGCGCGGGCACGACGCTCACGCGCGACGCCCCGCCCGGCCAGCTTACGCTGAGCCGCGCGCCGCAGCGGAGCGTGCGGGGCTGGAAGCGCCCCGGGAAGAACAGTGCAAAGAAAAAGTAACGAATTACTCGCGGGCTACTGCCAGTTCCGGCCGCGCTTCGGTCGTGTGCGTGAGAATCTGGAAGGCGTCATTCGCGCCCTGCGTCAGGTTCGCGCCGATCTCATCGTGCTGCCGGAGCTGCCGTTCACCGGCTATCACTTCCGCGACCGCAGCGAGGCGCTGGCGCTGGCCGAGGACCCGCGCGACTCCGACACGGTGGCGGCGCTCGCCCGGCTCTGCAAACGGAAGCGCATGCACCTCGTCACCGGCTTCGCCGAGCGGCGGCGGGACCGTGTGTTCAACAGCGCGCTCCTGATCGGCCCTCAAGGCCTGCGCCACGTCTATCGCAAGCTGCATCTGTTCAAGGACGAGAAATCCTGCTTCGATCCCGGCGACATCGATCTCTCCGTGCAGACAGTCAATGACTTCCGGATCGGCATGATGGTCTGCTTCGACTGGGCCTTTCCCGAGGTCGCGCGCACGCTCGCGCTCAAGGGCGCGCAGTTGCTCTGCCATCCCGCCAACCTGGTGCTGGCCCACTGCCAGCAGGCCATGCTGACGCGCAGCCTGGAGAACGCCGTCTATGCCGTCACCGCCAACCGCACCGGCGCGGATCGGCGCCCGCACGGCGTGTTGAGATTCACCGGCGGGAGCCAGATCACGGCGCCCGGCGGGCGGTTGCTGCATCGCGCGCCGGCGGCGCGGGCGAAAATCCACGTGACCGCGCTGGACATGAGCGCGGCCGGAAACAAATGGCTGACGCCGCGCAATCATCTGCTCCGCGATCGCCGCCCGGAATTCTATCTCGCTTGAGCCCCGGGAGTGCCGATGAATTTCACCACGCCGGATTTATATGACGCCCATGAGAAGGACGTGCGCGTGGCCGAGCCGCTGCTCCGCGATTACGGCGGCGCGGCGAGCTTCCACGGGCCGATCGCCACGGTGAGGGTGTACGAGGACAATTCCCTGGTGCGCGCCGCCCTGGAGGAACCGGGCGCGGGCCGCGTGCTGGTGGTGGACGGCGGCGGGTCGCTGCGCTGCGCGCTCGTCGGCGATCAGCTCGCGGTGCTGGCGCGGCGGAACGGCTGGGCGGGCCTCATCGTGCACGGCTGCATCCGCGACTCCGCGGCGATCGGCGCAATCAACATCGGCGTCAAGGCGCTCAACACCAATCCGAGGAAGAGCGTGAAAAGGGGCGCGGGGGAGCGCAACGTGCCGGTGACCTTCGCCGGTGTCACCTTCACCCCCGGCGAGCACGTGTACGCCGACGCCGATGGCGTGCTTCTCTGTGCACGCAAACTTTTATAATTGCGCCGTCATGACCTCCGCATTCAAGGTTGCCTGCGTGCAAAACTGCGCGGGGGACGATCTCGATGAAAATATGGAGCAGGCCACGGCGCTGACGCGCGCGGCGGCGGAAGCCGGCGCCGCGCTCATCTGTCTGCCGGAGCATTTTTCCCTGCTCGCCCCCAGCGAGGCGCTGCTGTTGAAAAACGCATTTACAGAGAATGAACATCCGGCGTTGAAGCATTTCCGCGGACTCGCCGGTGAACTCAAGGTCTGGTTGCTGCTGGGGTCGCTTGCCATCAGACTTCCCGCCGGACGCATGAACAATCGTTCCTGTTTGTTGAATGATCAGGGTGACATCGTCGCGCGTTATGACAAACTGCATCTCTTCGACGTGAGCCTCAAGGGGGGTGAGAGCTACCGCGAGTCGGCCACCGTGCAGGCCGGCGACAGGGCGGTCGTCGCGACCACGCCGTGGGGACTCCTCGGCATGAGCGTTTGCTACGACGTGCGTTTTGCCCATCTCTACCGTCAACTGGCGCAGGCCGGCGCCGCGTTCCTGTCCATCCCCGCCGCCTTCACGCGCACCACCGGGGAGGCGCACTGGCACACGCTGGTGCGGGCGCGCGCCATCGAGACGGGAAGTTATGTCTTCGCGCCGGCGCAATGCGGCGTGCGCCGCTGGGGCCGGGCCACCTACGGCCACTCGCTGATCGTGGATCCCTGGGGCGGGGTCCTGGCCGATGGCGGCGACGAGCCCGGTTTCATCATCGCCGATGTGGATCCGTCCCGCGTCGAGGAAGCCCGCCGCATGATCCCGGCGCTCACGCACGATCGGACGCCGCCGCCCGTAGAGCGGCGGTAAGGCGGCGGGAGTTCAGTACGCATTCAGGCGTCCGTGCTAGGATGAAGGCCATGCGCAGGACACTGGCTTTCCTTGCGACGCTGGCAGTTCTATCCTCCGCCACCGCCACCCCGGCGGCGCCGTTGCTGCTCGCCCAGGCGGCGGTCAGCCCGGACGAGGCCGCCGCCATCGCCGGCAGGAAGACCGGCGGCCGCGTGCTGGGCGTGGAGTGGGGGGAGGGCGCGGGCGGTCCGGTCTACGAAGTCAAGGTGTTGAAAAAAGACGGCAGCGTCACCAAGGTGCCGGTGCCGGCGAAGGCGGGAAACAGGAAATAAAAAATGCGCGTGTTGTTGATCGAAGACGAGGCGCCGCTGCGCGAGCAGATCGCCGCCCATCTGCGCGCGCAGGGCTACGCCGTGGACGTGGCCGCCAACGGCAACGACGGCTGTTTCATGGGCACTGAATATCCCGTTGACGTGGCGGTGGTGGACCTCGGCCTGCCGGACATCGGCGGCATCGAGGTGATCCGCCGCTGGCGCGGGGCCGACCGGAAATTCCCCGTGTTGATCCTGACCGCCCGCGGCCGCTGGCAGGACAAGGTCGAGGGACTGGAGACCGGCGCGGACGATTATCTCGTCAAGCCGTTCGAGTTCGAGGAACTGACCGCGCGACTGCGCGCGCTGGTGCGCCGCGCCTCCGGCTGGACCGAATCGGCGCTGACCTGCGGTCCGCTGGTGCTGAACACCGGCGCGCAGCAGTTGCGCGTGAACGGCGCGCAGGTCGAACTCACCGCCTTCGAGTACAAGGTCATCGAGTACCTCATGATGCACGCCGGCGAGGTGGTGTCCAAGACCACGCTGGCCGAGCACGTCTACGAGGAGGACGCCGATCGCGACTCCAACGTGCTGGAGGTCATCATCGGCCGGCTGCGCAAGAAGCTGGACCCCGACAAAACCCTGAATCCCATCGAAACGCTGCGCGGCCGCGGCTATCTGTTGCGATTGCCGCGCAGCTAGGGCGGAGCGGACGCCATGCGTTCGCTGAATGCCCGCCTGCTTTCCGCCGCGACCCTCGTCGTGGCCGGCTTCCTGAGCCTGACCGGTCTCGCCCTTGATCAGGCCTTTCGCGAAAGCGCACTGACCGCGATGCGCGACCGCCTGCAGACGCAGGTGTACATGCTGTTGTCCGCCGCCTCCTTTGACAAGCCGGACAAGCGCGTGATGCCGGCGACGCTGCCGGACCCGCGCCTGTCGACACCCGGCTCCGGATTGTACGCGCAACTGTCGCGGGAGGACGGCACGCTGGTGTGGCGCTCCAGTTCGATGCTGGGCATGGTCCTGGCGCCCGCGCCGATGAGCCAGCCCGGCGTGCCGCTGTTCCATGTGGCCGAGTCGGGCGACGGCACTCCGCTGTTTGAGCTCGTCTTCAAGGTGCGGTGGGAGGCGGGCGGGGGCGCGCCGCACAACTACATCGTCCAGGTGGCGGAAACCACCGCCAGCTACGAGGATCAATTGAGGAGCTTCCGCCGCAGCCTGCGCAGCTGGCTGGCCGCCGGCGCCGCCGTGCTGCTGGTGATGCAGGTCCTGATCCTGCGCTGGGGTTTGCGTCCGCTGCGCCTGGTGGCCGAGGAGGTGACGCGGGTCGAGCGCGGAAATCAGTCGGAGATCCGCGGCGACTACCCCGCCGAACTTGGCGGCCTGGTGACCAACCTGAACGCGCTCATCAGGAGCAGCGCGGCGCACCTGGAGCGCTACCGGCGGTCATTGGGCGATCTGGCGCACAGTTTCAAGACGCCGCTCGCGGTGTTGCGCGGCGCCGCCGGGGGCGACGCCGGACCCGAGGAACTGCGTCAGACGGTGAAGGAGCAGGTGCGCCGGCTGGATCACACCGTGGCCTACCAATTGCAGCGCGCCGCGGCCTCCGGCAGGCGCGCGCTGGCCGCGCCGTTCGCGGTCGCGCCGCTGCTGCACAGGGTTCAACAGTCGCTGGCCAAGGTGTATGCGGGCAAACACCTGCAACTGGATGTCCGCATGGAACGGCCGGTGGAATTCTTCGGCGATGAAGGCGATCTGCTGGAAATCATCGGCAACCTCGCCGACAACGCCTGCAAATGGGCGCGGCGGCAGGTGCGGATCACCGCGCGGGCGGGAGGCGACGGCGCCGCCCGGCCGGGCCTGATCATCGAGGTGGAGGATGACGGGCCGGGGATACCGCCGCAGGAATGGCAGCGCGTCTTCGAGCGCGGCTACCGCGCCGACACCGCTGTGGAGGGACACGGGATTGGGCTGGCCATCGTGCGCGATCTGGTCGATGAGGTGTACCACGGCCGGCTGGAGGTGACGGACAGCAAGCTGGGCGGGGCCTGCGTGCGCGCCCACCTTCGGTTTTGAGCGGGGGCCGTTAAGCGGGCATTCAACTTAGCCGGCGCAGGCTGGCCGTGAATCAAGTCCGGGGGGCCGCACATGACGCAGCGATGCCGCGCTTTCGTGCTGGGAATTGTCCTGGCCTCATGCACCGGCGGGGCGCCGGCGGCGCAGTTTCCGCCCTGGCGGACACCCGGGCCGCCTCCGGCGGCGCCTTCAACGGGCTGCGATCACGAACGCATGGGCGGCTGGCTGGGCGGCGCGCTGGGCGGCTGGATCGGCGCGCACGTGGGACGACGCCACGCCGGGCATGACCGTGACAACGTGCCGGCCGCGGCCTTCGGCGCGGTGTTCGGCTACTGGCTGGGAACGCAAATCGGCCGCGCCATGGATGAGGACGATCCCTTGTGCCCGGACGCGCGCCCGCCGCGCGGCACGGCAGGCGCCCCCCCGCCTTTTCCAATCATCGGCATCTAGCGCCGCTTCGAGTTCTCGGCGTCGAGATGGAAGCGGTGCAGCGCCCGGTGGATGACGGGCGCGAAGATGACGCCGGCGACCATGATCACCGCCAGCCCGCTGTAGATGGCGTAGAACCCGGCGAAGAGTTTCCCCCCTTCCGTCATCAGTGGCGACAGCGGCCCCATGCCCGAGAGGATCATCGCCGCGTTGACGAACGCGTCCAGCCAGCTCATGCGCTCGAAATGGTGGTAGCCCCACATGCCGATGCCCAGCGACAGCGCGACCATGCCCAGCCCGGCCGCCGTGCTGAGCAAAAGACGCCGGGCGAAGGCGGCGCGCGAAAGCAGCGGCTTGTATTTTTGTTCGAACATGATGGCGGGTGACCCGCCTTAAGATGAACGCCGGCCGGCGGGGCGTCAAGGGACGCCCGAGGCGCGCAATCTCGTTGCGTTCCGCGGGGATGTCCCGTATCTTGCGCGCCATGAATCGCCGCACCACACACTTTACCCCGCAGTCGTCCTACACCCATGAGGAATTGCTGAATTGCGGCAACGGCCTGTTGTTCGGGCCGGGCAACGCGCAGTTGCCGCTGCCGCCGCTGCTGATGTTCGACCGCATCACCACCATCAGCGCCGACGGCGGCAGGCACGGCAAGGGCCTGATCCTGGCGGAGCTGGACGTGCAGTCCAAGCTGTGGTTTTTCGACTGCCATTTCACCGGCGATCCGGTGATGCCCGGATGCCTGGGCCTGGACGCCATGTGGCAGCTGATCGGCTTTTTCCTGGCCTGGCAGGGCGGGCCGGGACACGGGCGGGCGCTTGGCTGCGGGGAGGTGGAATTCACCGGCCAGGTGACGCCGGCGAACAAGCTGGTGTCCTACCGCGTGGACATGAAACGCGTGATCCTGCGCAAGCTGGTCATGGGCATCGGCGATGCCACCATGGCCGTCGACGGCCGCGTGATCTATCGCGGCAGGGATTTGCGCGTCGGATTGTTCACGTCGACCGAGGGGTTCTAGCTCAACCCTGACTAAGTCCATCCTGGACTTTTCAGAGTGGGGAAACAAAAAGCGTGATTTTTGTCCCCCTCCGTTTCCCGGTCCCTTGGGAAACGCCGGCACATCCTGTGCGCCGGGACCACAACTTTCGCGGGGGTTTGTCAGATTGCGCGTTGCGGTAAGTGTACGCGACGGGAATGGCGGAGGCGATCCGCATTCATCCGCGCCGAGGGCATCCAGGGATGCAGCTTGAGCGCGGCTTCGAACGCGGCCAGCGCCTTGTCCTCCTCGTCCAGCGCCAGGTAACACAACCCGCGGCCGGCCAGCGCGCCGAAATGACGGGGTTCAAGCTTGAGCGTCTGCTCGATGTCCTGAAGCGAGGCAAGATAGCTGCCCATGTTGTAATAAAGCGTGGCGCGCAGATTCCAGGCCTCGGCGAATTGCGGCGCCTCGTCGATGACCCTGCCGGCGAGTTCCAGGGCGTGGCTCTCATCGCCCTCCTCCATGGCCTCGGAGGCCTCCACCAGCAGGTTCTGGATGCGCCGGTCCTTGTAGGTGTACCAGAGCTTCCAGATCTCGTCCTGAATCTGAAGCGCGCTGGACTGATCCGGCGCCGCCTTCAACTGCGCAAACAACGCGGGTAGTTGCGGATCATTCTGATCAGCCCGCGCCGCGGCGGACGCCAGGGCCAACGCCGAGGCCACGATCGACCAGGACCGCCATTTGTTCCGCGGACAAATCACGGGCGGAGACTGCGGAAGGCCGCGCGGGCGGCGGAGAGGGTGTGTTCGATCTCCCGTTCGCCGTGCGCGCTTGAGACAAACCCGGCCTCGAACGCCGAGGGGGCGAGATACACGCCCTGCGCCAGCATGGCGTGGAAGAAGCGCTTGAAGCGCCCGACATCGCAGTGCATGACATGCGCATGGCGCGTGACCTGCGCCTGGTCGGTGAAGAACAGGCCGAACATGCCGGTGACGTGGTTGGCGGTGAGCGGCACGCCCGCCGCGCGCGCCTCGGCGCGCAACCCCTCCGTCAGCCTCGCCGTCGCCGCCGCCAGCCGGTCGTGGAATCCCGGCTCGGACACCGCCTCCAGGGTGGCAAGGCCGGCGGCCATCGTCACGGGATTGCCGGACAGCGTGCCGGCCTGGTACACCGGACCCAGCGGCGAGAGTTGCTCCATGATGTCCCGGCGCCCGCCGAAGGCGCCGACCGGCAGCCCGCCGCCGATGATCTTGCCGAGCACCGTGAGGTCGGGGCGGATGCCGTAGAGCGACTGCGCGCCACCATGAGCCACGCGAAATCCGGTCATGACTTCATCGAAAATCAAAAGCGCGCCGTGGCGATCGCACAATTCCCTGAGGCCCTGAAGAAAGCCGGGAACGGGAGGGACGCAATTCATGTTGCCGGCCACCGGTTCGACGATGACCGCGGCAACCTGCTCGCCGATGCGGGCGAAGACGTCGCGCGCCTCATCGGGATCGTTGTAGGTCAGGGTCAGGGTCAGTTCCGCGAGCGGCTTGGGCACGCCGGGCGACGTGGGCACGCCGAAGGTGAGCGCGCCGGAGCCGGCCTTCACCAGCAGCGAATCGGCGTGGCCGTGATAGCATCCCTCGAACTTGACGATGCGATCCCGCCCCGTGAAGCCGCGCGCCAGGCGGATGGCGCTCATGGCCGCCTCCGTGCCGGAGCTGACCATGCGCAGGCGCTCGATGGCGGGCATGGCCTCGCAGATTTTCCGCGCCAGCCGGGTTTCGATTGCGGTGGGCGCGCCGAAGCCCAGGCCCTCGGCGGCGGCGCGCTGCACGGCGGCGATCACCCCGGGGTGGGCATGCCCCAGGATCATGGGTCCCCAGGAGCCGACGTAGTCAACAAAGCGGCGCCCATCGGCGTCGAACAAATACGCGCCCTCGCCGCGCTGGAAATATACCGGGTCGCCGCCAACGTGGCGGAAGGCGCGCACCGGCGAGTTCACCCCGCCGGCGATGTAGCGCTGGGCCTCGGCAAACAACGCTTGTGAACGGCTCATGCGATCCCCTTCGATGACGGCCGATGGAACAGCGCCCGATACCGGCGCGCGGCGCCGGCGATGTCCCCGCTTTCGAATATGCCGTGGCTGGCGGCCAGCCAGTGCGCGCCGGCGGCGATCAAGGCCCCGCCATTTTCGGGCGTGACCCCGCCGATGGCAACCACGGGCAGCGCCGAGGCGGCGCGGGCGAGTCGCAGCAGTTCGATGGCGGCCGTCGCGGCATGGGGCTTGGTGACCGAGGGAAAGAAGGCGCCCAGGGCGGCGTAATCCGCCCCCGCGGCCGCGGCGGCACGCAGCCGGTCGATGCGGTTGTAACAAGAGACACCGATGATGGCTTGCGGTCCCAGAATCCGCCGCGCTTCGGCGACGGGCACATCATCCACGCCCAAATGCACGCCCGCGGCGCCAGACGCTAACGCGAGCGCCGGGTCGTCGTTGATGATCAGTGGCGCGCCGTGCTCCGCGCAGAGCCGCTGCAGACGGCGCGCCTCGGCGAGGGTGGCACGCCCCTTGGCGCGGTACTGCACCATGACCGCGCCGCCTTCCAGGGCCTGCCTCACCTGGTCGATGAGTGCTTCGGCGCCCGCCGCCGATGCCGGCGTGATGACATACAGCCCGTGTTCCGGGAGGTGCGCGCGGGCGGGCGTCACGGCGCCCAACCCGCGAAGCGCGAGGGGTGCCACTGGCCGCGGCCGGCCGCCTGCGCGTTTTTCAATGTGTTCCAGGTGTAATCCAGCGCCCGGCCAACCGCTTCCGGCATATCGGTCCCCCGCGCGAGATGCGCGGCAAGCGCCGAGGCCAGCGTGCAGCCGGAACCGTGATAGACGTGCGGCAATCGTTCGCAGGCATACGTCCGCGCGCCGCCGCCGTAGAGGGTGTTCAACACCTGCGGGGTGTCCTCGTGGGTGCCGGTGATCAGCACGTGCGGGCAGCCGCGCTGGCGCAGATGCTCCGCGGCAAGCGCCAGATCCGCCTCGCCGGTCAGCAGCCGCGCCTCCAGGCTGTTGGGGGTGACCACGGTCACATGCGGCAGCAGTTCGAGGATTGCCACCCGCGTCGCCTCATCGGCGATGACGCGGCCGCCGCCGGAGGCCAGCACGGGATCCAGCACCACGGGCCCGCCGGCGAGCCGGCCCTTGAGCAGGGTGGCAAGCGCGCCGGCGACCGCCTCGTCGGGTATGAGGCCAATCTTGCAGGCGTGGATGGTGACGTCGGAGAGCAGGCATTCGGCCTGGCGCAGCAGATCCGCGGGCCGTGACGGCGTCAGGCCGAGAAACCCGCGGCTGTTCTGCGCCGTCAGGGCCGTCACCAGGGTGAAGGCGCGGCAGCCCTGCGCGCCGATGGCTTCGATGTCGGCCTGGATGCCGGCCCCGCCGCTGGGGTCATGGCCGCCGATGGCGAGTACGTGACGCATGGGATTGGATGCGGACATGCGAAAATTTATGCTAAAAAGCAATAATCCGGCGACGAAAGGTAGCATTCATGCCATACAAAAAATACATGTGCATCGTCTGCGGCTTCATTTATGACGAGGCGCAGGGTTGGCCGCAGGACGGCATCGCGCCGGGAACGCGCTGGGAGGACGTGCCGCCGAACTGGTGCTGTCCGGACTGCGGCGCGCGCAAGGAGGATTTCGAGATGGTAGAAATTTGAACAAATTCAATTTCAGAACGGACGCACTTCCACCAGGATCACCACCGCGATCAGAATCAACGCGGGGAATTCGTTGAGCCAGCGGTAAAAGACGTGGCCATGGCGATTGCGGTCATGCTTGAAATCCAGCAGCAAGATGCCGAGATAAAGGTGATAGAACACCAGCACCGTGACCAGCGCCAGTTTGAGCTGCATCCAGCCGCTGCGCAGATAGGCCGAGGTGTCGCCGCCCAGCAGCAGCCAGACGCCGAACACGAGGGTCAGCACGCCACCCGGCATCAGGATGCCGTTGTACATCCTGCGTTCCATGATCTTGAAGCGCTCGATGCCGGGCGCGTCCCTGCTCATGGCGTGGTAGACGAACAGCCGCGGCAGGTAGAACAACCCCGCGAACCAGGTGACCATGAAGATGACGTGGAAGGCTTTGATCCAGGCCATGGTCAGGAACCCAGCCAGGCCCGCACCTGCCGCCGCACGCTGTCGATGTCGAGTTCGCCCACCACGTGCTGCACCACGTGGCCGTCGGGCGCGATGAGAAAACTCGTGGGCGTCAGCATCACGTCGCCGAAGCCACGCGCGATCTCGCCGGAGGTGTCGAGCGCAATGGTGTAGGGAATCGATCTTTCCTTCACCATGCGCAGCACCTGATCGGGCGGGTCGTAGGCCATCGCCACGCCGATGATGGTGAATCCCTTGGAGCCCAGTTCCTGGTACAAGGCGGCCAGCGCCGGCATTTCCTTGACGCAGCCCGGGCAGCTCGTGGCCCAGAAATTGACCAAGACGGGCCTGCCTTTGAGCTGCTGGAGGCTGATTTGGCGGCCGTCAATGGCGGGGAAGGTGAGGGTCGGCGCCGCGTCCCATCCCGGCTTGCTGAACCACAGCCAGCCCACCGCGGCCGCCGCCGTGATGAAGAAGGATATCAGTAGGAAAACGCGTTTCATGTGAGGGTTAGAGGGTTCCGGCGCCCGGATGCATGATTGGATACGGATTGAGTCCTGTGAATTCCAGTCCACCCATTAGTTGTATGAATTGAAGTTACGCGAATTAATTAATATATGAATTTAAGTATAGTTCTTAACTAATTGCTTTTTAAGATAATTATTGTTGACATATTCCGCCGCAATTATTAAGCTAGTCTGGTCGTGCCGCAAGACACGACGCCTAATAATAACGATTATTCACACCTTGAAAGCGGCTGCGGCCGCTTTTTTTTGCTTGAGCGAAGAGCAGACGAGGGTATAGTACGCCACTTTCCATCATTATCGCGCAAGGCGGTCAATTTCAAAGGTGGCCATGATAAGGGTTGGCATCGTTGGCGGCACGGGCTATACGGGCCTGGAATTGCTGCGCCTTCTGTGCGGCCATCCGGACGTACAATTGCAGGTGGTGACCTCGCGGCAGGAGGCGGGTGCGGCCGTGGCCGATCTGTTTCCGAGCCTGCGCGGCTGCACCGATCTTCGCTACCTGCCGCCGCAGCGCGCGGATTTGAAGGGCTGCGACCTGGTATTTTTCGCCACGCCCAACGGCACGGCCATGACCCAGGTCCCGGACCTGTTGACGGCCGGCGTGCGGGTGATCGACCTGGCGGCCGATTTCCGGCTGCAGGACAAAAAAGTCTGGGAGCAATGGTATGGCCAGCCGCACGCCTGCCCTGAGCTGCTGGCGGAGGCCGTGTATGGCCTCCCGGAGGTGAACCGCGAGCGGATCTGCAAAGCGCAACTGGTGGCGAATCCAGGTTGTTACGTCACGGCGGTGACGCTGGGTTTCCTGCCGCTCATCGAAACCGGTCTTGTGGATTTGAAGCGCTTGATTGCCGACGCCAAGTCCGGTGTCAGCGGGGCCGGGCGCGGCGTCGCCAGTCACACTCTTTTCTGCGAGGCCGGGGATAACTTTCATGCCTACGGCGTGCCCGGCCACCGGCACGGGCCGGAAATCAGCCAGAACCTGGCGAGGCTTGCAGGCCAGGCGGTGGAACTGACCTTTGTCCCGCACCTGGTGCCGATGCTGCGCGGCATCCATGCCACGCTGTACGCCGAACTCAAGAGGAAGGACGCGGACCTGCAGGCCCTGTACCTCCGCCGCTACGCCGATGAGCCATTCGTCGACGTCATGCCGCCCGGCTCGCATCCGGAAACCCGCTCGGTGCGTGGCGCCAACGTGTGCCGGATCGCGGTTCACCAGCCGCAGGGGGGGCGGCGGATCGTGGTGCTGGCGGTCATCGACAATCTGGTCAAGGGCGCGGCGGGGCAGGCCGTGCAGAACATGAACCTGATGTTCGGTCTGCCGGAAACGCGCGGGCTGGCGGCGCCCGCGCTGGTGCCCTGACGTTCGCGGGGTGGCGGGCGACGGCGCAAAATTATGAGTAAAAAGCCCCGGCTCATCGTCCAACACCGGCCCTCCCTCATCAAGCAAGCCGTGGTGGCGGTGCTCGGCGGCATGCTGATCGTGCTGCTGAGCTGGATGGTGCTCGATTACAGCCATTGGCATTATGTCTATGGCCGGATGAAACTGGGCGAGGTGTATAAAAGCGCCGCGCCGACAGATCTCGCGCCGCGGCTCGACTTGCAGGCGGAAAATGAGACGCTGCGCGAGCAGATCGCGATACTGGAACGCAGCGCGCAGGTCGACAAACAGGCCGTGCTGGACGTGCAAAGCCACTTCCGCGAATTGCAGGATCAAATTTCGAAACTCAAGGAGGAACTGGAGTTCTATCGCGGCATCGTGTCGGCCACCAAGCACGGCAGCGGCCTGCGCGTGCAGGGTCTGCAATTGTCCGCGACGGGGGAGGAGCGGCAATATCACTTCAAGCTGGTGTTAACCAATATGGATAAAGGTGATAAGGTTGCCAGCGGCAAAGTGACCATGAGTGTGGAGGGCCATCTCGGCGGGGCGACGCAAACGCTGGATTACGCCACCCTCGCCGGGACGGCCGCGGACGGCCTGCCCTTCAGGTTCAAACACTTTCAGCGTCTGGAAGGCACCATCCGCGTGCCGCCGGGATTCGATCCGGCGCGCGTGGGTGTCGGCGTGGTGCCGGACGGGGACAGGGACGCGAAGGAAATCAAAAGCTACGAATGGGGCAAGGTGGTCACTAAGTGAGGCGGTGATAACCGGTTTATCCCGACCTTTCAGGACTTGGAGTCGGAATTACAACCATATCTTGGGAGACGACCATGTGGTGGGGAAAGCGCAAGAAAAAGAGGCATACACGGATTGAATCGTTGATCGGCCCGCATTCCCAGTTCGTCGGCGATGTCCGCTTCAGCGGCGGATTGCATGTCGATGGCCAGCTCAAGGGCAACGTCACGGCGGCGGACGAGGATAGCTCGGTGTTGCAGTTGAGTGATCGCGGCACCATCGAGGGCGACGTCAAGGTGCCTTACGTGGTGTTGCACGGCACGGTGGTCGGCGACGTGTACGCCCGTGAGCACATCGAACTTGCCGGCAGCGCCCGCGTCGAAGGTAACGTGTACTATAATTTAATCGAGATGGCGGTGGGATCGGCGGTGAACGGCCAGCTGGTGCATATCTCGCAGGCGGACAAGGGCGTCCCGGCGGCGGGACACGCGCCGGCGGCGGTCAAAGCCGGCCCATCATCGTGAAGGCAGAACGCGCAGGAGCGAAATTCATGACCGAGACCGAAACGACGGCGGCAAGCCCGCTGGTGTTCACCGACGCGGCGGCGGCCAAGGTGCGGCAGCTGATCGACGAGGAGGGCGATCCCTCCTTGATGCTGCGCGTGTTCATCCAGGGCGGCGGCTGTTCCGGCTTCCAGTACGGCTTCACCTTCGAGCAGGCGCTGGGGGAGGGTGACACCGTGGTGGAGAAGGGCGGCGTCAAGCTGCTCATCGATCCGATGAGCTATCAATATCTGGCGGGCGCCGAGATCGATTACAGCGAGGGATTGGAAGGCGCCCAGTTCGTGATCCGCAATCCCAACGCCGCCACCACCTGCGGCTGCGGTTCGTCGTTCTCCGTCTGAGAAACCTCCGCAAAAGGCGGAGGTTCCTCTCTGTACGGGGACGTGGCGGCGGAAACCCCATTTTTTGTTTCCCGGCCCTGAAAAAATCCGGCATGGACTTATTTAGAGATTTCAAAAGTTACGGCGCCGGTTTCGCCGTCCCGCAGTAAATCCCGCCGAGCACCGCGGGCGCGCGCGCGCCGGTGACGGCGGGCAGGTTTCCCGGCAGTCCCTCCAGGCGCCGATGCGCCAGCCAGGCGCACAGCACGGCCTCGAGGCAGCGCGGATCATAGCCGCGGGCGGCGGTGCTCGCGACCGTCACGTCCGGGAGGGCGCCGCCCAGGGCGCGCATCAGGGCCGGGTTCAACGCCCCGCCGCCGCAGACCAGAAGCTCGCGCGTGTCAGGCAGGGATTTGCGCACGGCCCCGGCGATGGTGCGCGTCGTCAGCGCCAGCAGCGTCGCCTGCACGTCGGCGGGCTGCAGCTTCGCGTGCCGTCGCAGGCGCTCCTCCAGCCACGGCAGGTGAAAGTGTTCGCGGCCGGTGCTTTTCGGCGGCGGCAGCGAAAAGTACGGATCGGCGAGCAGATCCGTGAGCAGCGATTCAACGACTCTGCCGCTGTCCGCCCACGCGCCGCCCGCGTCCATCGCCACGCCCAGATGGCGCGCCGCCCATTCGTCCATGAGCGCGTTGCCCGGGCCGGTGTCGAAACCGCCGGCGGGCCGCGCCGGATCGCGGGGTAGCAGCGTGATATTCGCGATGCCGCCGATGTTGGCGACGCAGCGATCCTGATCGTCACGGCGGAACAGCGCGGCGTGCAGGGCCGGTGCCAGCGGTGCGCCCTGGCCGCCCAGCGCCAGGTCCCGACGGCGGAGATCGGCGATGGTGGTGATGCCGGTGAGCGCCGCGAGGATGTTCGGATCGCCGGCCTGGACCGTGTGCGGCGGCTGCGCCCGCGGCTGGTGCAACAACGTCTGGCCGTGGCTGCCGATGGCGCGAACTTGATCGGCTCTCACCTTGTGTTCCGCGAGCAGGTCCATCGCCGCCGCGGCGAACGCGCGGCCCACTTCGATGTCCAGGGCGGCGAATTCCGACAGCGGAAGCCCGCCGCCCCGCCGCCGGGCCGCGTGCAGGCGCGCGCGCAGCGGCCCGGCATAGGGGGTCTCCCGGTAGGCCAGCAGTTGCACTTCGCCCCCGCTGATGTGGGCCAGTGCGCAATCGACGGCATCCATGCTGGTGCCGGACATGAGGCCTAGATACAGGGGCATGAGGAACTGCGTCGGTCCGGGGGGGATGTTCAGCGGGAGACGGGGCTGTCGCCGGCGGCCATCTTGTCCACGGCCGCTGGCGACTTCATGGTTTCGGCGGTGGTCGTTTGTCGGACGGCGGTGATTTCATCGAGCTGCGCCAGCAGCGGGCGGGTCTTCTCCTGGAAATCCGCCAGGTGATTGGAGGCGATGGGCGGCGACTTGGGCAGCGTGGCCTTGAGCGGATCGCGGTGTACCCCGTTGACGCGGAATTCGTAGTGCAGGTGCGGGCCGGTGGCGAGCCCGGTTTGGCCCACGTAACCGATGGTCTGTCCCTGGCGCACGCTGGCGCCGGTCTTGACGCCGTGCGCGTAGCCGTTGAGGTGTCCGTACACCGTGCTGTAGCTGCCGCCATGCTGGAGCATGATGACGTTGCCGTAGCCGCCCTGCCAGCCGGCGAAGATTACCCTGCCGTCGCCCGTGGCCTTGACCGGCGTGCCCTTGGGCGCGGCGTAATCCACGCCCTGATGGGCCCGCATCCGGTGCAGGATCGGATGCATGCGCGCGCGGCTGAAATAGGACGTGATGCGCGTGAAGGCCACCGGCGTGCGCAGAAAGGCCCGCCGCAGGCCGCGACCGTCCGGCGCGTAATAGGCGGCGCGGCCGTCCTCCTCCTCGTAACGGACGGCGCGATAGACCCGTCCGTCATTGACGAACTCCGCGGCGAGGATGTTGCCGTCCTTGATCTTCCTGCCGTTCTTGTAAAGCTCCTCGTACAGCACCGTGAACCGGTCGCCCTGGCGCAGATCCAGCACGAAATCGATGTCATAGCCGAACACCTCCGCCAGCTGCATGATCAGATTGTCGGAAAGCCCGGCCTTCTGGCCCGCCTCGAACAGCGAGCTGTCGATGATGCCGGTGACATGCGCCGGATGGACGTCAAGTTCCTCGATGACGATCTCGGCGGTGAAGTGATCGCCCGCACGCGCGACGTGCAGCGTCTGGCGATGGTCGATGGTGTGCAGCAGTTCCATGAACCGGCCGTCCTCGATCCGGAACCGCAGCTCCTGATCAGGGCTCAAATGCTTGAGTGCCTCCGTCGCCTTCCCCAGCCGCATGACCTGGTCCAGATCACCGGCGTCCAGATCGAGGCGGTCGAAGATGAGCGCCAGGTTGTCGCCCTCGCGCACGGTGATGGTCTGCCACTCCGCCTCTTCCTCCTGCCGCGCCGCGTCGGCGTCGGATCCGGCCGGCGGCGGGACCGGGGCCGATTCCTGATCAGGCGTGGTGGGGAAAATGACGGTGGCGGCGGGCTGGGGCGGTTGGGGCGGGGTGGAGAGATTCGGCGCCGTCTTGAGCACATTGGGCGGCGGCAGTGTAAAGACCAGTTTCCCGAACTCATCCGGCGCCGGCGTGGTGGTTGATGACGGTGCTTTTGCCGCCGGGATGCCGGCCGCGGGCGCCGCCGGACCGGACAGGTTTACGGCGGGCCCGCCAAGTTTGCCGTAGGCCATGCCGGCCAGCAGGATGGAGACGGCGGGGGCGGGGAGGTAAAGCGAGCGGCGGCGTGAGGCGCATTCGGCCTCATACTTGCGCCAGTCCAGGCGGATTTTGTAATCGTATTTTATGCGCCGGATGGTGGTCACGCGCGGCCAGGCCCCGGAATTTGCCGTCAAAACAATAGCCTTGAAGCCGCAAGAGGTCAATCTGAAGGGCGGCGAGGGTGTGGTAAGCTGGCCATCGTCTGATGACCGCCCGTTCAAAAATTCTGCAAGACCCGTCCGATGAATGAAGCCCTGCAACTGATCAAACGCGGCAGCGTGGAAGTGCTGGTGGAGAAGGATCTCCTGGCCAAGCTGGCCCGCAGCCAGAAGAGCGGAAAGCCTCTGCGAATCAAGGCGGGGTTTGATCCCACGGCGCCCGATCTGCATCTGGGACATACGGTGGTGCTCAACAAACTCCGCCAGTTTCAGGAGCTGGGCCACACCGCGGTTTTTCTCATCGGCGACTTCACCGGCATGATCGGCGATCCCACCGGCAAGAACGCCACCCGCAGGCCGCTGTCGCGCGAGGAGGTGGCCGCCAATGCCCGCACCTATCAGGAGCAGATCTTCAAGGTGCTCGATCCCGCGCGCACCGAGATCGTGTTCAACTCGCAATGGATGGACAAAATGACGGCGGCCGATCTCGTCGGGCTGGCGGCCAGGCACACGGTGGCGCGCATGCTGGAGCGCGACGATTTCCAGCAGCGCTACCTCGAGGGCCAGCCGATCGCCATTCATGAATTTCTCTATCCCCTCGTGCAGGGCTACGACTCGGTGGCGCTGAAGGCCGATGTCGAGCTCGGCGGCACCGATCAGAAATTCAACCTGCTGGTGGGGCGCCAGTTGCAGGAGGCCTACGGCCAGGAACCGCAGGTGGTGCTGACGCTGCCGTTGCTCGAGGTCTCGACGGCGTCAACAAGATGTCGAAGTCGCTCGGCAACTACGTCGGCATCACCGAGCCGCCGGAGGAAATGTTCGGCAAGCTGATGTCGATCTCGGACGAACTCATGTGGCGTTACTATGAATTGCTGAGCTTCCGCCCCATGGCGGAAATCGAGCGCTTCAAGAACGAGGTGGCGCAGGGCGCCAATCCGCGCGACATCAAGGCGCGGCTGGCCGCCGAAATCGTCACGCGCTTCCACGGCGTCGCGGCGGCGAAGGCGGCCGAGGCGGGCTTTGCCCGCCGCTTCCGCGACGGCGAACTGCCGGAGACCCTGCCGGAGGTGACGGTGAAAACCAGGGACGGCGCCCTGCCCATCGCCAATGCGCTGAAGGAGGCGGGGCTCACGCCCAGCACCTCCGACGCACTGCGCCAGATCGGCCAGGGCGCGGTGCGCCTCGACGGCGAACGGGTGTCGGACAAGTCGCTCGCACTCAAGGCAGGCCAGACCTGCGTGGTGCAGGTGGGCAAGCGCCGCGCCGCCCGGATCCGCGTGCTCTGACTCCAGCCAGTCGCGTGCGCGCCGGAGCAGCCGGTTTGCACCAATTGATTTGCCGCCTCGCGGCGCTGGCCGCGGTGGCGGCGTGCTCCGGCAACTATGCCGATTACTACAATCCGGCCGTGGCGCATGATGGCAGGGACGGATTTCGCAACAACTATCGGGCGGTCGCGCCAAGCGGCTTCTGGAAATGGCAGTGGGAGCGATGGACTCGCGGCCTGCCCGCACCCGCGCCGCCGGGCGGCTGGAATTTTCCCGTCGTTCACCCCGACGTCGAATTTCTGAGAGGTAATCACACCGAAACCACCGTCACCTGGATCGGCCATGCCACCGTGCTGCTGCAACTGGACGGCAAAAACATCCTCACCGACCCGCACTTCGGCAAGCGCGCCTCGCCACTCTCATTCGCCGGGCCCAAACGCCAGACGCCGGTGCCGCTCAAGCTCACCGAACTGCCGCACGTCGATGTCGTGGTGATCTCGCACAATCACTACGATCACCTGGATCGCGGCACCGTACAGAAACTGGCGAGGCAGCCCGGCGGCAGTCCGCGGTTTTACGTGCCGCTGGGGCTCAAGCCCTGGTTCAAAGGCGCCGGCATCACCGACGTGGTGGAACTCGACTGGTGGGACTCGCGCGCGGAGGGTAATCTGCGGATCTACTGCGTGCCGGTGCAGCACTGGAGCAAGCGCGGCCTCTTCGACCGCAATCAAACATTGTGGGGCGGCTGGGTGATCGAGGCGCGCGGCGCTCATCCATTTCGGTTCTTCTTCGCGGGCGACACCGGTTATTCAAGGGATTTCCGCGACATTGGCGGGAAATTCGGCGGCTTCGATCTCGCCGCCCTGCCCATCGGCGCCTACGCGCCCCGGTGGTTCATGAGTCCGCAGCACATCGATCCGTCCGAGGCGGTGCGGATTCACAGGGACCTCGGGGCGCGGCGCTCCATCGCCGTGCATTGGGGCACCTTTGTGCTGAGCGATGAGCCGCTTGATGAGCCGCCGAAAAAACTGCGCGAGGCGCTCAAGGCCGCCGGCATCCCCGGGGATCAATTCCTGGTGCTGAAGCACGGCGAGACGCTGCGGCTGGCGGGACAATAGCGCCCGCGGCGCGGCATCATTTTCCGCCGAGCCAGCCGCCGACGGCCTGCAACGGCGCGGGACTAGAGACGCCGCTGACCCACGCCGCGAAGCCGAGGCGATGAGCCTCCCGTCCGGCGTCGGGCAACACGATTTCCGCCACGTAATGATTGCCGTCGCGCCTGAGCGGCATCTGGGTGAGGCCGAGCACCACGAAGTCATGATGCAGGGTCCGGCCGGCGTTTTCTCCATTCCTGATGTCCGTGCTGAGATCGAATCCCAGCAGCGCGACGCTGATGATCAAATTCGCCGGCACCGCGGCGGACGGCTCGAAATTCGCCTTACCGCGACGGCCGTCGCCGAGTTCAATCTGCAATTGCCCGACCGGCCGGCCCGCCTCCAGCTCCAGATCGGGATTGCGGAACCAGCCGCGCCATTCACGGCCCTGCACGACGATGCCCGGCGTGTAGACCTGGCTCACGCCGCCGGTTTGCGCGTAGCGATGCTGGCGCTCGCCGTAGGCGGGCGAGGCGAAGCGATCCTTCCAGCCGAGGTCATCCCAGTAATCGACGTGAAACGCCACCGGCACGATGCTGCGCCACAGCCGCGCGTCCCGCGTGAAGCCGCTGAGCCATCGATCCGCCGGCGGACAGCTGCTGCAGCCCTCCGAGGTGTAAAGCTCGACCAGTTGCACCTGCGCGGCGGGACTCGCGAATTTCATGGGCGCGCCCTGCACCCGGCCGGTTTGCAGCACGGCCAGCATCGACAACAATGCGATCCGCCGGAACGACATGACTCCTCCATCCAGTGACACCCCGCGTTCCACTGGGATGTCGGAAAGCGGCGGAAAGTAACGGATGGCTTGACCTTGTGATGGAAGCCCTGTAGTTTCTCAATCCTTTGTTTTTCAGGTACAAACCGGCGGAGTCAGGGCTGTGGGCAAGAAACTGCGGGGGGCGGAGATTTTCGTCCAGGCGCTCAAGGACGAGGGGGTCGAATACATATTCGGCTATCCGGGCGGCGCCGTTCTCCATATCTATGACGAACTGTTCAAACAGAGCGCGGTCAAGCACATCCTCGTGCGTCACGAGCAGGGGGCGACGCACGCCGCCGACGGCTACGCGCGCGCGACCGGCAAGCCCGGCGTCGTGCTGGTGACCTCCGGGCCGGGCGCGACCAACTGCGTCACCGGCATCGCCACCGCCTACATGGATTCGATCCCGATGGTGGTGTTCACCGGCCAGGTGCCCACGCACCTCATCGGCAACGACGCCTTTCAGGAGGTCGACGCGGTCGGCATCACCCGTCCCTGCGTCAAGCACAACTTCCTAGTGGAGGACGTGAAGGATCTGGCCGCCACCATCAAGAAGGCGTTCTACCTCGCCACGACGGGCCGGCCCGGTCCGGTGGTGGTGGACATCCCCAAGGACGTCACCGCGGATTCGACGGAGTACTACTATCCGCAGAACGTCGAGATCCGCTCCTACAAGCCGGTGACCAGGGGCCACCCCGGCCAGATCCGCAAGGCGGTGCAGCTGCTGCTTTCCGCCCGGCGGCCGATGATCTACACCGGCGGCGGCGTGGTGATCGACAACGCCGCGGCCGAGCTGGCCGAGTTCGGGCATCTGCTGGGGTTCCCGATCACCAACACGCTGATGGGCTTGGGCGCCTATCCCGCCACCGACAAGCAGTTCGTCGGCATGCTCGGCATGCACGGCACCTACGAGGCCAACATGGCCATGCATCACTGCGACGTGCTGCTCGCCGTGGGCGCGCGCTTCGATGACCGCGTCACGGGCGACCTCGCCAAGTTCTGCCCGGAGGCGAAGATCATCCACGTCGACATCGATCCGTCCTCGATTTCCAAAAACGTGCCGGTGGACGTGCCCATCGTCGGCAGCGCGCGCGAGGTGCTGCGCGAGATGATCAAGGTGATCAAGGAGGCCAAGTTCAAGCCGATGTCGCGCAAGGGCGATCCGTGGTGGAAGCAGATCGATGAATGGGCGTCGGTGGACTGCCTGCGCTACGATCGCAAGAGCAAGGTGATCAAGCCGCAGTACGTCATCGAGGAGCTGTACGCGCTGACCAGGGGCGACGCCTACATCACCTCCGACGTCGGCCAGCACCAGATGTGGGCGGCGCAGTACTACAAGTTCGATCAGCCGCGCCGCTGGATCAACTCGGGTGGTCTCGGCACGATGGGCTTCGGCCTGCCGGCGGCGATGGGCGTGCAGCTCGGCTTCCCCAAGGCCACGGTGTGCTGCGTCACCGGCGAGGCCAGCCTGGTGATGTGCATACAGGAGCTGTCGACCTGCCTGCAATACAACCTGCCGATCAAGATCATCAACCTGAACAACCGCTACATGGGCATGGTGCGGCAGTGGCAGGAGTTTTTCTACGATCGCCGTTACTCGCACTCCTACATGGACGCGCTGCCCGATTTCGTGAAGCTGGCGGAGGCCTTCGGCCATGTCGGCATGCGCGTGGAGAAAACCTCCGGCGTGCGCGACGCGCTCAAGAAGGCGCTGGCGATGAAGAACAAGCTGGTGCTGCTCGACTTCATCACCGACCAGACCGAGAACGTCTATCCCATGATCGCCGCCGGCAAGGGCCATCACGAGATGCACCTGGCGCCGGGCTCCGGCACGAACCGGGAGCTGGCCTGACCATGCGGCACATCCTCTCCATACTGCTGGAGAACGAGGCCGGCGCGCTGTCGCGGGTGGCGGGCCTGTTCTCCGCGCGCGCCTTCAACATCGAATCGCTGACGGTGGCGCCGACCGAGGACCCCACGGTGTCGCGCATGACGCTGGTGACGAGCGGCTCGGATGAGATCATCGAGCAGATCGTCAAGCAACTGAACAAGCTCATCGACGTCATCAAGCTCATCGACTTGAACGAGGGCGCGCACATCGAGCGCGAGCTGATGCTGATCAAGGTCATGGCGCGCGACGGCGGGCGCGAGGAGGTGAAACGCATGGCGGAGATTTTCCGCGGCCGCATCATCGACGTGACCGACACCACCTACGTCATCGAGCTGACCGGCACGGGCGAGAAACTGGACGCCTTCATCGAGGCGCTGGACAAGTCGCTGATCCTGGAGGTGGTGCGCACCGGCGTTTCCGGCATCGCCCGCGGCACGCGCGCGCTGAGTCTGCACATCCCCAGCATCACGCGCCCCGCGCCGCCGGCCAGGACCGAGGCCGCGACCGCCAAGCCCGCGCCCGCGCCGGTGAATCCGGATCATCTTCTTTGATTGCAAAACGTAACCAACGGGAAATCACATGTTGAACATTTATTACGACAAAGACGCCGACCTGACGCTGATCCAGAAGCGCAAGGTCGCCATCATCGGCTATGGCTCGCAGGGCCACGCCCACGCCAACAATCTCAACGACTCCGGCGTCAAGGTCGTGGTCGGCCTGCGGCCGGGATCGGCCTCGGCCGGGAAGGCCGAGGCGGCGGGGTTGACCGTCAAGTCCGTCGAGGAGGCGGTCAAGGGCGCCGACGTGGTCATGGTGCTGGCCCCCGACGAGCACCAGCGCGAACTGTACGCGAGGCAGATCGAGCCGAACATCAAGAAGGGCGCGGCGCTGGCCTTCGCCCACGGCTTCAACATCCATTTCCAGCAGATCGTGCCGCGCGATGACCTGGACGTGATCATGATCGCGCCCAAGGGGCCGGGGCACCTGGTGCGCTCGACCTACAAGGAGGGCGGCGGCGTGCCCTCGCTCATTGCCGTGTTCCAGGACAGGAGCGGCCAGGCCAGGCAGATCGCGCTGGCCTACGCCTCGGCCAACGGCGGCGGCCGCGCCGGAATCATCGAGACCAATTTCCGCGAGGAGACGGAGACTGATCTGTTCGGCGAGCAGACCGTGCTGTGCGGCGGCATCACGGCGCTGGTGCAGGCCGGGTTCGAGACGCTGGTCGAGGCCGGCTACGCGCCGGAGATGGCCTATTTCGAGTGCCTGCACGAGATGAAGCTCATCGTCGATCTCATGTATCAGGGCGGCATCGCCGACATGCGCTATTCGATTTCCAACACCGCCGAGTACGGCGACTACACCCGCGGGCCGCGCATCGTGACCGAGAAGACCCGGCAGGAGATGAGGAAAATCCTGAAGGAGATCCAGACCGGCCAGTTCGCGCGCGAGTTCATCCTCGAGAATCAGGCGGGCGCCGCGGTGCTCAAGGCGCAGCGCCGGCTGTCCGCCGAACATCCAATCGAGAAGGTGGGCGCCAGGCTGCGCGCGATGATGCCGTGGCTGAAGACCAACAAATTGGTTGACAGATCCCGTAACTGAACGAAGCCACTGCGCCCAGGGCGCTGGCATTCGTTTCAAAAATCCGTTCGCCCTGAGGCCTGTCCCGAGGTATCAAGGGGTATCGAAGGGCGAACGCCCGTACAGTAAGATTTGGTTGTGCTTCGATACCTCAGCACGAACGGTTTTCGTATTCCGAGTCATTGAAATGGGTGATAAGCAGATCGATGCCAGCAAGGCAGCGGCGCCGCGGCGGCGGGGGATTTACCTGCTGCCGAATCTGTTCACCACGGCGGCGATGTTCTCCGGCTTTTACGCCATAGTTTCCGCCATTCACGAGCGCTTCGAGCCCGCGGCCATCGCGCTGTTCGTGGCCATGATCCTGGACGGCATGGACGGCCGCATCGCGCGGCTCACCAACACGCAGAGCGACTTCGGCGCGGAATACGACAGCCTCTCCGACATGGTGTCCTTCGGCCTGGCGCCGGCGCTCGTGGTGTATCTTTGGGCGCTGAGCGCCTTCGGCAAGGCCGGCTGGATGGCGGCGTTCCTCTACGCCACCATGGCGGCGCTGCGGCTGGCGCGCTTCAACACCCAGGTCGGCATCGCCGACAAGCGTTATTTTCAAGGGCTGCCCAGCCCCGCCGCCGCGGCGCTGGTGGCGGGCATCGTCTGGGTGGGCGACGACAACGCGCTGCGCGGCAGCGCCATCATGGTCCTTTCATCGTTTGTGCTGACCGTTGCCGCCGCCTTGCTGATGGTGAGCCGCTTCCGCTATCACAGCTTCAAGGAACTCGATCTGCGCGGGCGCGTGCCGTTTCTCAAGATACTGCTGGTGGTGGGGGTGTTCGTGTTTCTGTCGCTCAATCCGCCGCTCATGCTGCTCGGGGTTTTCCTGCTGTACGCCGCCTCCGGCCCGGCGCTGACCTTGCTGTCGCTGCGCACGCGCCGCGCCGCCCGTCGCGCGCAGATGATGGCGGAGCGCGCCGCCGCGTCCCGGAGCTCCGATACCGGGTCAGTATGAGGTTGTCATTTCGAGCGTAGCGAGAAATCCAGCCAGATTCCTCGTCGCTCTCGCTCCTCGGAATGACAAAGTTGTCAGCGCGCATGACAACCGGTATATTTGTCACCATGACGAAGTTTTTCAGCAATTCAGTCATCTCCGTCTCCCACGGCGGCGCGCTTCGCCGCCTGTGCGGTCTGCTGCTGCCCTTCTAGGGCAAACTCCTGATTCCCTGGCGAGGGTAAACGCGCAAAAATCCGGTTCCAACAATAGAGCAGCCGCGCCTGTGGGCGTGGCGGAGTGAGCAGCCATGAGCACGAAACAGAAGTTGTACATTTTTGACACGACCTTGCGTGACGGCGAGCAGAGCCCCGGCGCGTCCATGACCCGGGACGAGAAGGTGCGCATCGCCAGGGCGCTGGAGCGCATGAAGGTTGACATCATCGAGGCGGGCTTCCCCATCGCCAGCCCCGGCGACTTCGAGGCGGTCAGGGCCGTCGCCAGCGCCGTGCGCGACAGCACCGTCTGCGGGCTGGCGCGCGCGCTCGACCGCGACATCGATCGCGCCGCCGAGGCGTTGAAGTCCGCGCAGCGCGGCCGCATCCACACCTTCAGCGCCACCTCGCCGATCCACATGGCGAAGAAGCTCAAGATGCAGCCGGAGCAGGTGCTGGAGCAGGCGGTGCACGCCGTCAAGCGCGCGCGCCAGTACACCGACGACGTCGAGTTCTCCGCCGAGGACGCGGTGCGCTCCGAGATCGATTTTCTCTGCCGCGTGTTCGAGGCCGCCATCAAGGCGGGTGCGCGCACCGTGAACGTGCCGGACACCGTCGGCTACAGCATCCCCTCGATGTGGTACGAGCGCGTGCACACGCTCATCGAGCGCGTGCCCAACGCCGACCAGGCGATCTGGTCCACGCACTGCCACAACGACCTCGGCATGGCGGTCGCCAATTCGCTGGCGGCGGTGCAGGCGGGCGCGCGGCAGGTCGAGTGCACGATCAACGGCCTGGGCGAGCGCGCCGGCAACGCCTCGCTCGAGGAAATCGTCATGGCGGTCAGGACGCGCCGCGACGTCTTCGATGTCGAAACCGGCATCGACACCACCCAGATTGTGCCGACCTCAAGGCTGGTGTCCAACATCACCGGCTACGTCGTGCAGCCGAACAAGGCCATCGTCGGCGCCAACGCCTTCGCGCACGAGTCCGGCATCCATCAGGACGGCGTGCTCAAACATCGCGAGACCTACGAGATCATGCGCGCCGAGGACGTCGGCTGGCACGCCAACCGCATGGTGCTGGGCAAGCACTCCGGCCGCAACGCCTTCCGCGCGCGCCTGTCCGAGCTTGGCATCGAGTTCAAGCGCGAGGAGGACTTGAACGAGGCCTTCATGCGCTTCAAGGAACTGGCCGACAAGAAGCACGACATCTACGACGAGGACTTGCAGGCGCTGGTGACGGAGGCCAGCCTTGCGGCCGCGCACGAGCGCGTCAAGCTCGTCTTTCTCAAGGTGCACTCGGAGACCGGCGAGACGCCGCGCGCCGAGATCACCCTGTCGGTGGACGGCGAGGAGCGCGACGGTCAGGCCGAGGGCAGCGGGCCGGTGGACGCGACCTTCCGCGCCATCGAGTCGATCATGAACAGCGGCTGCAACCTGCAACTGTTTTCGGTGAACGCCATCACCACCGGCACGGACGCGCAGGGCGAGGTGACCGTGCGGCTGGACAAGGGCGGGCGCATCGCCAACGGGCAGGGCGCCGACACCGACATCCTCGTGGCCTCGGCCAAGGCGTATATCAATGCGCTGAACAAGGTGAGCGTTACAGCCGGCCGTACGCATCCCCAGGTCGCCGACCACATTTAACTCATCACATCCCCTCTCCCCTTGCGGGAGAGGGGGGCAGGGGTGAGGGGGTGCTACGTTTTGTCGCGAGTGGCCAGCCGCCGCCGGCGGAGCTTGCGCTCCGATCTCATGACATGCGGGATGTAAACGGTGTCACCGGCCCGCCAGTAGAAGATGCGGCAGGGCGGCTCGATAATCTGGCGGTAACGCCAGCCCCTCAACTCCCGAGGTTTCGAGCCGCTGTCCGGATGGGCCGCAAGTTGGCTGACGTGTTTGAAGACGCGCCGCACCAAGAGACGTGCGGCACCGGGGTTGTCCAACGCGATGGAGTCCGCGATGGCATCAAGGTCGTTCAGGGCGGGTTCGGTCCAGACTATTTGAACCATCGCGACATGCGCTTCCTTGCCTGCGCGTGAGACACGACGCGCCCCTCTTCGACGGCGCGTTCGCCCCGGGCGATCCCTTCCAGCAACCTCATGCGACGCTGCATGGATTCGAAGGTTTCCAAGTCAACCAGGTAAGCCATCGGCAGGCCATGCTGCGTGACGAGCACGGGGTCACGGCTGCTTTCAATCTCGGAAAGTATCTCCGTGGCTTTCCGCTTGAGGGTGGTGACGAGCTCGGTGCGCATAAAGTGATACTATAGTGATACATTTTGAACCGCAAGACCGCGACCGAACACGGAAGGAGTAATCCGCCCCCCGGCGGACTGGAGTTGTGCGGGGACGGGGGTGACGGGATAATTGGCGCATGGCACTTGACGAACGGCAGCGGGCGTATCTGAAGGAGATGGGGATCGACGTCTGGGAGCGGCGCGGGCTGCCCACCGCCATTGCCCCCACGCCATCCGCCGCCATGGAGATTGCCGAAACACCCGCCACCGCGTTACTCCTGGAATCCGCGCCGCAACCCACGCCGATGACCACCCCAACGAATGACGCCGATCACGCCAGCCGTGTCGCAAGAATGGACTGGGACGAGCTGGCGAAGACCGTTTCCGTGTGCACGCGCTGCGGGCTGTCTAAAGGCCGCCTGCATACGGTTTTTGGCGTCGGCAGCCGGCAGGCGCAGTGGATGATCATCGGCGAGGCGCCGGGCGCGGAGGAGGACAAGCAGGGTGAGCCGTTCGTCGGCCGCGCCGGCCAGTTGCTGAACTCGATGCTGGAGGCCATCGGCTTGAAGCGCGAGGAAGTCTATATCTGCAATATCTTGAAGTGCCTGAGATATAACACGCCAGTCCAGCTTGCCGATGGTTCGTGGGAGAGGATCGGACGGTTGGTTCGGGCGAGATATGCAGGCGAAGTCATGTCCGTGGATCAAAATGGTCGATTAGTACCACGGCGGGTAACCGGCTGGTATGAATCCCCCTTGGGCAGTCGACGGGTTTACCGTTTGACCTACAGCAGCGCGAAAAATGCAGGCGCCAGCCGCGTGTGCACGCAACTGACCGGGGATCATGAGGTGTTGACCAGACGAGGGTTTGTGTCTGTTGAACAACTAAAGCCTGACGATCAGATAGCAACGGGTCATGGGCTCAGCCCACTGGCCTTCGATCTCGTCTGTGGAACGCTCCTTGGCGACGGAACGCTAAATGCCGATAGCTCCTATCTGGCATTTGGTCATTCCGATCGGCAGCGGGAATATGCCCTGTTTAAAGCCCGATTTTTGGAGGAACTGGAACCGAAGATTGATGAGCTTGCCGTAGCGGCCGTGGTGGGGGGTGAGAAGAAGTATCAAACAGTGATGGTGCGGACAATGGCACATCGGGCCCTGCGTCTGTTGCGCAGGGAGTTTTATCCATCCGGGAAACGCGTGCCCGCATGGATCGCGGAGCGTCTCAACGAACGGATGCTGGCGTTCTGGTTCATGGACGACGGTTACACACGCATACGTCCCACCCGCCAGCCGCTCGCCGAGATCGCCACTTGTGGTTTTCCGGAAGAAGACCTGTTTATTCTCCTCAAAGCGCTATCTCGTCTTGGTCTGCAAGCAAAAGCACTGCGGGGGCGGTTGTATTTTGATGTGGCAATGACCAAGGCCTTGTGTGAACGAATCGCACCTTATGTTCCGCCATCCATGCGGTACAAATTACATCCGGAAGTTGCCGAACAGATTCCCTTCGACCCTGATAAATTCCAGCATGAATCGGTAGAAGTGTTCTATGACAGTGTAGAGATTGAAGACATCACCCATGAACCTCGTACTGATACTACATTTTTTTGCATTGACGTTGATGAGACGCATAATTTTGTAACTGCCGGCGGGGTTGTGCACAACTGCCGCCCCCCGAACAACCGCGACCCGAAACCGGAGGAGGAGCGCGCCTGCCGCGATTACCTGGAGCGGCAGATCCGCCTGTTGCGGCCGAAGATCATTCTCGCGGTGGGGCGCATCGCCGCGCAGAATCTTATGAAGGTGGACACGCCCATCGGCAAGATGCGCGGCCGCAAATACGAATATCAGGACCTCGGCATCCCGGTCGTGATCACCTATCACCCGGCCTATCTGCTGCGCTCGCCGACGGAGAAGCGCAAGGCCTGGCAGGATTTGCTGTACGCGAAGAAGGTGTTTGCGGGTGAGGCATGAGCGCCGTCCGCGAGAGCGTGCCCGTCCAATTCCGGCCCATGTCGGAGGCCGATCTGCGCGAAATCCTGGAGATCGAGCGCCAGTCCTATGACTTCCCGTGGTCGGCGGGCATCTTCCGCGACTGCCTGCGCGTCGGTTATCCCTGCTGGATATTGGAGGGCAACTGGCGCATTGACGGTTATGGCGTCATGACCGTCGCCATCGGCGAGGCGCACCTGCTCAATCTCTGCGTGCGGCCTGAGGCGCGGCGCCTCGGTTACGGCCGCGCCATGCTGCATCAGTTGCTGAAGGTCGCCCTTCAACACCACGCCGAGACGGCGTTCTTGGAAGTGCGCCCGTCCAACGAGGTGGCCCGGGTGCTTTACGCCAGCGAGGGTTTCTGCGAGGTTGGCTATCGCCGCGCTTATTATCCCGCTCATCAGGGCCGCGAAGACGCCCTCATCCTCGCCAAGCCCCTGCAGATCGATCAGTAGCTAGTGCTGGTAGGTGCCGAGCAGGACGGCCTGTGCCAGGACGTGTCCCTCCATGGCCTGCTCGACGGCGATCTTCGCGGGCCGGCCGAGATCGGGCAGCACGGTGTCGAGCGCATAGAGCTTGTGGAAATAGCGGTGGCGGCCGATGGGCGGGCAGGGGCCGCCGTAGCCCGTGCGTTTCCAGTCATTGATGCCCTCTTTCGTGCCCGGCGGCAGTTCCGACGGATTGATGGCTTCCTTCAAGCCGGTCGCGGTCGGCGGGATGTTATAGAGCACCCAGTGCACCCAGGTCATCTTCGGCGCCGCGGGGTCCGGGGCGTCCGGATCATCGACGATCAGCACCAGGCTTTTCGCACCCGCCGGCACTTCCGACCAGTTCAACGCCGGCGAAATGTCCTTGCCGTCACAGGTGTAGAGCGGCGGGATCGCGCCGTTGTTCTTGAACGCAGGTGATTCGATTTTCATGTTCCCCCCCTCCTCTTCGTGCAATGTGACCACCGCCGCTGCCCCTGTCGCGGCAAGCAGCGCCAGCCCACCCAAGCCCGCCAGTGTGCGTTTGTGCATGTGTCAGTCTGCCCCGTCTTGAATGTCCGGTGGATGAATATAATTTTAGATCAAATCCCGGATATTGCCGGACTGGTTCCGTTACCGCGCGGGCCGCCATACAATGACAACGATGGACTTGCCCACTTTAGAGGCCTTCGTCGGCAACACCCCCCTCGTCCGGTTACAGCGCCTGCCGCAGCGCTGCGGAGTGGACGCCAGCAACGTCATCCTCGCCAAGCTGGAGGGCAACAACCCCGCGGGCTCGGTGAAGGACCGGCCGGCGCTGTCGATGATCAAGCGGGCGCAGGAGCGGGGCGTCATCAAGCCCGGCGACACGCTGATCGAGGCCACCAGCGGCAACACCGGCATCGCGCTGGCGATGGCGGCGGCGATCATGGGCTACCGCATGGTGCTGGTGATGCCGGAGCACCTGTCGCTGGAGCGGCGGCAGACCATGCGCGCCTTCGGCGCCGAGTTCGTGCTGACGCCGGAGAAGGGCGGCATGGAGCAGGCGCGCGACATCGCCGAGGCCATGCGCGCCGAGGGCAGGGGCATCATCCTCGATCAGTTCGCCAACCCGGACAATCCGCGCGCGCACTACGAGGGCACCGGCCCGGAGATCTGGCGCGACACGGACGGCAAAATCACGCATTTTGTCTCCTCCATGGGCACGACCGGCACCATCATGGGCGTGTCGCGCTTCCTCAAGGAGAAAAATCCCGCCATCCACATCATCGGCTGCCACCCGGCCGAGGGCTCGCAAATCCCCGGCATACGCAAATGGGCGCCGGCCTATCTGCCGAAGATCTTCGACCGCTCGCGCGTCGATCGCATCGAGGAGATCACGCAGGCCGAGGCGGAGGACATGACCCGCCGGCTGGCGCGCGAGGAGGGCATCTTCGCCGGCATCTCCTCCGGCGGCGCGACCTCGGTGGCGCTGCGCATCGCGCGCGAGGTCAGAAACGCGGTCATCGTGACCGTCATCTGCGATCGCGGTGATCGGTATCTCTCCACCGGCGTCTTCCCTGCTTAGCAGCTTGTTGAAAAATTCCAAAGAGCATCCCCTCTCCCCCCGCGGCGGAGGACCGGGGAGAGGGGGCCAAGAGTGTGGCCCGACAATGATGGATGCCTGCCTGTCGAAGGGATCCCCATCACCCTCCCCCTCGCCTCCCCCCACAAAGGGGGAGGGATTCACCCGGCAACTGGCCAGATTGCGTTCCGCCCGTCCGCCTTCATTGCTGTTGCTGGCCGTGATCGCGTCGGTATCCGTATCACCCCGCCTATGCGCCATGTCACCGATCGCCAGCCACGTGGAATTTGAAAAAATCGAGGCTGCCGGCATCAGTGGTGAGGGCGTGATCCTGGACTGGAAGTCGGAAGATGAAGATCATTTGACCTTGCGCGCCGTGGCGCGCGCGGTGAGTCTGTCGCCCGAGGTGAAGCTTGGGCGGGTCGAACTGACATGTTCCCTGCTGGAATGGGACGCTGCAAACATCCGCTGTGACCGCGGGATCGTTGAAATTGGCAGCAAGCCCGCCGCACAAACAAGGTTCGCTGTGCATTTTGTTTATGATCTGGAACGTCACCAGCTCGATCTGAATGTTAATCAGGCGGAGTTCGCCAAGGGGAGGGTGGGCCTGACGTTGAAATACTCACCCCTGAGCTGGCGGGTGGATGGACGCGGCGAACGGCTGGCCGTTTCGGAACTGCGCAGGTGGCTGCAAAGCGCCGGCGTGTGGCCGCACGGGTACGCCGATGAGGCGGGAACGGTCACTTTCCGAATGACGGCCGCGGGAGACGCCGGGTCGTTCACCCATGCCGATATCGATCTCAATGCCTCGGACTTTTCCATCACCGGCCGGCATCTCGCCGATCACGCCACGTTCCATGTCACCGCCTCCGCCGAGCAGCCGGCGCCGGGTGACATCAGGCTGCGGGGGGGCGCCGAACTGACGGCCGGCGCCGTCTATGTCGAATCGGGCCTGACGCTGCAGGATTATCATCCCGGCGTTACGCTGGAGGCGGCGGACAAGCCGATCACCGCCGGCTGGGACATGGACTACGCGACGGCGAAAAAGACCTTGCGCGTGCAACGGTTCGATCTCAATCAACCCGGCGTGCTCAAGCTCACGGCGAGCGGCGATTTGACGCCGGCCGCACCCGCGGCCGTGCGGCGGCTCACGCTCAGGCTGGACGATGTCGACGTGGGCGCGGCCTACGAGCGGCACGTGAAGCCGATGTGCAGCCATATCGCCAGCCTCTGCGGCCTGGAAGCCGAGGGCCGCTTGAGCGGCGGACTGACATGGGGGGAGGACGGCGTCCATGATTTGCACGCGCAATTCCACCACATCTACCTGGACGACGCGCGCCGCCGCTTCCGCCTGTCGGACCTGGACGGCGACCTGTGGCTTGCCGGCGGCGCGACCCCCATGACCTCGACGCTGCGATGGAGCAGCGCGTCGCTCTACCGGCTCAATTTCGGCGGTGGGCGCGTGGCCATGAGTTCGAAGGAGCGGCAGCTTGCCATCACGGAATGGAGCGACGTCAGTGTTCTGGGCGGCACGCTCAAGCTGGATCAATTCGAAATCGCGCGGCTCGGCCATCCCGACTTCAGCTTCAAGACCCGCGGCCGGCTCTCGCCCGTCTCGATGCAGGACTTCTGCCAGGCCATGGGCTGGCCGATCTTCCCGGGCCGGCTCTCCGGCGTGCTGCCGGAGATGATGTACACACACGGCGACCTGTCCGTGCACGGCGATCTGGTGATGAACCTCTTCGGCGGCACCGTGGTGGTGCATGATCTGCGCGTCACCAGCCTGTTCGGGGACACGCCGGTGCTGACCACGGACGTGGCGGTCGCCAACATCGATCTGGAGCAACTGACCGGCGCATTTTCCTTTGGTAAGATTGAAGGCAGACTGGAGGGCGGTTTCAAGGATCTGCGGCTCGAAAACTGGTCGCCGGTGTATTTCGAGGCGCGTTTCCAGACTCCGCGGGACGATCACTCGCGTCACCGCATCAGCCAGCGGGCCGTCGACAACCTGAGCGCGATCGGCAGCGGCGGGGTCGCGAGTTCGCTGTCGCGCGGGTTTCTGCAGGTGTTCCAGGATTACTCGTACGATCAGCTGGGGATCGCCTGCCGGTTGTATCATGGTGTCTGCGAGATGGACGGCGTGGCGCCGGCGCCGGATGGCTTTTACATCGTGACGCGCGGCGGGTTGATGCCGCCGTGGATCGATGTCAAGGGCACCGGCCACGCCATTCCCTGGAGCGATCTGGTTTATGGACTCAAACGCATCGCCAGCGGCGACATGCAGGTGCAATGAACGGAATGGAGCACGGGGTTCAGACGGGGTTCAGGCAACCCGCCGCAACCCCGGCAGTCCAACCGGGAGTCCGGGGTTCTGGAAAAGGAGTGCAAACATGCGCAAGATGAAACGGGTGTTGTGGCCGTTGTGGCTGTCGGCGCTGGCCGCCTGTGTCACGGTCAACGTGTATTTTCCCGCCGCGGCGGTGGAACAGGCGGCGGATCGCATCGTCAAGGAAGTGTACGGCGCCAGGGCCGAACAGCAGAAGCAGCAGGAGGAAAAGAAACAACCGCCGGCGGGCGACAAGCAATCGGACGCGGCGCCGGCGACGCCCTCCGCTCCATCCCTCGCCGTCCTTCTGGACTGGATGATCGTTCCTGCGCAGGCGCAGGCGCCGGATATTGACGTCTCCTCGCCCGCCATCAACAAGCTGAAGGGCGCCATGCAGGCGCGTCATCAGCAGCTGGTGCCGTACTACAACAGCGGCGCGGTCGGCATGACCAGCAACGGTTTGCTCGCGCTGCGCGATCCCAAGGCGGTGTCGCTCAAGGAGCGTGGCGTGGTGAGCCAGCTGGTGGCCGCGGAAAACGAGGATCGCAACGCCCTGTACGCGGAAATCTCGCGCGCCAACGGCCATCCGGAATGGGAGCGCGAGGTGCGCACCATCTTCGACCGGCGCTGGGTGGCCAATGCCCCGGGCGGCTGGTGGTTCCAGAACGCGAACGGCGACTGGGTGCAAAAGTGACATTAGATGGCCCTGAATAAGTCCATCCCCGGATCAAGTCCGGGGCAGGCCCTGGACTTTTCAGAGCACGGCCGTCGAAAAGCGTGGTTTTCGCCGGCCTTCATTTTCAATGGCCCATGGCCATTGAAAATGGCAGTACATCCCTGTACTGCGAAACCATTCTCTAGTTACTGTGCTGAACGTATCGAATAGAATCGCCGCCGTGAACGTGCTGGTCTTCGACATCGAAACCGTGCCGGACGTGGAGTCGGCGCGGCGCATGCGCAACCTGGAGGGCTTGAGCGACGAGGCAATCGCGCATCTCCTCTTTGCGCAACGCCGGCAGGAGTCCGAGGGCCGCTCCGACTTTCTCAAATACCCGCAGCACCGCGTCGTCGCCATCGCCGCGGCGCTGCGGCGCGACGACAGGCTCAATGTCTGGTCGCTGGGGGACGCCGGCGACTCCGAGGCCGACATCATCCGGCGCTTCTTCGAGGGCATTGAGCGCTATACGCCGACGCTGGTGTCCTGGAACGGTGGCGGTTTCGACCTGCCGGTGCTGCACTACCGCGCGCTGCTGCACGGCATCGCCGCGCCGCGCTACTGGGAGACGGGCGACGACGATCCCGCCTTCCGTTACAACAATTATCTGGGCCGCTTTCACTGGCGCCACACCGATCTGATGGACGTGCTGTCCGGCTATCAACCGCGCGGCACCGCCGCGCTCGACGAGGTCGCGGGCCTGCTGGGTCTTCCCGGCAAGCTGGGCATGGACGGCGGCCGGGTGTGGGAGGCCTATCGACAAGGCAGGCTTGCGGAGATCCGCCAGTACTGCGAGACCGATGTGCTCAACACCTATCTTATTTTCCTGCGCTTCGAACTGATGCGCGGCCGGCTCACCGGCACGGCCCATGCCGCGGAGTGCCGGCGGCTGCGCGACTATCTGCGCGGTGAGAACAAGCCGCACTTCACAAAATTCCTCGACGCCTGGCCGGCGGCGTGATCCGGGCGTGGGCACCGCGCCGATCATCACGGCTGAAATCGAATCGCTGTCCCACGAGGGGCGCGGCGTCGCCCGCGTCGGCGGCAAGACGGTGTTCGTCGACAACGCCCTGCCAGGCGAACAGGTGACCCTGCGCCATCTCCGCCGCCGCAAACGCCATGACGAGGCCGTGGCGGTGGAAATCATCCGGCCCTCCCCGGATCGGGTTGTGCCGCGCTGCCCCTACCACGGCGTGTGCGGCGGTTGCAGGCTCCAGCATCTGCAATCCGGGGCGCAGGTCGCGCACAAGCAGCGGGTGTTGCTGGAACACCTGAGGCACATCGGCGGGCTGCGACCCGCGCACGTGCTGCCGCCGGTGACCGCCGCGATATGGAATTACCGGCGCCGCGCGCGGCTGAGCGTGCGGCACGTGCGCAAAAAAGGCGGCGTGCTGATCGGCTTCCGCGAGAAATCGGGTCATCTCATCGCCGACATCAAGAGCTGCGAGGTGCTGGATTCAAGAGTGAGTGTGCTGTTGCCCGCGCTGCGCGAATTGGTGAATACACTGTCGATACGCGCGGACGTGCCGCAGATTGAAGTCGCCGCCGACGGCCGGAATGTGGCGCTGGTCATCCGGCATCTCGCCGCCTGTGGTGAAAATGATGTCCGGGTATTGCGCGATTTCGCCTCCGCGCATGGCGTCGCGTTCTATCTGCAATCCGTCGGCCCGGAATCATTGCAGCCGCTGGATCAACCCGTGGCGCTGAAATATCGCCTGCCCGCGAACGATATCGAGATCGAATTCCAACCGCTCGACTTCATTCAGACGCATGCCGGCGTCAACGAGGCCGCCGTCGATCTCGTGATCGAGCTGCTGGAACCGCGGGCGGAGGATGAAATGCTGGAATTGTTCTGCGGGCTGGGCAATTTCACCCTGCCGCTGGCGCGGCGCGTGCGCCGCATCACCGGCGTGGAAGGGGAGGCCGGTCTGGTGGAACGGGCGCGCGCGAACGCCGCACGCAATCGCATCTCGAACGCCGAATTCATAAAAGCCGATTTGACGAAAGTCCCGCCGGCGGCCGGTAATTACACCAAAGTGTTGTTGGATCCGCCGCGTACAGGCGCGCAGGAAACCATCCGGCGGTTGAATTTACAGGCCGTGCAGCGCGTGGTCTACGTGTCCTGCAATCCCGCGACGCTGGCGCGCGACGCCGCGCTGCTGGTCAATGAACATGGCCTGCGTCTGCAAAGCGCGGGGGTCATGGACATGTTTCCGCACACCGCCCACGTCGAATCCATCGCCCTTTTCCTCCGCCGAGACGCGGCTGCCCGCGAAGGCGGATATGATCAATGGGGTGATGGAGCAATCTGCCGCGTCGGAACGTAGGAGAGGGTTCGAGCCGGCCCGCTGCCGCCGGGTTGTTGATGCTGGTTCCAGAGTTCGATGCCTTTCAAGCCCACGTCGTAATCGTTGCCGGCGTTCCACAGCAGAAAGTCCGAAACGCCGATGTCATGGCTGGCCAGGATCTGCGTGGTCACGTAATCGGGCCGGTAGCGATCCTTCACCTTGTAATGGAACGCCTGCAGCCAGGGGCGGATGTGCGCACCGCCCCCGGCCACCAGACGCGAGGTTTTGATCACGCCCTGATAAACGAAAAAGTACGGCTCCCAGGCGGGATAGTTGTGGCCCTCGAACGGCGGGTAAAAATGCGACGGGTAGAGCATGGGACTGATGACGTCGACGTAGTGGCTGAGCGTCGTCAGCCGCTGGCCGGTGACGTCGATGTCGCGCTGCTTGCTCCAGGCCATGACGCCGTAGACGTCTATGGAGACCAGCACGCCCCTGGGATGCAGCAGTTCCTCGGCGCGCCTCAGGAAACCGGCGAGGATTTCGTACTTGGGCGTCGATTGCACGTCGAAGGAATAATCGATGTCGGCCAGATCGCCCTCGGCGGGGAAGCGGATGTAATCGAATTGGATTTCATCGATGCCCATGTCGGCGACTTCCTCCGCCAGCGCGAGGTTGTAGTCCTGCACCTCGGTGTTGGCGGGGTCCGCCCACACCTGCCTGCCGTGCTGCCTCCACGGCGCGCCGGATTTCGACTTCAGCGCCAAGCGCGGCTCGTTTTCCGCGAGCTGGCGATCGTAGAACACCACCTGCCTTACGACGACATGGATGCCCTGCGCGTGCAGCAGGTTGATGAGCTTGGGCAGATCGCGGATGGGGCCGTGCTCGCTGGCGTTGATCTTCCGCGCCAGCGGCACCCGCGACTTGTAGGCCACCACGCCGTTCATGTCCTTGATATCGATGACCACGGTGTTGATGCCGGCGGGTTTCATCTGCCTGACCAGGGTCAGGACCCGTCGCGTCGCCGCCGAGGTCATGGTGATGTAGATGCCGCGGGCGGCGAAATTCCTGCTCTGCGGCACCGTCTGCGCCATCAACGGAATCGTGCGCGGGCCGGGGATGACGATCTCCTTCCCCGGCGCCAGCCAGGAGCCGGAGAGATTATTCCGTTCACGAATGGCCGCCGTCAGCTCATCCGGCGTGTAATAATCCGTGAAATAAAGGTACTTCTGGGAGAGCCAGCCGAGCGACTGGCCGCGCTGGACGGTGTGTTTGATCCGCCCATCGTGGTATTCACCGCCCGGCGGCAGATTCCCGCGCAACTGATCCTCCAGGCCGGCGGCCGGCGCGCCCGCGGCGGTCGCGGAATCCGCGGGGGCCGCCGCCGCAGCCGAAGCCGTTTCGGCCGGCGCGGCGACCGGTTCCTCCGCCGGCACGGTGGCGACCATCAGCCAGGAAATGGCGGCGATGGAAGTTATCCGGAGGGGCGTGCGGGAGCGATTCATTGTTGTGTTAGTGTAATTGCCGATGACGGCCGGAGTCCATAATCAGTTGACGATGACGGGGAGGCGGATCCTTTTCTGGGCGCTGATGTGCACGGCGCCGTCAGTTTGCGCACGCGCCCTGCCCGAGGTGGCGCCCGACGCGGCGGGCATGGACGCCGCGACCCTCGCCAGGATCGCGCCGCTGGTCGATGAGGGCATCCAGCGCGGCGATTTTCCCGGTGCCGTCATTTTGATCGGCCGCGGCCACCAGGTTGTTTATTTTCAGGCGTTCGGCCGGCGCGCGATCAGGCCGAGGCCGGCGCCGATGACGCGCGACACGATCTTCGATCTCGCCTCGCTGACCAAGGTGGTGGCCACGGCGCCCGCGATCATGCAACTGGTGGAGGACGGCCGCCTGAGCCTCGAGGACAAATTGTCGAAATGGGTGCCGCAATGTGATCGGCCCGACAAGCGCGCCATCACGCTGCGCAATCTGCTGGCGCACGACTCCGGCCTGCGCTCGGGATTCGAGGAAGCCACGCTGAAGCAGATCCACGGTTACGCGGACGGCATAAGACTGGCGTGCGAACAGAAGAGCTTCGGCCCGCCCGGCGGGCAATTCCGCTACAGTGATCTCAACTACATCCTGCTGGGCGAGGTGGTGCGCGCCGCGAGCGGGGAAACGCTGGACGCTTATGCCGGGGAACATCTGTATCGACCGCTGGACATGACCGACACCCTGTTTCATCCGCCGGCGGCATTGAAGGATCGCATTGCCGCCGGCGATATGGTGGCGGGGGAGGTGGAGGACGGCGCCGCCTTCCGCATGGGCGGCGTCGCCGGCCACGCCGGCGTGTACAGCACCGCCGCTGATCTGGCGCTCTATTGCGCCATGCTGCTGTCGGGCGGCGCCGATGATCGCGGCGTGCGCGTGCTGAGCCCGTTGACGGTCGCCCGCATGACCACGCCGGCGACGGATCACGCCGGCGGCGTGCGGGGCCTCGGCTTCGACATCGACACCGCTTATTCCGGCGCGCGCGGCGATTTGTTCCCCTACGGCTCCTACGGCCACACCGGCTACAGCGGCACCTCGATCTGGCTCGATCCCGGCAGCGGCGTGTTCGTGATTATCCTTACCAACCGCCTGCATCCCGACGGCCGCGGCGACGTCCGCGATCTGCGCACGCGCGTGGCCACGATTGCCGCCGCCGCCGTCCGCGAGAGTCGCGGCGGGGCGGCGCGAAGCACGGCCCCCATGCCGGTGCGGGTGGGGATCGACGTGCTCCGCGATCGTGGATTCGAGCCGTTGCGCGGCCGGCGGATTGGATTGCTCACGCAGCGTAATGAGGTGGCCGGCGACGGTCGCGCCACGATTGACGTCCTGCGCGCCGCGCCCGATGTCAAAGTTGCCGCCTTGTTCACGCCGGAGCATGGACTGGACGCCGATGCCAATGGCCGCGTCGATTCCACGAGGGACGCGGAGACCGGCCTGCCGGTGTATTCGCTGTACGGCGCCGACAGGAAGCCGACGGCGGACATGTTGCGCGGCCTCGACGCCGTGGTCGTCGATTTGCAGGACGCGGGCGCCCAGATCTACACCTACATGACGACCATGGGATACATGCTGGAAGCCGCCGCCGCCCGGCATATCCCCGTGTTCGTACTGGATCGCCCGAATCCCATCGACGGCGTGGACGTCGAGGGACCGCGGCCGGACGCGGATCAACCCGCCTTCACGCATTATTTCCCCATGACCGTGCGGCACGGCCTGACCATGGGCGAGCTGGCCGCGCTCTTCAACGCCGAGAAAAAGATCGGCGCGGAGTTGACGGTGATCCCCATGCAGGACTGGCGCCGCGCGGAGTGGTTCGACGAGACCGGCCTGCCGTGGCGGAATCCGTCGCCCAATCTGCGCTCGTTGACGCAGGCGCTGCTGTACGCGGGCATCGGCGCCATCGAGGACACCGCCATCTCGGTGGGACGCGGCACCGACGCGCCGTTCGAGCAGATCGGGGCGCCGTGGATCGACGGCGCGCGTCTGGCGCAGGCCCTGAACGCGAGGGCGCTGCCCGGCGTGCGGTTCTATCCCGTGCAATTCACGCCCGCGGCGGCGCCTTATGCCGGACAAAACTGCCAGGGCGTGCATCTGCTGATCACTGATCGCAATCGCTTCCATCCGGTGCGCACGGCGCTGGAGATTGTCGTGGCGCTGCACCAACTGTTCGGCGGCAATTATCAATTGGAAAAATCACCCGCCCTGCTCGGTTCGAAGCAAATTCTGGAGAAGGTGCTCTCCGGCGACGGCGCCGCGGACATCGCCGCCGGCTGGGAGGCGGACGAACGTGCATGGCTGCAATTGCGCCGCAAATATCTGCTCTACCCTTGAATCTCTTCGTACGCACGGCGTTGTTGGCGGCGCTGTTTGCGCTTCCGGCTTCCGGCCCGCGGGCGCAGGAGGCGATACGCATGGGCCTGGGCACCGCGCCGGTGACCCTGCATCCGCTCTACGCGACCGACGCGGTGTCCGAGCGCATCAACCGGCTGTTGTACGAACGACTGGTCGATTTCGACGATCACTACCGTCCGGTGCCGTCGCTGGCGGACTGGGAGGAGATCGATCCCATGCATTACCGCTTCACCCTGAGGGGCGCGCACCGTTTCCATGACGGCGCGCCGCTGACCGCCGGGGATGTCCGGGCCACCTATGCCTGGGTGCTGGATGCGGCGCACGCCTCGCCGCGCCGCCAGAGCGTGGGCATGATTTCGGAAATGCGGGTGCTGAATGATCGGCAGATCGATTTCATCCTGAGTCACCCCGATCCGCTGTTTCCCGGCCGCCTGACGCTGGGCATAGTCCCCGCCCATATCCTGTCCGTGGACGCCGGCGGACTGTGCCGCCGGCCGCTGGGCAGCGGGCCGTTGCGCTTCACGGCCTGGCCGGATGAGACGCATCTGATTCTGGAGCGCGACAGTGACCACGCCCGCGTGGAGTTTCTCACCGTGCCCGACCCCGTGGTGCGGGCGCTGAAGCTCGCGCGCGGGGAACTCGATCTGCTGCAAGGCGATCTGATGCCGGAGTTGTATCGGTGGCTCCAGCGGCGGCCGCGCATCCGCCTGCAAAGACATGCCGGCGACACGATCGCCTATCTCGGTTTCAACATGACCGATCCCGTCCTGCGCGATCCGCGCGTGCGCTCGGCCATCGCGCTTGCCATAGATCGCGCGTCCATCGTCCGTGAGGTGCTGGACGGCAACGCCCGGCCGGCCGCCGGCGTGCTGCCGCCGGATCACTGGGCGGGCGCGGGCGACGCCGCGGGCTGGCGTTATGATCCGGCGGCGGCGCGGGCGGCGCTGTCGGCGGCGGGTTACGGCCCGGCGCGGCCGCTGCGGCTCGTCTACAAGACCTCGAGCGACCCCCTGCGCGTGCGGCTGGCCTCGATCATCCAGCAGCAGTTGCATGACGTCGGCATCGACGTTGAACTGCGCAGCAACGACTGGGGCACCTTCTACGACGACATCAAGTCCGGCCGCTTCCAGATGTACGGCCTGTCGTGGGTGGGGCTGAAACTGCCGGACATCTACCGCTACGCCTTTCATTCGGGATCGGTGCCGCCCGCCGGCGCCAACCGCGGCCGCTACCACAACGACCGGATCGACGCGCTCATC
>JAJPIJ010000009.1 GCA_021324815.1 Gammaproteobacteria bacterium
CGGCGGGCTTGAGCTTGAGAAACCAGCCGCCGCCGGTCGGTTCGCTGTTGACCCGCTCCGGGTGATCCGCCAGATCCGTGTTGACGGCGGTGACGGTGCCGGCGACCGGCATCTTGACGTCGCTCGCCGCCTTCACCGACTCGACCACGGCGGCGTCCTCGTCCTGTTTCACCTGCCGGCCCACCGCCGGCAGCTCGACATACACCACGTCGCCCAGCTCCTTTTGCGCGTAATCCGTGATGCCGACGGTGACCGTGCCATCGGCCTCGACCCGCAGCCACTCGTGATCCCTGGTGTATTTGAGTTCCGGCATGATCATGTTCTCCTTTTAATTTCTATGATAACGATGGGGAACGAACGGCAGTTGAGTTTGCGCGACCGTCACCCGCCGGCCTCGCAACAGCGCGTATACCGGCGTCTGTCGTCGCGCGATGTCGGCGCGCAGGTAGCCCATGGCGATGGGCCGGTTCAGGCTGGGGCCGAAGCCGCCGCTGGTGATGCGCCCCACCGTCGCGCCCGCCTCGTCCACAAGTTTGGTGCCGTCGCGCAGCGGCGCCCTGCCCTCCGGCAGCAGGCCGGCGCGCCGCTCCGCGGGACCCGTCGCGCGCTCGCGTTCCAGCGCCGCGGCGCCGGGGAATCCGCCGGCGCGGGCGCCGCCGGGACGGCGTGCCGGTGCAATGGTCCACCCCAGACCGGCCGCGAGCACGGAGGTCTGCTCGTCGATGTCGTGGCCGTACAGGCACAGCCCGGCCTCCAGCCGCAGCGAATCGCGCGCGCCGAGGCCGATGAACTTGACCTCCGGCTCCGCCAGCAGCCGGCGCGCCAGTTGTCCGGCCTTGTCGGCGGGCGGCGCGATCTCGTAGCCGTCCTCGCCGGTGTAGCCGGAACGGCTGACGCGACACGGTATGCCGTCGATCCCGGCCCGCGCCACGGACTGAAACGGCATCGCGGCCAGCGCCGGCGCCAGCCGCGCCAGCACCGCGGCCGCTTCGGGACCCTGCAAAGCCAACAACGCCAGATCAGCCAATGCCGTTACCGCGCAACGACCGGCGAGCGCGGTGGAAAGATGTTTGAACACCGCTGCCATGCGCGCGGCGTTGACCACCAGGATCAATTCATCGCCCAGGTTCGCGATCATGATGTCGTCGATGATGCCGCCACGATCGCTGGTTAGCAGCGCGTAGCGCTGCCGGCCCGTCGGCAGGCCGGTGACGTCGGCCGGCGTCAGCGATTCCAGCGCTGTCGCGCGCGCATCACCCCGGAGGGAAATCTGGCCCATGTGCGAGATGTCGAACAGGCCCGCGTGGGCGCGGGTATGCAGATGTTCGCGCACAATGCCGTCCTGGTATTGCACCGGCATATCGTAGCCGGCAAAAGCGGTGAACCTGGCGCCGGCCTCAAGGTGCAGGGCATACAGCGGAGTGTGCTTGAGCGCGGGGGAGGCCGCGGCCATGGTCACGGAGGCATGCATGCGGCTAATTTAGCATCGGCCCGCCATCGCACCAAGATGAATTGCAAATATCCGGTTAAACGGTTGATGCATATTGCACCAATCGCCGTTCCTGGCAGCCGCTTGAAAGCATGGGAGCGGGCGTCAGCCGCGCGGATGGTGGGTGGCATGCAGTTCCTTCAGCCGCGCGCGGGCGACGTGCGTGTAGATCTGCGTGGTGGAGATGTTGCTGTGGCCGAGCAGCATCTGCACCGCGCGCAGGTCGGCGCCGTGGTTGAGCAGATGGGTGGCGAAGGCGTGCCGCAGTGTATGCGGCGACAATGGCTTGTCTATCCCGGCCTGACGGGCGTGGCGCTTGATCAGATACCAGAAGGCCTGCCGCGTCATCGGCCCGCCGCGCGGCGTCACGAATAGATACGACGAGGGTTTCCCGCCCAGCAATTCCGGCCGGGAGGCCTTGAGATAGCGCTCCAGCCAGTCGACGGCCTCCTCGCCGAGCGGCACGAGCCGGTCCTTGTTGCCCTTGCCGGTGACGCGCAGCGCGCCCTGGCGCAGGTTGACCTGCACCCCCTGCAGGCGCACCAGCTCGGAGACGCGCAGTCCGGTTGCATACATCACCTCCAGCATGGCCCGGTCGCGCAGTCCCAGCGGCGTTGCCACGTCCGGCGCGTCCAGCAACTTTCCCACGTCCCGCTCGGTCAGCGATTTCGGCAACAGGCGGCCCAGACGCGGCGCGGGCACGTGCGCGCTGGGGTCGTGGTTCATGAGATTCTCGCGCAGCAGGTGCTGGTACAGGCGTTTCAGCGTCGACAGCCGCCTTGCGGTGGTGCGCGCGGAAGCATCTTTGACCGCCCCCAGAAAATCCATCAGGTTGCCGCCTTGGACCTTGAGCAGCGGCAGTTTTCTGGCGTGCAGCCAGGCGAGAAAGGCGGCGAGATCGTTGCGGTAGGCCAGCAGGGTGTTGTCGGAGAGGCCGCGCTCGACCCAGATCGTGTCGAGGAAGCGCTCCACCAGCGCGCCATCCGCGCCGGCCATGGCATCTTTAACGGCCTTGACCATGGCCGCAATTGTAAATAAAAAACGGATGCGCCGTGGGCTGCATCCGTTCTTTTATAGCACCACGGGTGCCAGTGACGGTTATTCCTCCCTGACCTCGATCTTTTCGCGGATGCGGGCCGCCTTGCCGCGTAGATCGCGCATGTGATAGAGCTTGGCGCGGCGCACGTCGCCGCGGCGCTTCACCTCGATTTCATGGATGGCCGGGCTGTAGGTGCGGAACACGCGCTCCACGCCCTCGCCGTGGGACACCTTGCGCACGGTGAAGGACGAGTTCATGCCGCGATTGCGCCTGGCGATGACCACGCCCTCGAAGGCCTGCAGGCGCTCGCGCTCGCCCTCCTTGACCTTGACTTGCACCACCACGATGTCGCCGGGACGGAAATCCGGAACCTTCAGTTTCATCTGTCCGGCTTCGATTTGTTCGATGAGCTTGCTCATTGCGCACCTTCAACTTTCCAATAGCTAAAACCTTTGCCCGCACTCGCGTATGAATTCCGCCAGCAGCGCCTGATCCTCGTCACTCAGCGTCCGCTTGAGCAGCAACGCCGGACGCTTGAGCCAGGTCCGCCCCAGCGCCTGCTGGCGGCGCCAGCGGGCGACTTCGGCGTGGTTCCCGGACAACAAGACCGCCGGCACCGCCCGCCCGTCCGCCACTTCAGGGCGCGTATAGTGCGGGTAATCGAGGAGATCGTCAACAAACGAATCCTGTGCCGCGGAAGCTTCATCACCCAGCACGCCGGGCAGGGTCCGCGCCACGGCGTCGATCACCACCATCGCCGCCAGCTCTCCGCCGCTCAGCACGTAATCGCCAATCGACCATTCCTCGTCGATGTCGGCGTCGATGAAGCGTTGATCCACGCCCTCGTAGCGCCCCGCGACCAGGATCACCTCCGGCCGCGCGGCCAGTTCCCGCACGCCGGCGTGATCGAGCCGCCGGCCCTGCGGACTCAAATACAGCGCCTTTGCCGCCGGCAGCGCTGTCCGCGCCTGCTTGAGCGCCTCGCGCAACGGCGCGACCTGCATCACCATTCCCGGCCCGCCGCCGTAGGGCGCATCGTCCACCCGGCGGTAATTGCCGGCGGCGTGGTCGCGCGGATTCCAGGTCCGCACCTCGATCAACCCCGCCTCCGCCGCCCGGCCGCTGACGCCGAAATCCGTCACCGCCCGCAGCATCTCCGGGAACAGGGTGACGACGCCGGCGCGCCAGATCATGAGAAATCAGGCTCCCAGTCCACGTCGATCCGGCCCTGCTTCTCGTCCACCGCCAGCACGTACACCCTCGGCACCAGCGGGATCAAATGCTCGCGTTCGGCGCCGGCCACCACCAGCACGTCATTGGCGCCCGCCGTTTCCATGATCCGTTGCACCCGGCCCAGCGCCACGCCGTGGCGGTTGACCACGCGCATCCCCACCAGATCGGCGACGAAGTGTTCGCGCCCGCCGCGCGGGGGGAGCTGCGCGCGCGTAATCGCGATCTCGACCTCCCGCAGGCTGATCGCCGCGTCCCGGTCCTCGACGCCCGCGAGCGCGGCCACCAGGCCCCGGCCCTGCGCGCGGCCGGTGACGAGCGCGCGCGGCTCCCAGATGCGATCGCGCCGCAGATACCACGGCGAGTAGGTGAAAATCTCCTCCTTCGGCTTGGTGTACGAGTAAACCTTCACCCAGCCCCTGACGCCGTACACGCCCACGATGCGCCCGACCGGCACGAAATTCCCCTGTCGCGCCGCGCGGTCGGAAGTCGCGTCGGCGGGCGCGGACATGGGGGGAGGATCAGGCGGCCTGGTGGGCGCTGATCAGGCTGGCGACGCGCGGGGTGGGCTGGGCGCCCTTGGACAGCCAGTACTCGACGCGGCTTTTATCCACCTGAAAGGCGACTTCCTTTTTCGTCGCCATGGGATTGTAGAAGCCGATGCGCTCCAGATGCTTGCCCCCGCTGGCCTTGCGGCTGTCGGTCACCACGACGTGATAAAACGGACGCTTCGGAGCGCCACCACGAGCCAGACGAATGCTTACCATGCGGCAAAGTTCCTGTCAGAATTGAAACATCCGCCCCGCGTTTCAGGCGGAACCTGTAATTTAAGGGCGCGTATTGTACGGGAATTTGCACCGAAAAGAAAAGGAAGGGTTGCCTCCGCCTCATGACTGCCAGTGACGTCCTGCGCGAGCGGAAAAAACAGCTGCGGGAACAGCTGAAAGCGGCCCGCGCCGCCCTGGGAGAAGCGGCGCGGAAGCGGCATTCCGCGGCCATCGTCGAGCGGGTGCTGGCCCTGCCGGAGGTGCAGAAGGCCCGCACTTGTTTCATCTTCGTCGGCATCGGCGAGGAGGTCGCCACCGCGCCGCTCATCGACCGGCTGGCTGCCGCCGGCAAGACGCTGTTCGTGCCCAAAATCTTGGGCAAAACGGAGATGATCGCCTGTCCCTTTCGCGGCTGGGATGACCTCAAACCGGCGCAACTGGGCATACCCACGCCCGGCGGGACCGAGCGTTACGACGGCCCCATCGACGTCGCGATCACGCCGGGCCTGGGGTTCACCGTCACCGGCGCGCGGCTGGGCTACGGCGCCGGATACTACGACCGCTGGTTCGCCATCCACAAGGTGGGCGCCAGAATCGCGCTCGCCTTTGAGGCACAAATCCTGCCGGAACTCCCCACCCATGACGCCGATCTGCCCGTGGACATGCTGGTCACCGAGCGGCGCGCGCTTCGCGTCAAGCCGCCGCGCGCAGAAAATGCACGCTGAACATGGCGGCGGGGTCGGTCCACGTGCGTTCAACGGCCCAGCCCGCCGCCTCCGCGAGCGCGTGAAATTCCCCGACGGTGTATTTATAGGAGTTTTCGGTATGGATGCCCTCGCCGGCGGCAAATTGAAAACACACACCATCCACGCGCAGGCACTGCATCCTGCGGCTCACGAGGTGCATTTCGATGCGGCCCGCGGAGTCGTTGTAAAAGGCGTGATGCGCGAACGACGCGATCTCGACCCCGGCGCGCAGTTCGCGCCGCATTCGGGCAAGCAGGTTCAAATTGAACGCGGCGGTGACCCCGGCGGCGTCATTGTAGGCCGCATGGAGCACGGCCGCGTCTTTTTTCAGGTCCACCCCGATGAGCAGCGCACCGTCGGGACCCAGCAGGCGGCGCAGGCTGTCCAGAAACACGCGGGCCTCCCGGGGCTCAAAGTTGCCGATGCTCGAACCCGGATAGAATCCGATGCGGCGCCGCCCCCGCGGCAGGAAGGACGGCGTCAGGGGCCGGCAAAGATCGGCGCAGGCGGCATGCACCTCGAGCCAGGGATAGTCCTGTGCCAGCCGGCGCGTGGCTTCGAGCAGGAATTCGCGGGACAGGTCCACGGCGAGATACGCCTCGGGGCGCATCGCGTCGAGCAGCAGCCGCACCTTGCGGCTGGCGCCGCTGCCCAGTTCAATCAGCAGGCAGCCGGCGCCGGCCAGTTCGGCGATTTCCCGCGCGCGCGTCCCGAGGATGCCCGTTTCGACGCGCGCCAGATAATACTCCGGCAGCCGGCAGATGGCCTCGAACAGCTCCGAGCCGCGGCGATCGTAGAAAAACTTGGGCGCAATGCGCCTCGGCCGCACGCTCAAACCGCGCAATACCTCGTCGCGGAAGCTGCTCACTTCCGGCGCTTCGTCGCGGAAAAGTACGGGTTGTATTCTCACCGGTCCTCCGCCAGGCGTATGCCGGTGAACTGCCAGCGATCAGGGGGGTAGAAGAAATTGCGGTAGGTCGCGCGGATGTGATCCGCCGGCGTGACGCACGAACCGCCGCGCAGCACCATCTGGTTCACCATGAACTTGCCGTTGTATTCGCCGAGCGCGCCCGCCGGCGGATGATATCCCGGATACGGCGCGTAGGCGCTCCGCGTCCATTCCCACACGTCGCCGAACATCTGCGTCAATCGCGCGCCGTCTCCCGCCGCCGGCACAGGATGCAGACAGCCGTTCTCGCGCAGGTTGCCCGCGACCGGCGCCGCGGCCGCGGCGACCTCCCACTCCTCCTCAGCCGGCAGGCGCCGGCCGGCCCAGCGCGCGTACGCATCGGCCTCGTAGTAGCTGACGTGGCACACGGGCTCGCAAGGTCCGACCGGCCGCATGCCCGCAAGCGTGAACTGCCACCAGCGGCCTTCGATCCGCTCCCAGTACAACGGCGCCTGCCAGCCGCGCTCGCACACGGCGCGCCAGCCGTCGGCGAGCCAGAATTCCGGGCGGCGGTAGCCCCCCGCCTCCATGAACTCCAGGTATTCCCCGTTGCTGACCGGCCGTGAGGCGAGCGCAAAGGGCCTGAGATAGCAGCGGTGGCGGGGCATCTCGTTGTCAAAGGCGAACCCCGGGCCGGCGTGGCCGATCTCGCGCACGCCGCCGGCATATTCGATCCAGGCGAGGGGCGCGGGCCCGGCCGGCGATATTCCGGGCAAATCGCCACGATAGGCCGGCCGCAGCGGGTTGACGGAAAAGCTGTACTTGATGTCGGTCAGCAACAACTCCTGGTGCTGCTGCTCGTGCTGGCAGCCGAGCACCGCGCGTCGCTGGATTTCCGCGCGCCCGTCGTGCGCGGTGTCGTCGAGCAACTCCACCATCGCCGCGTCCACGTGGGCGCGATAGCGGTACACCTCCCCGACCGTGGGACGCGACAGCAGGCCCCGCTCCGCGCGCGCATGCTGCGGCCCGACGGCCTGATAGTAGGAGTTGAAAAGGACCTCGAACCGGGGGTCGAACGACCGGTAATCGCGCAGGAAGGGCTTGAGCAGAAAGGTTTCAAAAAACCAGGTGGCGTGCGCAAGATGCCATTTGGGCGGGCTGGCGTCCGCCATCGCCTGCAGGCTGTAATCCTCAATCGCGAGCGGGCGGCACAGCGCCTCGCTCGCGCGGCGCACGGCTTCGTAGCGCGCGATCAGCGCGTCCCGTTGCGCCGCCTGCGGCGTCCCGGCATATGCGGATTCCGACTTGAGCGCCATGAACCGCCTCCGTGCCCGTTTTCGTCCCATTGAAACACAGCCGTGCGTGAATTCCAAATGAAAATCAGGCCTAATATATGAGTCCACATGCCCGAAGGGGTTTCGATGGCGCGAGCGATCTGGAACGGCGCGGTACTGGCGGCAAGCGACGCCTGTCGGATCGTCGAGGGCAATCATTACTTCCCGCCGGAGTCGGTGCGCCGCGAATACCTGCGCGAAAGCCACAATCGCACGAAATGCGCGTGGAAGGGAACCGCGCACTATTACGACGTGGTCGTGAACGACGCCGTGAATCCGGACGCCGCCTGGTACTACCCGGAACCCATGGCGGCCGCGCGGCACATCAAGGACTACATCGCCTTCTGGCATGGCGTGACCATCGAGCCGTAGCCGCGCACGGCGCCCTCCCCGCCCCATCACCATGAATGCAGTTCCGGGGCGGATTCATATACAATCAACCCGTGCGCTTCGGGTTGGCCGGAACGGGGGGCAGGATGGGCCGGCTGGCGTCAACAACGTTTCATCTCGAGCTGATCAAGCCGTCGCATTACGACGATGACGGCTATGTGATCCAGTGGTGGCGCGCCTGGATCCCCTCCAATTCGCTGTCCAGCGTGTATGGCCTCGCCCTCGAGGCCCGGGAGCAGAACATCCTCGGCGCGGACGTGGCGCTGGAAATCGAGGCCTGCGACGAAACCAACTGCGTGATCCCGGTGCGGCGGATCATCAGGCGCATCCAGCGAAGCAGCGGCGGCGGCATCGTCTGTCTCATCGGCGTGCAAAGCAACCAGTTCCCGCGGGCGATGGACCTCGCGCGGCGGTTCCGCGCCGCCGGGATTCAAGTTGCCATCGGCGGCTTCCACGTGAGCGGCTGCCTTGCCATGCTGCCGGAGATGCCGGCAGACCTCAAGGAGGCCGTGGCGCTGGGCGTGACGCTGTACGCGGGCGAGGCGGAGGAGCACTTCGGCGAGTTCCTGCGCGCGGCCTATGAGAAGCGCCTGCTGCCCGTATACAACTACATGAAGGATCTGCCCGATCTCGGCCACCAGCCGATCCCCTTCCTGCCGGCCCACTATGTGCGCCGTTACTACGGCCATGTCGCCTGCTTCGACGCCGGCCGCGGCTGCCCGTTTACGTGCAGCTTCTGCACCATCATCAACGAGGGCAGGAAATCGCGTTACCGCGATGCCGATGACGTTGAGCGGCTCATCCGCGCCAATGCCGCGCAGGGTGTGGGCAGCTATTTCATCACCGACGACAACTTCGCCCGCAACAAGAACTGGGAGCCCATCTTCGATCGCATGATCGCGCTGCGGGAAAAAGAGCACCTCAAGACCAATTTCATCATGCAGGTCGATACGCTGTGCCACAAGATCCCGAATTTCGTCGGTAAGGCGGCGCGCGCGGGCTGCAAGCGCGTGTTCATCGGCTTGGAGAACATCAACCCCGATAGTTTGAAGACCGCGTCAAAGGGCCAGAACCGCATCACCGAATACCGCCGGATGCTGCAAGCCTGGCGCAACACCGGCGTCATCACCTACTGCGGCTACATCCTCGGCTTCCCGACCGACACGCCGGAATCCATCGCCCGCGACATCGGCATCATCCAGCGCGAGCTGCCGGTGGACATGCTGGAGTTCTTCATCCTGACGCCGCTGCCCGGCTCCCAGGATCACAAGGCGCTGTATCTTCAGGGCGCATGGATGGACCCGGACATGAACAAATACGACCTGGAGCACGTGCTGACCAAACACCCGTTGATGGACATGGCGACCGTGCAGGCCGTTTACGACCGCGCCTGGCACCAATACTATACCTGGGAACACATCGAAACCCTGATCAAGCGCGCCATCGCCACCGGCATCAATCCCGCGCGGCTGGGCGCGATGATCTTCCAGTTCTACGCCGCTTATAAATATGAAAGGGTCCATCCCCTGCAAAGCGGGATCTGGCGGCGCAAGCTCCGCACCCAGCGCCGCAGTTCATTGCCGTTGGAAAATCCGCTGATTTTTTATCCACGGCGACTTTTGGAGATTCTGCGGACTTATCCGGGTATGCTTGCCTTCCTGTGGAAGCTGAGCCGGCTGCGCAAGCGCCTCAAGACCGATCCCGCCACCCGCGCCTACATGGACACCGCCATCAGCCCCGTCAGCGACGATGAGGAGAATTCATTGGATCTGTATCAGGCGACCGAGGCGGCCCGCAAGGCGGTTGCGAAGACCCACGCCCGCGAGGCGATCATCCGCCAGGCCCGCGCCGCCGCCCTGCGGTGGATTCATGACCCGGCCCAACCCACTGCATGAATGTGAACCTCTCCGAGTTGCCGGAAAACCTGCCCGCGCCGGTTGACGATGGGGCTGCCGCTCATTTGGAAGGGATGCCGCTTCCGAACCTCGCGTTTGCTTCCACGGATGGTTTGAACGTCAGGCTCGACACACTCTCGGGACGTTTCGTCATCTACATCTACCCCATGACCGGCCGCCCGGGTGTTCCCCTGCCCGGCGGATGGGACGGCATACCCGGCGCGCGCGGCTGCACGTCGCAGGCCTGCGGCTTTCGCGATCACCATGCGGAACTCAAGGCATTGAACACAGGCGTATTTGGGTTGAGCACTCAAACCACTGATTATCAGCGGGAGGCGCGGAACCGGCTGCATCTCCCGTTTGAATTGCTAAGCGACAGCTCATTGCAACTCCGAGACGCTCTTCGCCTGCCCACCTTCGCCGTCGCGGGGATGGAGCTTTACAAGCGCCTGACGCTGATTGCCGAGGACGGACGAATCCGGAAGGTCTTCTATCCCGTCTTCCCGCCTGACCGTAATGCCGGCGATGTGCTCGCCTGGCTGCAAAGCAGGGCATGACCCGGCCTCATGAACCGTGTCGAAATAAAAACCCCGCGCACGGGCGGGGTTTCGTTCGCACAGCTTCCGCGGCGATCGTTATTGATTGACGGCCTTCATTGACAGGCGCACGCGGCCCTGCTTGTCAATCTCCAGCACCTTGACCTTGACCACGTCGCCCTCGCGCAGCTTGTCGCTGACGCTCTCGACGCGCTCGTCGGAGATCTGCGAGATGTGCACGAGGCCGTCGCGGCCCGGCAGGATGTTGACGAAGGCGCCGAAGTCCATGAGCTTGGCCACGCGGCCCTCGTAGATCGCCCCCACCTGCACGTCGGCGGTGATCTGCTCGATGCGGCGCCTGGCCTCCTCGCCGGCGGCCGCGTCGACGGAGGCAATCTTGACGGTGCCGTCGTCCTCGATGTCGATGGTGGTGCCGGTCTCCTCGGTGAGCGCGCGGATCACCGCGCCGCCCTTGCCGATCACGTCGCGGATCTTGTCCGGGTGGATCTTGATGGTGATGATGCGCGGCGCGTATTCGGACATCTCCGCGCGCGGGGCGTTCAACACCCGGTTCATCTCGCCCAGGATGTGCATGCGGCCGGCCTTGGCCTGCGCCAGCGCGGCCTCCATGATCTCCGCGGTGATGCCGCTGATCTTGATGTCCATCTGCAATGCGGTCACGCCGGCCGCCGTGCCGGCGACCTTGAAGTCCATGTCGCCGAGATGATCCTCGTCGCCCATGATGTCGGAGAGCACGACATAGCGGTCGCCCTCCTTGATGAGGCCCATGGCGATGCCCGCGACCGGCGCCTTGATGGGTACTCCGGCATCCATCAGCGACAGGCTGGCGCCGCATACAGAGGCCATCGAGCTCGATCCGTTGGACTCGGTGATCTCCGAAACCACGCGCACGACGTACTGGAATTGCTCCTGCGTCGGCATGACGGCCTGCACGCCGCGGCGTGCCAGCCGGCCGTGGCCGACCTCGCGGCGCTTGGGCGAGCCGACGCGGCCCACCTCGCCCACCGAGAACGGCGGGAAGTTGTAGTGGAACAGGAAGGGCTCCTTGCGCTCGCCCTCGATGGCGTCGATGATCTGCGCGTCGCGGCCGGTGCCGAGCGAGGTGACGACCAGCGCCTGCGTCTCGCCGCGCGTGAACAGCGCCGAGCCGTGCGTGCGCGGCAGCACACCGACGCGGATGGAGATCGGACGGATGTCCATCTTGCCGCGGCCGTCGATGCGCCTGCCCTCCTCCAGCGCCTTGGCGCGGACGATCTTGTATTCCAGGTTTTCGATGGCGACCCTGACATGCTCGGGGTCGAATCCCGGCTCATCCTTGGGACAGAGCGCGGTGATGATCTGCTCGCGCAATTTGGCGAGCGCGTCGCGGCGGGCGAGCTTGTCCACAATCGCATAGGCGTCGTGGATTTGGGTCTTGTATTTCTCGACCGAGCTGACGAGTTCCACGTCCGGCGCCGGCGGCTGCCAGTCCCAGGGCCTGGCGCCGGCGTCGCGGGCAAGCTCGCGGATGGCGCGGATGGCAATCTGCATCTCCTTGTGGCCGAAGAGGACGGCGCCCAACATGACCGATTCCGGCAGCTCCTTCGCCTCGGACTCCACCATCAACACCGAGCTTTCCGTGCCGGCCACCACCAGATCGAGCTGCGAAGCCTCCAGGTCCTTGAAACTGGGATTGAGCAGGTACTGGCCGTTGGCGTAGCCGACGCGCGCGGCGCCGATCGGACCGTTGAACGGCACGCCGGAGACCGCCAGCGCCGCCGAGGCGCCGAGGATGGCGGGAATGTCCGGATCGACCTTGGGGTCGAGCGACAGGACGGTGGCGACGATTTGCACTTCATTCAGGAACCCCTCCGGGAACAGCGGCCGCAGCGGGCGGTCGATGAGGCGCGAGGTCAGCGTTTCCTTTTCGCTCGGCCGGCCCTCGCGCTTGAAGAAGCCGCCGGGAATGCGGCCGGCGGCGTAGAATTTTTCGACGTAATCGACGGTCAGCGGGAAGAAGCCCTGGCCCGGCTTGGCCTCCTTGGCGGCGACCACGGTGACCAGCACGACCGAGTCACCCATGCTGGCCATGACGGCGCCGGTGGCCTGGCGGGCGACCTCGCCGGTCTCCAGCGTGACGGTGTGCTGACCATAGGGGAAGGATTTCTTGACGATGGACATGTGCGTGTTCCTGCTCAAAATGAGAATGAGGTAAACCCGGCGGGCATCAGGCCACAGGCCGCGCGGCGGCGTGGAGCCTTACTTGCGCAAACCCAGCTTGGCGACGAGGTCACGATAGCTGTCGGGCTTGGTGGCCCGCAGATAATCCAGCAGCTTGCGCCGCGTGTTGATCATCTTCAGCAATCCCTGACGCGAATGCTTGTCGTGGTTGTGCGTTTTGAAGTGTTCCGAAAGGCTGTCGATGCGGGCGGACAGCAGCGCAACCTGCACCTCCGGCGAACCGGTGTCGGTCTTTTTGCGCTGGTAATCCTTGATGATGCCGCCCTTGCGTTCTGCGGTCAGTGCCATGAAAAAACTCCCGAATTCAAACTCTCTGGATTTCTGCCTTGGTTCAGGGCGTGCATTGTAGCGGCGGCGGAGCTGTTTGTCATTTTCCTGCGGTGCTCAACAAGCGGCGGGGAATCAGCTCGCCACCGGCCACCCCGCCCAGGCCGAGAAACCCGGCGGGGCCGTAGATGCGCACCACTTCCGCCGGCCCGCAGGACACGGGCACGCGCCGCCCCCGCCCGAGCAGGATGGCGGCGCGCTCGTCCAGGGACACCGCCGGCCAGTGCGACAGCGCCTGATCCATGGGCCGCAGCCACGCATCCAGCGCCTTGAAGTCATTCCCGGCGCGGGCGGCAAGCGCCTCCAATGTCACGGCCTCGTCCACGGTGAACGGCCCCGCCGCCGTGCGCCGTAATGCCGAGAGATGCGCGCAGGTCGAAAGCGCTGAACCGATTTCCTCCGCCAGCACGCGGATGTAGGTGCCCTTGGAACAACTGACGTCGACGGCGAGCGTCGCCCCATCGAAGTCCCGCAGGGTGAGATCGGTGATGACGATGGGCCGCGGCTGGCGCGCGACGGTGACGCCGCGCGCCGCGAGCTTGTACAGCGGCCGGCCCTTGTGCTTCAACGCCGAGTGCATGGGCGGGGTCTGCATCCGCGGGCCGCGAAAACCGGCCAGCGCGGCCTCCACCCGGCTTCTGTCCAGCGGCGGCACGGGCCGGCGCTCGATCACCTCGCCCTCGGCGTCGCCCGTGCTGGTGCGTTCGCCCAGCTTGATCCGGGCCTGATACCGCTTGTCCGCGTCGAGCAGCCAGGACGTGATCTTCGTGGCCTCGCCGAAGCACAGCGGCAGCAGGCCGCCCGCCAGCGGATCGAGGCTGCCGGTATGGCCGGCCCTGGCGGCGCGGTACAGCCGCCGCGCCCGCTGCAGCGCCGCGTTGGAACTCAAGCCAACGGGCTTGTCGAGCAGCAGGATGCCGTCGACCTTGCGGTATTCAAGCTTCGTCATCGTCGCCGCGCGGGTGACTGCCGGCGGGTGGATGTTCCGCCGCCACCTCGTCCAGCAGCGCCTCCAGGCGCGCGGCGCGGGCGATGGATTCGTCGTAGTGGAAGGTGATGCGCGGCACGCTGCGCATGGTCATCGTCCTGGCCAGCAGGGTGCGCATGGCCGGCGCGTGGTCGTTCAAGGCCGCCAACACCTCGGCATGGCTGCGCTCGGGGCCCATCTGGGTGATGAAAATCCTGGCCTGCCCCAGATCGGGGGAGACGTCCGCCGCCGTCAGCGTGATGAAGCCCAGCCCCGCCTCCTCCGCGCACAGTTGCACCGGACGCGCCAGCAGCCGGCGGATCTCCTCGCCCACGCGGCGCGGCCGGTTGCTGACCGGCGCGGATAAATCGTCGCTGCGCCGCCGTGACATGAATTCCGCCCGCCGGGGTCAGCTGATCTTGCGGGCGACTTCGACGCGTTCGAAGACCTCGATTTGATCGCCCGGCTTCACGTCGTCGTAATTCTTCACGCCGATGCCGCACTCGGTGCCGGCCTTGACCTCGTTGACGTCGTCCTTGAAGCGGCGCAGAGACTCCAGCGCGCCCTGGAAGATCACGACGTTGTCGCGCAGCACGCGGATGGGGTTGTTGCGCTTGATGACGCCGCTCGTCACCAGGCAGCCGGCGATGGCGCCGAACTTGGAGGAGCGGAACACCTCGCGCACCTCGGCTACGCCGATGATGGTCTCGCGGACTTCCGGCGCCAGCAGGCCCGAGAGCGCCGCCTTCACGTCATCGATGGCGTCATAGATGATGCTGTAGTAGCGCAGATCGATGCCCTCGGCCTCGATCAGCCGGCGGGCGCTGGCGTCGGCGCGCACGTTGAAGCCGATGATCATGGCGTTGGAGGCCACCGCCAGATTGACGTCGGACTCGGTGATGCCGCCGACGCCAGCGGCCACCACGTTGACGGTGACCTCGTCGCCGGACAGCGCGGCCAGCGCCTCGCTCAACGCCTCGGCGGAGCCCTGCACGTCGGCCTTGATCACCAGGTTGAGGGTGACGGCCTTGCCCTCCTGCATGCGCGAAAAAACATTCTCCAGCTTGGCCGACTGCTGCCGCGCCATTTTCTGCTCGCGGATCTTGGCATTGCGGAAGATCGCGATCTCGCGGGCCTTGCGTTCGTCGGCCACCACCACCGCCTCGTCGCCGGCGTTGGGCACGTTGGAGAGGCCCAGCACCTCCACGGGCGTCGACGGCCCCGCCTCCTCCACCGACTGGCCACGCTCATCCAGCATGGCGCGCACCCGGCCGAATTCGACGCCGGTCAGCAGGATGTCGCCGCGCTTCAGGGTGCCGTTCTGCACCAGGACGGTGGCGACCGGGCCGCGGCCCTTGTCGAGGCGCGATTCGATGACCGTGCCGGAGGCCGGCCCGGCCTGCGCCGCCTTGAGCTCCAGCACCTCGGCCTGCAACAGGATGGCCTCCAGCAGTTGATCGACGCCCTCGCCGGTCCTGGCCGACACCTTGACGAACTGGGTGTCGCCGCCCCAGTCCTCGGGGATGACGCCGTGCTGGGTCAGGCCCTGGCGCACGCGCTCGGGATCGGCGCCCGGCTTGTCGATCTTGTTGACGGCGACGATGAGCGGCACCTTGGCCGCCTGGGCGTGCTGGATGGCCTCGACGGTCTGCGGCATGACGCCGTCGTCGGCGGCCACCACCAGCACCACGATGTCGGTCACCCGGGCGCCGCGGGCGCGCATGGCGGTGAATGCGGCATGGCCGGGCGTGTCCAGGAACGTGATCGTGCCCCTGCCGGTGTTGACGCGATAGGCGCCGATGTGCTGGGTGATCCCGCCGGCCTCCGCCCCGGCCACATCCGTGCTGCGGATCCTGTCGAGCAGCGAGGTCTTGCCGTGATCGACGTGGCCCATGACCGTCACCACCGGCGGGCGCGGAAGTTTTTCGGCGCCGGCCTGCTCCTCGCGCAGCGCCGACTCGATGGCGTTGGCGTCGATGCGCCGCGCCTTGTGGCCCATCTCCTCGACCACGATGACGGCGGTGTCCTGATCGATGACCTGGTTGATGGTCACGAGGCTGCCCATGCCCATCATGATCTTGATCACCTCGGCGGCCTTGACCGACATGCGCTGCGCCAGCTCGGCCACCGTGATGCTCTCCGGCACGTCCACCTCGCGGACGGTGGGCTCGGTCGGCATCTCGAACCCGTGCTTGCTGGCGAGCGGGGTCACGACGCGACGCGCCAGCGGCTTGCGCTTGCGCCGCGAGCGGCTGGCGTCGACGTGCAATTCCTCGCGCTCCAGCTGCCGCTCGCGTTCAATCTCGCGCCCGCGCTCATGATCGAGGCGCTTTTTCTTCGCGCCCTTCTCCCCCTCCTCGCGCTCGCGCGGCGGCGCCGGCGGCGCGTGCAGCTCCTGCGCGGGAGCGGCCGGTTTGGCCTCGCCCGCCGGACGGCGCGCCTCGGCCTCGGCGCGGGCGCGTTCCTCGGCCTGGCGCCTGGCCTCCAGGTCGCGCCGCTGCTGCTCCTCCTGGCGGGCGCGCTCCTCCGCCTCCAGCCGCTCGCGCTCGGCGGCCTCCTCGCTCAGACGCTGCGCCTCCTCGTCAACGACCAGGCTGCGCTTGACGTAGGTCTTCTTCTTGCGGAACTCGACGCTGACGGTCTTGGTGTGCGCCGGCTTGGCCGCGGCGCCGGGGCGCAGCCGCAGCTTGCTCTTGTCGGTCGGCACCTTGATCTCGCTCAAGGTCTTGCGGCGCAGGGTGATGCGCGCGGGCTCCGAGGCCTCCTCGACGCGGCCGTGGGCGCGGCGCAGATGGGCCAGCAACCGGCTTTTTTCCTCGTCGCTGATCGGGTCCTGGGCGCGCTTGGCGGGCAGGCCGGCCTCGGTGAGCTGGCCAATGAGGCGCTCGACCGAAATGCCGACGGTGTCGGCGAATTGCTGGATGGTCACATCAACCATTGATATTGACATCCTTTCCGGACTCGGCCGTTTCCTGCTGGCCGTTCTCGGCCTGCGCGAACCACGGCGCGCGCGCGGTCATGATGAGCTCGGCGGCCCGTGCCTCGGTCATGCCTTCGATCTCCATGAGGTCGGCCACCGACTGCTCGGCCAGATCGTCCTGGGTGACGATGCCGCGGCTGGCCAGCAGGTAGGCCAGGTCCTCGTCCATGCCGGGCATGGCCAGCAATTCGTCGGACGGCTTGGCGTCGCCAATCTTCTCCTCCGTGGCGATGGCCTTGGTCAGCAGGATGTCCTTGGCGCGGCGGCGCAGTTCCGCGACCAGCGCCTCGTCGAATTCCTGGATGGCCGCCATCTCGCCCTCGGGCACGTAGGCCACCTCCTCGATGCTGGTGAAGCCCTCGTCCACCAGGATGCGCGCCACCTCCTCGTCCACGTCCAGCTGCTCCATGAACAGCTTCTGGAGGCGCTGCTCCTCCTGGGCGGATTTCTCCGCGGCCGCGGTCTCGCTCATGACGTTGAGCTCCCAGCCGGTCAGCTGGCTGGCGAGCCGCACGTTCTGGCCGTTGCGTCCGATGGCCTGCGACAACTGCTCCTCGACCACGGCCACGTCCATGCTGTGGGTGTCCTCGTCCACCAGGATGGACACCACCTCCGCCGGCGACATGGCGTTGATGACGAACTGCGCCGGGTTCTCGTCCCACAGGATGATGTCCACGCGTTCGCCGGCCAGTTCGTTCGACACCGCCTGCACGCGCGAGCCGCGCATGCCGACGCAGGCGCCGACCGGATCGATGCGGCCGTCCTTGCTGCGCACGGCGATCTTGGCGCGCAACCCCGGGTCGCGCGCCGCGCCCATGATCTCGATGAGACCCTCGCCGATCTCCGGCACCTCGAGCTTGAACAACTCCACCAGCAGCTCGACGGCCGTGCGGCTCACGAACAACTGCGGCCCTTTCTTCTCCGGACGGACGTCGTAGAGATAGCCGCGCAGCCGGTCGCCCGGCCGCACCGGTTCGCGCGGGATGAGATGTTCGCGCGGGATGACGGCCTCGGCGTTGCCGCCCAAATCGAGCAGCACGCCGCTGCGCTCGGAGCGCTTGACGGTGCCGGACACGAGCTGGCCCTTGCGGCCCTGGTATTGTTCAACGACCTGGGCGCGCTCGGCCTCGCGCACCTTCTGCACGATGACTTGCTTGGCGGTCTGGGCGGCGATGCGGCCGTACACCTCCGCCTCCATCGGCTCCTCGATGAATTCACCGGCCTTGATCCCGGGATGCGTCTTGCGCGCCTCGGAAAGCAGGACCTGGCGATCGGGAAACTCCAGCCCGCCCATGAGCTTCACGTTCTCGGCGTCGTCGTCCACGACCTCCCAGCGCCGGAAGGCCTTGTAGTCGCCGGACTTGCGATCGATGGCCACCCGCACCTCGATGTCCTCGTGGTAGCGTTTCTTGGTGGCGCTGGCGAGCGCGGCCTCCAGCGCCTCGAAGATGACCTCCTTGGCCACCCCCTTCTCGTTGGAGACCACTTCCACCACTGTCAATATCTCTTTGTTCATGCACTCAGATCCTCAAATCCGTCAAATCTTCCATGGCGTCGCAATCAAGCGCGCCCTGGCAATCTGCGAGAGTGGAATGCGATGTTCCACGCCGTCCACTTCCACCCTCACCTCGTTTTCATCCGTGCCCAGCAGCGTGCACGTCACGTTGCGCCGGTCGCCCGCCAGCGGCGAATGCAGCCTGAGGCGCGCACGGCGGCCGGCAAAACGCGCGTAATGCGCCGGCGTGTACAGCGGCCGGTCCAGTCCCGGCGACGACACCTCGAGCACGTAGCCCCCGGCGATGGGATCCTCCACGTCCAGCACCGCGCTCACCTGGCGGCTGACCCGTTCGCAATCGTCCACGGTGACGCCGGGCGGATGGTCGATGTACAGCCGCACCAGGCCGCGCCGGCCGCCGGTCACCTGTTCGATGCCGACCAGTTCATAGCCCAGCGCGGCCACCACCGGCTCCAGCAACGCCTGCAGACGCGTGCTCGCCTTCATCGCCCAATCCTCAAAACAAAAAGCCCCGATTACCGGGGCCCCTGAAGCTACTCTCCTGGTAGCGGGATGACGGCGCACTCATGCACGACCCGCCTTCCCCGCGCTGCTTTGCTCTACGGCATGAGCAGTGGTAGCGGGGGCAGGATTTGAACCTGCGACCTTCGGGTTATGAGCCCGACGAGCTGCCAGACTGCTCCACCCCGCAATAATCTGCGCAATCATGCCAAGTGCGGCCGTCTTTTTCAAGCAAATTGCGGATAAAATCCCCGTAAACCGGTTGAAAGTCGTGAGTGGCGGCCCCAGCTATACTTCCACCATGAACGCGGTAGATGAATCATGAACACGCGCCCCCCGGCCGTGGCCGATCAGTTCTATCCGGGCGACCCCGCGCTTTTGCGTCGCCAGGTGGAGGATTTGCTGGCGGAGGCCGGCCGCCGGCCGTCGCCCGCCGGCGTGCCCAAGGCCATCATCGCCCCCCATGCGGGATACATCTATTCCGGCCCCGTGGCGGCCTCGGTGTATCACACCCTGCGGCCGGCGCGGCGGCAGATCCGCCGGGTGGTGCTGCTCGGGCCTGCGCACCGGGTTTATCTGCGCGGGCTGGCAACACCCTCCGTCGATGGTTTTCACACCCCTCTCGGCCGCATCTCCCTTGACCGGGATGCCATCGCGTCCCTCCGCGCGCTGCCGCAGGTCGTCGAGAGCGACGAGGCCCACGCCGGGGAACACAGCCTGGAGGTGCACCTGCCCTTCCTGCAAAGCCTGCTCGAGGATTTCACTCTCGTACCGCTGGTGGTGGGCGACGCCCCGCCGGCGCAGGTGTCGGAGGTGCTCGGCAGATTGTGGGGCGGTCCGGAGACGCTGATCGTGATCAGCACGGACCTCAGCCATTACCATCCCTACCAGGAGGCCCGCGAAATCGATCAGCGCACTTCGGCGGCGATTTTGAACCTGCAGTATGAAATGATCGGGCCGGAGCAGGCCTGCGGCTGCCGGCCGCTCAACGGGCTGCTGCATTACGCCAGAAATCATCACCTGCGCGTCACCAACGTTGATCTGCGCAACTCCGGCGACACCGCCGGGCCGCGCAACCGCGTGGTGGGCTACGGCGCCTATCGGGTCGAGGAGCCTTCGCCGTTCACGGACAAGGATCGCGACACCCTGCCGAGGATCGCCCGCGATTCGCTGACGCACGGCCTCTACCAGGGCCGCGCGCTCGCGGTAAACGTCGACGAGTACGGCCCCGCGCTGCGCGCCACCCGCGCGAGTTTCGTGACGCTGACGCTGGACGGCCAGTTGCGCGGCTGCATCGGCACGCTGGAGGCGCACCGGCCGCTGGCGGCGGATGTCGCCGCCAACGCCTATGCCAGCGGCTTCCGCGACCCGCGCTTCCCGGCACTGAGCATGCCGGAACTGCCGCGCGTGCACATCCACATCTCGGTGCTGTCCGCGCCCGTGCCCATGGCCATCGCCTCCGAGGAGGATTTATTGCGGCAGTTGCGCCCCGGCGTGGACGGGCTGATCCTGGCGCTGGGCCAGCGCAACGCCACCTTCCTGCCCAGCGTCTGGGAGGACCTGGCCACGCCGGAGATCTTCGTCGAGCACCTGAAGCACAAGGCCGGCATCGGCCGCCACGAGGACACGCGCGCGCTGAAGGCCTGGCGCTACACCACCGAATCCATCCACGAACCGCCCGCCGTCCATTAGCCGCGCCCGCGCCGGCCGGCCAGAGCCGCCTTCGCTTTTGCGATCAGATCATCGTTGGCCTGGATCAGCTTTTCATCGCCGTGCGCCAGGGCGCTGGACTTGGCGGCGAGTTCCAGCACCTCGCCGTAGCGCTGCTGCTGCAATCGCACGGCTGCAAGCCGGTGCCAGAGCCAGCCGTTGCCCGGCTGGATGCGCAGGGCGCGTTCCAGCGTTGCCGCAGCCTGATCGACGCGACCGCCGCGGCCCTGCGTCTCCGCCTGATTGAGCAGGGCCACCACCGCCGGGTTCGGCGGCGGCGGGGGCGCGGCGGTCGCCGCGGGCAGCGGAGTCAGGGGCGTGGATTGCGCCGCGGCGGCTTCCGGCGCCGGCGCCGACGTCTGCGAGCGATCGACCACCGGCGCCGGCGGCGCTGACGCCGGCGGCGCCGAGGCGCAGGCGGACAGGACCACGCTCAACACCGGCAGCCACTTCATCCCGTTCATGCGGTTATATTACATCGCGCTGCAGGGCTGGTAAGACGCCGCCACCTGCCGGCCGGCGATGAAGGGGAAGGGCGCGGCGCGCAGGCAGCCCCTGTCCGTCAGCGCGCCGGTGTTGACGTCCACCCAGCGCCATTCGATGCCGGCGGGCGGCGTCAGATCCACGCCCGGCGCGGCGAGATTCCTCATCAGCGCCGCCCACAACCGCATGGCGCCGGTCGCACCCGAGAGGCCGGTGGGCGCGTTGTCATCGCGCCCCACCCAGGCGACCGCCACCGTGTCACGGCCAAAACCGGCGAACCAGCTGTCGCGCAGATCGTTGGTGGTGCCGGTCTTGCCGGCGTAAGTCCCGGCGCTCAGGCGGGGAAGCGCCGCGGCCGTGCCGGAACGCGCCACCTCGGCAAGCAGAGTGTCCACCAGAAAGACGTGCTCGGGCTTGATGATCGCCTCCACGCGCAGACCATAACGGGTCAGCGGCCGGCCGTCGTGATCGAGCACCTCGCGGATCGCGCGCAGCGGCGCGCGAAAGCCCTTGCCGGCGAAACACTGGTACATCTGCAGCACCTCGAAAGGCGACAGCGGCACCGCGCCGAGGAACAACGAGGGATAGGCGGGCAGATCGCCGCCGATGCCGAGCGCGTGCAACTGCCGGATGATGGCGTCCACGCCCAGCGCCAGCCCCAGATGCACGGTGGCGAGATTGTAGGAATGCACTAGGGCCTGGTACAGCGGCACGTTGCCATGCGCCACGCCGTCGTAGTTCTGCGGCGTCCAGCGTGTTCCGCCCCGCTCCCAGGTGAGCGGCGTGTCCGCAAGCGGGGTCAGCACGTTGTATTCCGCCGGGCGCTGCAGGGCGGTCAGATACACCGCCGGCTTGACCAGCGAGCCGATGGGGCGGCGGGCGTCCAGCACGCGGTTGAAACCGGCGTACTGCGGATCGCGTCCCCCGACCAGCGCCAGCACCTCGCCGGTGTCGCCGGCCGCCGCCGCCAGCGCCGCCTGCAACGAGCCGCGCGGGCGCTCGCGGCCGGTTTCCAGCGCCGGCAGTTCCTGCCCGATGGCGTCCTCGGCGGCCGATTGCGTGCGCGGGTCGAGCGTGGTGAAGATGCGCAGTCCGGCGCTGCGCAGGTCCTCCTCCCGGTAATCCTGCGCCAGCTGGCGGCGCACCAGGTCCATGAAGGCGGTGTAGCGCGCCTGACGGAACAGCGGCTTGGGCGTGACCGCGAGCGGCTCCTGCGCCCCGGCGGCCGCGGCGGCTGGCGTGAGCCTGCCGGTTTCCACCATCGCCTGGAGCACCGTCAGCCGCCGCTCCAGCGCGCGCTCCGGAAAGCGCCGCGGATCGTAGTACGACGCGCCACGGGCCAGCCCGGCGAGCAGCGCCAGTTGCGCCACCGTGAGTTCGGAGAGCGGCCGCCCGAAATAAAATTCCGCGGCGAGCGCGAAGCCGTGGATGGCGCGGTCGCCGTCCTGGCCCAGATACACCGAGTTCAGGTAGGTTTCGAGGATTTCGTCCTTGCGATAGTGACGCTCCAGCGCCAGCGCCATGAACACCTCGTTGAACTTGCGGGCGTAGCTGCGTTCGCGGCCGAGGAACAGATTCTTCACCAGCTGCTGGGTGATGGTGCTGCCGCCCTGGCGGATCTCGCCGCTCCTCAGATTCACCCACAACGCGCGCATGACGCCCAGCGGATCGATGCCGCCGTGGCTGTAGAAATTGCGATCCTCGACGGCCAGCAGGGCGTCGATCAGCGCCTGCGGCACCTCCGGCAGTTGCACGAGGATGCGATCCTGCCGGTCGCGGGGCGCAATGCGGGCGATTTCGACCGGCTCAAGCCGCAACAAGGGCAACGCCGCCGTTCCCCCGTCCAGCGTCTTGAGCACGCGGCCGTCGAATCGCAGCAGGGCGCGATGCGGCGGCTCCACGCCGTCACTGAAGGCAAATCCGCGCGTGTGCAGTGTGATTTCCCCCGGCGTGGCGTGATACTGACCGGGGCCGTCCACCGCTGCGGTCTCGCGATAGCCTAGCCTCCTGAGCTCGTCGAGCAGCGCCGCCGGTGGCAGCGTCAGGCCGGCGTACAACTCGAGCGGGCGGGCGTAGACCTGCGCCGGGAGCGTCCAGCGATGCTGCTCAAAGGCCTCCCGGACGGTGTGGTCAATCCATGCGCCCCAAGCCAATATTGCCATGAGAATCAATGCACTGATGTGCAACAACGGTCCGCGGAAACGCTTTAATAGTGCGCGGATTGTGGCAAAACGGCGGCGGGAACGGCGCGCGGGCATCACCCTTCGGGGAATCAGCCGGGTGTGGAAGGTGTGTGTTTCATCCCCTCCGCTGTCCGCGGACGGGATTTCGGCGGCGGCGGTTTCGCATCCCAGCTCCCCCGCGCGGCGCCTTTGATTTTTTAGGCTCGACCTCGATCGAGTTGGTTGTCAACCGTCCTGGCTTCAAACCACGTTCACTGCCTCAACTACCGTGACTATCTTCTTCTCTTTTTGCTTTTCTTCTTCGCTGATCTCTTCTTTGCCTTCTTCTTCGCTGCCATGATTAACCCC
>JAJPIJ010000045.1 GCA_021324815.1 Gammaproteobacteria bacterium
CCAGCTGGCCCTCTTCGAGCTCATCCAGCACCGCCAGCACCGGCAGTCGGCCGACGAACTCCGGGATGAGACCGTACTTGATCAGGTCCTCCGGTTCCACCTGGTGCAGGAGCTGGTTCTGCAGCTTGCGATCGGTCTGGCTGCGCACCTCGGCGGAAAAGCCTATCCCGCTCCTCTCGGTGCGGTTCTGGATGATCTTCTCCAGCCCCGAGAAGGCGCCGCCGCAGATGAACAGGATGTTGGAGGTGTTGACCTGCAGGAATTCCTGCTGCGGGTGCTTGCGTCCGCCCTGCGGCGGCACGGAGGCGATGGTGCCCTCAATGAGCTTCAAGAGGGCCTGCTGCACGCCCTCGCCCGAGACGTCGCGGGTGATGGACGGGTTGTCCGATTTGCGCGAAATCTTGTCGATCTCGTCGATGTAGACGATGCCGGTCTGCGCCTTTTCCACGTCATAGTCGCATTTTTGCAGCAGTTTCTGGATGATGTTCTCGACGTCCTCACCGACGTAGCCCGCCTCGGTGAGCGTCGTGGCGTCGGCGATGGTGAACGGCACGTTGAGCAGGCGCGCCAGGGTCTCGGCCAGCAGCGTCTTGCCGGATCCGGTCGGGCCGATCAGCAGGATGTTGCTCTTGGCCAGCTCGACGTCGCCCTGCTTGGTGCGCGTCTCCAGCCGCTTGTAGTGGTTGTAGACCGCCACCGCCAGTATCTTTTTGGCCATGTCCTGGCCGATGACGTATTCGTCCAGGGTCTTGCGGATCTCGTGCGGCACCGGTAGGCGGTGGCCCAGCCCGCCGGCCTTGTCCTGGATCTCCTCGCGGATGATGTCGTTGCAGAGCTCCACGCACTCGTCGCAGATGAACACCGACGGCCCGGCAATGAGCTTGCGCACCTCGTGCTGGCTTTTGCCGCAAAAGGAACAGTACAGCAGCCGATCGCCGTCGCCCTTGGTGGGTCTGCCTTCAGTCATGTCTCACCTCGCCGTGATGGCAAGCCTGCCTCCGCCCGACATTCCGCTTCACTTGTCCGCCGCCGGCATCCGTTTGGCCAGCACCGCGTCAATCAGGCCGAAGTCCCTGGCTTCCTCCGCCCCCAGAAAATGGTCGCGCTCGGTGTCCTGCGCGATCCGCTCGATGGGCTGGCCTGTATGCTTCGACAAAATCAGGTTCAAATGTTCCCGCGCCTTCAAGATCTCGCGGGCATGGATTTCGACGTCGGTGGCCTGCCCCTGGAAGCCGCCGAGCGGCTGGTGGATCATGATGCGCGAATGCGGCAGGCAGTAGCGCTTGCCCTTGGTGCCGCCGGCCAGCAGCAGGGCCCCCATGCTGGCCGCCATGCCCACGCACATGGTGCTGACGTCCGGCTTGATGAACTGCATGGTGTCGTAGATGGCCAGCCCCGCCGACACCGACCCGCCGGGCGAATTGATGTAGAGGTGGATGTCCTTGTCGGGATTCTCCGATTCCAGGAACAGGAGCTGCGCCACCACCAGGTTGGCGACGTAGTCCTCGACCGGCCCCACCAGGAAGATCACCCGCTCCTTGAGCAGGCGCGAATAGATGTCGTAGGCGCGCTCGCCGCGCGCCGTTTGCTCGACGACGATCGGCACCAGGTTCAAACCGCGCGTCCCGATGGCGCTCATGTCGGCGGATTTCTGGGTCATTGGGCTGGCGTCTCCCTTGCAGTCTGCCTCGGTTTCATCAGATCGTCAAACGTCAACGGCTCGTTCTCCACCTGCGCCTGGCTCAGCACCCACTCCACCGCCTGGTCCTCCAGCACGGCGATCTGAACGTCGTTCAGGCGCTGCGGATCCTCGTAATACCATTTCACCACCGCCGCCGGTTCATCGTAACCCGCGGCGATCGATTCCACCGCCGCGCGCACCCTGGCCTCCTCGGCGCGCAGGCTGTTCTTCTGGATGATCTCGCCGATGAGCAGGCCCAGTGTCACCCGCCGGACGGCCTGATCACGAAAGGCCTCCGGCTTCATCGCCTGCGTGTGTTCGCGCGGCACGCCCTGCGATTGCAGGTTGTGCCGCATCTCGTGCAGCAGCCGCTCGGTCTCGCTCTCCACCAGCGACTTCGGCAGTTCGACGCGATTGGCGGCCAGCAACGCATCCAGCACGCTTTGCTTGGTCAGGTTGCGGCTGGCGTTGTCGCGCTCCCGCTCCATATTGCGCCGCACCTCGGCGCGGAAGGCCTCCATGCCGCCTTCCTTGACGCCGAACTCGGAAAAAAACGCCTCATCCAGCTCCGGCAGCACCGGCTCGGCGACTTCCTTGATCTTGACCTCGAAGCGGGCCTGCTTGCCGGCGAGCTCCGTGCGGTGGTAATTGCCCGGAAACTGGACCTCGATCACGTGTTCGCCCACGGCCTTGCCGTTCAGGCCGTCCTCCAGACCGGCTATCAGCCGCCCGGCGCCGATCTCGACGGCGAAATCCTCGGCGCTGCCGCCGGTGAATTCCGCGCCGTCGATGGTGCCCTTGAAATCGATGGCGACGCGATCACCCTTTGTGGCGGGGCGTGTGACGGGGCGCCAGGTGCGGCGCTGGCGCCGCAGGATCTCAATCATCCTGTCCACGTCCGCCTCGCCGATGGTGCAAACCGGCCGTTTGATTTTCAATTCCTGAACCGGATTGAGGGTGATTTCCGGATAGACCTCGAAGGTGGCGGTATAAGACAATCCCTCCCCCGGCCCGCTCTTCGTCAAATCGAACACCGGCCGGCCGGCGGGGCGCAGTTTCTCCTGCTGCACGGCGTCGGCGAAGGTCTTGCGCAGCATCTCGCCGACCACCTCCTGCCGCACCTGGCCCGCGAAGCGTTTTTCCACCACCTGCAGCGGCGCCCGGCCGGGACGGAAACCGTTGATCCGCGCCGAGCGCGAGATGGCCTGCAGCCGCTCCTTCATCTGGCTGTGGATCTGCTCCTCGGGGACCTCCACCGTCACCCGGCGTTCCAGGGGACCGCTGCTGTTCACGGATACCTGCATAACCTCGCCTCTCAAGATTCAATTATAGAAAACAAAACGCCGGCACGTCGCTGGAATCGCCGGCCGCGGAGGAAGCCCGCGCGGCACGCCTGCGCGCGCAAGAACGCGTGGTATGGTGCGAAAGGAGAGACTCGAACTCTCAAGGGTTGCCCCACTGGAACCTAAATCCAGCGCGTCTACCAATTCCGCCACTTTCGCGCGCCTGAACCCGTCTCCGGCAGGCCCCGCCGTTCAGGACCGGGCCCTCCCTTCCGCAAGCTGTGCGATATCACACGTGTATTATATAACCGCGCGGTTCCGCAGCGTTAATCCCGCAGTCCGCCGGCTGCGCCTGGTGCGATGCCGCAACCGCGCGTCAAGGGAGTCCGCCGGGCGCGCGCGTGACGATTCTTGAGATGAGTTCTATACTTTTGTGCGAACCTTACCCCGAGTGCGCAATCCACTCCATAACGGTCATCACCACTCCATACACAACCAGGGACCGCACACATGCACAATACCAAGCCACTGCAGCCACCTCCCGCCACGGGTCTCTGGTTGGGTCTCTGCACGCTGCTTTACGCCGCGTCCGCCGGCGCGGTCACGGTGGTTGAATGCGTGGACGCCCAGGGCAACAGTTCCTTCCGGGAAAGTTGTCCGCCGGGCACCGCCAAAAAGGGCGAAAAGAAACTGCCGGGCAAGGCCGGCGGCGTGGCCGGGCCGCAGGTGAACGTCAAGGAGATCGCCGCCAAGCACCCGGTGATGCTGTACACCGCGCCCAAGTGCGACGCCTGCGATCTGGTGCGCAAGCAATTGCAGAACCGCGGCGTGCCCTTCACCGAGAAGGACGCCTCCAATGACATCAAGGTGCAGGATGAACTCAAGACGCTGACCGGCGGCACCACGATCACCGTGCCCGTGGTCAGCGTGGACAAGGACGTCCTGACCGGCTACAACCAGCTTGCGCTGGAGAGCGCCCTCGACAAGGCGGGGTATCCCGCGAAGAATGCCGCCAAGACCGCGACGGAGGGCGGCGCGCCGCCACCCGCGGGCGAGGCAGGGACGGCCCCGGCGCCCGCGCCCGACGCCGGCAATCCACCGGCAGACAATGGCGGGGGCGCCGCCG
>JAJPIJ010000035.1 GCA_021324815.1 Gammaproteobacteria bacterium
ACAACCGGCAACGGTTGCACGAAACGCTCGACTATGTGAGCCCGGTGCGGTATGAAGAGCGGAGGGTTGTCTCTTAACTACGTGTCCGTGGAAACGGGTACACCTCAGAGACCTTTTCATCAATCAGCTAATCAACGTTTTGAGGATATCGCGGTCAGAATGCCCTGCATGATCGCCACGGGCGTTGGCGGGCAGCCGGGGACGGCCACATCCACCGGAATGACGTTCGCCACGCGCCCGCAACTGGCGTAGCTCTCGCCAAAGATGCCCCCGGTGCAGCCGCAATCCCCAATCGCCACCACCAGCTTCGGCTCCGGTGTGGCGTCGTAGGTGCGCCTGAGCGCCTCCTCCATGTGACGCGAGACCGGCCCCGTCACCAGCAGCAGGTCCGCGTGCCTGGGGCTCGCGACAAACTTGATACCCAGCCGTTCCAGGTTGTAATAGGGGCCGTTGCAGGCGTGGATCTCAAGCTCGCAGCCGTTGCATGAGCCCGCGTCCACGTGGCGGATGGCGAGCGAGCGGCCGAAATGCCGGGCGATGGCCACGGGCAGCCGCTGTTCGATCTGCCGCAGCGCCTCGTCGGTCGGCGGCGCCGGCTCGCTGACGATGCCGACCTTCACGACTTTCTTCAGCAATTCATACATGCGCTAGAGGTCCTGTCCGCTGTAGCTCAAGTTGAACGATTTGTTGATCAACGGAAAGTCCGGGACGATGTTGCCGAGCACCGCGCGCTCCAAGAGCGGCCAGTTCTGCCACGACGGATCGTGCGGATGCAGCCGGTGGATGCGATTGCCCTCCGCCGTGTCGAGCGCGATCAACACCTCACCGCGCCAGCCCTCGACCCAGCCGACGCCACGCCGCCCGGCCGGGCAGTCTCCAATGGGAACACGAATATCTCCGGCCGACAGCATCGCAACCAGCGCCTGCACCAGCCGCATCGATTCATACAATTCGTCAAAACGCACCGAAACGCGGGCGGCGACGTCGCCGCGCGTGTGCGAGGCCATCCGCACGCCGGCCTGCCGCCACGGCGGGACGGGATGGTCAACCCGCAGGTCGTGCCGGATGCCGCTGGCGCGGCCGGCAAACCCGGTCAGGTCCAGCTTCTCGGCCAGCGCGGGCAGGATCTGGCCCGTCATGATGAAGCGATCCTGCATGCCGGCGTGGTCGTCATAAATCGAGCGCAGTGTTTCGACCTCGCTTCGCAGCCGTTCGATGAATCCGTTGAGCCGCGCCGCCTGTTCCGGCGTGAGATCGCGGGCGACGCCGCCCGGCACGATCAGGTCCATGAGGTAGCGGTGGCCGAAAAGCGCGGCGTGCAGCCGCAGCAAATCCTCCTTCAGCCGCCAGAACTGGAAGAATCCGAACGCCAGCGCCACGTCGTTGCCGAGGTAGCCGAGATCGCCCAGGTGATTGGCGATCCGTTCAAGCTCCAGCAGGATTCCGCGCAGCACCAGGGCGCGCGGCGGCGGTTCGACGCCGGCGGCGCCCTCGACCGCCATGGCATAGGCCCAGGCGTAGGCCACCGTGGAATCGCCGGAGATGCGTCCCGCGAGCCTGGCGGCGTCAAGGAGCGTCAACTGCTCGAAGCGTTTTTCGATGCCCTTGTGCTTGTAGCCCAGCCGCTCCTCCAGCCGCAGAATTTTTTCGCCCACGATCGAGAAGCGGAAATGCCCCGGCTCGATGGTGCCGGCGTGCACCGGCCCGACCGGGATTTCGTGCACGCCCTCTCCCTCCACCCTGACGAACGGATAGCGGTCCTCGGACTTGGGGAAGCCGCCGGCGATGTCGAATTCCTTGCGCAACGGGAACACGCCGCCCGGCCAGGCGCGATGCCGCAGCCACTTGCGGTGATCGGGACTGTCGTGCGCGTGGATGCCGGTGAGATCGTAGGCGGCCCGCTGCATGCGGCTGGCGCAGGGGTAGATGTCGGCGATACTTGGATAGCGCGGGTGTTCGCGCGGCAGCGCCACCGTGAGCCACAGCAGCCCCGACGGCAACGCCAGCGCCAGGTGCAGCGCGTAGCCCGCGCCGCGCGGCGTTTCGTCGCTGCCCCACAGCGCGACCAACCGTGCCTTCTGCGCGCGGGCCTGCTGGCACACGTCGCGCAGAGCGGCCACCGCGAGTGATGCACAATAGGCCGGCATAGCCCCCGCAAGCGGCTGAACGTCAGCGGGCAGCTCGATGATCCGCATGGTTTCCAAGGCCACGCTCTGCAGATGGCTGAACAAGAACTGGACATCAGTGGGCAACTCGGTGATTCGCATGAGGTCCTCAGCCGATCAGCGCCGCCGCCTGCCGGTACCACGCGATGAGGTACGGCGGAATGTAGAGGCCGAGCATGAGCACGATCGCCAGATGCACGAACACGGGCACGAGAGCCGGCGGATGCGGCAGGCGGCGCGCGCTGGTCTCGCCGAACACCATGGGCTGCACCTTGCCGAAGATCGCCGCGAACGCGACGCCGAGCGCGATGAGCAGGAACGGCGTCGCCCATGGATGCTCGTGCATGGCGGTGGTGAGCACCATGAATTCGCTGGTGAAAACGCCGAAGGGCGGCATGCCGAGGATGGCGAGGCTGCCGACGGCGAGCCCCCAGCCGACGGTCGGGTTGGTCTCGATCAGCCCGCGGATGTCGGCCATGTTCTGCGTGCCGGTCTTCTGCGCGGCGTGGCCGACGGTGAAGAAGATCGCGCTCTTGGTGAGCGAGTGCACGGTCATGTGCAGCAGGCCCGCGAACGCCGCCACCGCGCCGCCCATGCCGAAGGCGAAGGTCATGATGCCCATGTGCTCGATCGAGGAGTATGCGAACATGCGCTTGATGTCCTTCTGCCGCGACAGGAAGAACGCCGCCACCACCACCGACAAAAGCCCGAAGCCCATCATCAGCGCGCCGGAAAAATTGCGCCCCAGCGCGCCGTCCACCAGCACCTTGCTGCGCACCACCGCGTACAGCGCCACGTTGAGCAGCAGCCCGGAGAGCACCGCCGAAACCGGCGTGGGGCCCTCGGCGTGCGCGTCCGGCAGCCAGTTGTGCAGCGGCACCAGTCCCACCTTGGTGCCGAATCCCACCAGCAGGAACACGAACGACAGCGACAGCACGGTGGGTTCGAGCTCGGTGCGCACGTCGAAGAGGCGCGTCCACAGGAGCGAGGTGCCGCCGGGACCCAGCACCTTCTCCGCGGCGAAGTAGAGCAGGATGACGCCGAACAGCGCCTGCGCGATGCCCACCGAGCAGAGAATGAAATATTTCCACGCCGCCTCCAGGCTCGCCGGCGTGCGGTACAGGCTCACCAGCAGCACCGTCGACAGCGTCGCGCCCTCCATCGCCACCCACATGATCCCGACGTTGTTGGACAGCAGGCACAGCAACATGGTGAAGGTGAACAACTGGTACATGCTGTGGTAGAGTCGCAGGCGGGCCGGATTCAACCGCCCGTGATGCGCCTCGATGCGCATGTAGGGACGCGAAAACAGCGCCGTGGTGAAGGCCACGAAGGCGGTGAGCGCGACGAGAAAGACGTTGAACGAATCGACGAAGAACTGCGCCTGCATCGCCGTCAGCGGGCCGCGGGCGATGACACGGACCGTGAGCAAGGCCGCGGCCGCGAAGGTGACGAGGCTCATCACGGCGTTCAGCTCCGGCGCGAAGCGCCGATGACCCGCAAGCGCGAGCAGCAGGCAGCCGATCAGCGGCGCGCTCAGGACGAGGGCCAGTTCCATCTCATTCCTCCTTGAGCTTTTCCATGTGGCGGATGTCGAGCGAGTCGAACTGCTCGCGGATGTGGAAGAAGAAGATGCCAAAGATGAAGGTGCCGACCAGCACGTCCAGCGCGACGCCGAGCTCGACCACGAGCGGCATGCCGTAGGTGGCGCTGGTGGCGGCGAAGAACAGGCCGTTCTCCATCGCCAGAAAGCCGATCACCTGCGGCACCGCCTTGCGCCGCACGATCATCATGAGAAAGGAGATCAGGATGCTGGCCATCGCGATGCCCAGCGTCGAGCGCGTGAACGTGCCGGCCATGTGAGAAATCGGCGCCGCCAGGGCGAAGGCGAAGATCACGAGCCCGATGCCGATCAGCATGGTGGCCGGGATGTTGATCAGCGTCTCCACGTCCCAACGCACGAACAGCCGGTCGATGAGCCGGTGCAGCGCCCAGGGGATCAGCATGACCTTGAGCAGCACGGTGAGCCCGGCGGAGAAATAGAGATGGGGCTGGCCGGTGGTGTGCGCGACGATCGCGGTCGAGGCGGCAAGCGCCGCGCCCTGCCAGGCGAACAGCTTGATGAGCGTGAGCACCCGCCGCTGCGACAACATGGCAAATGAGATCAGCAGCAGGATGGCCGCCAAGAGGCTCACAAACTGGCCGATGAGCGTCTGGTCCATCTCAGGCCCGCGTCAGGAAGTGGGTCAGCATGCCGAGCACCGCCAGCAGAAACGCGCTCGACAGGAACTCCGGGGCGAGGAACAGCCGCAGCTTGGCGAACAGCGTTTCAATCAGCGCAAGGCCGGCGCCGCCGGCGGCGAGTTTCACCAGCAACGCCGCGATCGCCAGCGGCAGCGCCGGCCAGTCGCCGGCCCCGGCGATGCCCCAGGGCAGGAACAGGGCGATGCCGATGGTCATGTAGGCGAACAGCTTGATCGCCATCGCCCACTCGATCAGCGCCAGGTGGCGCGCGGAATATTCGAGGATCATCGCCTCGTGCACCATGGTGAGCTCGAGATGCGTGGCCGGATTGTCGATCGGTATGCGGGCGTTCTCGGCCAGCAACACCATGAGGAAGGCGGCGGCGGCGAAGGCCAGACCGGGGTGGATGGCGAATTCACGGTGCGCCAGCGTGTCGACGATGGTGGTGAGCTGGGTCGAGCCGGAGATGAAGGCGGCGGTGAACAACGTCATCAGCATCGCCGGCTCGGCGAGAAAGCCGATGAGCATCTCGCGCCGCGCGCCCAGGCCCCCGAACGAGGTGCCGGTGTCCATGGCCGCCAGCGCCGAGAACACGCGCGCCAGCGCGAACACCCCGACGAGCGCGATGATGTCGGCGGCGGGCGTGAACGGCAGGCCGGTGGCGAGCACGGGCACGATGCCGGCGGCCAGCCACATGCAGCCGAACAGGATGTAGGGCGTCAGGTGAAACAGCCGCGAGGCGTTGTGCGCGATCACGGCATCCTTGTGGAACAGCTTCGCCAGCGTGTAATACGGCAGCAGGATCGACGGCGCCGAGCGGTTCTGCAGCCAGGCGCGGCACTGGTTGACCCAGCCCGTCAGCAGCGGCGCGGCGATCACCACGAACACCGATTGCAGGATCTGGAACGCGATGGCGGCCTGCTGGCTCATCGCACGAACACCAGGAGCGCGATCAGGGTGAGAAAGCTGTACATGAGGTAGATGCTGATCCGGCCCTGCTGCAGGAGCGCGATTTTGGACGAGGCGAACTCGGCCAGCCGGGCCACCGGCAGGTACAGCCAGCGCCAGTGGCGATCCTCGATCTTGAGCGAGTACCGGGGCGCGGCGTCGTCGGGCCCGGGCAGGTGCCGCTGCATCAGGTAGACCGGGCCGAAGACGTGCCGGATCGGCTGGCCGAAGGCGTCGGCGCTGTCCTGCATGCGCGGCGTCTGTTCCGGAAAACCACAGTCCCAGGGATCGGCATGGCGTATGCGTCCGTGATAAAAGCGGCGCACCAGGAAAAACGTCAGCAGCGTCACCGAGAAGATCACGACGAGGAAGATGATGGGCGAGTAGCTCGCCTGCGCCGGCGCCGTGGGCACCAGCCACAGCCAGTTCGATTGCAGCGCGGCGTCGGACAATCCCGCCCTCGTGATCGAGACGCTGACGCGGTTCAACGTCAGCAGCAGCGTGACCGGGAACAGGCCGAGGATGCAACAGCCGGCGGCGAGCCAGGCCATGCCGCAGCGCTCCCAGCCGCCGGCGTCGCCGCCGGCAGCCGCGGCATGGGCCGCGTGCCTGGCCTCGCGCGGCCGGCCGAGAAAGGCGATGCCGTAGACCTTCACGAAACACATCGCGGTGAGCGCGCCGGCGAGCGCGAGCGTGGCGGCGAACAGCGGCAGCAGGCTGCGCACGCTGTCGTTTTGCAGGATCGGCGCCTGCAACGCGGTCTGGAAGGTGAGCCATTCCGACACGAAGCCGTTAAGCGGCGGCAGCGCCGAGATGGCGAGCGCGCCGACGAGGAAGTAGAAGGCCGTCTGCGGCATGCCGTGGATCAACCCGCCCATGTGATTCAGGTTGCGCTGACCCGTGGAATGGAGGATCGAGCCGGCGCCGAGAAACAGCAGGCCTTTGAACACCGCGTGGTTGAGCGTGTGATAGAGCGCGGCAATGAGGCCGAGGGCGCCGGCCGCGCCGTGGCCCGAGCCGATGAACACCATCGACATGCCGAGCCCGAGCAGGATGATGCCGATGTTCTCGACGGAGTGGTAGGCCAGCAGCCGCTTGAGATCATGCTGCATCAGCGCGTAGAGCACGCCGAACAGCGTCGTCCCGGCGCCGATCGCGAGCACCCCCATGCCCCACTCCCAGCGCACGCCGCCGATGAGATCGTAGATCACGCGCACCATGCCGTAGATGGCGGTCTTCAGCATGACGCCGCTCATCAGCGCCGAGACCGGCGAGGGCGCCGCCGGGTGCGCCTCGGGCAGCCAGGCGTGCAGCGGGATCATGCCGGCCTTGGCGCCGAAGCCGAAGAACGCCAGCAGGAACGCCACGCTTGACCACTGCGGCGTAAGCCGGGCGGCGCGCAGCGCCTCGAAGGTGTAATCGCCGTGGCCGCCGTTCATGACGCCGAAGCAGAGCAGGATGGAGATGGCGCCCAGGTGGGCGATGAGCAGGTACAGAAACCCGGCGCTGCGGTTCGCCGGCAGCTTGTGATCGGTGATGACCAGAAAATAGGAGGACAGCGCCATCGTCTCCCACGCCACCATGAACAGGTAGGCGTCGTCGGCCAGGATGACAAATGCCATGCTGGCGAGGAAGACGTGATATTGCAGGCAGATGAGCGCCAGCCGGCCGCCGGTCTCCTCGCGAAAATAGCCCGCGGCGTACACGGAGATGCCGGCCGACACGCCGCCGAGCAGCATCAGGAAAAATCCCGCCAGCGGATCGAGCCGCAGGTGAAAGGGCAGATCGGGCAGGCCGAGCGGCAGCGTCAGCTGCTCGGCCGGCTGCCACACCGCCATGAGGCCGAGGACCGCGATCGCAAGGCCGCCGAGCGCGCCCAGCAGGAACAACCCCCGCGCCGCGCCGCGCCGGGGAATCATCACACCGAGCAGCCCCGCCGCGAGCCAGCCCAGAGCGGCACCGACCACCAGGGTGATCAATGGAAGGGACGACGACATCTTCAGCAGAGCGGCCCGCCGTCAGGAAAGATCGGCGGCAGTGATCCGGTTTCTGGCTGGAGGATGAAAACCGCGCGGTGGCCTGTCAGGGCATGGCGGTGACAGGGCCGCATGTCGGGGGGAGTGGAATCTTTGGATGAATCGGGCATCTCCGTGGGTCAATATTGACACATTTTCAACCCGGCGGCCAGGTGAACGGGCGCCCGCCGAGGATGTGGATGTGCAGATGAAACACCGTCTGGCCCGCGCCCTCGCCGTTGTTCACCACCAGCCGGTAGGCGTCGCCGTAGCCTTGATCCCTGGCGATTTTCGCGGCCGTCAGCATCATGTGACCGAGCACCGTTCGATCCTCCGCGGTGGCGTCCGCCAGTCTGGCGATGGGCTTCTTCGGAACGATGAGGATGTGCATCGGCGCGCGCGGCGCGACGTCGTGGAACGCCAGGCACAAATCATCCTCATGCACGATCTTCGCCGGGATTTCCCGGTCGATGATCTTGGCAAATATCGTCTTGGCCATGACACACCTCCGTCATCCATTCATCCCGAGCAGCCCGTGTGCGGGCATATCGAAGGACGAACGGTGAAATATGGTCGTTGTCTCTTCAGCTGGCGCGGGCGGCCTCCGACTGATAATACTTCATCAGAATCGCCGCCACCTCGGGCCGCGCAAACTCGACGGGCAACGCCTCGCCGCGCGAGAGCATCTCCCTCACCCTGGTGCCCGACAGATCGATGAAGTCCTCCGCCGTGTGATCCGGCGCGTCGCGCTTCATGACCACGCGGCCGAGTTTTTTGGAATACGCCGTGTTGTCGGCGCCAAAAATTTTAATCTTCAGCGCGTCCCTCGGCACCTCCTTTTCGAAGATGGCCTGGGCGTCGAACGGCCCGTAGTAGCCGCCGACGCCGGCGTGATCGCGGCCGACGATGAGATGGGTGCAGCCGGCATTCTGGCGGAACACGGCGTGCAGCACCGCCTCGCGCGGCCCGGCGTAGAGCATGTCGAAGCCGTAGCCGGTCACCATCACCGAGTTCGGCGGGAAGTAAAGTTCGACCATCTTGCGTATGGCGGCGTTGCGCACCGGCGCCGGGACGTCGCCGCTCTTCAGCCTGCCGAGCAGCATGTGGATGAGGATGCCGTCCGCCTTCACCGCCTCCTTGGCCATCTTGCACAGCTCCTCGTGCGCGCGGTGCATGGGGTTGCGGGTCTGGAACGCCACGACCGTCCGCCAGCCGCGCCGGTTGATCTCGTCGCGGATCTGCATGGCGGTGCGGAAGGTGTCCGGGAAATCCTTCTCGAAGTAGCTGAAATTCAAAACCTGAATGGGGCCGGAGATGAGGTGCCTGCCCAGGCTCATGAAAGTGGCGACGCCGGGGTGCTTGGGATCGAGCGTGCGGAAGATCTTCTCCGCAACCTGCTTCAATTGCGCTTCGCCCACTTCTTCAATGGCGTCCACTTGCTGCACCGCCAGCACCGGGTTGCCGGGCAGGTTCGGATCGCGCAGCGCGATGCGCGCCTGGCCGCGGATGGCGGCGGTGTCGCCGGTCAGGTTGACGATCGGCACCGGCCAGAACAGGCCCGCTGCCGTGCGCATGTGCTCCGCCACGCTCAGCATGTCGGCCAGGTTCATGTAGCCGGGCAGCGGGTTGAAATAGCCGGCGCCCAGCATCACGGCGTTGGCGGCGGCGGCGGAATTGAGCAGCAACGCGGGCAGGCTTTCGGCCTCCTTGGCGAGCGCCGCGCGCGCGGCGGGGTCGGCGACATACAGGGGATTCAGGGTCGCCGAGCCATGCGGGGTGATCATGAATGGTCTCCTCGAATGATTGTGCCGGAAATGGAAAGCGCGTAACGATACCGGGGCCCGTCAAAAAATCCAACCCTCAAGCCGGAGCCGGGCGGCGGGGATGGTACCGCACCTCGCCGCCGCTGCGCACGATGTCGCCGACGTGCGTGCGGAAGGCCCCCGCGCGGCGGTCGTCAAAGTAAAATTTCAGCGTGTGCAGAATGGTGGGGAAGGCGATTAGATCCCAAGGGATCTCGTGCTCGTCGTACAGCCGCACCTCGAGGCTTTCGTGACCGGGGCCGAAATCAAGGTCCAGCAGCCGGGCGCGGAACATGATGTACACCTGGTTGGCGTGCGGCAGGCTCAGCATGGTGTGCAGCTCCAGCGCATCGACCCGGGCGCGCGCCTCCTCCAGCGTCTCGCGCACCGCCGCCTCGATGGCGGTCTCGTCGTTCTCCATGAAGCCCGCCGGCAGCGTCCACAGGCCGTAGCGCGGTTCGATCGCGCGTTTGCAAAGCAGGATGCGCCCCTCCCATTCCGGGATGCAGCCCGTCACCACCCGCGGGTTCTGATAATGCACCGTCGCGCAATACGCGCAGACGTAACGTTCACGGGTGTCCTCGGGCGGAATTTTTCGTTCGACCGGCCGGCCGCATTCGCTGCAAAACTTCATGTGGCAAACCCGATGATCATGGCACCAATTATGCCACACCCGCGCCGCCGTACCGTTTATACTTGGCGGGCTTCAAGGTCTTCCCGCCATGACAGTCGAGACTGCCGCAACTCACCCCGCCGCCGCGCCGGCGACGGCCGGCATACTGCTGGCCAATCTCGGCACGCCCGCGGCGCCCACGCCCCCGGCCGTGCGGCGCTATCTCGCGGAATTTCTCTCCGATCCGCGGGTCATCGACAAACCCCGCTGGCTGTGGCTGCCGGTTTTGCACGGCGTCATTTTGAACGTGCGGCCAAAGCGCTCGGCGCACGCCTACCAGCAAATCTGGACGCCGCAGGGCTCGCCGTTGCTCGTCATCAGCCGCAGGCAGGCTCAAGCGCTGCAATCAGCATTGCAGCAGCGATACCGCGCGCCGATCAAGGTCGCCCTTGGCATGCGCTACGGCCGGCCCTCGATCAGAAGCGCGCTCGAGGAACTGCGGCAGGCGGGCTTGCGGCGACTGTTGATCCTGCCGCTCTATCCGCAATACTCGGCCACCACCACCGCCTCGACCTTCGACGCCGTCGCGCAGGTGCTGCACGGCTGGCGCTGGCTTCCGGAGCTGCGCACCATCAACAGCTACCATGATGACCCGGCATACATTTCCGCGCTGGCTGCTTCGGTGCGGCGGCACTGGGAACAACATGGCCGCGGACAAAAACTGGTGATGTCGTTCCACGGCCTGCCGGAGCGCTACCTGCGACTGGGCGATCCCTATCACTGCTTCTGCCAAAAGACCGCCCGCCTGCTGTCGGAGAATCTGCAACTCGCCGATGGGGAATGGGTTATCACCTTCCAATCGCGCGTCGGCTTTGAGCGCTGGCTGCAACCCTACACTGACAAGACCCTGAAGCAGCTGGCGAAGCAAGGTATCCAGCGCGTTGACCTGATCTGCCCCGGGTTCTCCGCCGACTGCCTGGAGACGCTGGAGGAAAACAGCATTCGCAACCGCGAAATCTTCATGAAAGCGGGAGGAAAAGACTTTCACTACATCCCCTGCTTGAACGATCACGCCGATCACATCCAGATGATGCTGGGATTGATTGAGCGGCACACGCAAGGCTGGCCGGAATTTTCTTCCGACTGGAACGAACAACGTCAGGCAGAAGAGTGGAAACTCACTGACGAGCGCGCGCGGGCCTTGGCGAATTCATCACAAGCCTGAAGGCTTGTATCAGGAATTCATTCAGCGTTTGATGAGGACGAAGTCGGCGCCGCAGTAGGGACACTTGGCCTGGCCCGTCTCCTCGATGGGCAGGAACACGCGCGGATGCGAGTTCCACAGGCTCATGCCGGGCATCGGGCAGTGCAGCGGCAGATCATCCGCCGTCACCTCGTAGCGGTTCTGCGCGTTGGGCGTAATCAGTTCAGCCGTGTCTGAAGTTTTTTCCGTGTTCATGGCGGCAAAACCTTTCTTATTTTACCGGCGTGAGCCACGCGGCGTGCGCTTCGCTCCGGCCGTGGACCACGTCGAAGTACAGTTTCTGCAAACGCTCGGTGATGGGCCCGCGCTTGCCGCCGCCGATCACGCGGCCGTCGAGTTCGCGCACCGGCGTCACCTCCGCCGCCGTGCCGGTGAAAAACGCCTCGTCGGCGATGTAGACTTCATCGCGGGTGATGCGCCCCTCGCGCACGGTCAGCCCGCTCTCGCGCGCCAGCGTCATCAGCGTGTCGCGGGTGATGCCCTCCAGCGCCGAGGTCACCTCCGGCGTCTTGAGCTCGCCGTTCTGCACGATGAAGATGTTCTCGCCGCTGCCCTCGGCGACGTAGCCCTCGGTGTCCAGCAGCAGGGCCTCGTCATAGCCGGCGTCGACGGCCTCGCGCAGCGCCAGCATGGAGTTCATGTAATTGCCGGTGGCCTTGGCCTTGCACATCGTGATGTTGACGTGATGACGCGTGTAGGACGAGGTGCGGATGCGGATGCCGCGCGTCATGCCGTCATCGCCCAAATAGGCGCCCCACGACCAGGCCGCGACTATGACGTGGGTCTTGAGATTGTCGGCGCGCAGTCCCATGCCCTCGGAGCCGAGGAAGCACAGCGGCCGGATGTAGGCCGTCTCCAGCCTGTTCTCGCGCACGGCGGCGCGGCAGGCCTCCGCGATCGCGGCGGCGTCAAAGGGCATGTTCATGCGCAGGATGTGCGCCGAGTTGAACAGCCGCCGCATGTGCTCCTGGAGGCGGAAGATGGCGGTGCCGCGATCGGTCTTGTAGGCGCGGATGCCCTCGAACACGCCCATGCCATAGTGCAGGCTGTGCGTCAGCACGTGCACCTTGGCATCGCGCCAGGGCACGAGCCTGCCGTCGAACCAGATCACCCCGTCGCGATCATCCATCGTCGTCATTGTGTTTTTTCCTCATCCATCCCCAGCATCCAGCGCCGCCACAGCCGCGCCACCACGGCGCGCTCGGCGGCGAATTTCTCCTCCGCCACCTGCGCCGGCCGGCCCTGCAAGGTGCAGCGGTGGATGGCGCCGCGCAATTTGAAGTAAGCCTCGCGCAGCGCCGCGCAGTCGTCCCCGGAAAGCAGGCCGCAGCTGCTGAATTCGCCCAGCAAACGCAGATTGTCCGTCCAGCGCAGCAGCGCCGGATGCGTCGCGGCGTGGGCCAGCACGCCATATTGCACCATAAATTCGATGTCCGTGACACCTCCCGGCCCCTGCTTCAGATCGAACATGCCCGCCGCCGGCCTGTTCAACTCGCGCCGCATCTGCTCGCGCATGTCCGCGACCTCGCGCCGCAGGGTCTCCGGATCCCGCCGCCGCGAAAGCACCTCGTTGCGCACGGCGGCGAATCGATCGATGACCGCGGCGTCGCCGGCGATCCCGCGCGCGCGCACCAGGGCCTGATGCTCCCAGGTCCACGCCGAGCGGCGCTGATAATCCGCAAACGCCGCGAGACCGCTGACCAGCAGGCCGGACACGCCGCTGGGGCGCAGGCGCGTATCCACCTCGTAGGCTACGCCCGCGGGCGTCGCCGTGCTCAGGAGATGAATCAGCCGCTGCGACAGGCGCGTGAAAAACACGGCGTTGTCCAGCGGTTTCGCTCCATCGGTCATCTGCTCCTCGCCCTCGCTGTCGTGCAAAAACACCACATCGAGATCGGAACCGTAGCCGAGCTCAAAGCCGCCGAGCTTGCCGTAGGCGAGGACGGCGAAGCCGGCGCGGCGGCGGCCGCCACCGGTGGTGCAATGGGGCTCGCCGTGGCGTGCCGCCAGATGGCGCCAGGCCAGCTCCAGCGCGCCGCGCAGCACCGCCTCGGCGATCCAGGTCAGGTGATTGCTGACCTCCGGCAGCGGCAGATGGCCGGTGAGATCGGCGGCGGCCACCTTCAGCATCTCCGCCTGCCGGAACTGCCGCAGCGCCTCCATGTGCCGCTCGAGATCCTGCGGCGGGTGTTTGGCCAGCTCCGTGCGCAGGACCCGCTCCAACTCCCCGGCGCCGGGCGGCGCGTACAGGGCGCGGGCGTCAAGCAGCTCATCGAGCAGCACCGGATGCCGGCAGACGGCGTCCGTAATCCAGGAACTGCGCGCCAGCAGGCGCGCCAGCAGGCGCAGCGCCTTCGGGTACTCGGCCAGCAGCGCAAGATACACGCTGCGGCCGGCCACGGCCTCGACCAGCTTCAGCAGGCGTTGCAGCGTGATGGTTCCGCTCCTGCTGGCGCCGGCCGTCCTGATCAGCAGCGGCAGGAGGCGTTGAAAGCGGGCGCGTCCCTCCGTGGTGAGACGGCCGATGACGGGTTCGCGCAGCAGGCCGGCAACGGCCCGCCACGCCGCCGCGGGATTGCGGAAGCCCGCCTCGCGCAGCACCGCCGCGGCGGCCTCGTCACTCAGGGAACCCTCGCACAATTCGCGCAGCCGCTGCATCAGCGCCTCGTCCGCGCGTTCCACCTGCTCCGCAGTCAGGACCTGCGCAAAGCAGTCGCACACCTTCCGCAAATGCTGATCCAGCGCGGCGGCGTATTTTTCCCAGCCGGCGTAGCCCATGGCGCAGGCCAGCCGTTCCCGTTCCGCCGCCCCGTCCGGCAATGAATGCGTCTGCCGATCCTCCACGGCCTGCAGGCGATGCTCGGTGTTGCGCAGGAACACGTAGGCGCCGGTCAACGCCCGCACCGCGTTCGCCGGCAGCAGTTCCAGCCGGCCGATGGCCTCCAGCGCGGACAACGTCGAAGGCGTGCGCAACGCCGGCTCGCGGCCGCCGCGGATCAGTTGAAACAGCTGGGCGATGAATTCGATGTCACGGATCCCGCCGGCGCCGCGCTTGATGTCGTCATGGCGCTCCAGCCGCTCCACTTCGTGCTCAATCTCCCGCTTCATCCCGCGCAACGCCGCGAGCGCGCCGAAGTCCAGATAACGCCGGTAGACGAACGGCCGCAGCCGTGTGAGCAACGCCTCGCCGCCGGCGCGATCGCCGGCCACCACGCGGGCCCTGATGAGCGCGTAACGCTCCCAGTCGCCGGCATGGGTCTCATAATAGGACTGCATCGCCGCGGCGCTCAAGGTCAGGGCGCCGCTGTCGCCGAACGGCCGCAGGCGCATGTCAACGCGGAATACAAAACCTTCGTCGGTGGCTTCATGCAGCAGGCGGATCAGGCGGCGGCCCAGCGCATCGAAGAATTCCTGGTTCGACACCACACGCGGGCCGTCCCGCGTCTCGCCCTCGCCGCCGTAGGCGAACATCAGATCGACGTCCGAGGACAGATTGAGCTCGTGCCCGCCCAGCTTGCCCAGACCGATCACCGACAACCGCTGCGGCTGTCCCTGCGCGTCGACGGGGGTCCCCAGATTCCGGCAGTGGTCGGCGTGCAGCCAGTCGAGGGCATGATCGATCGCCGCCTCGGCCAGCCAGGATAATTCGCGCATGGTTTCCGCCACCGGCGCCAGGCCGTTGAGGTCGCGCCAGATGATCCGCGCCAGCTCGCGCCGGCGCAGGCGGCGCAACCGGCGGCCGAGGGCATTCCCGTCCGCCGGCGCCTCGGTTTCCCCGGCGAGCATCGCGGCGTAGCGCCGCGGGCCGTACACCGTGTTCAAATCGCCGCTCGTGAGGAGGTCCTCAAGCAGCGCGGGCTGCCGGGCGAACAGCCGGGCCGTCCACGGGCTGCACGCCGCGGCGCGCACCAGCTGCTCCGGCGCCAGTGATTCGCGAACCGCGGCCGGCAACGCCGCCCAGATTTCCCGGCAGTGGTGTTCGGTTTCCGCCCGCAAGCCGGTCGGGACCTGTTCCAGCGGCGCACTGAATGCGGCGGGAAGTCTGCTCATCGCGGCGTGACGAGGATCCCGGCCTTCAATGCGGTGGTGACCCGGTACGCTCTTTCAATTCCTCCAGCCTCCGGCTCAGGAATTTATACTCGGCGGGGTCCTTGATCTGGCCGCTGTCGAGCAGGCCGCCGAGCAGTATCTTGGCGTCCTCCAGCTCGCCCATGTCCTCCAGCACGAAGATGCGCATTTGTTTCGCCCAGTCCGGCGCCTGCGGCGCGTCCTCCGCCAGCGCCCCGGCGTATTTCAGCGCCAGCGGTTGATCGCGGAGCAAATGCTTGGCCACGAACACCGCGTGGGCAAGCCACGGCCAGCGCCGGTTGGGATCGAGCAGAAATTGCTGATAAACGAATTCCAGCATCCGCCGCTGCTTGTCAGGCACCGGCACCTCGCCGTACAGGCGCGCCGCCGCGAGCAATGGGTACTGGCCGCGCGGATCGAGCTCCAATATGCGCGCAAGCCACTGTGTGACGAGGCCGTAATCCAGTTCCCGGAAGGGGATGCTGATCCCCGGCTGGTTGTCGAATGCCTGCAGCCACAGCATCAAAAAACGCGCCAGCGTGACCGGCTCTCCCAGGCTAGCGGCATTGAGCACGTTCACGTCGGGGGGGGCGGTCAGCGCGGCGGCCTCGGCCCGCGGGCGCGGCTGCGCCGCGTGCCAGGCCAGTTGCATCGTCAAGCTGGCGGCGAGCAGCACGACGGCCGCCGTCGGGACGTCGCGCCATGAGCGCTCATTACTCATATTGGATTGCGGGGTTGTTGAAAAACCCCTCCCCCTTGACGGGGGAGGGCGGGGGAGAGGGTGATAGCGATCCTGTCCATTCGTAAACCTCTATTATCGCCGGACGACATTCTTTGCCCCCTCCCCCTGTCCCCCTCCCGCAGGGGGAGGGGATACTCTTTAGAACTTTTCAGCAAGCTGCTAGAAGTTGCGGCGGTGCAGATCGAATAGCCCGGCGGCAAACAATAACAGGCTGTAAATCACCGTCTGCGCCAGGATCGGCGCCAGCACCGCCATGCTCACGCCCGGATAAGCGAGCCATTCGCTGGACGTGAAACGGTGCAGCGCCGGCAGCAGGCAAGCCAGCGCGTCGATGACGCGGGCCATGACCGCGTTGGCGAGGCTGTGTGGATCCACCAGCGGCCCGCGGCTCATCAGTTGCAGGGCAGCGATGCCGCGCGAAAGCAGATAGAAGGCCGCGACGGCGCTGACGGCGGCGGTGATCTGCGAGAGGGTCAGCACGCACAGGAGGCTCACGCCGGAGACGATGACGAGCTCGCACCAGAGCGAGGCGCCCCAGATCGCGGCGCGCTGCCACGGGGCGACGAGGCAGGCCGCCAGCGTGAACAGCATCGCGATGGCCGCCGCCACCGCGAGATAACCCATGAGCTTGCCCAGATAATAACTGGTGCGCGGCAGCGGCAGGGACAGCATCAGTTCGACGGTCTTGTCGGCGAACTCGCGCGCCATGCTGCCGGCCACGAACAGGCACAGGATGAACACCGCCAGCCCGCGCAGCAGGCTGCCCAGAAACGCGGCCCTGATGACCGCACCCTCGGTGACGGCGATGGCGCCGGCGAACTCGACCAGCACCAGCGCCAGGGCCAGCGCCGCCGCCACCAGCCACGCCAGCCGCCCGCGCAGGGCCTCAAGCCAGGTCAGCCGGGCAATGACAGGAACGGGCCGCCAGAAATCCACCCGCATTCAGCGCCTCCGGGCACGCGACGCGGTGATCTGTGGCATGATGAAAATCGTGCGCAGCATTACTTTTCCATTATCCTAGAGACCGATGGCCCCGACAAACCCGGCATCCCCAAGCCTCCCGCAGCGGCTGGTGCGCCGGGAGAACCTGCTGCTGGCGGGCATGCTGCTGCTGCTGCATCTTGCCAGCCAGTGGGGCTTTGGCTCGGCGATGTCCACCTCGCTCATGATCGCCCATCTGGGGATGTTTCTGCTCTGGCAGCCGCTGTGGCAGCGCGAATCACACCTGAGCGGCCAGCAGGGCGTCCTGTTCCTGGCCTCCATCATTGTCTTTCTCGGCACGCTGAACTGGTGGACGCTGGCGGGCTGGCAAATCCTGCTCATTGGCCTCCTCGGCGGCCGCCCGCTCGTCAGCCGCGGCGACCGGACCGTCTACATGCTGGCCCTGTTCATGCTGGTGTGCGATCTGTTGCTGGAGACCGTGCCGAACCTGTTCTTCGTGCGTGGCTTGCCCGTCCTGCTGGTGGCCGCGTTCCACTACGGGCTCCTCGTCATTCCGTTTTTGCTGCCCTTCATTCCGCTAGCGCGTACGGTGCAGGCGCGCGCGCAGGCTGTCGATTTGTTCCGCGCCGTGACCACCGCATTGATGACGGCGCTGGTCGCCGTCAGCAGTCTGCTGAGCATGTACTACTCCGGCGGCAACTATCTGACTGAATTGTTGCGGACCCTGCTGGTGCTGGCGGGGTTCCTGCTGCTGATCAGCTGGCTGCTGACCCCGCGCGCCGGCCCCGGCGGGCTGTTGCAATTGTGGGAACGTTCACTGCTCAACATCGGCACGCCCTTCGAGGACTGGCTGCTCGAACTGGCGTCACTGGCGCAGAGCGAGCCCACGCCGGCGCAATTCCTCAATGCCGGCCTCAAGGCGCTGACGCAACTGCCCTGGTGCATGGGCGTGGCCTGGCGGGAGGATCCGCAGGCGGCGCCGGTCGGCCACGGCAGGGCGGGCCGTCATTACACCGACATCGAGGTGGACAAGCGGCGCGTGCGGCTGTACCTGCGGCAGGCGCCGGGCGCCACGCTGCTGCTGCACATCAAGCTGCTCATCAGCGTGCTTGAGGTGTTCCACGACGCCAAAACGCGCGAACAGGCGCTGGCGCGACAGGCCCACATTCAGGCCGTCTATGAAACCGGCGCGCGCGTCACCCACGACATCAAGAACCTCCTGCAATCGCTGCAAACGTTGACGATGGCGCTGATCGAGGCGGAGAACGATCCCGCCACGCGCGAACGCGGCCGGAAGCTGCTGGAAAAGCAGCTGCCCGTCATCACCCAGCGCCTGCACCTGGCGCTCGACAAGCTGCAATCCCCCGGAAAATCCAAAAGCGAGACCGCGCCCCTGCGCGAATGGTGGGAGGGGTTCAAGGCCCGCAACCAGCATGAACCGGTGGTGTTCCACGATCGAATCCCCGCCGACGCCAATCCTTCAATCCCCGTGGAGCTGTTCGACAGCGTGGCGCAGAACCTGCTTGAGAACGCCCGCAACAAGAAACAAATGGAGCGCGACCTGCGCGTCACCGCCTTGCTCACGGTGAACGATCACGGGATTGCGCTAGAAATCAGCGATGATGGTTCGGCCATTCCGGCGGACAAGGCGCAACAACTGCTCAGTCAACCGGTGTCCTCCAGCGACGGGCTGGGAATCGGTCTCTATCAGGCCGCGCAACTGGCGGAAGGCATGGGATACGCCTTGCGCCTGCGCCGCAACGTTCCGGGCGACGTCTGCTTCGCGCTGGAAACCGCGGACAAGCCTGCCGCGCAACGCGCCGGCCCCGCCTTGCAGCAGGTCAACTAGAACCTCATCTCTACTTCAACGGATGAACACCGTTCGCCCTGAGGTATCGAAGGGCGAATATCATATGATTTTCGTTGCTCGTGCTTCGATACGCGCAGCGTACCCTGGCCTGAGCTTGTCGAAGGCTCAGCACGAACGGTATTTTTGTTGAGATGGGTTCCAAGTCAAGGAATGCGGCCGGCGGCGATCAGCCGGTTGTACAGCAGCGGCCGCGAAATCCAGATGGTGATGTCATTAAACGTCGAGGTGAACTGCCCGCCCTCATATATCGCATTGGCCGTGGTGCCATTCTCATAGGTGGCATTGTCTCCATCAGGGGTTTGATCGCTGCCTGTGGAATAAACTATAGCGACCGGTTGCCCGGATGAAGCGGCAGAGCCAGTCGTTGGAGGATCAGGAGTCAGAAAGTTTCCCGAGGCGTCCCTGACCTCCAGTTTGATTCCCGGGTACGTGGTCATGGCTATCGCAGAAGCGTAATTTGGATCGACGCGGTAGCGGAAAAATCCCGTCCAGGGATCCGTCGTCGCGTTCCTGCCCACCCCCCACGCGTCGTATGCGTCCACCCCCAGTGTTTTCCACGGCAGGTAACCTTCGGCGGTTGGCGCCGAGCAGTTGGCGTCCTCAAGACCGTAATTTGGATCAGTGGGATTTGCGGTCGTGGTCGGACAGGGCAGGCGACCGTTGACCACAGCGAAACCCAGCAATGCTTCGCGGATTTGCTCCAGTTGCGCCTGTGTCGTCTGCACGTTGCGCTGGCTGACTTGCGTCGACAGCGGGACCAGCAAACCACCCAGCAACAGGCTGACGATGAGCAACACCACCGCCAGCTCAATGAGTGTAAAACCAGCGTTATTTTTTTCCATGTTCAGGGCGCGATAACGCGGATTTGATCGTTGAAGGAACTTGTGGCCGAGCCGGTTTGGAAATTGTCATCGCCAGTAGTGAAGTTCTGTCCCTCGAAATACTTCTGCATCAAAGTCGCACAATCCGGCGAGCAACCCAGGCTGCGATCCTGTGTGCTCAAAGCCGGACCGGCGCTGACCACGATCGCCTGCACATCGTTTTGAACCCTGCCGGTATCGGTATGGGTAACCGTCAGGCAATCGGTCCCCGCCGTGCAGGTACCGGCGCCGCCCTGTGCGAAACCTGTCGCCTCCGCCGCGTACATGGTGCGCTGCCAGCGATTGGGAACGAACCAGGCGGGCAATGCGTTCGTGGTGCCGTCCGTCAACAACGGATAGCGTATGCCGCTGGTGCTCATCGTGCCCGTGACCTTGTCGCTTATGCTTACGGTGGTGTCCGCCAGTACATTGTTGGTGGCGTCGCGATCGATGATGTGGATCACCGGCGTCGTTCCCAGCGCGGCCTCGACCGGCGCCGTGATGGTGCCGGCAGTGGTAGTCACCGTGCGCAGCCGCTCGCCACCGGAATAGGTCGTTGTGGCTATGCCTCGATAGCGAATCTGCAGCTGATATTCCCGCGTTGAAACGTAACCGGAACGTATGATGAAACTGTCATTCGCATTTGGAGAGATTGTTGCGTTGACAAAATAAGAATTCGCCGGGCACAAAATCCCAAAAATGCTTGCGCAACTCACGAAACTGGTGAAACTTCCCACGGTACCTGTGGTGACATCTTGTATTGAATCATTGCTCACTGTTTCAGTAAGCAATGGATCGCTGGCGCTGGCTATGGTGATATACGGTATTCCAAAAAATGTTGTGGGATCCATGGTGCCCGATTCCTGCCGCGTCGGGACAAAAACTTGATAAGCGTCACCGGCATTGAAATCGTTGGTGGCGGTGAGCGTATTGGCGCCGCCACTGCCGCTGCTGAAAGTTGCGGTGACAATGCCCGTAATGCCAGTGGTGATGTTTTTGATCTGGGCGCCCACACGCACCCCCCAGTCAGGAGTCGCCGAGTTGGAATCAAATACGCGGGTGGCATCCACGAGCGTGTTGGGTCCGCTGCCGGCGCCAGCGGTGCCGCTGATGAACGCGGCGGCGGGCTTGCGTCCCTTGCATTCCGCCTCAGTCAGCGACGTCCAAACGCAAACACCCTCAGTATCCGCCACGCTGATTGGACCATACGTGGTGGAACTCAATGCGAAATTTGTCGCCGCGGTGACGTAATTCGTCTCCGGCGTGGTTGCCGGCGTTGTGCCCGTGACATAGACATTCATCGCGGGCGTCAACCCGCTCGTGGACAGGTCCCAAGTGGTCGTGAAACTGCTGCGAAACGGCTTGCCGATCTCCTGCAACGGCAATAATCCTTCGCGCGCGTTGACGTTCGAGTTTGGATTGTAACGGGCGAGGCGATAAACATCGTTGTTGGAGAAATTGGAATTGCCTGATTGCCCGTAGTTCAGCCCGCCGCCGGCACTGAAGGAGGTGGACGAGACGGCGCTGATCAAACCAAAAGAGCCGGTGGTGGTATCTTGCACTAAATCGTTGGCGGAGATGCCCATGCGATTATAGTTGCGGTTTACATCCGTGACCGTCGTTGAGGGACCACCACTCGTCACCGCCGCGGTGTCCGTGCGGATCACGTAACTATCGCCCGGATTGAAAGTATTGGCAGTGCCGCCTTGGAGCGACTGGACGGTCAGGGAAGTATTATTTACGCCATTGATTACTCCATGTGATCCGTCGGTCACATCATCGATCACATCTCCCACCTTCACGGCGCTGTCATTGAAATCCTTGGTGGTGTCCGCCAATGTCAATCCGCTGCTGCCGGCAGATGCCGTGCCGCTATATTGATTCGCCGCCGACGAGGAGATGGGAATAATCTGGTAGCTGTCGTTCAATGCAAAACAATTATTGGTGCCGCCGGTCAATGAGGCAACGGTGATGGTGTTCGCCGTCAAGCCCGTGATGCGTCCCACCGACCCATCCGTCAAGTCGCGAATCAGATCATTGACCGCGACCCCCCAAGCCGTGAAACTCACACTGCTGTCGGTGAGCTGTAAATTGTTGCACGGCGGCAGGGCGGGAAGCACAGGGGTGGGAGCAGTGGCTGTGCTGATCAAACTTGGCGTCATCACCTTGGGATCGGCGTAAGGCGTCAACCACGGATAACTGCCTCCCCCGCTGCGATATGCCTGCATCGCCTTGGCCACCTCGCCCATGACGCGTTTTTCCACCGCCGCCATCAATTCCTGGCGCGTAATGGTGACCGCGCGATCATTAAAAAGGGGGTTGTCTAGACTATCGATATTGCCATCACCATTACGATCGCAGTTCGCCCGAGTCACGAAGAGAGGGTTGCTGGTTTCAAGCGTGGCGTTCGCGCATTCCAGATAGTTGCTGATGTTTGCCGGTGTAGGGCCGGCCGCGCGGTTTTGATCGGCAAATGCCGGACCCGGCGCGATGATGATCGCCACGATGTCACTGCCACCATCCACAGTAAGTTGTCCGGGTATTTCGCTGTTGAGTGGCACCTGGTAATTCTTGTAACGGTGATTGTTGTCCACGGCATACCACAGCCGCTCACCCGCGCCGTCGCGCAAATCCGGAAGTCCGAGATAACGCCAGGGCAACAAACCGACCGCGGTGGCGGTCACCATGCTGCATGACCCCACGGGACTGCCCGAGTTCGTTGTATCCGGGCAGGGAAGATAACCCGGCCCTATGGTTGAACTTGAGGGTGAAACCAGTTCCGGATACGTCGCGGCATAACCAAGCAAGGCCTCCTTCGCGCGCGCCAGGGAAACCGCGGTGACTTCATCGCGGTAGCTTTGCTGCGCCTGCTGGTTGAGTTTCTTCAGGAAAATATACGAGGAGACGGAGACGAGCAGCAGCATCACCAGCAGCAACACCACGCCGCGCTGGCGCGCTGCCGTTTTCCAACTGCGCGGTGACCGTCGGCGATGCCAAGGCATGACAATTAGTCCAGACCGCATTTCAAAATACGCCTGAGCTTGAAAACCATTCGCGTCGAAATAGCGAAGCACGACCAACAGGTATGGCTTTCGCCCTTCGATACCTCAGGGCGAACGGTATCTTCAGATAGATTCTAGCAGGCTTCCACTTTTTGACCGTAATTCAGTGCCTGGTCTCGGCACATCCAAACTTCAATACCCCGGTGCCAATCTCCGCTCAGGGCCTGGCGGAGGCGGCATTCGCCGGCGCGGCGTAGAGATCGGTGATGCGCCCGGTTTCCGGGTGATAGGTCTGGCCCGGCTTCAAGCCCACGTCGGGCAGATGATCGGGGGTCTGCACGGTTATCCGCGCGCCGCGCAGGTCCTGGGTGTCGACCGTCACGTGATCCGCGCTCAAGTCCCCGTCGTAGGTGTTCTTGCCGTTGACCCAGGCGGTGGACTCGCCGCGCGAGCGGACCACGACGCCGTTCACCGTCACCGGCGGGACTTCCGGCGGCGTCTGGACGGCCACCGGCGCGGGCGGCGGCGCGGGCTTCGCCACGACCGGCGGCGCGGTGCGCAACTGCTGCAATTGCGCGCGCTCCTCGGGGGTGGTGAACAGCCGTCCCAAGGGGTCGGCGGCGGCGCCCACGGAGAACAGCGTCACGACCAACAGCATGGCGGAGCGCGCGGTCATGTCCGCTTCCTCACTGCATCACAATGCCGGTGCCCGGCAGGTTGATGGTGTACCACTGCAATTCGCAACTGGCGCCGATGTTTTTGCGATTCGCCAGCATCTGGATGACGGCCTCGGTGCGCGTGAAGCTGCACTTGCTGACGCTGTAGAGGCCATCCGCCTGCTTGTCCAGCGCCTCGAGGAGGCTCAGAAAATCCCCTTCGTGCAGCAGGCCCAAGTCCAGCTTCATGGCGCTGCTGTAGATCTGGAAGGCGCCGGTGTTCAGCGCAAAGGGCGGCGTGTACGGCGCCTGTGCGGCGATCTGATAATTCAGCTGCGGCAGTTTGATCGCCTTGCCGGCCTTGAGGAGGACCTCCAGCCAGTTGAGCCGGTTTTCCGGGCCCACGATGCCGCGCTGCTGCAGCGCCATGAATTTCGGCCGCTGCTCGCGGAAGGTTTTTTCCTCCTCATCCACGGACAGGTAGCGCTGGCTCACGTCGTGGAAACGGTGGTGCACGGCCTGGTTGTCCTTGTACATGCGGGCCCTGAAATCATAGGCCCCGGTCAGCAGGCCGCCGCTCAGCACGGCGCACGCAAGAAACAGCATGATTGCGCCCCGGAGATAAGCCCAGTCAAATTTGCGGTTGCCGGCCATTTATGATGCCTTCACGCCCAAAACCACGCGCACGCTGAAACGGGCCTCCTGCGGCCTGACCTCGCCGCTGGCGCTGCCCTGGAGGCTGGCGCTGGAGCTCACGTCCAGCGGCAGCGCCAGCACCTTCACTTCATAAATGGAAGGCTGCGATTTGAGCGCGCCGCTGAAGGCATTGACGCGCTCAAGCGCGTGCTGGTAATCGCCGTCGAAATGGGAGATGTGGCCGCTGATCTCGGCGATGTGATAGTAGGGGTAGGTCGCCGACGCGGCGATCGGCGCCACCACCGCCGGAGCGCTCCTGGCCGGCGCGGCGGCCGGCGCCGCCGGGTTCTGGGCCTGGGCCGCACCCGAGATCACGGCCTGCGGATCCACGTTGGCGGCCCAGTCGATTTTGTCCACCTGCAACTCCGGGAAGGATTCGAGGGCGTGACCCACCGTGGACAGCAGTGGGACGGGGCTGGCCTTGTAGCGCATCAGCGTGCCGGCGATGTCGACGGCGGTCCTCATGCCGTAGGCGTCCACCGATGTCCTGGGTATGCGTTCGCGCGCCTGCTGATAACGGGCCTCGTAGTAGTCGGCCTTGTGGCTCAAGTCCTCCGCCTCCTGATGCAGGGTGACGCCGTCGAAAAGCTCAAAGCCGCTCCAGAACGTGCCGCCCAGCAACAGCAGCAGCGAGGCCACCTGCAACGCGCCGCGCATCCTGTAGAGGCCGAAATAATGCATGGCCGGGCGCGGCGCGTAATGATTCGCGGGGCGCTGCGAGAGCAGCAACTGCACGAACAGCAGATAGCTGTAGGGACCTTCCACGTGGCCGGCGATGCCGGTCTTGTGCGCGACCGTGCCGATGTCGATGAGCTGATAGCGAACCTGGTCGGTGTCCACGCAGGCCGGCTCGAGCTCGGCGGTCAGCGCCCCGCCGGTCAGGATGTACACCGACAGCGGCGCGTCGCGCGAGGACATGCGCATGCTGTTCAGATAGCGGCGTATCTTTTCCACCTCGCCGGTCACGTAGGGGCCGTAGGGCGCCGTGCCCAGCCGCGGCAGCTTGGCCTGACGGCTGAATTTGAACTGTTGATCCCTGAAGAAGGTCTGCCGCAGGCCGCTGGCGCTGTGCAGGCTGACCAGGAGCACGTTGGGATCGCGGGCGCCGAGCCGGGAGAGCAGCAGGCGGCTCAACATCGGCAGCGAATACACGCCGGCCAGCGGCACCTTGCACCGCTCCAGCACCTGCAACAGGGCGTCGAAAAAATCCTGCTGGGTCAGGGCGCACAGAAGAATGTTGTCGTCGCGACGGCCCTCGGTCTCGCGGCCCTGCGTCAGGCAGTGGTGGTAGCGCGTGCCGCGGAACAGCTTCGCCACCCGCCGCTCGATCAGGGCCTTGCGATCAGAGCCGAAGACGTGCGGGATGGTGTCCTGCCGGAACTCCTCCTCGACCACGTCCGCCAGCAGGTATAGCGGCACGTCGGGATCGGCCCGCAAATACTGCTCCAGTTGCGCCAGGGCCGGGTCGACGCCGGCGGCCATTTCGGCCTCGCCGCCCGCGGCGGCCCTGCCCCCCTCCAGTATTCTTTGCTTCAACGCCGACAAATCGAAATGCCGGGCGTCGCTCAAGGCCCCGCCCTGCCAGTCGTAGATCGACGCCCGGTCGCCGCTGACCACCAGGGCCCGCCGGTTGAACAGGTCAAACCTTGATTTTGGTGATGAGGTCATAAATCGGTCCCAGCACGGAAAGCATGACCCAGCCCAGGAGCGCGCCCATGATAACCGTCATGGTCGGCTCGATCAGCGTTTGCAGCTTGGCGATGGATTCCCTGACATCGCGGCTGTAAAAATAACCGACGTTGACCAGCGCCGTGTCCAGGGCGCCGGTGTTCTCGCCCACGCGCAGCATGCGCAGCACCAGCGGCGGAAACAGGCCGGAGGCGGAGAAGCTGGCGGCGATGCCGGCGCCGTCGGCGATGCGCCGGCCGGCGTCCTGTATGGCCGCCTCGATGGCCTTGTTGCCGACGATGTCGGCGCCGATCCGCATGCAATCCAGCACGGTGACGCCGGAGGTATACATCAAGGCGAAATTGTTGGCAAAGCGCGCCAGGATGGTCTTCTTCAGGATCGGGCCGACGACCGGCACGTTCAGCATCCAGCCGTCGACCCTGGCGCGAAAGGCGGGACTGGTGCGTATCCCCACCAGCACGCCGACGACCGCCGCGACGGGCAGGCCCAGGATCAGGTACCAGTACTTCACGAACACGTTCGACACGAAGACGAGTATGCGCGTGTGCAGCGGCAGTTGCTGGCCCATGTTCTTGATGAACTGCAGCAGTTGCGGCACCAGGTAAATCATGAGGAAAAACAGCACGGCGGTCACCACCACGAATACGAAGGCGGGATACATGAACAGCTTCTTGGTCTGCTCGGCCTGCTCGTCCGCCCATTTGAGGTTTTCGGTCATCTGCCGCAGCACCTCCGGCAGCTGGCCGGCCTCCTCGCCGACCCGGACCAGGTTGACGAAGACGTTGTCGAACACCTGCGGAAAGTCGCCCAGCGCCTGCGACAGGTTCTTGCCGCCCTGGATGGATTCGACCATGGCCGCGCAGATTTCCCGCAGCCGGCGGCTTTCCATGCTGTCGCGGAGATCGGCCAGCCCCTCCAGGATGGGCACGCCGGCGCGCACCAGCTGCTCCAGGTGAAAACAGAAGTTGATCAGGTCGACGCGCTTGATGCCCCGTCCCGTCATGTTCTTGCCGCGCGCCTTGACCTCGCGGTAGTTGACCAGCTCCATGCCCATGCGGCTCAAGCGCAGCTCCAGATCGCCGACGTTCACCGCGTCCAGGCTGCCCTGCATGACGCGGCCCTGGGGGGTGACGGCCTTGTAGTGGTACATCTCCATGCGCGCGCCCCTAGGCCAGCCGCTCCGTCAAATCCACCACGCGCGAGATTTCGTCGATGCTGGTGATGCCCTCGTTGACGCGGCGGATCGCCACGTCGGCCAGCGTCTTGAAATTCTTGGACTGCGCCAGGGCGTTCAATTCCTTGAGGGTGGCGGCGCGGGCGATGGCCTCGTCGATGTCGCGATCAAATCGGAGCAGCTCCATGAGCGCGGTGCGGCCCTTGTAGCCCTGGTTGTCGCAATGCACGCAGCCCTTGGCCCGGTAGATCACCTGCGGTCCCGGCGTCAGCTTGATGTTCAGCAGCTTGCGCTCCAAATCGCTCGGCTCGTAGGCCTCCTTGCACTGCGGGCACAGCTTGCGCACGAGGCGCTGGGCGATGACGCCGATGATGTTGCCGGCCATGATTTCTGGCCGGATGCCGATGTCGATGAGGCGCGAAACCGCGCCGAGCGCGGAGTTGGTGTGCAGGGTGGAGAAGACCTGGTGGCCGGTCATGGCGGCGCGGAAGGCCATGGTGGCGGTCTCCTCGTCGCGGATTTCGCCGATCAGGATGATGTCCGGGTCCTGGCGCAGGATGGCGCGGATGCCGTTGGCGAAGTCCACGCGCACGTTGTCGCTGATCGCCGTCTGGCGTATGCGGCTCATGGGATATTCCACGGGGTCTTCCAGGGTCATGATGTTGACGTCCTCGGTGTTCAGGTGATTGAGCACCGAGTACAGCGTGGTGGTCTTGCCCGATCCGGTCGGGCCGGTGACCAGCAGGATGCCCTCCGGGCGCGCCACCATCAGCCGCAGGGTGTTGAGCACGTCGTCCTCGAGACCGAGCTGATCCAGCGCGACGATGCCCTTCTGGCGATCGAGGATGCGCAGCACGATGTTCTCGCCGTGCACGGTCGGCAGCGTGGAGACGCGGAAATCGATGGGATGGCCCATCAGCGACAGCGAGATGCGCCCGTCCTGCGGCGCGCGCATCTCGGCGATGTCCATGCCCGACATGACCTTGAGTCGCACCGCGATCGCCGGCCAGTAGTTCTTGTGCAGGCTGCGGGTCTGGCGCAGCACGCCGTCGATGCGGTAGCGGAAGCGCAGGAAGCCCTCCTCCGGCTCGAAATGGATGTCGGAGGCGCCGCGCTTGACGGCGTCGCCGAGCAGGGCGTTGACCAGCCGCACCACCGGCTGGCTGTATTCGCCGCTGTCCCTCTCCAAGCTGGCATAGTCGATTTCGCCGGTCTCGATCTCCTGGAGGATGCCGTCCACCGACAGCTCGTAGCCGTAGAAACGCTCGATGGCCTTGTCGATCTCGGTGTCGATGGCCAGCACCGGCACGATCTCGACGTCGCCGCCCAGGAGCGCGGCGAGCTGATCCAGGACCACGACGTTGAAGGTGTCCGCCATGGCCACCGACAGGCGGTTGCGATTCATGTCATAGGTCAGCGGCAGGACGCGGAAGCGGCGGGCGGCCTCCTTGGGCAGCAGCTTGATGGCCTCGTTGTCGGCCACCACTTTTTCCAGATCGACGCTCTGCTGGCCCAGCGCCCCGCCGAGCACGTCGAGGATGACGGCCTCGGTGGCGAAACCGAGGCGGACGAGGATTTTGCCGAGGTGCTCCTTCTGCTTTTTCTGCTCGGTGAGGGCGATGCGGATCTGGTCATGGCTGACCACGCCCTTCTCGACCAGCAGTTCGCCGATGCGCAGCGTGGCAGGTTGCTTGGGACTCATGTCAGCCATTCATGCGCATCCGGCGGCGGTGATCGCAATTGCACGATGGCCCGTCTCCGCACGGCGTTCGTGCCCTGATCATGCGGCCTATCTCGCGGGAATTCCCGGGAATTCCCGGGATGAGCCCTAAACGCTTCCCCGACCATTCACGGGGGTCCTCCGGCACCGGCATCGGACAGGGCCTGGATGCGCCCAAGGACCTGGTCCGTGGCAAAGTTGACCGGCTGCTTGTCGGCCAAATCCAGCGCCTCACGGTAGTAATTCAGCGCCGTTTTACGCTCGCCCAGATGATCGAGGCTTACCGCCAGATTGTATACGTAATCGGTATTGTGGGGATCCTGCTTGTAGGCTTCGAAATAGGCCTGTTGCGCCTCGGGCCAGCGTCCCTGGTGGGCATACACATTACCCAGGAGATAATGCACGTGCGCGGCCTTGGGATCCTGCTGCAGCAGCAGCTTGAGTTCGCTTTCGTCGGCCACGGTCGGCTGTTCGCGCCGCAATGCGGTCCAGGCCGCCTGGGCATAGGCGTCGTTGGGGTTCAGGCGCAGCAGCCGGCCGTAGAACTCCCCGGCACCGGCGCGGTCGCCTCTACGCTGGGCGATGGCCGCCAGGCCCAGCAGGGCGTCGCGTTGATCCGGCTGTTTGTCCAGCACCTCGCGGTACAACTGCTCGGCGCGCCAGTAATCCGCGGACTGGTAGGCATCGTACGCCTGTTGAATCTTCGGGTTGATGGTCTTGGTCGCGGGAACGGTGCTGATCCTGATCTCGCCCGGCGAGACATCATAGGTCGAGGCGGCGACCTGATTTTGATCGGAGGCCGCGATCGCGGGTTTTGACTTGGGGGACGTTTTGCCCTTGAGGGCCTTCCTCGGCGGCTGTTTTTCCTGCTCCACCGCCACGGCCGGTTTTTCCGTCACTTGCTTCCCGCCCGTTTCCGCAACCGCCGCGGCCGGTTGCTCCGGGGCTGGCGCAGCCGGGGCGGCGGGTGCCGCCGCGACTTCCGCCTTTTCCGCCGGCGACGGCGTGGCGCTCTCAGCCGCGGGTGCCGGCGGGGCCTCTGCCGCCACCGGCGCCGCGGACGCGGATTCAGCGGCGGCCGGTGAAGGCTGTTCGGCTTGCGGCGGCGCAACCGCCTGCTCAAGACTCGGCTGGGGTTGTACTTCCGGCACCGCCGCCGGCCCAGGCACGGCGCCAGCCATGGCGGATGCCGGCAGCGGGCGCACGGGGGGAACGGTCTTCCAATACAAAAATCCCATGGCCGCCGCGAAGATCACCATGCCCGCCACCACCGCCAGGGCCAGCGCGGCCACGGGCGAACGGCGTCGCGACGGGAGGGCCAGCACCGCCTGCGCAGCCATCGGCGTGTCCCTCAAGGCGGCGCGCCCCGGCGGCGGCAGCTCCATGCGCCCGGTGCGGACACCCTCGGCCTTTGTCTCGGTGACGGTGGTTTCGCTGGTGGTGGACGGCGCTGACGGAGTCTCCGCCGGCGCCGATGCCTCCTCAAGGCGCGCCAGGGGGGGTGGGGAGGGCTCCGTCAGGCTGATGGGCTCGCCGTACTCGTACGGCTCCTCCGCCGCCAGATCGATCTCCCTGGCCCTGCCGGGCGGGAATTCCTCATGCTCCCGCGGAGCCAGCGCATAGCGATCAGCCTCCTCTTCCCCGGGCGGGGCGGGGGGCGGCAACGGCTCGGCGGTGGGTGTCCGCTCGATGGGCTCAAGGCTTAGCTTGCTGGTGTCGAAGGTGCCGGTGAACGGCGGCACGGGCGCCTCGCCCGGCGTGACGCCGGCGCCCGGAACCGCGGCATGCTCGCCGGTGCGCGTTACCTTCAGGCTTTGCTGTTCGAGGGCGGCCTTCTTTTTTTCCGCCTCCGCCTTTTTCAACGCCTCCATGAGCAGGCTCATAACTAGAACCTCACGGCGTGGTGTTGCTGGATTGCTCGGGCGGTTTGACGACGCCGGTGTCGAAGGGGGGATTCAGGAAGGGTTTGTAGGGCTTGAAGTCGCCATTGAGACTGGCGTCCTTGATCACCGTCGGCCGCAGGAAAACGACCAGCTCCTGCTTGACATAGTTGTTATCACGCTGTTTGAACAACTCGCCAAAAGGAAAAATGTCCTGCAACCAGGGAACGCCCTGTGTCGTGGCTCTCACATCATCAGTCATCAATCCACCCAACACCGCCGTTTGGCCGCTGTAAACCCGCAACAAGGATTCCAATTCCCGCGTCTGGATTTGCGGAATCTGGCTGCCGATGGCTGCAAGATCCGGATTCGGATCGGGAACGCTTCCCGTCGTGCGGGAAATCGTTGGACGCACATTCAGCATCACAACATTATTCTCGTTGATTTGCGGTGTCACGCTCATCACCAGTCCCACGGGAACCGTGTGCGGTGTTGTTGTGATTGCCTTCACCGCATTTGTGTTGACGTTGCCGGCTGCCACGGATTCCTGTGCAGTGAAATACACGATGTTATCGACCACTTTTATAACCGCCGTTTGGTTGTTTAACACCATCAATTTCGGGCTGGACAATACTTTGACGTCGCCATACTCCTTGAGCAGACTTAATGTCACATCAGTGCCATTTGTGCCGGTATATTCAAAAGTAAAAAACTGCCCCAGCGATGCTGGATTGAAAGGGGATCCGGCGGAGTGCACGCGGATATTAAATTGCGAGCCTAACTCACCAGCAACTTTGGACCAGTTAATTCCGGCGGTATAACGATCGTTCAGGGTCACCTCCACTATGGTGGCCTCCACCAGCACCTGTCGCTCGGCGCTCGACATTACATGATCAAGCAATTTCTGGATTTGGGCATGCTGGCGGGAATTGGCCAGCACGGTGATGATGCCGGTTTCCGGATTGGGAATGACCGATTTTGAAATCGGCACGCTGCCGGGCGTGCTCGTGGTGGTTGGCGCTTCACCCACGATTGCGATCATGTTATTCACCAGCGTCGTCCAGAAACGCTGATTGGAGGTGCTGGAGACGCTGGTGGTGGAATTATTCAGGCCGGCGCCGGCGGCGCCACCACTGGTCGCCGTACCACCTGTACCGCCTCCCATGGCTCCGGTGGTCGTGTCAGTGCTACCAACGCCCGTCACTTGCGTGGAGACGGTTTCCGTAGTGGTTGTATCACGCGACATGTTGACGTAGTTGACCTTGTAGGTCTCGAAGTACGGCGTGTCGGGGGAGATGACGATGGTGCTACCTTTGATTTCATAACGCAGGTTCACCTGCTCGGCGATGCGCTCGAGGATTTGCGGCAGCGTCTGCTGCACGGCGTTCAGCGTCACCACGCCGGTGATCGCCGGATTGATGTCCACGTTCATGCCGGCGTCGCGCGCGACGGCAAACAGCAGCTCCTTCACCGGCACTTCATTGACGACGACCGTGTAGCGTTCGGGTTCGGCGGTGGGTTGCGGCGCCGGCAGTGGCGGCGGGTTTTCAACGACGCCGGGGATGGGCGCGGTGGCCGGCGTTTCCGGCTCGGCCTGGATGTGGCCGGTGGAGGTGTCGCGGGGCGCGGTCACCAATTGGGCGCAGGCGCCCAGCACCGCCGCGAACACGACTATCAGATAACGCTTCATTACCCCCCGTATACCACCATGGCCGGTTGTTATCTACTTATGCCAGCAGTCATTGGATCAACGGCGCCGGACCCAAGTCATGGTAGCGGAGCATATCATCATAATCAACTAATTGTAATGATCTTTCCGCGATTCACGCGGTTGAATTCAGCCGCGGGGATCGGCATTGGAAAAACACCCGCCTAATTCGACGGCGGCGTGCCGCCGGGTCCCGCCAGGTATTTTCCGGATGCTCGATCCGGCTCCGGTGCGACCGCGCCCGGACCGCCGGGGGCGTTGCCGAGGGTGTTCTTCACCGCCGCGGGAGGCTGCGGAAATCCAAACGGCGTGTCGGTCAGCCAGCCATAGAGCGCGATGCCCATCACCACCAGCAGACCGGCGGCCGCCGCCACCGCCCAGGGCCACCAGTTGTGCCCGGACTCGACCAGGAACTCGCTGTCCTGCGCGGCGATCAGCACATGCCTGCGATCGACGCGCGTGGCGTTCTCCGCGTAGGCCGCCAGCATGGCCTTGTCGGCGAGAATATTGATGCGGCGGAGCAGTCCGCGCGAATGCCGGGCGATGGCGCGCACGGCCGCCGGCGTGAAGGGCTCGCCGGCGCGGTAGCCGCACGCCAGCAGGCGCGAGTTGATATAGGCCCTGATCTCGTCCGCCGTGAACGGCGCCAGATAAAAATGATAGGTGATGCGCTCGCGCAGCTGGCGGATCTCGTGCAGGCCGAGCGTATCATCCAGTTCGGGCTGGCCGAATAACACGATTTGAAGCAGCTTGTCCTCGCTGGTTTCGAGGTTGGTCAACAGCCGGATTTCCTCGAGGGTCGCCACCGGCATGCTTTGCGCCTCCTCGATGAACACCACCACGCGGCGGTTGTCGGCGTGCTTGCGCAGCAGGAAGTCCTGCAGCACCTGCAGCACCTTGAGCCGGTCATCGCCGTTGTTCACCGGCAGTTTCAGTTCGAAGGCGATGGCGTGCAGCACGTGTTCCGGCGCCAGACGCGGATTGGCGAAATAAACGATCTCGACGTTCCTGGGCAGTTCCACTTCCAGCATGCGGCAGAGCATGGTCTTGCAGCTGCCGACCTCGCCCACCACCTTGATGACGCCCTCCCCGCTGGTGATGGCGTAGATCAGCGCATCCAGCGTGGCGCCGCGATTGCCGCCGGTGAAAAACAGCCGCGGATCGGGGGTGATTTTGAACGGCGCCTGCTTGAGCCCGAAATAGTTGTAGTACATGTCCCGTGGTCTCCCCTATCGATCGGCCTCCGACTGGAGGCCCAGTCGCTGCAACCGGCTGTAGAAATGTGTGCGGTTGATGCCCAGCAACCGCGCCGCCTTGCTGATGTTGCCGGCGCTCAGGCGCAACGCTGCTTGAATATAACGACGCTCCCATTCCTCCAAAACATCCGCAAGGACAAATCCAGCGCGCCGGATTTCCTCTTCGATTTCCGCGCCACCGCCCTGCTCCCGCGTCTCGGGGGCATAATCCGTCTCCAGCTCCGCCTCAATCTCCGCGGGGCCGACGCTGCGGCCGGCGTATTTGGCGGACAACCGGATGACGATGTTGCGCAGTTCGCGCACGTTGCCGGGAAAAGCGTACCGCTGCAGCCGTTCCGCGCCCTCCCCAGTAAGCGTGAACGGCGGCATCCGGCCCGTGTACAGCGCGCGAAACGTCTCGAACAGCTTCATCGCGTCGCCTTCGCGCTCACGCAGCGGCGGCACACGCACGGTAAGCACGCCAAGCCGATGATACAAATCCGCCCGGAAACGGCCGCCGCGCACCTCTTCGCGCAAATCGCGATTGGTGGCGGCCAGCACGCGCGCCTCCGTGCGGCGCGGCTCGGTCTCCCCGATGCGGTAGTACTCGCCGTTCTCCAGCACGCGCAGCAGCTTGGGCTGCAGACTCAGGGGGAATTCGCCGATCTCATCCAGAAACAACGTGCCCTGGCTCGCCTGCTCGAAGAATCCCGGCTTGGCGGTTTCGGCGCCGGTGAAGGCGCCGCGCGCGTGGCCGAAGAGCTGCGCCTCCAGCAGCTCCGGCGTGAAGGCGGCGCAGTTGATGGCCAGAAACTTCTCCCGCGAGCGTTCGCTCTCGGCGTGGATCGCCTGGGCCACCAGTTCCTTGCCGCTGCCGGATTCGCCCTCGATGAGCACCGGGAAGGGCGTCTTGGCGAACTGGCGGATGAGCGCACGCAGCGTGTTCATGGCCGGGCTGTCGCCCAGCAGGCGCGCGGGGACGGGCTGCGCCTCCTCCGGCTCCTCGGCGGCCAGCATCATCTGCTGATATTCCAGCCGCGATTTCAGCAGACCGATGTCGCAGGGCTTGGGGACGAAATCCACCGCGCCCAGGGTCAGCGCGTGGCGGATGTTGGCGCGCTCGTTCTGGCCGGACAACACCAGGATCTTCATGCCCGGATTGAACGCCAGCAAATCCTCCACCAGCGCGAAGCCCTCCTCCGGTGCGTGCGGCGCCGGCGGCAGGCCGAGATCGACCAGCGCCAGCGACGGCGGGGATGTCGAACGGCGCAGCAGGGCCTTGGCCTCCCCGCGCGTGGCGGCGGTGAGCACCTGATAGCGATCTTCAAGCACGAAACGGAGGGATTCGACGATCAGCGGATCATCGTCGACAAGCAGGAGCAGCGGCCGCTCAGCGGCGCGATCAGCTGCTTGCAGGCTGCTTTTCTGCGCGGTCACCGGTCGGTAAACATACGCCGTTCATCGCATGACGGCAACCGAATTCCGCCCCGGACAGTGGGTCCGTTTGTCATTCCGATAATCCCGCCTCGTCCGCCGGGCGGGCCTTCACCGTCATGCCGGAAACGCGCTTCTTCGGTCAGCGCGTTGTCCGGTATCAAGTTAAGTCAAAGAATATGGTGATTATCAAAGAACCGCCACTGGTTGACACAGTGAATCGACGAGTGCATCGAAGATGCTCGCTGTTCTGTGATTGTAGCGAAACTCCATCTCCTTCAGATGGAAGGGGAAATAACGCGGCGAGACGCCATGATGCTTGATGAGTCGCTCCTTGGCGTAGCTCCAGAACCCCTGAAAGGCCGTTGATGCAGACCTTGCCGCGCGCGACGCGCTGACCATGGTCGACCCGCAGGTGTCGATAACCGCAGAACATGAGCGCATCGTAGCTCCTGAATTTGTCGGTGTAGACGATGCTGCCGCGGCGCACCAGCTGGACCGTGCGGTTCAACAGGGTCTCGGCCCGGACGTTGGGCACCACCCCGACCTTGACCACGCCGCGGCGCTCCAGGATGCCGAACACCGGCACCCTGCCGGCGGCGCCCCGCCCCCGGCGACCTTTGCGCCGGCCGCCAAAGTACGATTCATCGGCCTCCACCTCCCCGCGCAGCAGCAACTCCCCGTCGACGGTGGTCGCCACCACCGCCCGGCGCAAGACCTGGAAGGCCCGCAGCACCGTCGCCGGCGCCGTTGGGCGCCGGGATCAATGCCTGCCGGCGGCGGCCTGCCGGCCTTCGCCGGCGGAAAGCCCCAGATTCCGCCAGATCGCCTCGGAAGCCTCGGCCTGGTTCATGGTGTAGAAGTGCAGTCCCGGCGCGCCCTGCTCCAACAGCCGCGCACACAATTGGGTGGTGACATCGACGCCAAAGGCGCGGATGGCGGCGCGGTCATCGCCGAAATCGCGCAGGCGCTTGATGATCCAGCGCGGGATCTCGGCGCCGCAGGCGTCCGAGAACCGCACCAGTTGCGTGTAGTTGATGATCGGCATGATGCCGGGCGTTATCGGGATATTTATGCCAAGTCGCTCACAATCCTCGACAAAACGGAAGTAGGCGTCGGCGTTGTAGAAATACTGGGTGATTGCGGCGTTCGCGCCGGCGTCCACCTTGCGCTTGAAGTTTCTCAAGTCCTCCTGCAGCGTGGGGGCCTGCGGATGCACCTCCGGATAGGCCGCCACCTCGATATGAAAGGCATTGCCGGTTTCCCGGCGGATGAAGTCCACGAGTTCGTTGGCGTAGCGCAATTCACCGTAGTTGGCGGTGCCGGAGGGCAGATCGCCGCGCAGGGCGAGGATGTGGCGGATGCCCGCCGCCTTGTAGCGTTGCAGCACCTCGCGGATGGTGGTAAGCGGCGTGCCGATGCAGGAGACGTGCGGCACCGCCTCGATGCCGGTCACCCTGTGGATTTCCTGCACCGTCTCGAAGGTGAGTTCCCGCGTGCTGCCGCCGGCGCCGAAGGTGACCGAAAAAAAATCGGGCTTGAGCCGTGCCAGCCGATCGCGCGTCGTCTGGAGTTTGCCGATGGCCTCCGGCGTGCGCGGCGGGAAAAATTCGAAACTGAACTGTCGCCTGAAACCGGCCTGCGATTTCACGATGCCCCCTCCGTCGCCTTCAGTAACGGTAATGCTCTGATTTGTAAGGGCCGTCCCTGGACACGCCGATATAGCGGGCCTGCTCGTCGGTGAGCTCCGTCAACACCGCGCCGAGCTTCCGCAACTGCAGGCGGGCGACCTTTTCGTCGAGGTGCCTGGGGAGCATGTAGACGCCGGCGGGATATTGGGCCGGGTTGTTGAAAAGCTCGATCTGCGCCAGCACCTGGTTGGCGAACGAGGAACTCATGACGTAGGAGGGATGCCCGGTCGCGCAGCCGAGGTTCACGAGGCGCCCTTCCGCGAGCAGGATGATGCGGCGGCCGGAGGGGAAGATCACGTGATCCACCTGCGGCTTGATGTTCTCCCACCGGTATTTTTTCAACGAGGCGACGTCGATCTCGTTGTCGAAGTGGCCGATGTTGCAGACGATGGCGTTGTTTTTCATGCGCGCCATGTGCGCGTGGGTGATGACGTTGATGTTGCCGGTGGCGGTGACAAAGATGTCGGCCTGATCCGCGGCCTGGTCCATGGTGACCACGCGATAACCCTCCATCGCCGCCTGCAATGCGCAGATCGGATCGATCTCGGTCACCCATACCCGGGCCTGCAGGCCGCGCAGCGCCTGCGCACAGCCCTTGCCCACCTCGCCGTAGCCGCACACCACCGCGATCTTGCCCGCGATCATGACGTCGGTGGCGCGCTTGATGCCGTCCACCAGCGATTCGCGGCAGCCGTAGATGTTGTCGAACTTTGACTTGGTCACGGAATCGTTGACGTTGATGGCGGGGAACAGCAGCCGCCCCTCCCTGTGCATCTGGTACAGGCGGTGCACGCCGGTGGTGGTCTCCTCGGTGACGCCGCGGATGCCCGAGGCGGTGCGCGCATACCAGCCGGGCCGGGAGGCCAGCCGCTTTTTGATCGCGGCAAAGAGCGCCCGCTCCTCCTCGCTGCCCGGACGATCGAGCACCGTTGAATCCCGTTCGGCCCTGGTGCCCAGGTGCATGAGCAGCGTCGCGTCGCCGCCGTCGTCCAGGATCATGTTCGGCCCGGCGTCGCCGAATTCGAAGATGCGGTGGGTGTAGTCCCAGTATTCATCCAGGGTCTCGCCCTTCCTGGCGAACACCGGCGTGCCGCCGGCGGCGATGGCCGCGGCGGCGTGATCCTGCGTCGAGAAGATGTTGCACGAGGCCCAGCGCACCTCCGCGCCGAGCGCCTTGAGCGTCTCGATCAGCACGGCGGTCTGGATGGTCATGTGCAGCGAGCCGGCGATGCGCGCGCCCTTGAGCGGCTGCCGGGCGGCGTATTCCTCGCGGATGGCCATCAACGCCGGCATTTCGCCCTCGGCAATGGCGATTTCCCTGCGGCCCCAGGGGGCCAGTGACAAATCGGCGACGTGAAAATCGTCGTGAGTCGCGGTACTGCGTGGATTCTGTATGACGGCGCCCATCTCGCGCCCTCCTTTCCATAAGTCAAAGAAGTTTGCGAGCGCCGTTATCTTCGGGAACTGCCGTCTTGAGCCTGACGTCGATGACGACGCTGCAACGCTCCTCAAGCCAGCGGCGAGATCATACCGCAGCCGTGTTGCGCTGCAAAGCCATGTTACCGCGACTCTGCGCGGAGCAGGGCGGCCTTGTCAGTGCGTTCCCAGGTGAATTCGGGTTCCGCGCGGCCGAAATGGCCGTAGGCGGCGGTCTTGCTGTAGATCGGGCGCAGCAGCTTCAGCATTTTCACGATGCCGCGCGGTCGCAAATCAAAATGTTCCTGCACCAGCGCGGCGAGTTCCTCGTCGCTGAGGCGGCCGGTGCCGTAGGTGGTCGCCATGACCGAGGTGGGCTGCGCCACGCCGATGGCGTAGGACAGCTGGATCAGGCAGCGCGTGGCCAGGCCCGCGGCGACGATGTTCTTGGCGGCGTAACGCGCGGCATAGGCGGCGGAGCGATCGACCTTGGTCGGGTCCTTGCCGGAAAACGCGCCGCCGCCATGCGGCGCCGCGCCGCCGTAGGTATCGACGATGATCTTGCGGCCGGTGAGGCCGCAATCACCCTGCGGGCCGCCGACCACGAACCGGCCGGTGGGATTGACGAGGTATTTCACCTTGCCGCGCATCATCTTTTTGGGCAGCACCGGCTTGATGATCTCCTCGATCACCGCCTCGCGGATCTGTTTGTGGCTGACGTCCGGGGAATGCTGGGTGGACAGCACCACGGTGTCGACGGAATGCGGCCGGCCGTCCACGTAGCGCAGCGTCACCTGCGACTTGGCGTCGGGCCGCAGCCAGCGGAGTTTCCCGCTCTTGCGCAGTTTCGCCTGCCGCTCGACCAGGCGGTGGGCGTAATAAATGGCCGCCGGCATGAGCTGCGGGGTTTCATCGCAGGCGTAGCCGAACATCATCCCCTGATCGCCCGCACCCTGATCGAGATTGTCGTCGTAGGCGCGGTTCACGCCCTGGGCGATGTCCGGCGATTGCTTGTCGTAGGCCACCAGCACGGCGCAGCCCTTGTAGTCGATGCCGTACTCGGTGTTGTCGTAGCCGATCCTTTTGACGGTCTCGCGCGCCACGTGGCTGTAATCGACGCTGGCCTTGGTGGTGATCTCGCCGGCCAGCACCACCAGGCCGGTGTTGCACAGGGTCTCGGCGGCCACGCGCGAATGCGTGTCTTGTGCGAGAATGGCGTCCAGGATGGCGTCCGAAATCTGATCGGCGACCTTGTCGGGATGGCCCTCGGACACCGACTCCGAGGTGAAGAGATAGTCGTTTGGCATGCGCTGTTCCTGTCGGGATATGGCAAAAGGCGGAGTAGTCTAACCGCGTGAAGGCAAGAATGGTACTTGGAGATCGCAACGGAGCAAACCATGGCGCTGAGGCAAACCCCGGTCTGTGATTTTGGCGCCAGGGCGCCGGATTTTCGCCTGCGCGATCCGGACGGCAGGGAATGGTCCCTGCAGGATTGCCGCGGCGAGCGCGGCACGCTGGTCATGTTCATCTGCAACCACTGTCCCTACGTGCGGGCGGTGGGCGAGCTGATCGCCGCCGACGCCCGCGCCCTGCTGGTGCACGGCGTGCGCTCGGTCGCCATCATGCCCAATGACTACCGCGCCTATCCCGAGGACGCGCCCAGGCACATGCGCACCCTGGCCGCCGAACTTGGTTTCACGTTCCCGTATTTGATCGACGAGACGCAGGAGGTGGCGCGCGCCTACGGCGCGGTCTGCACGCCGGATTTTTTCGGTTACAACGCCGATTTGAAACTGCAATACCGGGGCCGGCTGGATGCCACCACGCCCGGCCGGCCCGCGCCGCCCGGCGCGAAGCGGGAACTGCTGGAGGCCATGATCGCCGTCGCCAAGACCGGCCGGGGGCCCCGGGATCAGATCGCAAGTCAAGGCTGCTCCATCAAATGGCGCGAGGGGTGATTTGTCATCTCGCATCAGGGCTGCCTCCGCGCAGACAACCGCAGTTTGACTTGCCCGTGACACGAGGCTGCGGGACAATGGCGCCCTTTTTGACGCGGCACGGCCTCATCCCGCGGCCCTGCCCCCGATGAAAACTGATCGTTGAGCATGACATTCACATCCACCGTGCAGATCGCGCCCCCGGCGGCGGCCGTTCCCACCCGGCGCGAGCTGGCCAACGCCATCCGCGCGCTCAGCATGGACGCCGTGCAGCAGGCCAACTCCGGCCATCCCGGCGCGCCCATGGGCATGGCCGATCTGGCCGAGGTGCTGTGGAACGATTTCCTGAAGCACAACCCCGCCAACCCGCATTGGATCGATCGCGACCGCTTCGTGATGTCGAACGGCCACGGCTCCATGCTGCTGTACGCGCTGCTGCACCTGACCGGCTATGACCTGCCGATGGAGGAGATCAAGCGCTTCCGGCAACTGCACTCGAAAACCCCCGGCCATCCCGAATACGGACTCACGCCCGGCATAGAGACCACCACGGGCCCGCTCGGGCAGGGTTTCGCCAACGCCGTGGGCATGGCCATCGCCGAGCGGGCGCTGGCGGCGCGTTACAACCGCGACGGCCTCACCCTCATCGACCATTACACCTGGTTCAGCGTCGGCGACGGCTGCCTCATGGAGGGCATCTCGCACGAGGCCGCCTCGCTCGCCGGCACGTTGAAGCTTGGCAAGCTCATCGGCTTCTACGACGACAACGGCATCTCCATCGACGGCGAGGTGCGCGGCTGGTTCACCGACGACACGCCCCGGCGCTTCGAGGCCTGCGGCTGGCAGGTGATCCGCAATGTCGACGGCCACAACCCCGAGGCGGTGATCCGCGCGATCAAAAAGGCGCGGCGCGAGCGCGGGCGCCCGAGCCTCATCTGCTGCAAGACCGTCATCGGCTGGGGCGCGCCCACCAAGCAGGGCACCGAGGCCTGCCACGGCGCCGCGCTGGGCGCCGACGAGGTGGCCCGCGCCCGCGCGCAACTCGGCTGGAGTCACCCGCCCTTCGTCATTCCGCGGGAAATCTACGCAGCCTTCGATGCCCGCGAACGCGGCGCGCGCGCGGAGAAAAAATGGCAGCGCACGCTGCGCGCCTACCGCAAGGCGTATCCGGAACTGGCCGCGGAGTTCGACCGCCGGGTCGCGGGCGGGCTGCCCGCCGACTGGCCGGAAAAATCGGAAGCCTACATCCGCGCGGTGGCCGCCAGGGCGGAGAACATCGCCACCCGCAAGGCGTCGCAGAACGCCCTCGGCGCCTACGCCGCCTGGCTTCCGGAATTGATCGGCGGCTCCGCCGATCTGGCGTGGTCCAACCTGACACTGTGGCCGGGGTCGAAGACGCAGTCGGCAGAACAACCCGACGGCAACTACATCCATTACGGCGTGCGCGAGTTCGCGATGACCGCGATCATGAGCGGGCTGGCGCTGCACGGCGGCTTCATTCCCTACGGCGGCACCTTTCTGGTGTTTTCCGATTACGCCCGCAACGCCGTGCGCCTCTCCGCGCTGATGAAGCTGCGTTGCATCCACGTCTACACGCACGATTCCATCGGCCTGGGCGAGGACGGCCCCACGCACCAGCCCGTCGAGCACGCCGCGTCGCTGCGGCTCATGCCGAACATGAGCGTGTGGCGGCCCTGCGACGCGACCGAAGCCGCCGTGGCCTGGGCCTGCGCGCTGGAGCGGCGTGACGGACCCACCGCGCTTTTGCTCTCGCGCCAGAACCTGCCGGCGCAGCCGCGCAGCGAGGCGCAGATCGCCGCCATCCGCAGGGGCGGCTACGCGCTGCTGGAACCGCCGCGCCCGCCCGAGGCCGTCGTGATCGCCACCGGCTCCGAGGTGCAGCTGGCGATGGCGGCGGCGAAACAACTGCATGAACAGGGCCGTGCGGTGCGCGTGGTGTCGATGCCCAGCACCGATCGCTTCGACGCCCAGGACGCCGTTTACCGCGAGTCGGTGCTGCCGGCCTCGATCCGCGCCCGCGTGGCGGTGGAGGCCGGCGCGCGGGATTACTGGCGCAAGTACGTCGGCTTGGACGGTGTGGTCATCGGCCTCAACCGCTACGGCGAGTCCGCCCCCGGCGACGCGGTGTTCAAATATCTCGGCTTCACCGTCGAGGCCGTGGCGGCTGCATTGCAACGGGTTTTGAAAAGCTAGGAGGGTTGGAGAGGGACATGGCAATCAAGGTGGGCATCAACGGCTACGGGCGCATCGGGCGCAACACGCTGCGCGCGCTGTATGAATCGCGGCGCCAGCGGGAAATCCAGATCGTCGCCATCAACGACCTCGGCGACGCCGGAACCAACGCGCATCTGACGCGCCACGACAGCGCGCACGGCCGCTTCCCCGGCGAGGTCAGCGTCGACGGCGACGCCATGATCGTCAACGGCGATCGCATCCGCGTGCTGGCCGAGAAGGATCCCGCGAAGCTGCCGTGGGGCGCACTGGGGGCGGAGATCGTCTTTGAATGCACCGGCCTCTTCACCACGCGCGAAAAGGCCGGCCTGCACCTCAAGGGCGGCGCCAAAAAGGTGATCATCTCGGCGCCCGCTTCCGACGAGGTCGACGCCACGGTGGTCTATGGCGTCAATCACGATGTGCTGCGATCGACGCATGCCGTCATCTCCAACGCCTCCTGCACCACCAACTGCCTGGCGCCGCTGGTCAAGGTGCTGCACGAGCACATCGGCGTCACCGCCGGCATCATGACCACCGTGCACTCCTACACCAACGATCAGGTGCTGACCGACGTGTACCACAAGGACCTGCGCCGCGCCCGCGCCGCCACGCAGTCCATGATCCCGACCAAGACCGGCGCCGCGGCGGCCGTGGGCCTGGTGCTGCCGGAACTCAAGGGCAGGCTGGACGGCTGCTCGGTGCGGGTGCCGACGCTCAACGTGTCGCTGGTCGATCTCACCTTCACCGCCGCGCGCGAGACCAGCAAGGCCGAGATCGACGCGGTCATGAAGGCGGCGGCGGATGGCCCGCTCAGGGGCATCCTCGGATACAACAGCGAGCCGCTGGTCTCCATCGACTTCAACCACGATCCGCGTTCCTCGATCTACGAGGCCTCCGAGACCAGGGTCATCGGCGGCAGACTGGTCAAGGTGCTGGCGTGGTACGACAATGAATGGGGCTTCTCCAACCGCATGCTGGACGTTGCGGTGTCCTGGTCCAGGGCGAAGTGACGAAGCGCCGGAATTGCGTTCGATGTTGAGCATGAATCACGTCAGGCTGGCCGGGCGGCGCGTGTTGATTCGCGAGGATTTGAATGTGCCGATCGCCGACGGCCGCATCACCGACGACAGCCGCATCCGCGCCGCCCTGCCGACGATCCGGCTGGCCGCCGAGTCCGGCGCCCGCGTCATCGTCGTCTCCCATCTCGGCCGGCCGCGGGAGGGTGAACCCGATCCGGCCCTGTCGTTGAAGCCGGTGGCCGCGCGGCTCTCGGAACTGCTGGGCATGCGCGTGCGGCTGGTCACCGACTGGTTGCGGGGCGTTGACGTCACCGAGGGCGAGGTGGTGCTGTGCGAGAACGTGCGCTTCGAGGACGGCGAGAAAAGAAACGACGATGACCTGGCCCGCCGCATGGCGGCGTTGTGCGATGTCTACGTGAACGACGCCTTCGCCACCGCCCACCGCGCCGAGGCCTCCACCCACGGCATCGCCAAGTATGCCCGCACGGCCTGCGCCGGCCCGCTGCTGGAGGCCGAGATCCGCGCCTTGCAAAAGGTCAGGGACAATCCGGCGCGCCCGCTGCTGGCCATCGTCGGCGGCGCCAAGGTGTCGACCAAGCTCGCGGTGCTGGAGTCGTTGATCAAGTTCGTCGACCAGATGATAGTCGGCGGCGGCATCGCCAACACCTTCATGAAGGCGGCGGGTCTCAGGATCGGACGGTCATTGTGCGAAAACGATCTGCTGGGGATCGCGCGGCGGCTGCTCAAGGCCGCAGAGGCGCGCGGCGCGGCCATCCCCTTGCCGACGGACGTCGTCTGCGCCAAGACGCTCGCCGCCGACGCCGCCGCAACCACGAAGCCCGTCGCTGACGTCGCCGACGACGATCTCATCCTCGATGTCGGCCCCCGGACCTCGGCCCGGTATGCCGGCATGCTGAAACAGGCCGCCACCATCTGCTGGAACGGACCGCTGGGCGTCTTCGAATATGATCAGTTCGGCCACGGCACGCGGGCGCTGGCCGAGGGCATCGCCGCGAGCGACGCCTATTCCGTGGCGGGCGGCGGCGACACGCTGGCCGCGATTGCCAGATTCGGCGTCGCCGACAGGATTTCCTACATCTCGACGGCCGGCGGCGCCTTCCTGGAATACCTCGAAGGCAAGACCCTGCCGGCGGTGGCGATCCTCGAGGAGCGCGCACGCGCCATGCCTGATCGTTATCACCCCAGCGAAGGTTACTGAGGCCCGTCCGGGAGTCCCATGGCACTCCGTCGCACCAAGATTGTCGCCACGCTGGGCCCCGCCACCGATGACCCGGCCGTCATGCGGCGGCTGATCGAGGCCGGCATGGACGTGGCGCGCATCAATTATTCACACCAGACCCGCGAGCAGCATGAACAGCGCTTCCAGCTGGTGCGCGAGCAGAGCGCGAAGCTCCACACCGAGATCGGCATCATCGCCGATCTGCAGGGGCCGAAGATCCGCATCCAGCGCTTCCGCGGGGGTTCGATCTGGCTGGATGAGGGCGACGAATTCATCCTCGATCCCGAATGGGGCGCCGATGCAGGCGACGAGCACCACGTCGGCGTCACCTACCCGGAGCTGCCGCGCGACGTCAAGGCGGGCGACACGCTCATGATCGACGACGGCCGCATCGTCATGAAGGTGGAGCGGGTCAGGGGCACCGCGGTCCATTGCGTCGTCACCCGCGGCGGCCAGCTCTCCGACAGCAAGGGTCTGAATCGCGAGGGCGGCGGGCTGTCGGCGGAGTCGCTGACGCCCAAGGACAAACAGGACTTGAAGCACGCCGTGGCGCAGGGCGCCGATTACATCGCCGTGTCCTTTGCGCGCACGGGCGGGGACATCCTTGCCGCCCGCAAGCTGGTGCAAAAGGCCGGCGGCGGATGCGGCATCATCGCCAAAATAGAGCGCGCCGAGGCCATCAGGCACATCGACGACATCCTGGCGGCGGCGGACGGCATCATGGTGGCGCGCGGCGATCTGGGCGTGGAGATCGGCGATGCCTACCTGGTGCAGATGCAGAAGCGGCTCATCCGGCAGGCGCGCGCCCGGAAGCGCGTGGTCATCATCGCCACCCAGATGATGGAATCGATGGTCGAGAACATGATCCCGACGCGGGCCGAGGTCTTCGACGTGGCCAACGCCGTGCTTGACGGCACCGACGCCGTCATGCTGTCGGCGGAGACCAGCGTCGGCAGGCATCCCGACACGGCGGTCGAGGCCATGTCGCGCATCTGCCTCGGCGCCGAGCAGGAATGGCGGGAGCAGGACGCGCACGTGCAGCTCGACGTCCATTTCGATCGCATCGACGAGGCCATCGCCATCTCGGCGATGTACGCCGCCAACCGCATCGACGCCCGGGCCATCGCCGCCCTGACCGAGACCGGCAACACCTGCGTCACCATGTCGCGCATCCACTCCGCCATCCCCATCTTCGCCTTCACCCGGCACGAGGTCACCCAGCGCAAGGTGCGGCTGTACCGCGGCGTCTATCCCGTCAAATTCGACGTGACCCACACCGACTCGCTGGAGATCAACCGGGAGCTGGTCGAACTGCTGATGGAGCGCAAGGTGGTGCAGGAGGGCGATCGCATCATCATCACCAAGGGCGACATCCGCGGCAGCGCGGGCGGCACAAACCTGCTCAAGATCGTCCGCATCGGCGACGTGATCGGCCGCTACCAATAGACGGCGGCCGTGGATGGAGTTAACTTTTCAATCTGAAATTTCGTGCATTTGAAGGACATCGACCATGAACACATCACACGATGAACTCAACGCCGTGGCCCGCCGGATGGTGGCGAAGGCCAAGGGCATCCTCGCCATCGACGAGAGTTTCCCCAGCATCAAGAAACGCTTCGACTCCATCGGCGTGGAATCGACCGAGGAGACCCGCCGCGCCTACCGCGAACTGTTGATCACGACCCCCGGCGCCGGCGACTACGTGAGCGGCATGATCCTGTTTGACGAGACGCTGCGCCAGTCGACCGCGAGGGGCGAGAAATTCGTCGACGCCCTGAACCGCCAGGGCATCCTCCCCGGCATCAAGGTGGACACCGGCTCCAAGCCGCTGGCGGGCTTCCCCGGCGAGGAGGTCACCGAGGGGCTGGACGGGCTGCGCGCGCGCCTCACCGAATACAAAAACATCGGCGCGAAATTCTGCAAATGGCGCGCGGTCATCAACATCGGCCCCGGCATTCCCACGCCGGGCGGCATCAACGCCAACGCCCATGCGCTGGCGCGCTATGCCGCGCTGTGCCAGGAGCAGGGGCTGGTGCCGATCGTCGAGCCGGAGGTGATGATGGAGGGCGATCACACCATTGACCGCTGCTACGACGTGACGGTGGAGGTGCTGCGGCGGGTGTTCGCCGCGCTTTCCGATCAACGCGTGCTGATCGAAGGCACCATCCTCAAGACCAGCATGGTCATTCCCGGCAAGAAGTGCCCCCGGCAGGCGGACGTGCAGCAGGTCGCCGACATGACGGTGCGCTGCCTGCTCAACACCGTGCCCGCCGCCCTGCCCGGCATTGTGTTCCTGTCCGGCGGCCAGAGCGCGCAGGTCGCGACCGAGCATCTCAACGCCATGAACGCCGGGGGCAAAACCCATCCCTGGCCGCTGTCCTTCTCCTACGGCCGCGCCCTGCAGGATCCGGCGCTCAAGACCTGGAAGGGCCAGGCCGCCAACGTGGCCGCCGCGCAGAAGGCGTTGTTCCACCGCGAAAGGATGAACAGCCTGGCCTGCGCCGGCCAGTATCGCGTCGATCTGGAAAAACAGGCCGCCTGAAGCCGCCGCGCCGTCGTTTACGGAACAAAAGGCGGGGGAAGCCCGCCCGCACCCCGTCCCCCTTGTTCCTGCATGGGCGGCCGGGAGCGACTACACTTGGAGTGAGAAGCCGCCTCCCGCATCACGGAACCTTCGGTCCTGCGCCGGGTTCCGAGTGATATGACGTTCACGACGAAAAGGAGGACTCATGGCCATTTTCACCACGGCTTTGCAGACGTTGCCGCTCCCGCCGGAGGCGCCGATCTACCGCATCCGGCCGTCGTCATCCGCCAAGGTCTCCCCTGACGACCCGGCGCTTGGCGTCATGACGGACTTCAAGCACGTCAAGCTCATCACCATTTCTCCGGATGCCACCATCGATGAGGCCATGCAGATGATGATCCACGCCCAGGTGCGCATGCTGATTGTGCTGGACGACAACGACGCCCTGCTGGGGCTGGTCACCAGCACCGATCTCATGGGCGAGCGGCCCATCCAGGTCAGCCAGACGGAGCGCATTCCCCACGAGAAGATTCTGGTGCGCCAGATCATGACGCCGCGCAGCCAGGTCACGGCCTATGACGTGCGCGACATCGAACACGCCCACATCCGCGACCTGGTGGTGGCCATGCGCGACGCCGGGCGCCAGCACCTGCTTGTCATTGAACGGGACGGCAAGACCGGCCGCTACGTCCTGCGCGGTGCCTTCTCGCTCACGCAGATCGGCCGGCAACTGGGGGTGGATATCCAGCCCGGCGAGGCGGCCCGGAGCTTCGCCGAGCTCGAACGCGTTCTGCTGCATGAACACGCAATGGCATGAGGGCGGACATGATGCAAATCGACGCCGTGGTCGAGGAACAGGACACCCATCTGGTGCTGGGCCCCGTTCATCCCATCGAGACACCGGCGGAAAACTACGCTGATTTGATCAGGCAGGCCGTGCGGCAGCAGTCCCGGCCTGCGGGCACGGTGTGGGTGATCACCCGGCGGCGGCCCGCGCGCGTATTGGCCGTCGTCCATGATCTGGACGCCGATCCTTCATGCCGCGAGGAATGGGTGGAAAACGCCTATGTTCAACTCTGCGCCGCGATTCAGGCCTATGGTTTCCGCGTCGTGGCCCTGCCGCTGCTGGGCACGGTGCACGGTGGAATCCACCCGGCGCGGTCCATGATGCTGCTGGAACAAGCCGTCACCCGCACTACGTTTGCGCGGCTTGAAAAACTTCTGATCATCCGCCCCGACATGACCGAACAGGCCCTGAATCTCCAGGACGGCCCTTGAATCACCGGGCGTGACGCCTCCGTCCCCGCCCGATTTCACGCCTGTCAGTACCAGTTCTCCAGCGCGATCTTCCAGCCGCCGTCGGGCTGCTTCTCCAGCACCCGGACGATGCTGCCGCCAACCGGCTTCCGGCCCGCGGCACGGGGCACCGCCGCCCAGTAGCCGCTCAGATACACCGAGTCTCCCTGCCGCGCTCCGGCGACGATATTGACCTGGTACTCCACGGGGCCGGACTTCAACGCCCTGGTCCAGTAGTTGGCGATGGCGGGGTTCATCACGCGCGTGCCGGTCTCGAAGGGCGGTTTGACGATGGCATCGCCGGTATAAAGCCCGGCCAGATCGCCGGCGCTGCCCTTGCTGAAGGCCGCCGTCCACAACGCCTGCTCCTGCACGCCGATGGCGACCGCGCCGTCGTCCGCCACCGCCGCCGAAACCGCGGTGGATGCTGCAAGCGCCAGGGCGGATATCACTGCTGTGTTTTTCATGTCTGCTCTCCATATCTCAGGTGGGAAATCCCGTATGACCCGTTCCTGCAGAACGCGGTCGTTGCTCACGCTTGAAAAATAGTGCCTGGCTATCTATGCTGCAATGCACAAACAGTAAACAGTGCCGTTACTCTTGCGAAACATTGACAAACAACTATTTGATAAACATGGACAAACTTCAAAGCATGCGGGTCTTCACCAAGGTCGCCCACTGCCGGAATTTTTCGCGCGCGGCGGAGGAACTGGAGCTGTCGCGTGCCATGGTCTCCAAGCATGTAAATCACATCGAGAATGCGCTCGGCGTGCGTCTCATCCACCGCACCACCCGGCAACTGAGCCTGACGGAAGCGGGCCAGCAGTATCTCGCGCGCTGCCAGCAAATCCTCGCCGACGTCGAGGAGGCGGAGCAGTCGATCGTGGCCGGAAACTACCGGCCCAAGGGAACGCTGCGCGTGGCGGCGCCGCCGTCGTTCGGCATGTTTCATCTGACTCCCGCCATCGCCGCCTACAAATCCTTTTACCCCGAGGTGGACGTGGTGCTGCTGTTGCACGATCGGGTGCCCGATCTGGCCGAGGAGGAGCTGGACCTGGCGATCCGGCTGGGCCCGCTCGAGGACTCCACCCTCATCGCGCACCGGCTGGCGTCGGTGCAGACGGTGGTTTGCGGATCGCCGGCCTACTTCAAACGGCGCGGGCGGCCGGTCCACCCCCCGGAGCTTTCGCGGCACAACTGCCTGCGCCTGCGCTATCCACCGCTCAAAAGCGACACCTGGGTGTTTCGCGGCCCGCGTGGAAAATTCGAGATTCCGGCACGCGGAACATTCGAGTCCAACATCGCCGACGCCCTGCGGGTGGCGGCCATCGAGGGCATGGGCCTGATATTGCAGCCCGCCTACATGGTGGGAGCGGACGTGGCCGCCGGCCGGCTGCAGACGATCCTGGATGACTATGAATCCGAGCGCGTCGATTTACACGCCGTATACCTGCACCGGCGCCATCTTTCGGCCAAGGTGAGAACGTTCGTGGATTTTCTCAAGGACCGCTTTCTCCAGCCGCGCTGGGCGGCACCCTTCGACGGGCGCGGCGAGGGGGAGGCCCACCACGCCCGCAGCAACTGACGCGGGTGGGACTATTGGCCATCCCCGTCCGCCGCCTTGCCGCCGGCCTCGGATTGATCGATGGCCTGCTGCGTCGCCTCCATGCGGGTATCCGTGGACTGATTCAGATCCTTCGTCACCTTGTCGAGGGTCTGTTTCGCGGCGCCGGTCTGGGGCGTCGGCGGAGGAGGTCTCTTGTCGCAGCCGCTGGCAAGCAGGATGGCGGCAAACCCGATGACGGCCATCAACGCGGTTGATCGCTTCATTGCGTTCCCCTCCGGATTCGATGACGATGACGCCGAGAAGTGTACCGCCGAATCACACGCCGGTCAGCCGGCGCCGGGCCTCGCGGTATTTCTCCGCGGTGCGGGCGATGATGTCGGGCGGCAGGCGCGGCCCGGGCGCGGTCTTGTTCCAATCGAGCGTCTCCAGATAATCACGCACGAACTGCTTGTCGAAGCTGGGCGGACTCCCCCCCTCGCGATAGGAATCCGCCGGCCAGAAGCGCGAGGAATCCGGCGTCAGGATTTCATCCATGAGGGTGAGCCCGCCGTCCTGATCGAGGCCGAATTCGAACTTGGTGTCGGCGATGATGATGCCCCGCCCGCGCGCATATTCCGCGGCTTCCCGATAGAGCCTGAGACTCGCCTCGCGCACCTGCTCCGCCAGCGGCGCGCCCACCAGTTCCACCACGCGCGCGAAATCGATGTTCTCGTCATGGGCGCCGGCAGGCGCCTTGGTCGCCGGCGTGAAAACGGGCTCGGGCAGTCGGGACGCCTGCTGCAGACCGCTGGGCAGGGCGATGCCGCACACGCGGCCGGTCTGCTGATAATCCTTCCAGCCGGAACCGGTGAGATAGCCGCGCACCACCGCCTCCACCGGCAGCGCCTTCAACCTGCGCGCCACGACGCTGCGCCCCTCCACCTCCGTGCGTTCCGCGGCATCCGGCAGGATGTCAGCCAGCGGGCGACCCAGCAGATGGTTGCGGATGACGTGGGCGAGGCGCGCGAACCAGAAGTTCGACACGGCGGTCAGCACCACGCCCTTGCCCGGGATCGGATCAGGGAGGATCACGTCGAAGGCCGACAGCCGATCGGTGGCGACGATCAACAACTGCGAGTCGCCCACGGCGTACACGTCGCGCACCTTGCCGCGGTGGATGAGCGGCAGGCTTTTCAAGTTCGATTCAAACAGGGCTTTTGTCATGCGGCGGGTTGTTTTAGGCTGGGTCGTGGAATTTCCGGGAGCGCGCACATGATACAACGTCCGCCGCCGCTGCGCGGTCTGCGCCACGTCGCCTTGAACGTGACGGACCTCGCCGCCTGCGAGCGATTTTACGTGGATCTCCTCGGCATGGCGGTGGAATGGCGGCCGGACGCCGACAACGTCTATCTCTGCTCCGGCAGCGACAATCTCGCCCTGCACCGCGCGAAAACACCGCCCGCCCCGGACGGCCAGCGGCTGGATCACATCGGCTTCGTGCTGGCCGAGCCGGCGCACGTGGACGCCTGGCACGCCCATCTGCGCGACCACGGCGTGCGCATGCGCGCCGCGCCCAAAACGCATCGCGACGGCGCCCGCAGCTTTTATTGCGAAGACCCCGAAGGCAACGTGGTGCAGTTCATCCACCACCCGCCGATTTCGGACAAGATTTAATTCACCTGCCCGCGGGCAAAGCGTGGCAGATCACCCGTCAGGCCCGAGGCGCGGCGCATGAAGAATTCCTGCAGCAGCGGCAGCCGGTCGGTCAGGTTGAGCCCCACGCCCCGCAGCGCGCGCACCGGTTCGCACGTGCTGCCGAACAGGAGATGGAAAAAGTCCATGACCCCCTGCATGAGCACATTCTCCCCCCTGCGCCAGCGCTCGTAGCGGCGCAGCACGTGCAGGGCGCCCGGATCGCGGCCGGCGCTGATGGCGTCAATGATCACCTCCGCCAGCGCCGCGGCATCGAGCAGGCCGAGATTGGCGCCCTGTCCCGCCAGCGGATGGACGACGTGGGCGGCGTCGCCGGCGAGCGCGACCCGCGGCCGCACATAGGCCTCGGCGTGGGCGCGCGCGAGCGGAAAGACGGCGCGCGGACCGCAGTGAGTGACGGCGCCGAGCCGGTGATCGAAGGCGAGCGCGAGTTCGGCGCGGAACGACTCCGCCGCCACATTCGCCAGCCGCCCGGCCAGTGCGGGCGTCGTGGTCCAGACGATGCTGCACAGGCACGGCTGATCGAGCGGCAGAAACGCGAGCGGCCCGGCGCCCAAAAACCGCTGGCGCGCGACGTCGTCGTGCGGTTTTTCAGTGACCACATTGCAGACCAGCGCGGTCTGCGCGTACTCCTCGCGTCGCAGCCCGATGCCCGCGAGGCCGCGCACGCGCGAATCCGTGCCGTCCGCGCCCGCCACCAGCCGCGCGCTGAGCGGCGGCTGGCCGTCGAGCTCCAGCGTCAGTCGATCCCCGGCCGTTTCCCAGCCGCGCAGTGCGGCGGGCCGGCGCGAAATCAGCGCCGGCAGGCCGGCAACGGCCTGCTCCAGCGCCTGCCGCAGCACCTGCTGTTCGACGATGCAGCCCAGCGCCGGCTCGGCGATCAGCGCGCTGTCGAAATGCACCCGGCCGGGGCTTTTCTCATCCCACACCTCCATGGCGCGGATGACGCCGTGTCGCGAACGCGCAATGTGCGGCCACGCATTCGCCGCCGACAGCACGCGCTCCGAGGCGCGCGTGACCGCAAAGACGCGCAAATCGTGCTCCGCGGTGACGGTGGATGCCGGCGGCTGCGTGTCGATGAGCGCGGTGCGCACGTTCGCTCGCGACAGCAGGGCCGCCAGCGTCAGCCCGACCACGCCGGCGCCGACGACGGCCACCTCGCAATCCGGCACGCTGCGAAGGGAAGGCTGATGCATGGCTTGATTTTGCATCAGCCTGCGGCGCCCCGGGGACGGGACGCAGCGTTTATCAAACGTGCACATGTTTGATAAACGGAGCGGGGCCGAAGCTCTGCTTTGGCCGGAGCGAGTTGCAAAAATCCAGGGATGGATTTTTGCCATAATTCGTTACTGCTCACAGCGGCAGCCCGCGCGCCAATGCCGGTGTCATGCCACGCAGGCCGCTGGCGGCGCGGATGAGTTCCTTTTTCACGGGCGGCAGCGCGTCGGCGCCCCACATCGCCAGCCGCCGCAGGAGAACGAGCGGCGGCGAGTCGTTGTAGAACAACCGCGCCATGCCGTCGGTGAAGTTCACCGTGCGGCGGTGGTCCCCGCGCCGCCGCTCCGCGTAGGCCGTGGTGATCGCCGATTCGCCGGGATCGCGACCGGCACGGGCCGCGGCGTGCAGCAGTTCGGCCAGCACCGCCACGTCGCGCAGGCCGAGATTGAGCCCCTGCGCGCCGTTGGGATGCAGGGTGTTGGCGGCGTTGCCGATGATGACATGACGCGGCCCGGCGACGCGCGCGGCCGTGACCAGGCGCAACGGATAAATCCGGCGGCGTCCGGGTTGTTTGAAGTCACCCAATCGCCGGCTGAACTGCCGCGTCAGTTCCCCAAGGAATTCACCATCCGGAAGCTCCAACAGTCGTTGCGCCTGTGCCGAGTGGCGCACAAACACCAGGCCGTGGCGGTCGCCGCCTTGCGGCAGCAGGGCAATCGGGCCCTGCGGCGTGAAGCGCTCATGCGCCGTGTATTCCCGCGGCCGTGCGGGCGTGACACTGGTGACAACGGCGCTCTGCCCGTAGTCGCGGCCCTGCGTGGCGACGCCAAGACAATTGCGTGCGCGTGAATGCGTGCCGTCCGCGGCGACGAGCAGCCGCGCCGCCAGCAACTGCGTGCGCCCATCCCGCGCCAGTCGTACTCCGACCCGATCAGGCAGCATCTCGACGCCCTGCAATTGCGCCGGACAGATCAGATCACAATGACCGGCGGCCGCCAGTTGCCCGTACAACGCATCGCCCAGGGCGCGCGCGACGACCACGTGCGCCAGCGCCGGCCAGCCGCAATCCTCCGCCGACAGGCGCGTGGCGCCAAACCGGCCCTGCTCGGAGACGTGGATGTGGCGGATGGGCGTGGCCCGCGGGGCGAGCACGGGCCATGCGCCGATGCCTTCCAGTATGCGCTGCGAGGAAATTGACAATGCCAGCCCGCGATCGTCGTGGCCGGTTCCCGGCGCCGCCGGTCCCCCGGCCGGCGCGGCGGTGGCTTCGATCAGGCCGATGCGCCAGCCCGTGCCGCGCAGGGCGCAGGCCAGGCTGGCGCCGACCGCACCGCCGCCGACAATCAGACAATCAAAGGAATCCATACGGAAATTCAAAAGCCGCTTTCAACCGGCGGCAATCACAACAGCTGGGCAAACCGTAGCGAGCGGGCGTCAGCCGGGGGAAGTCGGAGCGCAGCGACCGGAGCATATGAATCAATATGCGAGGATTTCGAGCACCGCCTGACCCCGGATCGCGCCCGCGCAGTAGGTTTGCTCAGGCGGCGCGGCGCATCGACATGGCGGACTCCACCTCCCTGATCGTCTTCGGCGCCGCCGCCGACAGCACCTCGTGTCCGTCGCGCGTCACCAGCACGTCGTCCTCGATGCGGACGCCGATGTTGGCGTAGCGCTTGTGAACGCCGCGCGCGCCGGCCCTTAAGTACAGCCCCGGCTCCACGGTCAGCACCATGCCCGGCTCGAACACGCGCCATTCGCCGCCGATCTTGTAGTCGCCGACGTCGTGCACGTCCATGCCCAGCCAGTGGCCGGTGCGATGCATGTAATAGGGCTTGTAGGCCTCCTCCTTGATCAACGCCGGCAGCCGCCCCTTGAGCACGCCGAGATCGATCAGCCCCCTGGTCACCACGCGGATCGCCGCCTCGTGCGGCTCGTTCCAGTGGTTGCCGGGTTTGACCTTGTCGATGGCCGCCTGCTGCGCCTCCAGGACGATCTCGTACACCGCGCGCTGCGCCGGCGAGTAGCGGCCGTTCACCGGGAAGGTGCGCGTGATGTCGGCGGCGTAGCTGTCGTATTCCGCGGCCGCGTCGATGAGCAGGAGATCGCCGTCCCTGAGCGGCGCGTTGTTGTCGCGGTAGTGCAGGATGCAGCCGTTGGCGCCGCCGCCGACGATGGGCGGATAGGCCCACGAGCGCGCCCCGCCGGTCATGAAGGCGTGCTGCAACTCGGCCTCGATCTGGTGCTCGTTCATGCCCGGCTTGCAGACGCGCATGGCGCGGCGGTGCGCGGCGACGGAGATCTCGGCGGCCTTTCTCATCGCCGCGATCTCGGCCTTGCTCTTGAACAGCCGCATGTCGTGGAGCACGTGGCCCAGCGCAATGAACTCCTCCGGCGCGCGCACGCCGGCGCGGCCGCGGCCGCGAACCTGCGCCACCCAGTTCATCACGTGATGGTCGAAATCCGCGTCGTTGCCCATCGTGTAGTACACGCGCGCCTTGTCCTCCAGCAGCCCCGGCAGGATTTCATCCAGATCGGTGATGGGGAAGGCGTCATCGGCGCCGTAATCGCGGGTCGCGCCCTCCAGGCCGGCGCGGCGGCCGTCCCAGGTCTCACGCTCCGGATCGCGCTCGCGGCAAAACAGGATGTATTCACCGTGCGCGCGGCCGGGAACGAACACCGCCACCGCGCCCGGTTCGGGAAAGCCGGTGAGGTAGTAGAAATCGCTGTCGGGGCGGTAGGGAAACTCGACGTCGCGGTTGCGGATGCGCGTCGGCGCGGTGGGAACGATGGCGATGCCGCCGTCGCCGACGACCTCCATCAGCCGCGTGCGGCGGCGGGCGAATTCCTTCTTGTCCATGTGCAATGCGGCGCGGATTTGCCCGCGAATATATTCGAAAAATGACCCATTCAGGTTGTCAAGCGTAGCACATTTTTTGCCACCTCCGGGCGCTGTTGACCACCCCCGTACGCCGCTCTATATTGGCGCCACGAAATTGCACCATTCAATGGCGACATGGGCGATCAGGAAAACGAAAACTTGGAACTGACGTCGCTGGAGGCGCGGGTCGATGAATTGATCCGCACCGTGGAGAACCTCGCCAGCGAAAACCGGGCCTTGAAGAGCCAGCACGCCACGCTGGCGAGCGAGCGGGCGTTGTTGATTGAGAAGACCGAAATGGCGCGCACCCGTGTCGAGGCCATGATCGCCCGCCTCAAGGCCATGGAGTCGCGCTCATGAGCGATGCGCCGCGGCCGGTGTCCGTCAACATCATGGACAAGGAGTACCTGGTCGCCTGCGCCGACAGCGAGCGGGAGTCGCTGTTCAAGGCGGTGGAGTATTTGAACCGGCAAATGAAGGAGTTGCGCGACAGCGGCAAGATCATCGGCGCCGAGCGGATTGCCGTGCTTGCCGCGCTGAACATCGCCAACGAATTTCAGGAGTACAAACGCCAGAAAGAGGGTTATACTTCAAACATCGGCGCCAGCCTGAAAAGAATACAGTCCAAGATCGCCGGCGCGATCATGAAGGGGCGGCAGATGGACATGACCGAACCCATGCAGGGAAGGCTGGACGCCTGATTTGGAGATCACGAGGAGCAGTTGAAAAGCACCCGTCGCGGCTGTTTTTCAACAGCTCTTTAAAAAAATTACAGAATTCTCTGGGGTGTGCGTCAGCAGGCCGGGTATCCTTGAGCCTATACGTTACATCTCACGGAGCTGCGCCTCGAATGGCGATGTTGTGCACGTCCGCGTCAAGCGGAAAGCCTGATTCGCCGGGCAACGTTCCATCTTGAACCTTTGGTTCAAGTCGATGGCCGGCAACGGCATCCCGGAGATCCCATTTCCGATATCTGTATTTCCCCGTCCTCTCTCCCTTGAGAGAGAGGCAAGAGGTAGGGAGATCCTCACTCCCCCACTGGGAAAGGTTTAGAGCGTTCGCCCTGAGGTATCGAAGGGCGAACGGTATTAATGGCATAGATTCTATAAACTCAGCCCTTATGAGCTACTGGCTGATGAAATCCGAACCGTCGGTCTTCAGCATCGACGACCTGGCAAAAAGTCCGAAGCAAACCACCGCCTGGGACGGCGTGCGCAACTACCAGGTCCGCAACTGGCTGCGCGACACCATCAAGAAAGGCGATCTGGCCTTTTTCTATCACTCAAGCTGTGAAGTCCCCGGCATCGCCGGCGTGATGGAGGTGGTCAAGGAAGGCTATCCCGACCCCACCCAGTTCGATCCCGAAGATCATCATTACGACCCCGGAAGCGATTCTGACAATCCTCGCTGGTACTGCGTGGACGTGAAGTTCAAGAAGAAATTCAAGCGCGTCATCACCATTGATGAACTGCGCTCGCACAAGCCACTCGCAAAAATGCAGGTCCTCCAACGCGGCAACCGCCTCTCCATCACCCCCGTCACCAAGGCCGAATGGGATTACCTTCTTCGGCTTGGATAATCACACTTAATTAAGTTGCATAGGTTTAGCAAACGATGCCTCACGCACATCTGTTTCTATTTAGCGATGTGAGTGGAGGCGATTGGTTGGTCTCGCGTCACGACGAGATGTGGCACACGATTGCCAACTTTCCTTTCCAATCCGATTCGGCACTTCAGCCTCTTATCAATCAGGGATGTAACCATTGAGAACTCGCATTAGCGAGTCATATTTGCTGGTCTGCTGGCCAGTGTCCGTTTAAACATTGAAACGGAAGTGGACGACGTCGCCGTCCTGCATGACGTAATCTTTTCCCTCCAGCCGCCATTTACCCTTCTCCTTGGCGCCCTGCTCGCCGTTGCAGTCGATGAAATCCTGATAGCTCACCACCTCGGCGCGGATGAAGCCCTTCTCAAAATCTGTGTGGATGACGCCCGCCGCCTGCGGCGCGGTCATGCCCTTCTGGATCGTCCAGGCGCGGCATTCCTTCGGGCCCGCGGTGAAGAAGGTTCGCAGGCCCAGCAATTCATAACCGGCGCGGATGAGGCGGTTCAGCCCCGGTTCCTCCAGTCCCAGATCCATCAGAAACTCCCTGCGATCTTCGGGCTTCAGTTGTGACAGTTCCGCCTCGATGGCGGCGGAGATGGGCACGCAGCGCGCGCCTTCTTGCTCCGCAATCTTCCGCACCTGCGTCAAATGCGCGTTGCCGCCCTTCAGGCCGGCCTCATCGACGTTGGCGACATACAACACCGGCTTCATGGTGAGCAGGTTCAGATCGCGCAATTGCGCCTTCTCCTCCGCGGAAGGATTCAGCAGCCGCGCCGGTTTGCCTTCGTTCAACAGCTTGAGCGCGCGCTCCAGCAGGTCCTTTTTCGCCAGCAGTTCCTTGTCGGCGCCCGCCTTGGCCTGCTTGTTGATCCGATCCAGCGCGCGACTCACGCTGTCGAGGTCGGCCAGCGCCAGCTCGGTGTTGACGACCTCGATGTCGGCGGCGGGATCGACGCGCCCGGCGACGTGCACGACGTTGTCGTCCTCGAAGCAGCGCACGACGTGGGCGATGGCCTGCGTCTCGCGGATGTGCGACAGGAACTGGTTGCCGAGCCCCTCGCCCCTGCTCGCGCCCGCCACCAGCCCGGCGATGTCGACGAACTCCATGTAGGTCTGCACCACCTTCGCCGGCCTGACGATGGCGGCGATGCGATCCAGCCTTGAGTCGGGCATGGCGACCACGCCGACGTTCGGATCGATGGTGCAGAACGGATAATTCTCCGCCGCAATGCCGGCGCTGGTGAGCGCGTTGAAGAGCGAGGACTTGCCGACGTTGGGCAGTCCGACGATGCCGCATTTGAAACCCATGATTTTTCTTATTCTTCCTTGCCGGTCCTGCCGTTCAATGTGGCGCGGCGGTTCAGGGCATTCATCACTTTTGCGTACTCGCCCGCGAGCAGTCGCGGCATTTCCGTCATGGCCTGTTTGATCGCCGCGCGGATCGCCTTCTCGTCAGCGGCGGTGGCCCGGTTCAGCACGTGCGGCGTGACGCTTTCGCGATCGCCCGGGTGGCCGATGCCAAAGCGCAGCCGGTGATAGTCGGCTGAACCGAGTTTAACGGTGATGTCCTTGAGCCCGTTGTGGCCGCCGTCGCCGCCGCCGGTCTTGAAGCGCACGTTGCCCGGCGGCAGATCGAGATCGTCATGCGCCACCAGGATTTGCCGCGGCTCGATGCGATAGAACCGCGCCATCGCCGCGACTGCGTCGCCGCTGGAATTCATGAAGGTCGCGGGCTTGAGCAGCCACTGTCCGCCGCCCAGGCGCGCCAGCTCGCCGTGAAAACCCGCCTCGCGTTTGAAGGAGACGCCGGCGGCGTGCGCCAGCTGATCCACGAACCAATAACCCGCGTTGTGGCGGGTATGGGCGTACCCGGGGCCCGGATTGCCCAGGCCCACGATCAATTTGATTTCCGCCGGCAATGCCCCGGCTCCCGCCAATTACTTTTTGGCGTCGGCCTTGGGCCTGGCTTCGGCTTTCGCGTCGCCCGCCTTGGCGCTCGTGGCGGGGGCCTTGGCATCGCCGGGCTTGGCCGCCGGGGCCTTCGCATCCGCCTTGGCGCCGGCGGCGGGGGCCGCCGCGCCGGTCGCGGGGGCCGCTCCAGGTGCCGCGCCCTCGGCGGGGGGGGCGCCCTCGACGGCCGCGGCTTCGGGCGCCGCCTCGGCGACCGGTTCCTCGATGACGCGCGGTATGTGGCATGAGACCACGGCGCGCTCCGCGTCCTCCGCCACTTCCACGCCCGCCGGCGGCTTGAGATCCGACACGTGCAGAGTGTCGTTGACGTGCAGGCCGCCGACGTCGACGGCAATGTATTCCGGCAGGTCCCTGGGCAGGCAGCGGATCTGCACCTCGGACATCAGGTGGCTCAGCACCGCCCCCTCGCTCTTCACCCCGGGACAGATTTCCTGGTTGATGAAGTGCAGCGGGATGCGCATGGTCAGCTTTTGCTTCTCGTCGACGCGCAGCAGATCGACGTGCAGCAGATACGGCTTGTAAGGATGCCGCTGCAGGTCCCTCAACACGACGCGCTCGGCGGCGCCGTCGATCTTGAGCGTCAGGATGTGCGAATAAAACGCCTCGTTCTCCAGATGCAGGAGCAGGTCGGTGTTGCCGACCTGGATGGACTGCGGCGGCTTGTCGGCACCATAGAGAATGCCCGGCACCTTGCCGGCGCGGCGCAGGCGGCGGCTCGCACCTTTGCCTTGATCGACGCGCTTCTCGGCGATGATCTCAAATTGTTGCATGATGACTTCTCCTCATTGTTTGGACTGCCTTCACCCGCCCGCGACCAGGCGGGACTTCGCCCCCTCCGCCATGGAGGGGGAACAAATTCTAATCCATGAACAGCGAACTCAACGACTCGCCGTTGTAGATGCGGCGGATGCACTCCGCCAGCAGCTCCGCCACCGACAGCTGGCGGATGCGCTTGCAGGCCGCCGCCTCGGGCTTGAGCGGGATGGTGTCCGTCACCACCAGCTCATCCAGCTTCGAATTCTCGATGTTGTGCACGGCCCGCCCGGACAGCACCGGATGGGTGCAATACGCCACCACCTGCCTGGCGCCGTTGTTCTTCAGCGCGGCCGCCGCCTGGCACAATGTCCCGGCGGTGTCCACGATGTCATCGACGATGATGCAGGCGCGGTCCGTGACATCGCCGATGATGTTCATCACCTCGGACTCGTTCGCCCTCGGGCGGCGCTTGTCGATGATGGCGAGTTCCGCGTCATCCATGCGCTTGGCCAGCGCCCGTGCCCGCACCACGCCGCCCACGTCCGGCGACACCACCATCAGGTCCGGCGGCCGGTGCCGCCACAGGTCGCCGAGCAGCACCGGCGAGGCGTAGATGTTGTCCACCGGGATGTCGAAGAATCCCTGCACCTGGTCCGCGTGCACGTCCACCGTCAGCACGCGATCCACGCCGGCGGACTGGATCATGTTGGCCGCCAGCCGCGCCGTGATGGGCACCCGCGCGGACCGCGGCCGTCGATCCTGGCGCGCGTAGCCCATGTAGGGGATCACCGCCGTCACCCGCGCGGCACTGGCGCGGCGCATGGCGTCGGTCATCACCAGCAATTCCATCAAATTGTCGTTGGCCGGCGCGCAGGTCGATTGCAGGATGTAAACGTCCCGCGCGCGCACGTTCTCGATGACCTCGACCATCACCTCGCCGTCGCTGAAACGGTCAACCACGGCCTTGCCGAGCGGCATGTGCACACAGTTGGCCACCGCCTCCGCCAGCTTGCGGTTGGCATTGCCGCTGAACAGCGTCATCTGATCCAGCGCCACGCCTGCCCTCCCGGTGTCAAAATCACTCCCTGAAGAACTCCGACCCAAGGCGGAGGTTTCGCGGTGCAGGGACGCACCGCCGTTTTCAATGAAAATTTCATTGAAAACGGAGGAAAGTGAAAACCACGTTTTTCACTTTCCGAACTCTGAGAAGTCCAGGATGGACTTATTCAGAGTATAAATATTATGGCTGGGGCGCCAGGATTCGAACCTGGGAATGCGGGAGTCAAAGTCCCGTGCCTTACCGCTTGGCTACGCCCCAATCATCCCGAGCGTACTGACACCCGCGCGCCACTTCAATCATCGCCTGTATGACTGGGGCGCCAGTCCTACTCCGGGCGTCCCGCCCTGCGCCCCTGCGGGCGCCAGCGTCGCTGCGCTCCGCTGTTCGATGCGTTCCCGGCGCAGCGAGCGAACCTGGGAATGCGGGAGTCAAAGTCCCGTGCCTTACCGCTTGGCTACGCCCCTGCCCGAAAGAGCCGCTTCGCGGCCACGTATCCGGGGCACCTTTTTGTTTCCCGACTCTGAAAAGTCCAGGATGAACTTATTCAGAGCTAATTCTACAGCTTCCACCGCCAGTCCATGTTCAACTGGACGTTCGCGCGCGCCTGTTCCAGCCGATCCAGCAACGGTGAGCGGTTCATTCCCCGCACCACCCATGCCCGCCACGGCGCGGGAACCTGCGCCCCCACGGCCCGCGCCTGCGCCTCGGCGGCGTAAGGCGCGTACACGCACGAGCCCGTCCCGGTCAGCCGCGCCGGGCCGCGTTCCGAAAGCCAGTCCAGCGCGGCCGAAACCTCCGGGAAACGGCGCCGCACCACCGTTTCGCAGTCGTTTTTGACCGCCGCGCCCCCAAGGAAGGCGCGAATTGTGATGGGTGGAGTATGACGTGTCAAATCAGGGTCGGAGAACACCGCCGCGGTGGACACCGAGCACTCCGGCATGATCAGCAGGTACCAGGATTCGGGGGGATCGACCGGGGTCAGCCGTTCGCCCACGCCCTCGGCGAAGGCCGCGTGGCCGTAAAGAAAAACGGGCACGTCCGCGCCGAGCCCGAGGCCCAGTTTCGCCAGCTCCTGGTCCGGCAGCCGCGCATCCCAGAGATGATTGAGCGCGGCGAGCGTCGTCGCCGCGTCCGAACTGCCGCCGCCGAGGCCGCCGCCCACCGGCAGTCGCTTGTCGATGCGCAGCGTGACGCCGGCCTTGACGCCGGCGCGCGCCTGCAACGATCGCGCGGCGCGCACCGCCAGATTCTGTTCCGCCGGAATCTCCGGCAGGGGCGTGGCGAGCACGATTTCGCCGTCGTCGCGGCGCTCGAACTCGAGCCGATCGCAGCAATCCAGGAATTGAAAGACGGTCTGCAGGTCGTGGTAGCCGTCCGGCCGGCGTCCCAGCACGTGCAGGAACAGGTTGATCTTGGCCGGCGCCGGCCATTGCATGCTCCAGCTCATGTCGCCGTCAGTGCAACTGCCATTCGCCGACCACCAGCCGGACCTTCACCGGATCATTCTGCAGATACATCTTCTCCGGCAATTCGAGTCCGCCCACCTTCTTATAGCGCAGCACGCTGATCCGCCAGCCGTCCTGCCGCAGATCCACCAGCCGGCCGTTGCCGTCGACGCGCAACTCCTGCGTCTCGCGCCCCGGCGCGGGCAGCCCCACCACCCAGTAGCGCATGCCGGACACCGGCAGGCTCCAGCCGAGATTGTCCTGCATCAACCGGCGCGGGTCGGGCGCCTCCAGCGTTTTCTCGGGCAGTCGCAACTGCACGCGGCCGGGCGCACCCGTGAGCTCGAAGGTGCCCTGGCTCAAGGGGGCCATGAAGCGCATCCGGTAGCTTTCGGCGTCATTCCTCCACGTGACGCTGGCGGTCCAGTTGTCCTGCGCCGTCTCGATCGCCACGCGCCCCTGCAAGTCCCAGCTTTGCAACTTCCCAAGTTGCTGCTGTCGGCGCTGCCACGCCGACAGATCCGGCCTGCCTTCCGGCAGGAAGAAGGGTTTCATCCCGGCGCAGCCGGAAAGCGCCATGACGCCGAGCAGCAGGATGACCGCGTGCCGGCGCGCCACTTACAACCCGAAGCGGTCGATGACCGTTTTCAGCGTCTTGTCATCGGGCGCCGTCTTCAACGCCGCCTTCCAGATGGCGCGCGCCTCCGCCTTGTCGCCCTTGACCCACAGCACCTCGCCCAGATGGGCCGCCACCTCGGGGTCCTGGCGCATGGTGTGCGCGCGCTTGAGATAATCGATGGCCTCGTCCCACCGGCCCAGCCGGTAGAGCACCCAGCCCATGCTGTCCAGGATGTAGAAGTCGTTGGGGCTCAGCTCCAGCGCCTTCTTGATGAGGTCGTGCGCCTCCTGATAGCGGGTGGTGCGATCGGCCAGCGTGTAGCCCAGCGCGTTCAACGCCTGGGCGTTGTTGGGATCCTGCTCCAGCAGGTGGCGCAGGTCGCGCTCCAGCAAATCCAGCTTGCCCATCTTTTCCGCCAGCATGGCGCGGGCGTACAGCAGTTCCGCGTTGTCGCCGTCGTCCTGCAGCAGACGGTTGTAGATGACCATGGCCTGATCATACCGGCCGGCCTCGGTCAGCAACTCGGCCTCGGCCCGCACCAGCCGCGTGCGCTGTTCGTCGCTCTCGGCGGGGATGGACTGCAACGTCTTCTGCGCCTCCTCCACCTTGTTCTGGCGCGCCAGCATCAGCGCCACGCGCATTTGCGCGTCGAAACGATTCTCGCCCCCCGTGACGCTGCGATACCATCGCGCCGCGACGGCGTAGTTCTTTTGCAGCTCCGCGATCTGGCCGAGGTAGAAGCGGCCCTCGTCGGCGTGCTCGCCCAGCGTAATCAGCTTCTGGAAATGCCGCCGCGCCGGGCCGGTATTGCCGGCCTCCAGCGCGATCAGTCCCAGGGCATATTGCACGTCCGCGTTTTTGGGCTGGGATTTCTCGACGCGCTCGAACTGCCTGCGCGCGTCGTCGTATCGCCGCCCCTCGGCCAGCAGGCGCGCGTAAAGCAGCCGCAGGTCATCCAGTTTCGGATGCTTCTGCAGCATGTCCTCCAGCCAGCCGACGGCGACGGCGCCCTGCCCCTGCTTTTGCAACACGCCGAGATAGGCGCCGACCACGCCCAGATTCTTCGGATCGGTGTCGATGACCTCCTCCATCGCCGTGCGCGCCTTGGTCGCCTCACCGGCGCGCAGCGCCAGCAGGGCATAGGCGAACAGCGCGTCCGGATTGCGTTCGTGACGGGCGAGCAGTTTCTCCATGATGTGGAGGGCCGTCTGCTTGTCCTCCTGGCGGCTCAGCGTGTTGGCCACCGCCCAGGTGCGCTGGCTCGGCGTCCCGAGCTGGGAGTTCAGCACCAGCTCCAGGTGGTCGAGCGCCTCGTCGATGCGGTTTTCCTGGATGAGGATCGAGGCCAGCACCTGCTGGGCCTCCAGATTGTCCGGCTCGAGAAAGACCCAGCGCTGGACCGCCTCCAGGGCGCGGGTCTCGTCATGCGCGTAGATGGCGATGCGGGTGGCCCGCTCGGCCACCCTGGGATCGGGCAGCGCGTTCGCCAGTTGCATGTATTCATCGAGGGCCACGTCCACCCGCCCGCGCTGACCGGCCAGTTCGGCCAGCAGGATCGCGTAGAGCACGTCCTCGGTCAGTCCCTCCCCCGGCGCGTAGTGCAGGTCGAGCGGCGGGATCACCTGCTCGGCGGGCGCCGCCGCGCCGGCGGGCGGCGCGGCGGCGGCCTCCTGGCCGGTGGTTTTCGGGGGCGTGGCGACGCATCCCGCCAGCAACAGGGCGAGGCAGGACCCAAGCGGCGGCGGCCGGCGGGCGGACAAGGAGGGCATCATCTTCATCAGGACTTCGACATCCAGCAGATCAGGTTAGACGACCGGCCCGCTACATGGTTTCTGTTAACTCGCCACTATAGCCTAGTTGGCGGGGGTGGTCAGCCCGGGCCTTCGCATTGCTTGTCAGGCAGCGCCCCTTACCGCAGAATGCCCGCTCATCCGCACGGTCTCGTCGCTTTGTGCCATGCCGCTTTCCATCTTCGGTATCAATCATCGCAGCGCTCCCGTCAGTCTGCGCGAACGCGTCGCCTTCGGCGAGGCGGACCTGCCGGCGGCGCTGCGCGGGTTGCGCGCGGCCGGGGGCGTGCAGGAGGCGGCGATCCTGTCGACGTGCAACCGCACTGAACTCTATTGCGTGGTCGACGCGGCGGACAACACCGCGCCCGTCGACTGGCTGCTGGCGCATCACGGCGCCGCGGCGCATGACCTGCGCCCCTTTCTTTACCACCACCCGGAGACCGAGGCGGCGCGCCACGTGCTGCGGGTGGCCTGCGGCCTGGACTCGATGGTGCTGGGGGAGCCGCAGATCCTGGGCCAGTTGAAGGCCGCCTATCAGGCGGCCGTCGGCGGCGGCACCGCGGGGCGCGTGCTCAACAAGCTCTTCCAGCACGCCTTTCACGTGGCCAAGAAGGTCCGCACCGACACCGCCATCGGCAGCAGCCCCGTGTCGGTGGCGTTCGCCGCCGTGCGCCTGGCGCGGCAGATCCACGGCGATCTGCGCGACTGCACCGCGCTGCTCGTCGGCGCGGGCGACACCATCGAACTGGCCGCGCACCACCTGATCCGCCAGCGCCTCGGCCGCCTGCTCATCGCCAACCGCACGCTGGAGCGCGCGCAGTCGCTGGCCTCCCGTTTCGGCGGTTACGCCATGCCGCTCGCCGGTTTGCCGCGCCACCTGGCCGAGGCCGACATCGTCATCTCCTCCACCGCCGCGCGCCTGCCGATCCTGGGCCGCGCCACGGTGGCCGCCGCCCTCACGGCGCGGCGCCGCCGGCCCATGTTCCTGGTCGACCTGGCCGTGCCGCGCGACATCGATCCGGCGGTGGCGACGCTGGAGGACGCCTACCTCTACACCATCGACGACCTGCAATCCGTCATCACCGAAAATCTGCGCTCCCGCCAGGCCGCCGCGTTTGAGGCCGAGGAGATCATCGACCTGGAGGCGCACCGTTTTCTTGAATGGACGCAGCAGCACGACGCCGTCGAATTGCTGCGGGAGCTGCGCGGCCGCGCCGAGGCGGTGCGCGATGAGCTGCTCATCAAGGCGCGGCAGCAGTTGCAGCAGGGCTCGCCCCCCGCCGAGGTCCTGCAGCAGCTTGCCGGCGCGCTCACCAACCGCCTGCTGCACGCGCCCACCGTGATGTTGAAGGACGCCGGCATCGACAACCGGGACGATTTGCTGCGGGCGGCGGTGGAACTGTTCGATCTCGACTCCAAACGCGGGAATGGCGGGAACCGGGACTGAGCGGCGCCCTCCAAATTGTCCCCATGAAAGACTCCCTGCTGCGCAAGTTGCACACGCTCGCTGAACGGCGACAGGAGTTGAACGCCCTGCTCGCCGATCCCGGCGTCATCGCCGATCAAAACCGCTTCCGCGCGCTGTCGCAGGAGCTGGCGGGACTGACGCCGGTGGTGGCATGCTTCGATCAGTACCGGCGCACGCAGGCGGCGCTGGCCCACGCGCGCGAACTGGCGGAGGACGCCGATCGCGCCATGCGCGAGCTGGCGCAGGAGGAATTGAAACGCGCCGAGGCGGAAAACCTGCGCCTGGAAGACGAATTGCAGCGGTTGCTGCTGCCCAGGGATCCGGCGGACAACAGCAACATCTTCCTTGAGGTGCGCGCCGGCACCGGCGGCGACGAGGCGGCGCTGTTCGCCGCCGACCTGTTCCGCATGTACAGCCGCTACGCCGAGTCGCGCGGCTGGAAGGTCGAGATCATCAGCAGCAACGCCAGCGGGCTGGGCGGCTACAAGGAAATCATCGCCCGCATCATCGGCGCGGGCGCGTATTCCCGACTCAAGTTCGAATCCGGCGTGCACCGCGTGCAGCGCGTGCCGAAGACCGAGGCGCAGGGCCGCATCCACACCTCCACCTGCACCGTCGCCGTGCTGCCGGAGCTCGATGAAGTCACCAACGTCGAGATCAATCCCGCGGACCTCAAGGTCGACACCTACCGCGCCTCCGGCGCCGGCGGCCAGCATGTCAACAAGACCGACTCGGCGATCCGCATCACCCACCTGCCGACCGGCCTGATCGTCGAGTGTCAGGAGGAGCGCTCGCAGCACAAGAACCGCGCCAGGGCCATGAGCCTGCTCAAGGCGCGGCTGCTGGCGGCGGAGCGCGAAAAGCAGCAGGCGCAGCAGGCCGAGACCCGTCGCAATCTTGTCGGCAGCGGCGATCGCTCGGAGCGCATCCGCACCTACAACTTCCCGCAGGGACGGGTCACGGACCACCGCATCAATCTGACGCTGTACCAGCTGCCCGCCGTGATGGACGGCGACCTCGACGGCATCATCCAGCCGTTGATTACCGAGCATCAAGCCGACCAGATGGCCGAACTGGGCGCATGAGCAAATCAATGTCATCGATCCGAGCCCTGTCACTGACCACGACCATCGACGCCGCGCTGGCGGCGGCGGTCGCGCGGTTGGCCGGCGCCACCGATACACCGCGACTTGACGCGGAGCTGTTGCTGGCCGATGCGCTTGACTGTAATCGTGCGGCCTTGCTCACCCACGGCGATCGTTTGCTCGGGGAAGACGCAAGACACCGGTTCGGAGATTTGATCGCAAGGCGCCTGCGAGGCGTGCCCGTCGCCCATCTTCTGGGCCGGCGTGAATTCTGGTCGCTGTCGCTGCGCGTCACGCCCGACGTGCTCATTCCGCGCCCGGAGAGCGAGTTGTTGATCGAATTGGCGCTGGCGCGCATCCCCCCGGCCCCTTCGCTGGCGCTGGCTGATCTCGGCACGGGCAGCGGCAACATCGCGCTCGCGCTGGCGCGCGAACGCCCGCGCTGCATCGTCACTGCCACGGATAATTCAACGCCGGCGCTCGCGGTGGCGCGAGACAATGCACGCCGGCTGGCGATAACCAACGTCCGTTTTCATCACGGCGACTGGTTTGCGCCCCTGCACGGAGAGCGTTTTGCGCTGATTGTGAGCAACCCGCCGTATGTCGCCGCGGATGATCCGCATCTCTCCGAAGGCGATCTGCGTCACGAGCCGCGTCAGGCGCTGGTTGCCGGCCCGGAGGGACTTGACGCCCTGCGGCATCTGATCCAGCAGGCGCCGGAATACTTGTCTCCCGGCGGCCGGTTGTTGCTTGAGCACGGCCATGACCAGGGCGCGGCGGTGCGCGAACTTTTCAAAGGGCGGGGGTATGATCAAATCGAAACGCACCGGGACCTGGCCAACCACGAACGCGTGACCATGGGGCGCCATCCACATGACCGCTGACGACCGCCACAAAACGCGCAGATTGAACGTGACCGTGCACGCTGCCTCACCGGCGGAGGTGATTGCCCGTTTGCAGGCCGTTGCCGGCGTGGATTCCGCCCGCTGGCGGGGACCAAACCAGATCGAAATCCGCTACGACCTTGACCGGATCGATTTCACGCGCATCCGCGCGGAATTGGCCGCGCTCGGCGTCATGCCGGCCACGACGCTCCCCGACCGGCTGCGTTGCGGCCTGTGGGCCTATCTCGAGGAGATCCAGCGCGAGACCGACGCCTCGCCCGACGGCTGGGACTTCGACGTGCAGCGCATCTACGTCAGCCGCCACCGCCGGCGCCGGCACGGTTACCGCGACGAGCGCCCGCAGCAATGGCGCAAATATCTGGACCAGCCGCCGGCGGCGGACAAATCCTGATCCGCCGGTTCCCCATGAACGACCTGCAATTACTGCGCTACAGCCGCCACCTGCTGCTGCCCAACATCGACATCGCCGGGCAGGAGAAGCTGCTAGCCGCGCGCGTGCTCATCATCGGGCTGGGCGGGCTGGGATCGCCCGCGGCCATGTATCTCGCCGCCTCCGGCGCCGGCCATCTGGTGCTGGTCGACCACGACACGGTCGAGCTTTCCAACCTGCAGCGCCAGATCGTGCACGCCACCCCCGATCTCAAGCGCCCCAAGGTGGAATCGGCGTGCGATCACCTGCTGGCCCTGAATCCCGAGGTGCGGATCACCACGCTGGCGCGCACGCTGAACGAGGACGAGCTGCTGAACGAAGTCAAACAGGCGGACGTCACGCTGGACTGCACCGACAACTTCGCCAGCCGCTTCGCCATCAACGCCGCCTGCGTGCGGGCGCGCCGGCCGCTGGTGTACGGCGCCGCGATCCGCTTCGAGGGACAGGTGGCCGTGTTCCACCCGGAGGCCGGCGGTCCCTGCTATCGCTGCCTGTACAACGACGACGCGACGGCGGCGGAAAGCTGTTCGCAGACCGGCGTGGCCGCGCCGCTGCTCGGCATCATCGGCTCGGTGCAGGCCACCGAGGCGCTGAAATTGATCGTGGGAATCGATGCCGGCCTCAAGGACAGGCTGCTGCTGCTGGACGGCCTGCGCATGGAGTGGAGCAGCGTCGCCATCCGCCGCGATCCCGAATGTCCCGTCTGCGGCGGCCCGCGGAAACAGCAGGCGCTTCATGCCCCGGCGTCATCATGAATGACATCAAGACCGCAGCCGGCGCGGGGAATCCCCTGCTGGAAGACAGGCCGCTGCCCGCCTTCGGCGCGATTCAGCCCGGGCACATGGAACCCGCCGTTGACGCCCTGCTCGCCGAACTCAAGTCGGAGACCGCGCGCCTGCTCGGCGCCGATCCGCCGACCTGGGAGAACACGCTCAAGCCGCTGGAGGACCTGGAGGACCGGCTCGACCGCGCCTTCTCACCGGTGAGCCATCTGCACAACGTGGCGGACACGCCCGCCGTTCGCGCCGCCTACAACGCCTGCCTACCCAAGATCACCAATTACGCGACCGGGCGCTATCAGAACGAGGCCCTGCACCGCGCCTGCCGCCGGATCGCCGGCAGCCCGGACTACGCGCGCCTCGGCCAGGCGGAGCGCAGGATCATCGACAACGCCCTGCGCGATTTCCGCCTGACGGGAATCGAACTCGGCCCGGCCGACCGCGCCCGCTTCAAGGAAATGAGGCAACAACTTTCGCAACTGCAAACCAGATTCGAGGAAAACCTGCTCGACGCGACGCAGGCATGGAAGAAACATGTCACCGACCAGTCGCTGCTGGACGGCCTGCCGGAGGGCACGCTGGCGCTGGCGGCGCAAACCGCCGCGCGCGAGGGCAAAAGCGGCTGGATGCTGACGCTCGACCTGCCCTGCTACCGGCCGGTGATGGCCTACGCCCGCGACCGTGCGTTGCGGCGGGAGCTGTACGAGGCCTACGTCACCCGCGCCTCCGAACTCGGGCCGCATGCCGGACGCTTCGACAACAGCGCCGTCATGGACGACATCCTGCGCCTGCGCGGCGAGCTGGCCCGGCTGCTGGGCTTCAAAAATTTCGCCGAGTATTCGCTGGCCACCAAGATGGCGCGCTCGACAGCGCAGGTCATGGAATTTCTTCGGGACCTTGCACGCCGCTCCAAACCCCACGCGGAACGTGAATTCCAGGAGCTCTGCGCCTTCGCGCAAGAACACGGCGGGCCGCGGCAACTCACGGCCTGGGACGTGCCCTACTACAGCGAGCGCCTGCGCGAGCGGCGCTTCCGCCTTTCACAGGAGGAATTGCGGCCCTATTTCCCCGTGCCGGTGGTGTTGCAGGGCATGTTCAGACTGGTGGAGCGGCTCTACGGCCTGCGCATCGAGGCCGGTGACGCGGAGACCTGGCACCCGGACGTGCAATTCTTCACCCTGCGCGGGCCGGAGGGCGGCGCGCGCGGCATGTTTTACGTCGATCTCTACGCCCGCCCCTTGAAGCGCGGCGGGGCGTGGATGGACGAATGCGTGTCGCGGCGGCGGCGCGGGGACGGCTCTCTGCAGCTGCCGGTGGCGTATCTCAACTGCAATTTCACACCGCCCGTCGGGGACCGGCCCTCCCTCCTGACCCACGAGGAGGTGCTGACGCTGTTTCACGAATTCGGCCACGGCCTGCACCACCTGCTGACCGCGGTCGATCGGCCGGGCGTGGCCGGCATCCACGGCGTGGCGTGGGACGCGGTCGAACTGCCCAGCCAGTTCATGGAGCACTGGTGCTGGGAGCGCGAGGTGCTGGACTGGATCGGCCGGCACTGCGAGACCGGCAAGCCGCTGGGCGATGCGTTGTACCGGCGCCTGCGGGCGTCGAGAAATTTCCACGCCGGCCTGCAGATGGTGCGGCAGCTGGAGTTCGCCCTGTTCGACTTCCGGCTGCACACGGAATATGACCCGTTGCGGGGCCGCACCGTTCAGGCCATCCTGGAGGAGGTCCGCCGCCTTGTTGCGGTCATCGAAACCCCGGAATTCAACCGCTTCCCGCACGGTTTTTCACACATCTTCGCGGGCGGTTACGCGGCGGGTTATTATAGTTACAAGTGGGCGGAGGTGTTGTCCGCCGACGCCTACGCCGGATTCCGGGAGGAGGGCCTGTTCAATCCGGCCGTTGCGCGGCGGTTTCTGAACACCATCCTGGAACAGGGCGGCGCGCGCGACGCCATGGATTTGTTCGTCGAATTCCGCGGCCGCGAGCCGCGCATCGACGCGTTGCTGCGGGAATACGGGATGGCGGCATGAGGAGAGGACGGTGACGGTGATGATGCGGGTATGCTTGGCCATGATGTTGGCGCTCGCCGCGGCGGCCGCGGCGGCGGAGACCGTGTACGTCACCGACAAGCTGCTGGTCGGCGTGCACGCCGACAAGACGGTGGATTCGCCCATCCTCAAGGTGTTTCCCAGCGGCACCACCTTCGAGGTGCTCAAGCGCGACGGCGATTTCGCCCAGGTCAAGGGACCGGACGGGATCACGGGCTGGGTGGACGCCAGTTACATCACCACCGATCAGCCCGCCGCCGCCGTGGTGCAGATGCTCGAGGACCAGAACAAGAAGCTCGCCGACGACGTCAAGGCCGCCGAGGCCAAGATCGACGATCTGGAGACCAAGCTCAAGGCGGCGCCGCCGGCGGGCGGCGTCAACAAGCCCGCGACTGATTCGCAAATCGACAAACTGCGCAAGGACAACGACGATCTGCAAAAGGCGCTGAACGCCGAACGCGGCAAGACCGCGGACCTGTTGTCGCAGATCAACAAGCTCAAAACGCAGGCGCCCGCCGCGGCCGGAGGGGGCGCGGACAAGACCGCCCTGAATTTGCTGGAGGAGGAAAACAAGGAATTGAAGGCGGCGCTGAACTCGGCCCGGACGCAATTGAGCGAAGCCGCCAAGGCCGATGCCGGCGGCAGTCCCGCCACGCCGTTGCTGGACAAAATCATGGCGCCGCTGCTGGCCCTGGGCGGCTCGCCCAGGGCCTGGGGAATCATTTTGCTGGCCTTGCTGCTCGGCGGCTTGATCGGCGGCGCCTATCTGGACGATTATCTGGCGAGGAGACGGCACGGCGGCTTCCGCCTCTAGTCATCACCCGGCCCGGCAGGTGACCGTGCTTGCCACATGGAATGTGAATTCACTCAAGGTGCGCCTGCCGCACCTCGGGAACTGGCTTGAGGACGTCCGTCCGGACGTCTGCCTGCTGCAGGAGACCAAACTCCAGGATCACGATTTCCCCGTGGATTTCTTCCGTGATCACGGCTACAGCGCGCTCTACAGCGGCCAGAAAACCTACAACGGCGTCGCCATCGCCAGCCGCGCGCCGGCAACGCCCGTCACGATGGAGATCCCCGGCCTCGGCGATCCGCAGCGACGCCTGCTGCACGCGCGCTGGCCGGAACTCCAGATCATCAACGTCTACGTCCCCAACGGCGAGGCCGTCGGCTCCGAAAAATACGCCTACAAGCTGAAGTGGCTGGCGGCGCTGCGCGATTATCTCGCCGGCCTGCTGCCCACCAATCTGCCCACCTTCGTCTGCGGGGACTTCAACATCGCGCCGGAGGATCGCGATGTCCACGACCCCGCCCTCTGGGAGGGCGGCGTGCACACCAGCGAACCGGAACGCGCGGCGTTGCGGGAGATCATGGCGCTGGGCTTCAAGGACTGTTTCCGCCTGTTCGAGCAGCCGGCTCAGACCTTCTCATGGTGGGACTACCGGCGGGGCGCCTTCCGCCGCAATCACGGCTTGCGCATCGATCTCATCCTCGCCAACGCCGCCGCCATCCCCGGCTGCCGGCGCTGCTACATCGACAGGGCCCCGCGCACCTGGGAACGGCCTTCCGATCACGCGCCGGTCATTGTCGAGTACTCGGCCGCATGAGGTTTCACAGTCCGGCGCGGGCCAAAGCCCAGACCTCGAGGTAATCCGCGCCGGCGCGCCGCAAAGCCTTCGCCAGCGAGTTCACCGTCTCCCCCGAGGTCACCACGTCATCCACGATCGCCAGCCGCAGGCCGGCGGCGGCGGGGCTGGCGGTGAACGCGCCGCGCATGTTCTTCGCGCGCGCAGCGGCGGGCAGCCGCGCCTGTGATTCCGTGGGCCGCGTGCGCGCGCACAAATCATGACGCACGGGGGTGCCCAGCCGCGCGGAAACCATCCCGGCGAGTTCCGCCGCCTGGTTGTAGCCGCGCTCGCGCAGGCGGGTGACGTGAAGCGGGACGGGCACCAGCGCGTCGATGCGCCGCGGCCGCGCCTCCGGTTCGCGGATCAGAAACGCCGCCAGCCGCCCGCCGAGGACGCCGCCCAGCTCCAGCGCCTGGTGGAATTTATACCGGCGGATCATGGCGTCGACGGGGAAGCGGTAGAGATACGGCACCCGGCAGCGATCGAACGCCGGCGCCCTGCGCGTGCAGCGCGCGCAGGACTCCGCGGCGACCGGCAGGGGGATCGCGCAGCGCGCACAGGCGTTTTCAATCCGCGGCAGATCGAGCTCGCAGCCCGGGCACAGATCCGCGGCGTCGTGAAGCCGCGCCCCGCACAAGCCGCAGGCCGCGGGTGCGGCCCGGGATACCGTCAACTTTGGATGGATGTAAAACTTGACAGCCCCCACGGCCATGCCGATGATGCCCGCACTCTTATGCAATGGATCCCCGCGTGCCATGAATCCCTCCCAAGCCCCGCCGCCGTCAGCCGTCCGTGCCGGTGATTCTGGATTGCGCCACGACTGGACGCAAGCCGAGGTCGAGGCGCTGTTCGCCCTGCCGTTCAACGATCTGATCCATCGCGCGCAGTCCGTGCACCGCCGCCACTTTGACGCCAACCGCGTGCAGCTCAGCACGCTCATGAACATCAAGAGCGGCGGCTGTCCGGAGGATTGCGCCTACTGCCCGCAGAGCGCGCGTTACCGGACGGGGGTCGGGGCCGGGCCGCTGGCGGACGCGGCGGAGGTGCTCGCCGCCGCGCGCGACGCCCGCGACGCCGGCGCCACGCGCTTCTGCATGGGCGCGGCCTGGCGCTCACCGAAGGATCGCGACCTCGATGCGGTGATTGAAATGGTGCGCGGTGTCAGGGCACTGGGACTGGAGACCTGTCTCACGCTGGGCATGCTGACCGCCGCGCAGGCGCGGCGGTTGAAGGACGCCGGCCTCGATTACTACAACCACAATCTGGACACCTCCGAGGCCTACTACCCCGAGATCATCACCACCCGCGGGTTCGCCGATCGCCTGCAAACCCTGCGACACGTGCGCGACGCCGGAATGCGCGTGTGCTGCGGCGGCATCATCGGCATGGGCGAGGCCGTCGCTGATCGCGCCGCCATGCTGCAGACGCTGGCCAGCCTGCCGGAACATCCCGAAAGCGTGCCGATCAACCTGCTGGTTAGGGTGGAGGGCACCCCGCTGGCGTCGGCGGAGGATGTCGATCCGATCGATCTGGTCCGCACCATTGCCGTGGCGCGCATCCTGATGCCGGCCTCGGTCGTGCGCCTGTCCGCGGGCCGGCGGGAGCTGAGCGATGCGGAGCAGGCGTTGTGTTTTCTGGCCGGCGCCAATTCGATCTTTTACGGCGAGAAGCTGCTGACCACCGCCAATCCCGAGATTGAGCGCGATCGCCGGCTGTTCGACAAGCTGGGACTGCATGCCGCGCCGCTGTGAGTATGGCACCGGAGGGACTGACGCCGCGGTTGCGGGAATTGCTGTCGGCGCAGCGTGACGCCGGCCTGTTTCGGCGGCGGCGCCGCCGCGCCGGCACGGTGCAGCAGCCGCGGCTGGCGGGGCGGGATCAACCCGTGATCAATTTCGCCAGCAACGATTACCTGGGCCTGTCGGCGGACGCACGCATCGCACAGGCCATGAGTGACGCGCTGCGCGACTACGGCGCCGGCGCCGGCGCCGCCGAACTGGTCAGCGGCCACACCGAGGCTCATGCCGCCCTCGAGCGTGAACTGGCCGAATTCTGCGGCACCGGGCGGGCGCTCCTGTTCTCCACCGGCTACATGGCGAATCTGGGCGTGATTGCCACGCTGGCGGGACTTGACGGCCGCGGCGCCGTGGTCGCGCAGGATCGCCTCAATCACGCCTCGCTCATCGACGGGGCGGTGCTGGCGCGGGCGCGGTTGATCCGCTACCGCCACGCCGATGCGGATGATTTGCGGCGGCGCTTGCAGGCGCTGCCGCGGCCGCCGGCGCTGGTGGCGACCGACGGCGTGTTCAGCATGGACGGCGACATCGCGCCGCTGCCGGCGTTGAGCGCAATCTGCAAAGAAGCGGGGGTGCCGCTGATGATCGACGACGCCCACGGCCTCGGCGTCCTCGGCGACACCGGCCGCGGCACGCTGGAGCATTATCACCTTGATCCCGGCGATGTGGCGGCGCGGGTCGGCACCTTCGGCAAGGCGCTGGGCCTGTTCGGCGCCTTCGTCGCCGGCGGCGAGGCATTGATCGAAACGCTGATCCAGCGCGCCCGCAGTTACCTCTACACCACCGCCCTGCCGCCGGCGCTGGTATGCGGCGTGCGCGAGAGCCTGCGCATCTTGCGCGAGGAACCGCAGCATCGCCGGCGTTTGCACGGCAACATCCGCCACTTTCACCAGCAAGCGGTGAACCGCCATCTGTCCTTCGCGATGACAGCCACGCCGATCCAGCCGCTGATCATCGGTGACGCGCGGAAGACAGCGGCATTGAGCGATGCTTTGCTTGCGCGCGGCTACTGGGTGCCGGCGATCCGCCCGCCGACGGTGCCCGAGGGCAGCGCCCGCCTGCGCGTGTCGCTCACCGCCGCGCACTCGGCCGCGGCGATCGATGCATTGCTCGACACGCTCGCGGAACTGCTGGAACGCACATGACCGGGCCCATCCGAAAGCGGCTGAAAATGATCCTGCTGCCGGGCTGGGCCTGCACCGCGCGGGTCTGGGCGGACGTGCTGCCGCGGCTCGAAGAGTTCGCCGTGCCGGAGCCCATGGATTTGCCCGTGGTGACGACGGGCAAGGCCGACGCCACGCTCCCGCACCTGGCCGGACAACTGCTGATGGCCGCGCCGCACGACGCCCTCTGGATCGGCTGGTCGTTGGGCGGACTCGTCGCCGCGCAGGCCGCATTCATGGCGCCGCGGCGGATCAGGGCGCTGGTGCTGGTGGCCTGCACGCCGAAATTCACCCGCGGGCCGGACTGGCCCTGCGCCACGGCGCCGGACTTGTTCGCGGGGTTTCAGCGCGCGCTGGCGAAGGATCGGGCGGGGGCCCTGCGGCGGTTTGCGGCGCTGTGCGCCCATGACGGCAGCCGCGCCGATGTATCCATCACCCGCGGTCTCACGCAGGCCTTGCAGTCCTCTCGTGAATCAAACGGCGCGAATCTGGAGGCGGGGCTGAAGATTCTCGAACACACCGATCTGCGCCTGAATTTCCGCGCGCTCTCCTGCCCGTTGTTGTGCATTTTGGGCGGGGGCGACATGCTGGTGCCCATCGACGTCGCGGGTGCCATCGCGGCTCTGAACCCGCGCATCAGGGTCACCCGCATTGCGGACGCGGGACATGCGCCGTTCATGAGCCATCCGGCCGGATTCGCCGCTGTGGTGAGGGAATTCTGCGATGGACTTTGACCCGTATTTTCTGGATCGGCGCCAGGTGGCGCGCGCCTTCAACCGGGCGGCGGGGACGTACGCCGCCAACGCGGCGTTTCAGGACGAGATCGCCGCACGGCTGGATGAAAGGCTGGAATTGGTGCGCCTCGCGCCGCGGCGGATCCTCGAGGCGGGCGCCGGCTGCGGCAATGGCGTCAACTTGTTGCGACGGCGCTACCCGCGGGCCGAAATCTACGCGCTGGATCTGGCCGTGGAGATGTTGCGCGCGGCGCGCCGACACCCGGGTGGAGGCGGCGGCGTTCCTGGCGTTTGCGCCGACGCCGGCAAATTGCCCATCGCCGGCCGCAGCGTGGATTTGATCTTCAGCAATCTGACATTGCAATGGTGCAACGACCTGGAGGCCGTGTTCCGCGAATTCCAGCGCGTGCTCGAGGTCGGGGGCCTGCTGATGTTCACGACCCTGGGCCCGGACACGCTGAAGGAACTGCGCGCAAGCTGGGCGGCGGTCGATGACGGCGTGCACGTCAACGCCTTCGTCGACATGCACGACGTCGGCGACGCCATGATCCGCGCCGGTTTCTCCGGTCCGGTGCTGGACAGGGAGGACGTGACGCTGACCTACGCCGGCGTGCCGGCGCTGATGCGAGAACTCAAGCTCCTCGGCGCCCATAATGTCGCCGCCGGCCGCGCCCACGGATTGTCCTCGCGGCACCGCCTGCAACAAATGATGGCGGCTTACGAGCGCTTCCGCCGGGCCGACGGCCGCATTCCCGCGACGCAGGAGGTCATCTACGGTCACGGCTGGGTGCCGCCGGCCGGCGCGCGGCCGCAGGACGGCAGCACGGTCGCGACTTTTCCGCTGTCGGAACTGCGGCGCCGCGCGACATGACCGCCCGCCGCCTGTTCATCACCGGCACCGACACCGGCGTGGGCAAGACGCGCGTGGCGGTTGCCCTGTTACAGCAGTTGTCGGCGGCGGGTTTGCGGGCCGCGGGCATGAAGCCCGTGGCCACCGGCGGCGAATCCACGCCGGCGGGTTTGCGCAATGCCGACGCCCTCTCGCTGCAACAGCATTCACATGGCCGGCCGGCGTATGAATTGATCAACCCCTGTCTCTACGCACCGCCGATCGCGCCGCACATCGCCGCCCATCGGGCGGGCGCGCCCATCGACATGGGGCGCATCATTTCCGCCTACCGGCAACTGGCGGGCGCCGCCGATTGGGTGATTGTGGAGGGCGCCGGCGGCTGGCGCGTGCCGCTGAACGAACGGCAGGATATGGCGGCGATCGCGCGCGCGCTGGAACTTCCCGTCGTGCTGGTCGTGGGCTTGCGGCTGGGCTGCATCAATCACGCGCTCTTGACCGCCGAGGCCATCGCGCGCGACGGCCTGCCGCTCGCCGGCTGGGTCGCCAATCAGATCGATCCCGCCTACGACACGGCGGAGGAAACCACCGCCTGCCTCGCGCACAGGCTCCCCGCCCCCCTGTTATCCCAATGCGGCTGGCGGCAGCCCTGCGCCCTGTCCCTGGACGCCGTGGCGGCCTGAACAGCCGCATGGAATCCGGTCACGACCCGCCTTCGGGCGGAGGCTTGAAAGGGTTGGCGGCCACCGTGGCCTCGTGTACAATCGCGCACCCTTGAACAGGGCCTGATATTCGAGGAATCAACCATGTCCCGCGTCTGCCAAGTGACCGGCAAACGGCCGCAATCCGGCAACAACGTCTCGCACGCCAACAACAAAACCCGGCGCCGTTTCCTGCCCAATCTGCACACCCATCGTTTCTGGGTGGAGGGTGAAAACCGCTGGGTCAGCCTGCGCGTGAGCTCGCACGGCCTGCGCATCATCGACAAGGTCGGCATCGAAAACGTGCTCAAGGATCTGCGCGCCCGCGGCGAGAAGGTCTGACGGAGCCACCCCCATGCGCGAGAAGATCAAACTGGTTTCCACCGCCGACACCGGCCACTACTACACCACCATGAAGAACAAGCGCAACGACCCGGAAAAGCTCGAAATGGTGAAATACGACCCGGTCATCCGCAAACGGGTCCCCTACAAGGAAGGCAAAATCAAATAACGTCGAACCGGCGCCACCGGATGTGCCTCAATTCAAAAAGCCCGCGTCCGCGGGTTTTTTGTTTTGCAGCGCCGGCCATGAAACTTTTTGCGTCTCCTCACCTTCAAACGGCTGTGGAATAATACCCCCTGCCTTTATGGACGATATCCTGATCGCCGCGGAAAATCTGTGCCGGGATTACGGCGCGCTGCGCGCCATCGATCAGGTCAGCCTGACGCTGAAACGCGGCGAGGTGCTGGGCTTCCTGGGGCCGAACGGCGCCGGCAAGACCACCACCATGCGCATCCTGAGCGGCGCGCTCGCCCCCACCGCCGGCCGCGTCCGCATCGCCGGCCACGATTTACTGGAGTCACCGCGCGCCGCCAAGATCCGCATCGGCTACCTGCCGGAACATCCGCCGCTGTACCGCGAACTCACCGTCGATGAATATTTGTACCATTGCGCGCGGCTGCGGCGCATGAAAAACGGCGCCGCGCGCGCGGCGGTCAAGCGCGTCAAGGCGCGTTGTGGTCTCAACGATGCCGGCCACCGGCTGCTCGGCAACCTGTCCAAGGGCTACCAGCAGCGCGCCGGCATCGCCCAGGCCATCATTCACTCCCCGGCGGTGGTCATCCTCGATGAGCCGACGGTGGGCCTCGATCCGATCCAGATCCGCGAGATCCGCGCGCTCATCCGCGAGCTGCGCGCCGATCACGGCGTGATCCTGTCCACGCACATCCTGCCGGAGGTGCAGACGGTGTGCGACCGTGTGCTCATCATCCACGCGGGCCGCATCGTGCTCAATTCCGCCATCGACCAGCTGGCGGCGGACACCGGCTGGCGGGTGGGATTCGCCCGGCCGCCGTCCATCGAGCGGCTGAAAGGAGTGCCGAAGATGCGGAATATCCAGGCGGTGGACGGCTCGCATTTCCGCTTTGAAGCGGGCGAGGACGGCGTCGAGGAATTGCTGCGCGCGGCGCTGGCCGAGAACTGGGGGCTGACCGAGCTCACCCGCCAGTCACGCACGCTGGAGGAGATCTTCGTGCAACTGACGCACGGCGAACAGCCGGCGGCGGGGGGGGCGCCGTCATGATTCGCGTGATCGCGGCGCGCGAGTTGAGAAGCCTGTTCCTGTCGCCGCTGGCCTGGGCGGTGCTGGCGGTGTCGCAATTCCTGTTTGCCTACATGTTCCTGACCCAGCTCGAGGTCTACGCCCGCAACCAGGCCCGGCTGGCCGGCCTGGAATCGGCGCCGGGCGTGACCGAGCTCGTGGCCGCGCCGCTCTACTCCAGCGCCGGCGTGGTGCTGCTCCTGATCGCGCCGCTGCTCACCATGCGGCTCATCGCCGAGGAACGGCGCAGCGACACCCTGACCCTGCTGCTCTCCGCCCCCGTCACCGCCACCGAGATTGTGCTGGGCAAATTCGCCGGCCTCATGGGCTTCTTCGTGCTCATGATCGTCCTGCTGACGCTGATGCCGCTGTCGCTGTCCCTCGGCACCTCGCTTGATCTCGGCCAGCTGGCCGCCTGCGTGCTGGCGCTGCTGATGCTGCTCTCCGCGTTCTGCGCGCTGGGCCTGTTCATCTCCGCGCTGACGGCGCACCCGATGGTGGCCGGCATCAGCACGTTCGGCGCGCTGTTGCTGCTGTGGATCATCGACTGGGCCTCGGCCACCGGCTCGACGGACAAGACCAGCGCCCTGTTCGGCTACCTGTCCCTCGATCACCACTACCAGCCGCTTCTCTCGGGCGTGTTTTCCTCGACCGACGCCGGTTACTTCATCTTGTTCACCGCGATGTTCCTCGCGCTCGCCGTCTGGCGCGTGGACGCCGATCGGTTGCAGGCCTGATCCATGCGCATCAACCCCAAGCTGCGCCGCTGGCTCCGCCTGCAAGGCTACCTGAGCGTCGTGCTGATCGTCGCCATTACCGGCCTGCTGGCTTACCTGAGCACTCGCTACGAGAAATCCTACGACTGGACGGCGGCGCAGCGGCATACGCTGTCGGCGACCAGCCGGGAGGTGCTGGCTAAAATGCGTGGTCCGGTCAGCATCACCGCCTTCGCGCGCGAGAGCACGCCCGAGGACAAATCGCTGCGCGAGTGGATCACGCGTTTCGTGAAGCGCTACCAGGCCGCCAAGCATGACATCACGCTGGAATTCGTCGACCCCGACAAGTCGCCGGATCGCGTGCGCGAGGCCGGTGTGCGGCTCAACGGCGAGCTGGTGGTGCGATTCAACAACCGCGACCTGCACGTCGACAACCTGACCGAGCAGAATCTCACCAACGCCCTCCAAAACCTGGCGCGCAACGCCGAGCGCTGGATCGTGTTCCTCAAGGGTCACGGTGAGCGCGATCCGCAGGGCAAGGCCAATTCTGACCTCGGCCTGTTCGGCGAGCAGCTCGGCAACCGCGGCTTCAAGGTGCAGTCGCTGGAACTGGCGCAGAGCGGCGCCATTCCCGACAACACCTCGGTGCTGGTCCTGACCACGCCGCAGGTCGACCCGCTGCCCGCCGAGATCAAGGCGGTGCAGGACTACGTCAGCAAGGGCGGCTCGCTCCTGCTCATGACCGACCCCGGCCCGCAGCACGGGCTCGAGCCGCTGCTGCAACAACTGGGCGTCTCGCTGAAACCCGGCACCATCGTCGACCCCACCACGCAACGCCTCGGCATCGAGCACCCAGCGATGGCGCTGGTCGCCTATTATCCAACGCACCCGGCCACCGAGGGGTTCAATCTGCTCACGGTATTCCCCTTCGCCGCCGGGCTCGAGGTCAAGGCGCCTGCGGGTTGGGAAAGTGCGCCGCTCCTGACCACCTCAAAGGCGGCCTGGAGCGAAACCGGCCCGCTGGAAGGCGAGGTTTCCTTTGACAAGGACAAGGACGTCGCCGGCCCGCTCGACATCGGCGTGGCGCTGACGCACAAGGACGAGAAAACCAACAAGGAGCAGCGCGTGATCGTCACCGGCGACGGCGACTTTCTGGCCAACAGCTATCTCGGCAACAGCGGCAATCTCGATCTCGGCCTGCGGTTCTTCACCTGGCTTTCCCACGATGACGCGCTCATCACCATCCCCGCCCGCACCGCGCCGGATCAGACCCTGAGTCTGTCACGCACGGCCACGATCATCATCGGCTTTGGCTTCCTGGTGGCGCTGCCACTGGCGCTGCTCGGCAGCGGCGCCGTGATCTGGTTCCGGCGGCGGCGCCGCTAAGACGCGATGACCACGGGATTCAAGCTCAACCTGCTGCTGATCGCGGTGGTGGCGGTGCTGGCGGCGGTGGTCTATTTCGAACCCGGCAGGGAAAAGCCGCCGGTGCCCGCCAGGCTCACCACCCTAACCGCGGCGCAGGTCACGCGCATCGCCATCACCCGCCCTGATCAACCCGACATCAAGCTCGTCAAAAAGGGCGCGCAGTGGCTCATGGAAACACCCTACGCCACCACGGCGGATGAGGTGCGCATCGGCTTCCTGCTCGATTTTCTCGAAGCCAAGAGCGGCTCCAGCTTCCCGGTGGTGAAGGCGGATCTGCCGAAGTACGCGCTGGACAAGCCGCGCGCCGTGTTGACCCTGAACAATGAAGTCTTTGAGTTCGGCGACAGCAATCCCATGACCATGCAGCGCTATGTCCGCCACGGCGACGCCATCTACATGCTGTTCGACACGGCTTATCAATATCTGATTGCAGAGCCGGGCACCTATGTGAATCCGCAATTGATCGATGCCGGCGCCAAGATCGAAAGCATCAGCGTGCCGAGCCTGAGCGTCGAACAGCATGACGGCAAGCTCACCGCAACGCCCCCGGCGGCCTCCTCCGATCAACTGGCCCGCTTCGTCGAGGAATGGCGGCAGGCGCGTGCCCTCGCCGTGCGCAATCTGGACAAGACCCAGCAGGACGACATGGCCAAGGCCACCGACAAGCTCGAAGTCACATGGACGCCCGACGGCAAACGCTCATGGGTGATCCTTACGCGCGATCCGGACTGGGTGCTGGCGCGCACCGACCTGCCGCTGGCCTACATGCTCTCCGCCGACACCGCCAAAAAGCTGATGAGCCTCGGCGCCGCCGAATCCGCAACAAAACAACAACCTCCCGCCAGCACACCGGCCGCGGCAAGTCCGGCAGCGCCGGACAAACACTGATGCCGGAGCTGCCGGAGGTCGAGACCACCCGGCGCGGCATCTCGCCCCATCTCATCGGCCACCGCATCGAGCGGCTTATCGTCCGCGAGCCGCGCCTGCGCTGGCGCATCCCTGCCTCGCTGCCGCGCAAACTGGCTGGCCAAACAGTGCGAAATGTTCAACGTCGCGCCAAATATCTGATTCTCGATCTCGACGACGGCCATCTGCTCTGCCATCTCGGCATGTCCGGGAGTCTGCGCATCGTCGATCCCGCCTCCCCGCCGCGCAAACATGATCACATCGATCTCGTGCTCGACAGCGGCAAGGCGCTGCGCCTGCACGACCCGCGCCGCTTCGGCGCCATGATCTGGACAGCAGACCCGAACACCCACGCACTCATCAAGAATTTGGGTCCCGAGCCGTGGGAGGCAACTGCAGAATATTTGCATCAACGCGCGAAAGGGCGCAGGCAATCAGTGAAGAATTACATCACGGACAGTCGCACGCTGGCAGGCGTGGGCAATATTTACGCCGCCGAGGCGTTGTTCGACGCCGGCATCCACCCGAAGCGCCCGGCGGGCCGGCTGTCACTGGAACGCTATCAGGCATTGCTCAAGGCGGTGGTCAAGGTACTGGAGCGATCCATCAAGATGGGCGGCACGACGCTGAGGGATTTCGTTTCCGCCGAGGGCGAGCCGGGCTACTTCCGGCAGGTGCTGTGCGTTTACGAACGCGAAGGCGAGCCTTGCCGCCGCTGCCACACGCCCATCCGCCGCATTGTCCTCACCAGCCGCTCGATTTACTATTGTCCCCACTGCCAACATTAGATTCTTGATGTAGGTTCTTATTTTAAGTTACGATGGTTATGCGCTATGCTTCACCTATCCAGCGTGTCTGTAGTTATTGTGTCTGACGGTAATAACCCCAGACTTTTAAATCCTGATTTTCTGGAGAGAAACGCGATAGTTCCAGCGCAATGGCGACCTGTTGATACACTCGTTACACCACCTTATGCTCAAGTTTCATATGACAATAAATTTATCCTACTCATGGAGGATACTAGAGTTCACTTCACTGTAAATGATCCTGTTCAACTAGACTGGTCGGCGCACTTGCCTGCCATAGCAATACAATTCTTGAAAGTGCTCCCTCATGTTTCATATAAGGCTACTGGTTTAAATTTCGCGTTTACAACTGACCAGCCTCATGGAGAGGAAGCAGAAATAAAGCTACTCGACAGTATGATTACTGCCGGCAATTGGCGTAATTTCAACAAAGGTATAACAGGTGCAGTATTAGAATTGCAGTTTAGGAAACAGCAACCTACGCTGAATGTGAAATTAGGTGCTCGCGAGGAAAATAGGCCCACAGGGAAGATTATTGAAGGATTTGTAATCGCTGCGAATTATCACTATGACCTTGGACCCAGAGATACTTCGGAACGCGAACGTTTTATCTCAGCAATCGGTTCCTATGAGCGAGATTTTCGGCAGTTTATTAAATTACTTCCGCTACAAATATCGATAGATTAATTTTATGAGAAATGCAACCGCGCAGATTCTTGATACAAATCCGAGACGAGTTGAAAGTGGATTCGATCAGAAACCGACAGAACATGAGCCCCATGCAATATGGCGAATACTAACCGACAATGAGCAATGGGATAACGTAAACAAACTCAAAAAGAGTTGGCTCGAACACTTCCCAAGTAAGTTTAGTGTGTCGAATACCGAGCCATTTCGTACGGGGTCTTCAATACTTGAGGGGTTGACTAGCAGATTAACAGCTGATCGTTTTGTACCTCCAACTCAAATTGTTCAAATTATCAATGAGTGTATTTTGCCATTTACAACTTTTAAAGATACAACGCGAGAAACTCACGAAGAAATCATTAATGCAATTAGATCCATGAAGCATCATGAATGGTCGCAAAAAGTTGCTGAACGCTTGCTATACCTCATGAATGCCGCGCATGAAAATGATCCACCAAGTGAAATTCGACTAGCTTCTTTGCAACAATTCTATGAGTTTCTTGCTGCGCACCCAACCATTAAATGCCCCAGCATTACCATTAATCCCACAGGGAATTTAATTGCACGCTGGAAAGGACCTCTTGAACAACTATTTTCAATGGAATTCTCTGGTGGTGAAACAGTTCCGTATGTTGTATTCAAACGTGACACTAGAAGAAATGGCAACATTGAACGAACCCGAGGTCAAACGGCTCTTGATAGAGTTGTAGTGCGGGCACGTGACCTTGATGTTGATTGGGCATTCTAATGTGTCCCTGTTACCAGATACTAATCATGTAGCTCGACACGTCCAGCCCGGAGCGCTTGATGAAGATCAACGCCCCGGACCGGCGGCTTTTCAACCCAGAGAAACAGAACCATATTTATCTGTTCAGTGGGTCGAACACTTTGGTTCAATAAGCGATCGAGAAACAGTAATTCCTTTAGTACGTCAAGCGCTTGGACGCCAAAGAACGATACGCAAATCTCATAAAATTGCCGTGTTGAATATTGGTGAAAGTAAACGTCATGTCACAAAAAATTCAGATCGAAGAATCAGATTTGAACACTTACCCATAGAACCAGATGATTTGGGGCATGCCGGTATATTTGGCATTGATTCTCTTTATATAGCTGAGCTTTTAACAGAAAAAATTGTGGATGTTTGGGATGGCAGATAATTATCTAATAAATCAGTACTACTTTGCATTTATAGTGAAAATCTGAGCGCGGCCCTCGCCGCGCGGGTCGGAGGCGGCCTGCACGGTGTTTGATTTTTTGCCCCACAGCAGCGCCTGCATGTTGCCGTAGGTCCGATCGACTTGCTGCAGCAAATGCCCCATTTTCTTCAATCCGGCTTGCTCGATGTCTGTGAGGGCACCGGGTTCGAATTCGATGACGTCGGGCAGGTATTGATGATGGAAGCGCGGCACGCGCACCCAGGATTCCGGCGGCCTGCCCTCGGCGAAATCGAGCACGCCCAGCAGCACCATGCTGATGATGCGGCTGCCGCCCGGCGTGCCGAGCGCGGCGACGCGATCCGGCGTGCGCAGGAACGTCGGTGTCATGCTGGACAGCGGCCGCTTGCCGGGCTCGATTTGGTTCGCGGTGCCGCCGGTGAGGCCGTAGGCGTTGGGCACGCCGGGCTTGGCGGAGAAGTCATCCATCTCATCGTTCAGCAGCACACCGGTGCCCGGCGGCATGAAGCCGGAACCGAACGGGTAATTGAGGCTCAGCGTGGCGGCGACGACGTTGCCCTGCGTGTCGATGATGGAGAAATGCGTGGTGTGCGTGCCGGTGGCTTTGAGTTGTCCGGACGACAGGGTGTCACTGGGCGTCGCCCGGTGCAGGTCTATGCCCGCGGCCAGATATTGCGCGTAAGGCTTGTCGATGTATTGATCCGTGGGCACGGGCGTGAAGGCCGGGTCGCCCAGAAACTGGGCGCGGTCGCGATAGGCACGGCGCATGACCTCCACGATGACGTGCTTGCGCGTGACCGCATCCAGCTTGTTCAGATCGAAATGCTCCAGCATGTTCAGCATTTCGATGAGCACCACGCCGCCGGAGGACGGCGGCGGTACCGAGACGACTTCGATGCCGCGATATGTGCCATGCAGCGGCTCGCGCTCAAGGATTTTGTAGGCCAGTAAATCGTCCGTCTGCCAGATCCCGCCCGCCTCGCGCACGCCTTCCACCAGTTTCCTCGCGAACGGCCCCGTGTAAAAATATTTCGCGCCCTCTTTCGCCAGACCCGCCAGAGTGTCCGCAAGCTCAGGCTGCGCCAGCTTGAAGCCGGGCGCCGGCGCTTCGCCCTTGTCGAGAAATATGCCGCCGGCGGCCGGTGAATCGCGCAACACCCCTGCGCGCATGGCGGCCAGCCGCTGATAGGCGGCGCCGGTTTCAAAGCCCTCCCGCGCCAGACGCTCGGCCGGCGCCAGGTCGCGCGCCAGCCCGAGCCTGCCGTAACACCGCGCCAGATGATCCAGCGCCGCCGGGATGCCGGGAATGGCGGCGGCCAGCGGTCCGTCGAGCGATTTATTGGGAATGACCCCGCCATGCTCGTCGAGATACATCCTGGGCGTGGCGGCGAGCGGCGCCTGCTCGCGGGCGTCGATGACCACATCCTTGTCGCCGTCGGCCTGGTGCAGCAGGAAAAATCCGCCGCCGCCCAGGCTGGAGTTGAACGGCTCCACCACGGCCAGCGCCGCTGCCACCGCGACAGCCGCATCAAAGGCGTTGCCGCCCGCCTCCAGCACTTCACGCCCGGCGGCGGTGGCAAGCGGATGCGCGGAGGCGACCGCGGCGGCGGGCGGCGGTGCCGCTCCCGCGGCGGCATCGAACGCGATCGCCAGGGCGAGCGACAGTACACAAACGAAATGCCGTTTGATAACGGTTTACCTCGCCGACGCGGTGAGATTTCTGAACTTCTGAATCAACTGCTCGTGGGTTTCAGGATGGGCAGAGTCCGGAATGATGCACTCCACCGGGCACACCACCACGCACTGCGGCTTGTCGTGATGGCCCACGCATTCCGTGCACAACTCCGGGGCGATGACGTAATACTCCTCGCCCGCCGAGATGGCGTGGTTGGGACAGACCGGCTCGCAGACGTCGCAGTTGATGCAATGATCGGTGATGCGCAATGCCACGTTCAGTTTCCCATCGATGCCTTCAACTATCTGAATAATTCATTCACCGTTGTCGATTAAATCCACTTTGGTTCAGGCCCCCCGACATCAACAACGTATGTATGACTTGTCAACGACGCTTGGCCTTCAGCGCCTTCTCGACCGCGGGATGCACGAAGGCCGACACGTCCCCGCCCAAGAGCGCGATCTCGCGCACCAGCGTGGAGGAAATGAAGGTGTACTTCTCGGCCGGGGTCAGGAACATCGTGTCCACCTCGGGCATGAGGATCTGGTTCATGGTGGCGAGCTGGAACTCGTACTCGAAATCCGACACGGCGCGCAGGCCGCGCAGAATCACCCGCACCTTGCGCTGGTGCACGTAATCGGCGAGCAGGCCGTTGAAGCCGCAGATCTCGACGTTGGCCACGCCCTTCAGCGCGCTTTTCGCCATCGCCACCCGCTCCTTCAGCGAAAAGTACGTCTGCTTCGAGGTGCCGCCCGCCACGGCGACGATCACCTTCTCGAAGATGTGCGAGGCGCGCAACACGATGTCCACGTGGCCGTTGGTGATCGGATCAAACGTGCCCGGATACAAGATGGCTCCACTCATACAGCGTCTCCTTTTGTTGTTCCCGCTTCGACCAGCATGTACCGCACCTCGCCGGCGATCTTGTCGCGTCGGATGTCCCAGCCCGGCGGTAATTGTGGCATATCCGCGCGCCTTGCGGTTTCGAGATAAATCCAGGCCCCCGGCTTGAGCCAGCCCCGGGACGACAAGAGCCGGCAGCATTCGGGCAGACCATCGAGGCGAAAAGGCGGGTCCAGAAAGACAACGTCGAAGGCCGCGGGCGCGGCCGTGGCGAGCCAGTGCAGGGCGTCGGCGCATAGAATTTCGACGTTGCCGCCGCCCCAGTCGCTGATCGTTTTCTGTAGCTGGGCGACCACCCCCCGGTCTCGATCCAGCATCACCACGCGCGCCGCGCCGCGCGAGGCGGCCTCCAGTCCCAAAGCGCCGGAGCCGGCGAACAGGTCCAGGCAATGCGCGCCCTCGATGACCGGCGCCAGCCAGTTGAACAATGTTTCGCGAATGCGGTCGCCGGTCGGCCGCAGATCAGCCGCTTCCGGGACGGCGACGCGCCGGCCGCGCCAGCATCCGCCGATAATCCGCACCCGTCCTGGATATTTTTTCTTAATCATTGTTCGAAGTCCCTGATCGCCAATGGTAGGATAACGCAAACCCCATTCCGGCGTTTCCTTCATGTTTGGTCTTTTCAAGCGCGACAAGCTCCCCCCGGCTTCATCTCAAACTTCCAAAGGGCTTTTCCGCTCCCTGCGCGATGGCTTGCGCCGCACGCGCGAGAATCTGTTCGGCGGGCTTTCGCGCCTGCTGCCCGTGGGCGGCAAAATCGACGCCGCCACGCTCGATGCCATCGAGGAAGGCCTGCTGCTGGCCGACGTGGGCGTGGAGGCCACCGCGCACATCCTGTCGCGGCTGCGCCTGCGCCACAAGGAACAGCGCCTCACGGACGCGGCGGCCCTGCATCAGGCACTGCGCGAGGAGCTGCTCTCGCTGCTCATGCCCGTCAGCCAGCCTTTGCAAATCCCGCGGGAACGCGATGCGCCCTTCGTCATCCTCATGGTGGGCGTGAACGGCGCGGGCAAGACACCACGCTCGGCAAGATCGCGAGCCAGATGAAGGCCGCGGGCCTCAACGTGATCATGGCCGCGGGCGACACCTTCCGCGCGGCCGCGGTGGAGCAGCTGCAGAAATGGGGCGAGCGCAGCCAGGTGCCGGTGATCGCCCAGGCCGCCGGCGCCGACGCGGCCTCCGTCATCTATGACGCGCTCTCGGCGGCGCAAACGCGCAGGGCGGACGTGCTGCTCGCCGACACCGCCGGACGGCTGCACACCCGCGACAATCTCATGGAGGAGCTGAAAAAAATCCGCCGCGTGCTCACCAAGCTCGACCCCACGGCGCCGCACGAGGTGCTGCTGGTGCTGGACGCGACGATTGGCCAGAACGCGCTCACGCAGGCCCGGGAATTCCTGGCGGCGGTGCGCGTCACCGGCATCGCGCTCACCAAGATGGACGGCACCGCCAAAGGGGGCATCCTGATCGCCGTCGCGCAGAGGCTGCGCATTCCCGTGCGCTACATCGGCGTCGGCGAGCAAATCGACGATCTGCGCGTCTTCAACGCCGAAGAATTCGTCGACGCCCTGCTCTCCCAAGACAGTTAAGATTGGAGCCGGTTGAAAATGCCATTCGCCCTTTGATGTCTCAGGGTCAACGGCTTTTTCAGACTAGCGGCGTTTGGATTTTCCGCCGGCCTTCGGGCCCGCCGGCGCTTTGCCGGTCATGCCGGCGTTCAGCACCTGCGGGGATTGCACGAGACAGATGGTGTCCTTCTTCAGCAGATAGAGACAGGCGTCGATGGCGTCCTGCGTCTTCAGTCCCACGAGCAGCGCCTTCCAGCTCACCACGTCCTCGTTCTGGCGCTTCACCAGCGCCGGCCGGCCGGCCGTCAGCACCGGCTTCAGTTTCTGCTGCATCTCGGCGATGTATTTCCTGGCCTCCTCCTGCTCGTGGAACACGCCGAAGAGCAGTCCCCAGCCGGGCAGGCGTCCCTGCGCGACACCGTTGCGTATGCCGGTGCCCAGATTGCACTCCCCGGGCTTGAGGCGGAACGGCGGCGGCGCGCCGTCCCCCGGCGTGGGCTGCATCATGGCCAGCGTGATGCGGCCCCCGCCATCGCCGCGCCCGGCAAAACCGTCGTTCAACAACCGCGTCATCCACGACGTGCGCTCCCCGCTGCTGCCTGCGCCCAGCACAACGCCGACCAGCCGGCGATTGTCACGCATGGCCGAGGCCACCAGATTGAATCCGGAGCCGCAGGTGAAACCGGTCTTGAGCCCATCGGCGCCGGGGTAGCTGCCGAGGAGGCCGTTGATGCTGCTGTAATTGATGCCCTTGTAGCTGAAACCGCGGGTGCCGAAGTAGTGATAATACTGGGGGAAGTCGCGCAGCAGCGCGAGCGCCAGCACCGCCATGTCGTGCGCCGTCGTGACCTGCGCGTCATCGGGCAGGCCGGTGGCGTTTTTGAACGTCGTCCGCTCCATGCCCAGCGCCCGCGCCTGCGCCGTCATTTTCGCGGCGAAGGCCTCCTCGCTGCCGCCGATGCGCTCGGCCAGGGCCACCGCGGCATCGTTGGCGGATTGCGCGATCACCGCCAGGATGGCCTGCTCGACCGTGATGCGGTCACCCCTGGCCAATCCCAGCCGCGAGTCCGGCTGGGCGGCCACCCGGCCGGAGGCGGTGAGCATTTCGTCCGGCCGCAATTCGCCGCGCTCCAGGGCCGCGAGTGTCAGGTACACCGTCATCATTTTTGTGAGCGAGGCGGGGTACCAGCGTTGCATGGCGCGCTCCTGATGCATCACCTCCCCGCTCCCGGCGTCCACGACGAGCGCCGCATGCGGTGGCTCGGCGGCGGTCGGCGCCGGCGCGCAGCACAAAAGCAGAACCAGGACCGGCAAGGATAATCGAAACCGATTTGACCCAGACACGAACTCACTCCGGTTCAAAGCCGCATAAACTACTTGCTGGCAAGGAATATCGCAACCTTTTGATTTGATTATTGGAACAAAATGCGATTAGCACTCTCTAATGGCGAGTGCTAGAATATTTTTCAAGCCGAATCCGGGGGATGACCATGTCCAATGCACTGGAATTACAACTGGTTCCGACCGCGGGATCACTGGAAGCCTACACCCAATGGGCCAACCGCGTGCCCATGCTCTCCGCCGAGGAGGAGCGGGCGCTGGCGCTGCGTTTTCGACGTGAGAATCATCTGCCCTCGGCGCGTCAACTGGTTTTGTCACACCTGCGTTTCGTGGTCAAGGTGGCGCGCGGCTATCTGGGTTACGGCCTGCCGCTCGCCGATCTGATCCAGGAAGGCACCATCGGCCTGATGAAGGCCGTCAAGCGCTTCGACCCGGGCATCGGCGTGCGCCTCGTCTCCTTCGCGGTGCACTGGATCAAGGCCGAGATTCACGAGTACATCATCCGCAACTGGCGCATCGTCAAGATCGCCACCACCAAGGCCCAGCGCAAGCTTTTCTTCAATCTGCGCAACGTGCGCCGGCGCCTGGGCTGGATGCGCCGGGATGAAGTGCGGGACGTCGCCAATGAGCTGGGGGTCAGCGTGCGCGAAGTGCGGGAGATGGAGGCCCGCATGAACGCCCGTGACTTCTCCTTCGACGCGTCCGAGGAGGACGAGGACGGCGATGCCGTGCCGCCGGCGCAATACCTCGAGGACCTGCGCTTCGAGCCGCAGTCGCGGCTGGCGGAGGATGAGATTGATCGGGTGCGGATCGACACCCTCAACACCGCCCTGCAATCCCTGGACACGCGCAGCCGCGACATCATCACGCGCCGCTGGCTGGCCACGGATGAAGGCAAGGCGACGCTGCATGAGCTTGCCGCGGAGCACGGCGTGTCCGCGGAGCGCGTGCGCCAGATAGAGAAAAACGCGCTGGACAAAATGCGTCTCCTCATCGGCGGCGCCGGATTGCTGCCCGCCGCCGTTTGAGCCGCCGGGCCGGCGATCAGCGCTGCTTCAAGCGATAGCGGAAGGAAAGCAGGTACAGCAGCATGAAGTAGTCGTAGTACATCTCCGCGGTTTCGCTCCACCGCGTCATGTTGAACGTGGGTCCGAAGTAATAAATCCGGTGGTGCAGATTCAACAAGGTGATGGCCATGGAAATAATCGCCGTCGGCACCACGATGGCGGTCGGCCACAGCCAGTACCACCAATCATTGACACTTTCGACGCCCTGCCGGCGGCGGCGGCGACCCATCGTCAGTGGATAAACCACCCCTCCGACAAAGATGCCGAGTTGCAACACGAGTTCAGGTTTTTGATTGAACCAGCTGCTGATGTTGTGCAGATTGGTTTCGCGCTGCTTGTTGATCTCCGACCACATTTCCGGCGTGTCCCAATGCAACCACTGCTGGCCCCAGCTGATTTCCTCGCCGCCGTCGTAGATGCAGGCCAGCGTGCCGAACAGCAGCCATGCCGCGAGCCAGCGTGACGGCAGCCGTCGCCATTGCCTGAGCAGGCTGATGCCCACGCCCGCGCCGGCAAATGCCAGGATCGCGGAAGCCTGTTCCACGAAACCCAGCTCGCCCTCCATCCATCGCAGGTAGTGATTCGGATCGAAGTAGGCGAAGAGTTGTTGAAAGATCGGGAAAAGCACGGGCAGATACAGCCAGCTCCAGCGCGGCAGATCGCGCGGTAGCGGGGCGGGTCGCACGTCGGAACCGGCCACGCGACAGCCCCGCTCAGGCGGACAACAGTCCGCGCAGGGCGGGCAGGTAGTGGTCCAGAAACAGCGCCAGGAAGAGCGCCATCAGGTAGACAATGGAATAGGCGAAGGTGCGCAGCGCCAGCCGATCGTCGTGATCCCATTGCATGCGCAGGGCGTGATACAAAAACACCCCGTCCAATCCCAGCGCGCTCACCAGATACAGCGGTCCGCACATGTACGTCGCGTAGGGCAGCAGCGTGACGATGGACAGGATCACCGTGTAGAGCAGTATCTGCACGCGCGTGTAGTCCACGCCGTGGGTGACCGGCAGCATGGGAACGTCGGCCCTGGCGTAATCGTTGCGCCGGTAAATCGCCAGCGCCCAGAAATGCGGGGGCGTCCAGGCAAAGATGATCAGGAACAATAGCAGCGCGTGCGGATCCACCTGCCCCGTCACCGCCGTCCATCCCAGCACCGGCGGCGCGGCGCCGGCGGCGCCGCCGATGACGATGTTCTGCGGCGTGGCCCGCTTGAGATAGAGCGTGTAGATCACCGCGTAGCCGATCAGCGATGCAAATGTCAGCACCGCGGTGAGCCAGTTGACGTACCAGATCAGCAGCGCCATGCCGCCCATCCCGAGCGCGGCGGCGAACATGAGCGCCTGGGGCCGGCTGATCTCCCCCTGCGGCAGGGGGCGGTGCCTGGTGCGCGCCATGAGCGCGTCGATGCGGTGATCGGCCACGTGGTTGATGGCGGCGGCGGCCGCCGCCGAGAGGCCGATGCCGAGCGTGGCGCAGATCAGGATTTGCGGCGGCACCATGCCGGGGGTGGCGAGAAACATGCCCACGATGGCGGTAAATACAATCAGCGAGACCACGCGCGGCTTGCACAATTCGAGATAATCGCGCCAGGTGGCGTGCAGGGCGGCATTCAGGGAGGCTTGTGACATCGGTTTATGCCGGAGTCGGCATCACTGTTTCAACGGGGTGGTCAAGTGTAGCAAGGTTGTCACGATCAGCAAAAGCGCGGCCGCCCCGGCGTTGTGCGCCACCGCCACCGCCAGCGGCAGGCCCAACCTGACATTGGCGATGCCAAGGCTTATTTGCGCCAGCAATATCAAGGCCAGCGCGGTGCCCGCGCGCTTCAACACGGGCCGGCCGCCCCGCAGGCAGCGGCACGCGAGCAGGCCCAGGACGACGAACGTCAGCAGGGCGCCCAGGCGATGCGTGAAATGGATGGCAACACGGGCCGGGGCGTCGAGGACGCCGTATTCGTAATTGATCCCCAGCCCCCGCCACAAGACGAAGGCCTCCTTGAAATCCATCGCCGGCCAGAAGGCGCCGTGGCAGGTGGGAAAATCCACGCAGGCCAGGGCGGCGTAATTCGAGCTCGTCCACCCGCCAAGCGCGATCTGCAGGGTCAGCATGGCGAAGGCGGCAATCACGTGCCGTCGCAAGTCCGGTCCGCCGCTGCCGGCGGAGGCCGGCCACAGGTTGCGCAAGACCAGCCACCACAGCAGCAGCAGGGTCGTCATGCCGCCGAGGAGGTGCAGGACCACCACCAGCGGCTTGAGCAGCAGCGTGACGGTCCACATGCCGAGCAATCCCTGCAGGACGACCAGCGCCACCAGCGCATAAGGCAGGGCCGCGGGCCGCAGCGCTCCCGGCCGTCGAAAACCCAGCCACGCGATCAGGAGTATCCCCAGGCCCAGCGTGCCGGCGGCATAGCGATGGATCTGTTCCTTCCAGGCCTTGCCCGTTTCCACCGGCCGCTGCGGAAAGGCGCTGTTGGCATCCTTGATTTCGGCCGCCGCCGTCGGCGGCACCAGCCGGCCGTAGCAGACCGGCCAGTCCGGGCAGCCGAGCCCGGCGTTGGACAGGCGCACGTAGGCCCCCAGCGCCACCACGCAAAACGCCAGGACCGCAACGGCCAACACCAGTCTAGGCAGCGGGTTCATGACACCGTCCTGGAGGCCCTCAACAGGCGCTTCAGATCGTTCAGTACGCCGCTCATGTCCGGGTGCGACGGGTAGAGCAGGATGATGCCGCCCTGATAATCGATGATCACCAGCCGATCCTTGACGGGCGCGGGATCAGGGCGGGCCAGCGCCTGCTGCAATTCCTGCATCGCCCGGGGGGAAAGCGTGAGTTTCAATGCCCCCGCCTCGGGCGGCGCGGCACCGGACTCCAGGATCACCGCGGCAGTGACGCGCAGCTTGTCCACCTGGAGGGCTTCGCGGACGCGCCACAAACGATCCCAGGCCTCGGCGCAGTCCGCGCCGCACGCGGCGCCGTTTTCGATCAGCGCCAGCGTCCATGCGCCGTAGCGGTGGGGCAGCCGCGCCCGGTCCGCCGCCTCAAGCCAGGGATCGAGGGCAATGGCGGGCGTGATCAGCATGCCGTAATTGGCGTGGCCCCCCGGCAGCCAGTTCAGGCGCCCGCTGGCCATCCACCAGGCCAGCAGCACCGGCAGCAAGAACAGGCCGAAGACCACCAGGATCACCCAGCGGCCGCGTCGTGCGCTGTCAGCCGGCGGCGGCACGGCGGCCTCCCCTGACGGCAAACGCCATAAACAGGATCAGCACCGCGGCGGCCATGGCGAACCACTGCACGGCGTAGCTCCAGTGGCGGTACTCATCACTGCCCGGCGGCGTCCATTCACGCACGTAACCCCCGGGCGCCTGCGGGTCCAGCAACACCAGATAGTGGAGCAGCGGCGTCCCCACCACGCGCGTCAGCATGTCGTAATCCACGTATTGCACCCGCCGCACGCCTCCCGGCAGCGTTTCCACCTGCTCGGCGCCGCGCAGGAGGAGGCCCCGCGCCGGCGCCCCGGCGACGGTCCCGCGCAGGGTGACGTCCCCGGCGGGCGGCCGTTCGATCGCCACCTGATTGCGGGACCGGCCCATGGGCAGCCAGCCCCGGTTAATCAACACCGTCTCCCCCGACTTCAGCGCAAACGGCGTCAACACCAGATAGCCGGGGAGGCCGCGGTGACTTTGATTGTCCAGCAGCACCTGCAAATCTGCGGCATAGCGGCCCGCGAGCGTGACGGCGCGGCCGTTCAATTCCTCGATGGGCGCACGGGCGACATCCTGAAGGGGCACCGGCGGCAGCCGCTGGTGCGCCAGGTAACGCGCATAGGCCGCCTGCTTCTGATGGGCGCGGTCCACCTGCCACAGGCCGAGGCGCACCAGCCCCGCGGTCAAAAGCGCCGTCACGATGAACCAGGAAAAAATTCCGAGCCTCATGGCCAAACCCCATTTCAATACCATCCACGATATACTGTGCCGCGTCCCGGCGGCTCACCCTCCCATGACCATCAAATTACTCATCCTGGCGCTGTTCGGCTGCGTCCTCTTTTTTCTCGGCTCAGCCCTGTTCCACCTCGTGCGCGGCCGCGGCCAGGACGATCGCACGGTATGGTCGCTGACCTGGCGTATCGGACTTTCGATCGCCCTGTTCATTCTCCTTTTCATTTTCGCCGCGCTGGGATGGATTCATCCCCACGACGTCAACCCCCATTCGTGAAAACGGGCGGCATAAAAAAGGCGCTGCCTCCGGGCAGCGCCTTTTTGCCTTGGACAACCTCCTCGTTCAGAGCCAGTAGACGAAGATAAAGAGGCCCAGCCAGACCACGTCAACGAAGTGCCAATACCACGCCACCGCCTCGAAGCCAAAATGGTGGTTGGGCTTGAAGTGGCCCCTTAAGCAACGCAGCCAGATCACCGTCAGCATGATGGCGCCCAGCGTGACATGCAGGCCGTGGAATCCGGTCAACATGAAGAAGGTGGAGCCGTAGATGCCGGAATTCAGCGTCAACCCCTTTGCACGATAGGCCTCGCCATATTCATGCGCCTGGAGCGAGAGGAAGGCCACGCCCAGGGCGATGGTCAGGAACAGAAACAACAGCAGCAGGCCGCGGTTGTTGTGCTTGAGCGCGTGATGGGCGATGGTCACCGTCACGCCGCTCGACAGCAGCAGCAGGGTGTTGATCGCCGGCACCCCGAAGGCCGGGATGACCTCCTTGATCTGCATGAACAGGGTGGTGTTCGGCGTACTCAGCACCGGCCACGCCGCCGAGAACCCCGGCCACAGCAATTGATGCGTCGCCAGCTTGTCGCCCTCGCCGCCCAGCCACGGCACCGACAACTGGCGGGCGTAATACAGGGCGCCGAAGAAGGCGGCGAAAAACATCACCTCGGAGAAGATGAACCACGCCATGCCCCAGCGGAAACTGACGTCCACCTGGCTGTTGTACTGGCCGCCCTCGCTCTCGCGGATGACGGTGCCGAACCAGCCGAACAGCATGCCGAGCATGACCAGCGCGCCGAAGACCATGACCGCCTTGCCCGCCGCATGGCCGTCCAGCGCCAGGGCAAAACCGCCCAGAATCGAGAACAGGCCGATGGAGCCGGTGATGGGCCAGTGGCTCGGATCGGGCAGATAATAACCGGTACCGGTGTGTGTGCCTGACATAGCTTCCCCTTTGCGTCGTTGCGTCTTGTTTATTTCAAGTTAAAAAGGTTTCAAGACCCCTGCTTTGCCGTCGGCCCGGCGTCCCTCGCCACCGTGCTGTCCTGCACGCGGAAGAAGGTGTACGACAGCGTCAGCGTGGTCTCATCCTTCGGCAAATCCGGATCGACCACGAAGCGGACCGGCATGACCCGGTGCTCCCGCGCCGCCAGTTGCTGGCGCTGGAAGCAGAAACATTCCGTTTTCTTGAAGTACCGCGCCGCGGTGTTCGGCGCCAGGCTCGGCACCGCCTGGCCGGTGGTCGACTGATCGGCGTGGCTCTCCACCGCGAAATCAACCTCCGTGACCTCGCCGGGATGCACCCTCACCTTGCGGGTCAGCGGCGCGAAATCCCAGGGCAGGCCGGCGCTCGTCGAGGTGACAAATTCCACGGTCACCCAGCGGCCCTTGTCCACGCCCTTCGCCGCGGCCTGAGCCTCCGTCTCGCGGCCGGTCTTGCCGCTGAGGCCCGTAATGGCGCAAAACGCGTTGTACATCGGCGGCATGACCACGAACCCGAAGGCAAACATCAGCGCCGTCACCAGCAGCAGCCGGCGCACCGTGCGCATGGTATTGCGTTGTTGCTCGCTCATCGCCCTATTTCCAATGCATGAGGATGAAGCCGCCGTAAAACGCCGCCGCCAGAATCCCCAGGATCACCGCCAGCCGCAGGTTGCGACGCCGGAGATTGGATCCATCACGGGCATCGTGCGATTCCGCGATAACCGGCGTCATCCTCTCATCACTTCACCAGCGGCGGGTTCACGAAGCTGTGATAAGGCGGCGGCGAAGGCAGGATCCACTCCAGCCCCTCGGCGCCCTCCCACACCCGGTCGCTCGCCTTGGCGCCGCCGCGCACGCACTTCACGATCACGTACAGGAACAGGAGTTGCGTGGCGCCGAAACAGAAGCCGCCGATGCTGGACACCATGTTCCAGTCGGCGAACTGCACCGCGTAGTCGGGGATGCGGCGCGGCATGCCCGCCAGCCCCAGGAAGTGCTGCGGGAAGAACAGCACGTTCACGAAGATCGTCGACAGCCAGAAATGCCACTTGCCGAGCGTCTCGTCGTACATGTGGCCGGTCCACTTCGGCAGCCAGAAATAGGTGGCGCCCATGATGGCGAAGACCGCGCCCGTGACCAGGACGTAGTGGAAGTGCGCCACCACGAAGTAGGTGTCCTGGTACTGGAAATCGGCGGGCGTGACGCCCAGCATCAGCCCGGAGAAGCCGCCGATGGTGAACATGACGATGAAGCCCAGCGCGAACAGCATCGGGGTCTCGAAGGTCATGGAGCCGCGCCACATCGTCGCCAGCCAGTTGAAAATCTTGACGCCGGTCGGCACCGCGATCAGCACGGTGGTGTACATGAAGAACAGCTCCCCGGCGAGCGGCATGCCGACGGTGAACATGTGGTGCGCCCAGACGATGAACGACAGGAAGGCGATGGAGGCCGTCGCGTACACCATCGAGGCATAGCCGAACAGCGGCTTGCGGGCGAAGGTCGGCACGATCGCGGAGACGATGCCGAAGGCCGGCAGGATCATGATGTACACCTCCGGGTGGCCGAAGAACCAGAAGATGTGCTGGAACATGACCGGGTCGCCGCCGCCGGCGGCGGAGAAGAAACTGGTGCCGAAGAACTTGTCGGTGAGCAGCATGGTCACCGCGCCGGCCAGCACCGGCATCGCCGCGATGAGCAGGAAGGCGGTGATGATCCAAGTCCACACGAACAGCGGCAGCTTCATGAACGTCATGCCCGGCGCGCGCATGTTGAACACCGTGGCGATGATGTTGATGGCGCCCATGATCGAGGAGATGCCCATGATGTGGACCGCGAAAATCAGGAACGGAAACGCCTCGCCGGTCTGCAGCACCAGCGGCGCATACATGGTCCAGCCGCCCGCGGGGGCGCCGCCGGGCATGAACAGCGTGGACAGCAGCAGGGTGAAGGCGAACGGCAGCAGCCAGAAGCTCCAGTTGTTGAGCCGCGGCAGCGCCATGTCAGGGGCGCCTATCATCATCGGGATCATCCAGTTGGCCAGACCCACGAAGGCCGGCATGACCGCGCCGAAGATCATCACCAGGGCATGCAGGGTGGTCATGGAGTTGAAAAACTGCGGATCGACGAATTGTAGGCCGGGCTTGAACAGCTCGGCGCGGATGATCATCGCCATCGAGCCGCCGATGAAGAACATGAGCAGCGCGAACGACAGATACAGCGTGCCGATGTCCTTGTTGTTGGTGGTGGTGATCCAGCGCATCACGCCCGTGGGGTGATGGGCGTGGTCATCATGATGAGCAGCGTGTGCCATGGGTTCGATCCTCTCTAGTCAACTCGCAGCGATGAACATGTCCCGGGGGTCTCAGTATTCCGCCACCTTCTTCGGCTGCACCACGTCGCCCGCGGTGTTGCCGAAGGAATTGCGCTCGTAGGTGATGACGGCGGCGATTTCCACCGGGCTCAGCGTCTCCTTCCAGGCCGGCATCTGGTTCTTGCCGAACAGCACCCTGTCGATGTGGTCGTCAACGTTGCCGTTGGCGATCTCGCTGCCGGCCAGGGCGGGGAAGTTGCCCGGCACGCCCTTGCCATCGGCCTGGTGGCAGACGGCGCAATTCTTTGTATACACCTCGGCCCCCTTGGCCATCAACTCCTCCTTCTTCCATTCGCGGTTCGGATCATTGGCCGCCGCCTCGGCGAGCGCCGCGGCTTTTTTATCCTCCACCCATTTGTTGAATTCACCCTCCTCCTTGGCCACCACGACGATCGGCATGAAACCGTGGTCCTTGCCGCACAACTCGGCGCACTGGCCGCGATAGGTGCCCGGGGTCTCGACCTTGAACCAGGATTCGTTGATGAACCCGGGGATGGCGTCGCGCTTGACGCCCAGTTCCGGCACCCACCAGGCGTGGATGACGTCATTGGCGGTGGTCAGCAGACGGACCTTCTTGCCCACCGGCACGACCAGCGGTTGATCCACGTCCAGCAGGTAATTTTCCACGGTATGGGGATCGATGCCGGATCTGGGCTGGCGGGCCTCGTTGCTCTTCTCGGCCAGCACGCTGAAGAAACTCACGCCTTGATCCAGATAATCGTAATGCCAGCGCCACTGGTAGCCGGTGGCCTTGATGGTCATGTCGGCGTTGCCCGTGCTCTCCATCGCAATCAGCGTGCGCGTGGCGGGTACGGCCACGCACACCAGTATGACAAACGGAATCAACGTCCAGACGATCTCGACGGTGGTGTTCTCATGGAAGTGCGCGGCCCGGGCGCCCCGCGACTTGCGAAAATGGAGGATGGAATAAAACATCACTCCGAACACCAGCACGCCGATGACCACGCATATCCACAACACGATCATGTGCAGGTGATAGATGCCCTGACTGTTGGGCGTGACGCCCGGCCGCATGTTCAACGCCCAGTCCGCGGATGCAATCGCCGGACACAACGACAGCAACGCCGTGATCAACTGCGCCATCGATCGTGGAAATTTCCTGGTCCCCCTGCCCATTGTCTGGCCCCTTGCTTGGCTCATTGTTCAGATGCTCCTCGCCTGTAGGTTGTTCCCGCATGGCGCCGGTGCGTCGGCGCCGTTCATGATATCTGCAGGACCCGCTTCAATCTCCGCGCCAGGTCCTGGCGTTCATCCTCGGTCAAAAATCCGCCCACTTCCAACTCGCGGCCGTGCGCCCCGAGCACCAGCCGGCTGGGATGCCAGTCCACCGCCGCTTTGCACAGCGACACCCTGACCCATGCGCGCGGGAAGGTTCGCACGCGCTCCGGCCGGCGGCGGCCGCTTTCGATCACCACCTCCCGATCGCCGACCTTGAGCACCTCCCGCACCGCGCCGCGCCGCTGGCAGTAATAAAGGGCGGCCGCCAGCGCCAGCACCTCCAGGCCCGAGAACGGCAGCACCAGCGTCAGCCCCACGTAGCAGAATGCCAGGCCAATGGTCAGCGCCACCGCCGTCATGACCGCAATGATCCGCCGCACATCGTTCCAGCGGAGTGATTGGTTGGGCACCAGAATAAACTGGCAGGGGCTGGCTTCGCGTCCCGGGTTTTCGTAAATCACGTCAAGCGTCTGCTGCCGAGCAGCGTCTTTGCACCACTCTATAATAATTTGGGGGTTTTGAGGCTGAAGGCACCTGTTTATGGCGCGGAATGCTAGCCTAGCAGTCACGGGAACGCAAGAATTCCGGACTGGATCGGTGCCGGGGTGATTCCGGCCACGGCCTCAGCGCCCCCCGCCGGCGCGCGTGGCATGATCGTGGCGGAAACAACACCCGCGCCCGCTGACGGCGGCTGCGCACCGTTTAGACTGACTGGTAGAATAATGCCGGCATCGACACCGTTCGCGATGAGACAAAAACTGCACATCAAGACCTTTGGCTGCCAGATGAACGAGTACGACTCGTCCAGGATGGCGGCGGTGCTCGCGCGCTCGCACGGTCTGACGTCCACCGACGATCCGGGGGAGGCCGACGTGCTTCTGCTCAACACCTGCTCCGTGCGCGAGAAGGCGCAGGAAAAACTGTTCTCGATGCTGGGCCTGTGGCGCGAATACAAGCAACGCAATCCAGCCGTGATCATCGGTGTCGGCGGCTGCGTGGCCAGCCAGGAGGGCGCCGCCCTGTGGGAGCGCGCGCCGTTCGTGGACATGATCTTCGGGCCGCAGACGGTGCACCGCCTGCCGTCGCTGCTGGAGGAGGTGCTGCGGAAGCGCCGCCGCGTCATCGACGTCAGTTTTCCCGAGATTGAAAAATTCGATCGCCTGCCCGAGCCGCGTGCCGAGGGTCCGACGGCCTTCGTCTCGATCATGGAGGGCTGCAGCAAGTACTGCACGTTCTGCGTGGTGCCCTACACCCGCGGCGAGGAATTCAGCCGGCCGTTCGATGACGTGCTGGCTGAACTTTCCACCCTCGCCCGCCAGGGGGTGCGGGAGGTGACGCTGCTGGGGCAGAACGTCAATGCCTACCGCGGCGCCAGGCATGACGGCGGCGTCGCCGATCTGGCGCAATTGATCCGCTATGTCGCCGCCATCGAGGGGATCGGCCGCATCCGCTTCACCACCTCGCATCCCGTGGAGTTCTCCGACGCCCTGATTGAGGCCTACGCCGCGGTGCCGGAACTGGCCGACCACCTGCACCTGCCGGTGCAGAGCGGCTCGGACCGCGTCCTGGCGCTCATGAAACGCGGCCACACGGCGCTGGAATACAAGGCGAAAATCCGCAAGCTGCGGCGCGCGCGGCCCGGCGTCAGCGTGAGTTCCGATTTCATCGTCGGTTTCCCCGGCGAGACGGAAGCCGACTTCGAGGCGACGATGAATTTGATCGAGGACGTCGGTTTCGATCACGCCTTCAGTTTCATCTACAGCCCGCGTCCGGGCACGCCCGCGGCCAGCCTGCCCGACGAGGTGCCGATGGCGGTCAAGAAACACCGGCTGGCCGTCCTTCAGCGGCGCATCAACGAAATGGCCGATGCCGCGGGCAGGGCCATGGTGGGCAGGATCGAGCGCGTGTTGATCACCGGTGCCTCGCGCAGGGATGTCCATGAGCTGTGCGGGCGCACGTCGAATAATCGCGTGGTCAATTTCAAGGGCGACCCCGCGCTTACCGGCCGTTTTTGCGAGGTGCGCATCACCGCCTCCCTGCCCAACTCCCTGCGTGGCGAGTTGTCCGCCGGCGCCCTGTCCGCCGCCGCCTGACTTGGGCACCACGGCCGTCGATTTGCTGCTGGAACCGCAGGACAACCTGCGGCTGGCCAATCTCTGCGGCCAGTTCGACGAACACCTGCGCCAGCTGGAACGCCGGCTGGGCGTGGAGATCAACAACCGCGGCAACGCCTTCCGCGTCATTGGCGAGGACGAGGCGGCGGCGGCGGCCGGGCGCATACTCCGTGATCTCTACGCCGTCACGCAAACGGCCACATTGACGCCGGCGGCGGTGCATTTGCACCTGCAACGGGCCGGCATCGAGGAGGTCGAGCCGGAGGAGGCCGCGGAGGAGCAGGCCCTGCGCACCCGCCGCGTGCAGATCCGTCCCCGCGGCGCCAACCAGCGTCATTATCTGGAGGCGATCCGGACCCACGAGGTCAATTTCGGCATCGGCCCCGCCGGCACCGGCAAGACCTACCTTGCGGTGGCCTGCGCGGTGGAGGCGCTGGAGAACGAGCGCGTGCGCCGCCTGTGCCTGGTGCGGCCTGCCGTCGAGGCTGGGGAGAAACTCGGCTTTCTGCCGGGCGACATGGCGCAGAAAATCGATCCCTATCTGCGGCCGCTGTATGACGCGCTCTACGAGATGCTGGGCTTCGAAAAGGTGGCCAGACTCATCGAGCGCAACGTCATCGAAGTCGCGCCGCTGGCCTTCATGCGCGGACGCACGCTGAATGACGCCTTCATCATCCTGGATGAGGGACAGAACACGACCGTCGAGCAGATGAAGATGTTCCTGACCCGCATCGGCTTCTCCTCGACGGCCGTCGTCACCGGCGACATCACCCAGGTCGATTTGCCGCGCGGCAAACCCTCGGGCCTGCGTCATGTGATTGACATCCTGAAGGACACGCCGGGGATCAGCTTCACCTTCTTCAAGTCCAAGGATGTGGTCCGCCACCCCGTGGTGGCCCGCATTCTGGATGCCTACGACGCGCACGACCACGGCGACCAGACGTGAAACTCGAAGTCGTCGTGCAATACGCGGTGAATCGCCGCGGGCTGCCGCGCGCCGACACCGTTGCACGCTGGGTCAAGGCCGCTTTGAAGGGCGAGAGGTCACAAGCTTCCCTGGTCATACGCTTCGTCGGTAACAAAGAAATATTTAAATTAAATGAGCTATTTAAAGGAAAGCAAGCGCACACAAACGTCTTGTCTTTCCCCGCCGATGATGCATTTGGCCACAACCCACACGAGCTTGGTGATATAGTGATCTGCAAACCGGTGGTCGCGAGGGAAGCCATGTTGCAGCGCAAAAAATTACGGGCCCATTGTGCCCACATGGTGGTACATGGCGTGATGCATCTGCTGGGGTACGATCATGTTCACGTCCGCGACGCGCGGGAAATGGAGCGGCGGGAAATCGCCATCCTCGCCGCCCTCGGTTACCCCAACCCCTACCTTCCGGCCTGACGGACCCTCCGCCCCCTTCCTCATGGAAAACGAGCCTCCTGCCGCCCGCGGTTCCTGGTTCAAACGCCTGCTGCGCGCCCTGCGCGGCGGCGCCTACGCGCCGGTGGAACTCATCGAATTGCTGCGCGACTCCGAGCGGGCCAACCTGCTGGACCCCGACACCCTGGCCATGATGGAGGGGGCGTTGCAGGTATCGGAAATGCAGGTGCGCGACATCATGGTGCCGCGCGCGCAGATGATTGTGGTGGAGGAAACCGCCGAGCTCAAGGAATTCCTCCCCATCATCATCGAATCCGGCCATTCACGCTTTCCCGTGGTGGACAGGAAGGGGCAGGTGGTCGGCATCCTGCTGGCCAAGGACCTGCTGCCGTTCCTGGCCGACAAGTCGGCGCGCCGGTTCCTGCACAAGGATGTCCTGCGGCCGGCGGTGTTCGTGCCGGAGAGCAAGCGGCTCAACATCCTGCTGCGTGAATTCCGCTCCAGCCGCAATCACCTCGCCATCGTGGTGGATGAGTACGGCGGCGTGGCGGGACTGGTCAGCATCGAGGACGTGATTGAGCAGATCGGCGGCGACATCGCCGACGAGCACGACATCACCGACGTGGGTTTCGTCAAGCCGCACGGCGCCAACCGCTACACGGTGAAGGCGCGCATGCCGATCGCCGAATTCAACGCCTATTTCGGCACCGACTTCAACGACGCCGACGTCGATACCATCGGCGGGCTGGTGCTGCGCGAACTCGGCCACCTGCCCAAGCGCGGCGAACGCCTGACCTACGGCGGCCTGAATTTCCTGGTGTCACGCGCCGATCGGCGCCGCATACACACGCTGCGCGTGCTGCGCCCCTCGCGCGAGGCCGAACCGCCGCGCCTGGCCGCCGGTTAATCCGCCTTCAACCGATCATTTTCATTCCAGCGCTGCGTGCGCCTGCATCGTTTATTTGCCTTCTTCACCCCCGGTGATCTGCCGGCGCTCGTCGCGGGGCTGGTATTGCCTCTCGGTTTCGCCCCTTACGGGTGGTATCCGCTGACAGTGGCGTCGCTGGCGGTGTTGTTCCGCTTATGGCTGCACAGCCCCCCGGTCCGCGCTTTTCGTCACGGCTGGATATACGGCCTCGGCATGTTCGGCGGCGGGGTTTACTGGATACAGATCAGCATCCATCAATTCGGACTGCCGGTGCTGGCCTTCTCCGTGTCCATGACGGCGCTGTTCGTCGCCTTCATGGCCCTTTACCCGGCGCTGGCCGGCTGGCTGTCGGCGCGCCTTCCCTGCGCCTCCATGTACCGCCGGTTGCTGCTGCTGTTTCCCGCGCTATGGACCTTGATCGAATGGCTGCGCGGCTGGTTGTTCACCGGTTTCCCCTGGCTCACGCTCGGCTACAGCCAGATCGACGGCCCGTTGTCGGCCTACGCGCCGCTGGGTGGCGTATACAGCGTAAGCCTTGCGGCGGCATTGCTGGCCGGCAGCCTGGCCGCGCTCAGCTTGCGGAGGTGGGGGGGGATTATTCCATTCCTGCTCGTCGGCGGACTGGCCTGGCCCTTGGATTCCCGAAGCTGGACCGGCCCTGACGGCCCGGCGGCGCGCGTGGCGCTCATCCAGGGCGGCATCGAGCAGGCCGTCAAGTGGGACCCTGCGCAACGGCAGGAGACCATTGATCATTATCTGGCATTGACGCGGCCGCATTGGAACCTGCGCCTGGTGATTTGGCCGGAGACCGCCATTCCGGCGTTTTACTCCGAATTGCAGGATTTTTTCCAGGCACTGCATGCCGCGGCCGCAGCGCGTGGCAGCGCCATGCTGATCGGCGTGCCCTACAATCCGCCGCACGACCAGGGCCGTTACTACAACAGCGTGATTGCGCTGGGCACGGGCGCGGGACGTTATGACAAGCGGCATTTGGTGCCGTTTGGCGAGTACATTCCGTTCGGTGATTTGCTCAAACCTGTTCTGTTCTTTCTCAAAATACCGATGTCTGACTTCAGCCGCGGCGATCCCGTCCAGCCCCTGATCAACGCCGGAGGCATTCCGGTCAGCGTCTCCGTCTGCTACGAGGACGCCTTCGGCGGCGAGATCATCCCCGCGCTGCCCGCCGCGCGCCTGCTGATCAACGTCAGCAACGACGCCTGGTTCGGCGATTCGATCGCCCCTCATCAGCATCTGGAAATGGCGCGCATGCGCGCCAGGGAGACCGGTCGTTACCTGCTGCGCGCCGCCAACAACGGCATCACCGCCATCATCGACGCCAGGGGGCGTGTCGTCGCCCGCGCGCCGCAGTTTGTCCCTTACGCGCTGACCGGCGAGGCCTTGCCCTATGCGGGCGCAACGCCTTATGTGCGGTTCGGCAACGCGCCGGTCTTGCTGTTGCTGGCCGGAGCCCTCCTCGTTGCGGTAGTGCCCGCGGCGCGCCGGCCGCGTCGCGAGCTGTCAGTCCGTGCCTGATCCGGACAAGGCGCCCTTTTCCGGGCTGACCCCGGAGCGTCTGCTCGCCGCCGTGGAGGCACTCGGCTATCGCTGCGATGGGCGGTTGCTGGCGTTGAACAGTTACGAGAACCGGGTGTACCAGGTCGGCCTCGAGGAGGGCCCGCTGCTCATCGCCAAATTCTACCGGCCGGCGCGCTGGACGGACGCGGCCATTCTCGAGGAACACGCCTTCACAAGGGAACTGGCCGATTTGGAGATCCCGGTCGTGCCGCCGCTTGAGGATGCGGCGGGCGTCACGCTGCATCATCATGAGGGACTGCGTTTCGCCCTCTATCCGCGCTGCCCCGGCAGGGCGCCGGAACTGGATCACGACGACACGCTGATCCGGCTGGGACGCTTCATCGGCCGCATCCACCGCGTCGGCGCCAGCCGCGCCTACACTCACCGGCAGAAGCTCACCGTTGAAAACTTCGGCGGGCAGCCCAGCCGGTTCCTCCTGGAGCGCGGTTTCCTGCCGGAGGATTTGAGGCCCGCTTATGAAAGCATCGTCCGCGACCTGCTGGCGATCGTGGACGAGCGTTTCGCACAGGTTCCTGAGGCCCGCTGCCTGCGGCTGCACGGCGATTGCCATCCCGGCAACATTTTATGGACAAGGAACGGTCCCCATTTCGTCGACTTCGACGACAGCATGACCGGTCCCGCCATGCAGGATTTATGGATGCTGCTCTCCGGCGACCGCGATGCCATGAGCGGGCAATTGTCGAAAATGCTGGAGGGCTACACCGAATTCATGGAGTTCAATCCGGCGGAATTGCGCCTCATCGAGGCCCTGCGCAGCCTGCGCATGATACACTATGCCGGTTGGCTGGCGCGCCGCTGGCACGATCCCGCCTTCCCGCTGGCCTTCCCCTGGTTCAACACCCAGCGCTACTGGCAGGATCACGTCCTCTCCCTGCGGGAGCAGATTTCGGCGCTTGACGAACCGCTGCTTGAACTTCACTAGCCTGACGGCGACATGATGCGGTTTTTCAATTTGTGTATGCTTGCGCGCTGATGGCGTCGACGGCCGGCCGGGGGAAGGAAGACGCAGGCGAAAAATTGGCGCCGCATTCACGGGTTTTCCAAGGAGGTTTCATTGATGACTAGCAGCAGCAATGCCGGCAGTTTCATCCGTTCGCTGTTGAACAGCGAGAAGTCCACTTATCCCTTTCCCCGCTGGTGGGTGAAGAATGTATTCCCGCCCGCGACGGTCGACGCCATTTTGGCCCTCCCTGTGGAGCCGGTGAAGGCGGACTACGCGGTGGGCCGGCGGGAGTACAACAACGCCTCGCGTGTTTATTTCGACGCCGCAAACAGGGAGCGCCACGCCGTGTGCCGGGAGGTGGCGGAGGCCCTGCAAAGCGGAGAAGTCGCCCGTCAGGTTGAAAAAACCTTCGGCATCAATCTCAAGGGCAGCTACCTGCGGATAGAGTACGCGCAGGATTCCGAGGGCTTCTGGCTCGAGCCGCATACCGACATCCGGGTCAAATTGCTGTCGATGCTGATCTACCTCTCGAAGGAGCCGGAGGCGGAAACACTGGGCACGGACATTTACGACGAGAACCGGCGCTTTTTCGCGAGAACGCCATTCAAGAGCAACCATGCGCTGGCCTTCGTCCCGGCCGCCAATACCTGGCACGCCTTCGAGCGGCGGCCATTTCCCTGCGTGCGCAGGACGCTCATCGTGAACTACGTCACCGATGAATGGCGCGATCGCTTCGAACTGGCCTATCCTGAGACACCCATTTCCTAGCCAGTCCGTTCGTCGCCCACCGCTGTCCGCGTCCGGCGGCGGCGGGGTGAATGCGTAAAAGCGGATGCGGGATGCCATGAATTGCTGGTTTCTAAGCGAGCCGAGTACGGGCATGGAGATCCAGTGCCGCGCCCTGGCCGAGGCGCTCTGCGAACAGCCGGTCCGCAAGACCGTCGTTCCGCACCCGCCGTGGAAGCTCCTGCCGGCGTGGTCGTGGTGGTCCCCCTTCGCCGCCGCCGGTCCCGGCAGCGACCCACTGGCGCCGCCCTGGCCCGACATCCTGATCAGCTGCGGCCGCTACGCCGCGGGCGTGGCGCTGGCCGTCAAGCGCGCGGAACCCCGGGTATTCACCGTCCACATTCAAAATCCCCTGCTGCCCGTGGCGCTGTTCGATGTCGTGGTGGCGCCGCGGCACGATCGCTGCAAGGGCGGAAACGTCATCACCACCCTGGGATCGCTGCACGGCATCACCCCCGCCCTGCTCGCGGGCGAGGCGCGGCGTTTCGCGCCCGCGCTGGCGCATCTGCCGCGTCCGCTGGTGACGGTCCTGATCGGCGGCAGAAACAGGCACTACGCCTTTGGCGGGCGCGAAGTGGAATTCCTGGCCCGCCAACTCAAGTCCGCGGTTGAAAAACACGGCTGCGGCATCGCACTGACGATTTCACGCCGGACCGGCGGCGCCGTCACGGAGGACTTGAAGCGGCGGTTGAGTGATCTGCGCTGTGTCATCTGGGACGGTCAGGGTGAAAATCCGTATCTGGGGTTTCTGGGCCTTGCGGATCATGTCGTCGTGACCTGCGTCTCCGTCAACATGACCACCGAGGCGTGCGCCACCGGCAGGCCGGTTCACGTCGTCCACCTCCCCGGCGGCTCCCGCAGGTCGCTGGAATTTCACCGCGCCATGGAAGCCGCCGGCATGACCCGCCGCTTCACCGGAGAACTGGAGCAGTGGAGCTACGAACCGTTGCTGGAGACGCCGCGCGTTGCCGCGGAAATCCGACGACGGATGCCGATCATGCGCCGGTGAGGATGCCGGGGCCGCCAAAGGACGGCGGTCAGGGGCGGTGGCAGGCGGGACTCAACTCGTGCACCGCGTCGACCAGGATGCGGGCGTGTTCGGGATCAACGCCGGGAGTGATGCCGTGGCCGAGGTTGAAGACATGGCCGGGATGTGGCCCGAAGCTCTTCAGGATCGTCGCGACCTCCGCGCGGATGCGTTCCGGCGTGCTCAACAATATTGCTGGGTCCATGTTGCCCTGTAGCGCGACGCGATCGCCGACTCGCTTGCGCGCCTCGCCGATGTCCACCGTCCAGTCAAGGCCCACGGCGTCACAGCCGGTGCCGGCAATGTTTTCCAGCCACTGGCCGCCGCCCTTGGTGAACAGGATCGACGGCACGCGCCGGCCTTCATGCTCGCGCAGCAGTTCATGGACAATCCGGTGCATGTAGCGCAATGAGAACTCCAGATAGGCGGGCGTGGGCAGGATGCCGCCCCAGGTGTCAAAGATCATCACGGTCTGCGCGCCGGCCTTGATCTGCGCGTTGAGATACAGGGCCACGGAGCGGGCAAGCAGATCCAGCAGCGCGTGCAGCGTGGCGGGTTCCTGCGCCATCAGCCCCTTGATGAGGCGGAACTCCCCGCCGCCGCTCCCTTCGACCATGTAGGTCGCCAGCGTCCACGGGCTGCCGGAAAAGCCGATGAGCGGCACGCGCCCATTGAGTTCGCGGCGGATGAGCCGCACGGCGTCCATCACGTAGCCGAGGTCCGTTTCCGGATCAGGGGTGCCGAGTTTTTTGATCCCGGCCGCGGTGCGCACCGGCCGCTCGAGGCGCGGCCCCGTGCCTTCATCGACCTTGAGTCCCAGACCCATCGCGTGCGGGATGACGAGGATGTCGGAAAACAGGATGGCGGCGTCCAGCGCGTAGCGGTTGACCGGTTGCAGCGTGACCTCACAGGCCAGTTCCGGCGTCGTGCACAGCGTCATGAAGTCGCCGGCCTTCGCGCGTGTGGCGCGGTATTCCGGCAGGTAGCGGCCGGCCTGCCGCATGATCCACACCGGCGTGACATCGACCGGCTGCCGGAGCAGCGCACGCAGCAGCCGGTCGTTCTTCAATGCCGTGGTCATAGTTTGTTAGAAGCTATCTCAAAAATGCCGTTCGCCCTGAGGTATCGAAGGGTGAACATTAGGTGTTGCATAATTTTGTTGTGCTTCGATACCTCAGTACGAACGGTTTTCATGCCCAGTCATATTTTTGAGAAAGGTTCTGGCAACGATCTGAAAAACGCAACAAGCGGGCACTGTTTCGCCGGGAGTGAAACGGCGCTTTAGCCCCGCAGGGGTTCGTCTCGGGGACGAGACGAACAACACGCAGACACCCCCGCAGTAGTTTTTCAGGGCAGCGGGGCGGGGAGGTCGGAGGTCCCCATCAGGTACTGATCGACGCCGCGGGCGGCCGAGCGGCCCTCGGCGATGGCCCAGACGATCAATGACTGGCCGCGCTGCATGTCGCCGGCGGTGAACACCCCCGGCACCGAGGTCATCCAGTTGGCATCGCGCCACACGTTGCCGCGTTCGGTGAGTTTGACGCCCAGCTGCTCCAGCATGCCCGGTTTCTCCGGCCCCACAAAGCCCATCGCCAGCAGCACGAGATCCGCCGGCAACGTGTGCAGGGTGTTAAGGATTTCCTCGAAGATAATGCGGCCCTCCGCCTTCTTCATCTCCACCTTGACGAGTTCGAGCGCCCGGACGCGGCCCTGTTCATCACCGATGAAGCGCTTGGTGGAGACGGCATACACGCGCTCACCGCCCTCCTCGTGCGCCGAGGCCGTGCGGTAGATGTTCGGCCATTCCGGCCATGGATTCACCTCGGCGATGCGCTTGTCCGGGGGACGCGCCATGATCTCCAGTGAATGCACGGACTTCGCGCCCTGCCTGTGCACCGTGCCCAGGCAATCGGCGCCGGTGTCGCCGCCACCGATGATGATGACATGCTTGTCCTTCGCGGTGATCGACCGCGCCTCGTCTATCGGATCGCCCTCGCAGCGACGGTTCGATTGCGTGAGGTATTCCATGGCCAGATGAATGCCCTTCAACTCCCGTCCCGGCACGGAAAGGTCGCGGGCATGGCCGGCGCCGCCGGCCAGCAAAATCGCGTCGAAATTCCTGCGCAGCGCATCGACCGGGACATTCACGCCGACATGACTGCCGGGCTGGAACACGACGCCCTCGGCGCGCATCTGCTCCAGACGCCGGTCGAGCACGCGCTTCTCCATCTTGAATTCGGGGATGCCGTAACGCAGCAGCCCGCCGATGCGGTCATCGCGCTCGAAGACCGTGACCTCGTGGCCGGCGCGACGCAGCTGCTGCGCGGCGGCCAGTCCCGCGGGTCCGGAGCCGACCACCGCGATCTTTTTGCCGGTCAGCACCCGCGGCGGCTGCGGCGCCACCCAGCCCTCCTTGAAGGCGTGATCGATGATGCTGATTTCCACGGCCTTGATGGTCACCGGCTCGTCGTTGATGCCGAGCACGCAGGCGCCCTCGCAGGGCGCCGGGCACAGCGTGCCGGTGAACTCGGGGAAGTTGTTGGTGGCATGCAGGCGATCGATGGCCTCGCGCCAGCGATTGCGGTAGACGAGATCGTTCCAGTCCGGGATCAGGTTGCCCAGCGGACACCCCTGATGGCAGAAGGGAACGCCGCAGTCCATGCAGCGCGCCGCCTGCTGCTTGAGCGGCTCGTCCTGCCAGCCGGCCATGACCTGCCGCCAGTCCAGCACCCGCTCCTTCACGGGGCGGTAGGGCTGTTTGACGCGGTGATACTCGAGAAAGCCCGTGATTTTACCCATGGGCGGCTTCCATGACGGCTTCGTCCTCAGAGGCGCCGGTCTGCCGCGCCCTGGCGATGGCCTGCATCACCCGCTTGTAGTCATTGGGCAGCACCTTGACGAACCTCGGCTGCGTGGCCGTCCAGTTGTTGAGTATTCTCCTGGCCACCGCGCTTTGCGTGTACTTGACGTGGCGATTGAGCAGCTCCTTGACCAGCTCCACGTCCTCGTCCTCGCGCAGCGGCTCCAGTCCCACCATCTGGGTGTTGCAGCGGGTCTTGAAGTCGCCCTTCGCATCGAGCACGTAGGCGATGCCGCCCGACATGCCGGCGGCGAAGTTGCGCCCGGTCGGGCCGATCACCACGACCCGGCCGCCGGTCATGTATTCGCAGCCGTGATCGCCCACGCCCTCCACCACCGCCAGGGCGCCGCTGTTGCGCACGGCGAAGCGTTCGCCGGCGATACCGCGGAAATAGGCCTCGCCGCTGGTGGCGCCGTACAGCACCACGTTGCCGACCAGGATGTTCTCCTCGGCGACGAAGATGGAATGCCGCGGCGGGTAAACGATGATTTTGCCGCCGGACAGCCCCTTGGCGGTGTAATCGTTGGCGTCCCCCTCCAGCGTCATGGTGACGCCGCGCGGCAGGAAGGCGCCGAAGCTCATGCCCGCCGAGCCGGTGAAATGCAGCTTGATCGTATCGTCTGGCAGCCCGGCGCCGCCGTAACGGCGGGTGATCTCGTATCCCAGGATGGTGCCCACGGTGCGGTTCGTATTCCTGATCGGCAGGATGGCGGACACCGGCTTCTTGTCCTCGACGGCCGGCCGGCACAGCGGCACCAGGGTGGTGACGTCCAGCGACTTTTCCAGCCCGTGATCCTGCGCCCGCACGCGGCGCGTCGCCACCTCCGGCCCCACGGGCGGACGATACAGGATGGCGGAGAAATCAAGCCCCTTGGCCTTCCAGTGCTCCACCGCCCGGCGCACGTGCAGCTTGTCGGCACGGCCGATCATTTCATCCATCGTGCGAAAGCCGAGTTTCGCCATGTGTTCGCGCACCTCCTCGGCGATGAAACGGAAGAAATTGACGACGTGTTCCGGACGGCCGGTGAATTTCGCGCGCAACTGCGGGTCCTGCGTGGCGACGCCGACCGGGCAGGTGTTCAAGTGGCACACGCGCATCATGATGCAGCCCATGACCACGAGCGGCGCGGTGGAGAAGCCGTATTCCTCGGCCCCGAGCAGCGCCGCGATCACGACGTCGCGGCCGGTCTTGAGCTGCCCGTCGGTCTGCACCACGATGCGGTCGCGCAATTTGTTCTGCACCAGCACCTGCTGCGTCTCGGCCAGGCCCAGTTCCCAGGGCACGCCGCCGTGCTTGAGCGAGGTCAGCGGCGAGGCGCCGGTGCCGCCGTCGTAGCCCGAGATCAGCACCACGTCCGAGTGCGCCTTGGCCACGCCGGCGGCGACCGTGCCGACGCCGACCTCGGCCACGAGCTTCACGTGGATGCGGGCCCGGGGGTTGGCGTTCTTCAGATCATGGATGAGCTGCGCCGGGTCCTCGATCGAATAGATGTCATGGTGCGGCGGTGGCGAGATCAGGCCCACGCCCGGCGTGGAGTACCGCACCTTGGCGATCCACGGATACACCTTCTTGCCGGGGAGCTGCCCGCCCTCGCCGGGCTTGGCGCCCTGGGCCATCTTGATTTGCAGGTCGTCGGCGTTGACCAGGTATTCGCTGGTCACGCCGAAGCGGCCGGAGGCCTCTTGTTTGATCGCACTGCGCCTAGAGTCGCCGTTCGGGAGCGGCTTGTAGCGCTCGGGGTCCTCGCCGCCCTCACCGGTGTTGGACTTGCCGCCGATGCGGTTCATGGCGATGGCGAGCGTCTCGTGCGCCTCCTGACTGATGGAGCCGTAGGACATGGCGCCGGTCGCGAACCGCTTGAAGATGCTCTCCGCCGGTTCCACTTCCGCGAGCGGGATGGGCTCGGGCGCGTAGTTGAACTCAAACAGGCCGCGCAATGTGGCCAGGTGTTCGTTTTGATCATCGACGAGCCTGGAATATTCCTTGAAGATGCGGTACTGGCCGGTGCGGGTGGCATGCTGGAGCTTGAAGACGGTCTGCGGGTTGAACAGATGATATTCGCCGTCGCGCCGCCACTGGTATTCGCCGCCCCAATCGAGGTCGGGCGCGCCCACGGGCCGCTCCGGAAAGGCCTTGTGATGCCGCCGATGCACCTCCTCGGCCACGACATCGATGCCGACGCCGCCGATGCGCGAGGCCGTCCAGGTGAAATATTTGTCGACGAAAGCCCGGTCGAGACCGACGGCCTCGAAGATCTGCGCGCCGCGATAGGACTGCACGGTGGAGATGCCCATCTTCGACATCACCTTGACCAGTCCCTTGTTCAGCGCCTTGACGTAGTTCTTGACCGCCTGCTTGTGATCCAGCCCCTCAAGCATGTCGCTGCGGATCATGCCGTCGAGGGTCTCCAGCGCCAGGTAGGGATTGACGGCGCCGGCACCGTAGCCAATCAGCACCGACAGATGATGCACCTCGCGCGGTTCGCCGGACTCGAGGATCAAGCCGGCGCGGCAGCGCGTGCCGGCGCGCACCAGGTGGTGATGCACCCCGGCGATCGCCAGCAACGCCGGAATGGGGGCCAGCATTTCATTCACGCCGCGGTCGGAAAGAATAAGGAAGGCGTATCCCTCGGCGATGGCCTGATCGGCGCGGCGGCAAACCTCGGCGAGCGCGGCGGCCATTCCCGCGCCGCCCCCCGCCACGGGATAAGGAATGGAAAGCGTAACCGCCCTCAAACCGGGCCGATCGCAGTGACGGATGCGCGCCAGCTCCTCGTTGTCGAGCACCGGACTAGCGAGCTTGATCTGCCGGCAGGACTCCGGGCCGGGGGCGAGCAGGTTGCCCTCCGGCCCGATGGGCGTGGCCACCTGGGTCACCAGTTCCTCGCGGATGCCGTCGAGCGGCGGATTGGTCACCTGCGCGAACAACTGCTTGAAATAATCGTACAGCAGGCGCGGCCGATCGGAGAGCACCGCCAGCGCCGCGTCGGTGCCCATCGATCCCACGGCCTCCTCGCCGTTCCTCGCCATGGGCGCCATCAGCAGCCGCAGGTCTTCGTGCGTGTAGCCGAAGCATTGCTGGCGCTGCAACAAGGTGCCGTCAGCCGGTATCGACAACTGCGGGGGCGGCGGCAGGTTTTCCAGCGGCACATGATGCTGCCGCAGCCACTCGGCATAGGGCCGCGCCTGCGCCAATTCGCGCTTCAATTCGGCGTCATCAATGATGCGGCCCTGCGCGGTGTCGACGAGAAAGATACGGCCGGGGTGCAGGCGTTCCTTGATGAGCACGTTCTCCGGCGGAATGTCGAGCACGCCGACCTCGGAGGCCATCACCACCATGTCGTCCCTGGTCACGTAATAGCGCGACGGCCGCAAACCGTTGCGATCCAGCACGGCGCCGATCACGGTGCCGTCGGTGAAGGCGATGGACGCCGGGCCGTCCCACGGCTCCATCAGGCAGCCGTGGTATTCATAGAAGGCCTTGCGCGCGGCATCCATGCTCTCATGACCGCTCCAGGCCTCCGGGATCATCATCAGCACCGCGTGCGGCAGCGAGCGGCCGGACATGTGCAGGAACTCCAGCACGTTGTCGAAGCAGGCGGAATCCGAGCCGCCCTCCTGCACGATGGGGAATAGCTTTTTGATGTCCTCGCCCCAGACCGGCGAGGCGCACATCGCCTCGCGTGCGCGCATCCAGTTGATGTTGCCGCGCAGGGTGTTGATCTCGCCGTTGTGCGCGATGTAGCGGAAGGGATGCGCCAGCGGCCACGAGGGGAAGGTGTTGGTGGAGAAACGCTGGTGCACCAGCGCCAGGGCGCTCTCCACGTCCGCGGCGGTGATGTCGGGGAACATCGGCTCGATCTGCGCGCCGGTCAGCATGCCCTTGTACACCAGCGTGCGCGCGGAGAGGCTGGGGATGTAGAACAGCTCCCGCTCGCTCAAGTCGGAGTCGCGGACGGCGTTCTCGATGCGCCGGCGGATGATGTACAGCCGCCGCTCGAAGGCCATGTCGTCAAGGTTGGGCGAGCGGCCGATGAAAATCTGCTTGAAGGCGGGCTCGCAGGCCCGCGCCGTGGGACCGACTTCCGCATCGTTGGTCGGCACGTCGCGCCAGCCGAGCGGGACCTGGTCCTCGTCGCGGATGATCTCCTCGAACCGCCGCTGGCACCACTGCGCCTGCGCCGGATCGCGCGGCAGGAAGATGAGGCCGCAGCCGTATTGGCCGGCCGCCGGCAGCCGGATGCCGGCGTCAAGGCACACGCGCGCGAGAAACGCGTGCGGCATCTGGATGAGGATGCCGACGCCGTCACCGGTGTTTTCCTCGCATCCGCAGGCGCCGCGATGCAGGAGGTTTTTCAGGATGGTGATGCCGTGCTCGACGATGGCGTGCGATTTCCGGCCTTTGATGTGCACGACGAAGCCCACGCCGCAGGCGTCATGCTCAAACGCGGGGTCATACAGACCCCGCGCCGCGGGTTTGATCGTTGGGCCGCCCCCATCCGTTGATTCGCTCACCACCGCCGCACCTTCAAAAACAGGAGGAAAAGGATGGAAATTATATCGCCCGGTGACCGGCTGTGTCACTGCGCCGGCGATGACCGCGCCTTCGCCTCCATGAGTTGCTGTATCTCCCCCACGGAGCGCGGAAACGGTTTCTCCCGCGCCACGTCCGCCGGCAGACGCGCCACGGCGCCGGCCGCCTCCTCGCGGCTGGCATACAGGCCGTACACCACCACGTGCAGGGGCGGGGTTTCGCGGCGATTGGTATAGATCGCCGTGTGGCCCGACAGATCGGGACGCTGCGCGTATTTCAAGGCGGCGTTGCGATCGTGGCTGCCGAACAATTGAATCACGTATCGCGCAGTCGATTGCCGGCGCAGCCAGGCCTCATCATGGGGCGCGCGGGTGTTGTCCGCCGCGGGTGGCGTCGCCCGCCCGGCGGTGATGGCGGCCGGGGGTGGTGTCTCGCCATGCGCGGTGATTTTGTCCATCTTCGTTTCGGCGGCCGTTGCAGAATGCGGGGGCGTCTTCGCCGGGGTATCGGCCGTGGCGGAGAGCGCCGGCGGACCGGCCACCGTGGCGGAGGAATTCGTCGTCGCGGTGGGGTTGGCGGCCGGTGTGACGGCGGTTTGGCCGGTCGCTTGCGCGGGCGCCGTCACGGCTGCGTTTGCCGGTGGGGTTTCCGGCGCAGTCGACGGCGGCGCGGCCTCCCCCGCGTCAGGCTTCCGCCAGACAAACACCGCCAGCGCCATCAATAGCAAAAACACCGACACCCCGGCGACAAAATATGCCGCGTGCGTGCGGCCCCGGGGGGCGACGCGATTTTTTTCCGGCACATCCGTCATCGCGGGATCGGCGTCCAGCGCCAGAATGCGCCCGGGCAGACCTTGGGATGCCTGATGGATGGCGCGAACCCGGGCCTCAACCAGCTGGTTCGGATCGCGGCCGGTGCACGCGTACCGCCAGGCCAGAAAGGACGCGGTTTCCTCCAGCGTGTACGCCGGCATTTCGATCGTATGCGTGATGGCGCGCTGAAAGGCCTGCAACTGGGGGCTTTCCAGCAGCCGGGTGACGCGAGGATCGCAGAACAGCACCACCCGCAGGGCGGCGGCTTCCGATGCGGCCAGGCGCAGCAACAGCAACAGCGAGTCGGCGGGCAATTGATGCGCCTCGTCGATCAATGCCACCGGCGACACGCCGGTGTGGCGCAGCGCCTGCAGTTGTTCCTCCATCGCCTGGACGCGATCTTCCAGACGATCCTTCGGCGCGGGATTCAATCCTAAGGCCGTTGCCAGGCGCTCCAGCAACACGGCGGCGTTGTCGAAGGGCGTCGCGTCGATGACCATCACCCGCCAGCCGGGAACCGCGCCGCCCGCAAGACAGTCCCGCAATGTCGATTTGCCGCTCCCCTGCTCGCCCAGAATCAACAGGATCTGCCGGCTGTGATCGATGAGATGACGGAGGATCTCCAGCCGCTCTTCCCAGGCGCGGGTGAGAAAGCGGGCTGCGTTGTACTCCTGAGGCGGTTGAATTGCGGGCGCCCCGGGCATGACTCAAATCCCCGGGAGGATCATGTCGCGGGCGCTGCGGTCGCGGCGCGGCAGTCGCGCAGCGTGGCCATCAATGCAGGCGCCTCAAAGTCCGACGTCACCGCCGCCTCGCCGATGCGCCTGAGCAAAACCAGCCGCAGGCGGCCGGTTTGTATCTTCTTGTCCACCGCCATGAGCTCGCGCAGACTTGCGGCATCAAGGGAGGACGGTGCCGCGGCAGGCAGGGAGGCGCGCCTGAGCAAATCGCGGATCCGCTCCAGCTCTGTCCGGCCGAGCCAGCCGAGCCGATGGGAAAGATCGGCCGCCATCGCCATGCCGGCGGCCACCGCCTCGCCATGCAGCCAGGCGCCGTAGCCCAGCCCGGTCTCGATGGCGTGGCCGAAGGTGTGGCCCAGATTGAGCAGCGCCCGCCCGCCGGCTTCGCGCTCATCCGCGGCCACCACCTCCGCCTTGTTGCGGCAGGAGCGGGAGATGGCGTGAACGAGGGCGTCGTCATCACGGCGCAGCAGGGCTTCGAGATTGCCTTCCAGCCAGTCGAAAAATTCCGCGTCGCGAATCAATCCATATTTGATCACCTCGGAGAGGCCGGCGCGAAACTCCCGTTCCGGCAGCGTGCGCAGGGTGGCGGTGTCGGCCACCACCGCGCGCGGCTGGTGAAAGCTGCCTATCATATTCTTGCCCAGTTCATGATTGACGGCGGTCTTGCCGCCGACGGCGGAATCCACCTGCGCCAGCAGCGTGGTTGGAAACTGCAGGTAATCCACTCCGCGCTGGTAGCAGGCGGCGGCAAAGCCCGCGATGTCGCCCACCACCCCGCCGCCCAGCGCCAGCAGCGTGCAGCCGCGATCAAACCGGTTCTGCAGCAGCGCCGTCACGATATCGTTCATCACCGCGAGCGTCTTGTATTCCTCGCCGTCCGGCAACGCCACGCTCCTCACCTCGCAGCCGGCCAGGTGCCTCGCAAGCGCGCCCTCCAGGCGCGCCTGGTACAGCGGCCCCACGGTGGTGTTGGTGACGATCATGACCTGCCGCCCGCGCAGATGCGCGATCCATGCCGGATCGTCGAGCAGGCCGGGCGCGATGTAAATCGGATAGCTGCGTTCCCCGAGATTAACGTGGATGGTGCGCATCCTGGCAGGCGTCAAGGAAGATGCGGATTTCGTTCACGATGTGGCGTACTGTACGGTGGCCGGTATTGACAATCAAATCCGCAATCTCACGGTACAGCGGCTCGCGCTCGGCCAGCAACGCGGCCAGTTTGGCCCTGGGGTCGGTGTTTTGCAGCAGCGGGCGCTGGCGGTCACGGGCGGTGCGCTCCACCAGCAGCGCGAGCGGCGCACGCAGGTAGACCACGACCCCGCGCTCACTCAACATGCGGCGGTTTTCCGGGCGGATGACCGCACCGCCGCCGGTGGCGAGCACGATGTGCTGACGCCGCGTCAGTTGATCCAGCATCTGGCTTTCGCGTTCACGAAAACCCGCCTCGCCCTCGATCTCGAAAATCAGCGCGATGCGGACACCGGTGCGATGCTCGATTTCGCGATCGCAGTCGATGAATTCGCGATGCAGGCTCCTGGCCAGTTGCCGGCCGATGGTGGTCTTGCCCACGCCCATGGGACCGATCAGAAACAGATTGTGCGCGGCGGATCGTGACAAGTTGAAAACGCGGACGGCGTCCGGAATCTGGACGATTAACAAGGCCAGCTTACACGCATCGTGACAAATAAAAAGGGGGTGCCGCAGGCACCCCCTTCCATCGCCTGATTGCGATTTTATTGCAGGGCCAGGTTTTCCTTGAGGATCTTGGGCGTGACAAAGATCAGCAATTCCTTCTTGTCATGCTGTATGCTCGAATTCCTGAACAGGAACCCGAAATACGGCAAATCGCTGAAGAAAGGCACGCGTGTGGTGTCATTCCGGTCGGTGGTGTTGTACACGCCGCCCAGCACCACGGTCTCGCCGTTGTCCACGAGGACCTGCGTGGTCACGCTGTTGGTGTCGATGCTCGGAATGCCCGAGAAGAGCTGGCCGACCGCGTCCTTGTTGACCTTCAGATCCATGATGATGCGGTCATCCGGCGTGATGTTCGGCGTGACGCTGAGGCTCAGCACCGCGGACTTGAAGGCCACCGAGGTGGCGCCGCTGGAGGTGGCCTGCTGGTAGGGAATTTCCGTGCCCTGCTGGATCACGGCCTCCTTCTTGTCGGCGGTGACCACGCGCGGGCTGGAGATGACCTCGCCCCGGCCCTCCGCCTGCAACGCCGACAGTTCCAGTTGCAGCAGGTAGCTGCCGATCCTGCCCACCGCCAGTTCCACCGCGCCCGCCGCACCCGTCACCGGCAGACTGACGATGTAGGTTTCCGCGGGATTCAAATTACCGAAGTTGGTGTTGTTCGTTCCCGTCACGGTGGAGAACGCCGTGGTGTTTCCGAAGCCGGTGTCGCCGGGGAGCTTGCCGCCGATGGTGTAAACACCGCCGGGCCTGTCGCTCAGGGCATTCACCTTCTGGGTGCGGCTGTAGCCGAAGCGCACGCCGAGCTGCCTGCTGAAGGTGTCGTCGGCGACGACGATGCGGGATTCGATCAGCACCTGCTTGACCGGCCGATCCAGACTGGAGACCAGCTTGCGGATCTCGGTGATCTTGTCGGCGGTCTCCTGGATCAGCAGCGTGTTGGTGCGCGCGTCCGTGCTGACGCTGCCCCGATCGGTAATCAGGGAATTCTTCTCGGCCTTGAGCAGCTTGGCGATGTCCTCGGCCTTGGCGTAGTTCACCTGCACGAACTCGGTGTGCAGCGGTGCGAGTTCCTTGACCTGTTTCTGCGCCTCAAGTTCGAGCTTCTCGCGGGTGGCGATCTCCTCGGCGGGCGCCACCATGATGACGTTGCCCGCCTCGCGCATGGCCAGGCCCTTGGACCTGAGGATGATGTCAAGCGCCTGATCCCAGGGGACGTTCTTCAACCGCAGCGTGACGTTGCCCGTCACCGTATCCGAGGCCACCAGGTTCTTGCCGGTGAAATCGGCCAGCAACTGCAGCACGGCCCGCACCTCGATGTTCTGGAAGTTAAGCGAGAGCTTCTCGCCGGTGTAGCCGAATTTTTCCTTCTTCGCCGCCTCCTCTTCCTCCCGGGTCAGCGGCTTCAGTTCGATGGTGAAAAGGTTGTCCGTCTGGTAGGCGAGATGCTCGAACTGCACATTGGCGACGGGCGTGATGCGCATGCGCGTGCCGTTGCCGTGGCGGCGGGTGTCGACATCCTTCACCGGGGTGGCGAAGTCCGTCACATCCAGCCTCCGATCCAGGTTCTCCGGCAGCTGGGTGTTGACGAAATCGGCGATGATTTGTCCGCCCTCCTCATTGATATTGACCACCGTGGCCGGATCGGTGAGCTTGATCATGATCATGCCCTCGCCGGCCTCGCCGCGGCGGAAGTCAATGCCCTCGATGGCGCCCTTGGCGGCGCCCGCCGGCCCCTGGGGCGCGGCGGCCGCCAGACCGGCGGGCGACGTGCTGATCGACGCCGGCGCGTTGTCGAGCGTGACCACGACGTCGTTGCCGTCGATCTTGACGTCATAACCCACCATGCGCACCAGATTCAACACCACCCGGGTGCGACCGCCGGCCTCGACGGCGCTGACGCTCTGCGCCGCGCCGGAGCCGATGGTCTGGGTCTTGTTGGCGAGATTGAGCCGGGTGCCCGGGAAATCGAGCGCAATACGCGCCGGGTTGTCAATGGTGAAGCTGAGCGGCTTGTCCGCCGGCGGCGCGGACAGTTGCAGGCGCACCTGCACCTTGTCGCCGGGCAGGGTGGTCGCCTTGACGCCGTTCAAGCTGGGCTCATCGGCCAGGACGCCCAGACTGCACAACGTGCACACCGCCGCCAGCAGCCAGCGACCCATTCGCTCCCAATGCCATTTCCGATTCACGTTCATCCCGTTCATAAGTCACCCCTTCCGCTTCATTTCGGTTCCGACAGCGCGATGCTGGCGGCCCGTTCTTCCAGACCGTTGCTGCCGGTTGATGTACTGACAATCTCCCTCAATTCAATCTTGTCCTCGCTGATGCTCAAAATCTTGCCGTGGTTCCGGCCCATGTAGTTGCCGACCTTGACCCGGTGCACCGTCCCGGTCTTGTCCAGGATGATGCCCCACAATTCGTTGGCGTCCTGCAACGTGCCGACCATGCGCAGACTGTCGAGCTCAAAGTTTTCCAAATCCTCGGGATTGTGCCCCTCAATCTCCTTCATCAGTTCCGCCGTCTTGGCGTCCACGGGCGCCCCCTTCTGGGCGGCCTGGGCGGCGGTTTCCTTCTTGAAGCTTTCAAACGGATCACGCCGGTTCGCATCGGCGGACTGGTAGACGTAGCTCTCCGGCAGCTTCACCTCGGGCAATGGCGGAATCGCCGACGTCGCCTTGCGCGTCAGCAGTTCCTGTACCCTGGCCTCGAGATCGCTCATGTCGCGGGACACGCAGCCCGACAGCGCGGCGCCGAGCAACGTCGCGATCAACAGCGATGCATGGTTACTTCTTCTTTGCCGGCTTCGCTTTGACATTTTTGGCCGCAGCCTCCTGTTCTTCCTTCTCATCGAGATAACGGTAAGTCTTGGCGGTGGTCTCCATCACCAGTTTGTCGCCCTTGCCGGCGCTCTTGATCCTGATGTCGTGGGCGGTGACGATGCGCTCCAAGTTGGCCACCTGGCTGATGAACTTGCCGAATTCGTGATACTGGCCGTTCACCCGGATCTCGATGGGCAGTTCCACGTAGAATTCCACGGGTTTTTCCACGCCCGGCTTGAAGATCTCGAACTCCAGGCCGGCGCCCAGTCCCGCCTGCGATACACTTTGCAGCAGATCGGGAATCTGCGTCTTGCTCGGCAGCTTCTGTTTCATCTCGTCCATGATCTTGCGTATGTCATCGAGCTGCAGCCGCAGCGCCTCCAGGTTGGCGGCCTTTTGCTGCTTGACGTCGATATCCGCCAGCTTGTCCGCCTCCAGTTTCTGGGCCTTGTTCAGATCCTCAAGCTGCGGCATGGTGAATTCGTAATAGCCTCCGCCGACGATGAGCACGAACAGCAGCAGCATGGCCGCCAGCTTGACCGGCAGCGGCCAGGTGCCGACGTTCTCCAATGACAGATTTTGCAGGTCGGAGAGTTTCATCATGCACCCGCCTTGGACGGTTTCCTGACGCCCTTCTTGCCCTTGGACTCTTCCCCCTCAACAGTGGGCAGCACCTGGTCGACATGCAGGACGAAATCACTGGTGCGATCCCCCTCCTTGGTCTCCTGGGTCGTCTGCACCACTTCGAGCTTGGGATTGGTCAGCCACTTCGACGCCTCGATGTTGCGCATGTAATTCGACACCCGCGACTGCGACTGCGCCGAACCCCGGATGGTGATTGCGGAGCCCTTCTGGTCGATCTGTTTGATGTACACGCCGTCGGGGAGGGTCGTGACAATCTCGTCAAACAGCCGCACCTCAAGGGGCCTCACGGTCTGCAGGTTCTGGATCGCCTCTATGCGCTTCACCAGGCGTTCCCGCTCCTGCTCCATGCTTTTAATCTCTTCGATTTTCTTGTCCAATTTGGCGATTTCGGCATCCAGAAAGGCATTGCGCTGCTTCTGATAATCGATTTTTTGATCGTAGTACCACCACACCGCGAGGCTGACGACGATCGCCACCACGGCGGTGATGCCCAGCATGATGCCGAATTCAATGCGTTGTTCGCGCCTCAGTTCCGCGCGCCAGGGCAGAAGGTTTATGCGTGCCATTAGCTGAAGCTCCTCAAGGCCAGGCCACAGGCGACCATCAGCGCCGGCGCATCGGCGCGAAGGATGTCCTCGCGCAGGCGCGAGGCGGTTTGCATCTGGGCAAAGGGATTCGCCACCGAGGTGCGGGTGCCGGTCTTGCTCTCGATGACCTGGGCGATCCCCTGGATGGCGGCGCATCCGCCGGCCACCAGGATGTGATCGACGGCGCCAATCTGGCTGGCGGAATAAAAGAATTGCAGGGCGCGGCTGATCTCCATGGCCATCGAGGATTTGAACGGCTCGAGCACCTCCGGCTCATAATTTTCAGGCAGACCGCCCTGACGCTTGGCCAGCCCCGCCTCTTCATAGGACAACCCATACCGCCGCTGAATTTCCTCGGTCAGCTGGCGCCCGCCGAATTGTTGTTCACGGTTGTAAATGATCCTGCGGTCCTGCATTACGCTCAGGGTCGTCACCGTCGCCCCCACGTCGGCGACCGCGATAATGCCGGGATCGCCGCCGCCGGTCATTTGATCGGCAATCAGGTTGACGGTGTTCTCCAGCGCAAAGGCCTCCACGTCCACCACCTTGGCCGTCAATCCGGCCACTTCCAACGCCGCCACGCGGGCTTCCACGTTGTCGCTGCGCGAGGCCGCCAGCAGCACCTCCACCTTGTTGGAGTCCTGCGGGGAGACGCGCTGGATTTCGAAATCCAGTCGTATTTCCTCCAGGGGATAGGGTATATACTGGTCGGCCTCCAGCTGGATCTGGGCTTCCATTTGCTCATCCGTGAGACCCTTGTCCATGGTGATGATCTTGGTGATGACCGCGGCGCCGGATACGGCGCAGGCGGCATATTTGGTGCGCGTGCCGGATTTTTTCACCGCCCGGCCTATGGCTTCGCCCACGACGGTGACATCGGCGATATTGCGATCCACAATCGCGTTGGGCGGCAGGGGTTCCACGGCGTAACTCTCCACCTTATAGCTCTTTCCGCTCCGGCTGAGTTCGAGCAATTTGATTGTGGTAGGACTAATATCGATGCCCACCAGCTGCGGTTTTTTTCGCGCTAGTAATGCCACTGTTTTTCCCTTCTATAGTGCATGGTTATGAGGCATATATCGCTCTATACATTAACTCTTGTCGATAACTATAGCCAAATTTTATTTAAAAAACAAATTAAATATTTCTTGTAATCCATTGCTGCAAATAAGTTTTTATCAAAAAATGATGCTTACAAAAGCTATAGCGTTATCAAAAAAATAAACCACTATATGTTGCGTTTTGCATTTAATTTGCTTCTTGCCGGTTTCCTAGCCGCCCTGTTCGCCGTCGGCGGTGCCGTGTATTACCTGCTACCCGGTTTGCCGGATGTCCAGATGCTGAAAAACGTGCAACTGCAGGTGCCGTTGCGCATCTATACGCGGGATGGCCGCTTGATCGGTGAATTCGGCGAGAAGCGCCGCACGCCCGTGCACTTGAAGGACGTGCCGCCCATCGTCGTACACGCGTTTCTCGATGCCGAGGATGATCGCTTCTATAAACACCCGGGCGTGGACTGGCAGGGGCTGGCCCGTGCCGTCGCCAACGAATTGCGCGCCGGCAACAAGCGCCAGGGGGGGAGCACCATCACCATGCAGGTGGCGCGCGCCTTTTTCCTCTCGCCCCACAAGGATTACGTGCGCAAGGCAAGGGAGATCCTGCTGGCGCTGAAGATAGAACAGGAATTCAGCAAGGATGAGATCCTGGAGCTGTATCTGAACACCATCTTTCTGGGCCAGCGTGCCTACGGCATCGCCGCCGCCGCCGAGGTGTATTACGGCACCGACATGCAGCACCTGCGGCTGGACCAGGCGGCCACCATCGCCGGCATACCGCCCGCCCCCACGGATTACAATCCCGTGCATGACCCGGACGCCGCCTTCAAACGGCGCAGCTACGTGCTGCGCCGCCTGCTGGAAAAAGGCCACATATCCCAGGCCCAGTACGACGAGGCGATGCGCGCGCCCATCGCCACCACCCTGCACGGCCTGCCGATCGAAGTCGAGGCACCGGACGTGGCGGAGATGGTGCGTACGGCCATGATCGAAAAATACGGCGAGGAGGCGGCGACCACCTCCGGTTACCAGGTGTACACCACGCTGGATTCACGTCTTCAAACCGCGGCCAACACCGCCCTGCGCAATGCGCTTATCGACTATGATCGCCGCCATGGCTATCGCGGCGCCGAACGCCATGTCGAACTCGCGTCCCGCAGCACCCAGGCGCAATGGGAGGCGGCGCTGGCGGACGACGAAGCCTCGGTGGACCTGCTGCCGGGCATTGTGACCGCCGTCGCCGACAAATCGATCGATGTGTATGCCAAATCCGCCGGCTTGGTGCACGTTGAATGGCCCGGTCTGGCGTGGGCATCGCCGTACATCGACAAGGACCGGCGCGGGGCGGCGCCCAAGACGGCCGCGGAGATAGTGAAGGTGGGCGACGTGGTGCGCGTGCAACTGGCGGCGGTGGAGGAACCCGGCGGCGACACTGCGCGCCAGAAGAAAAACGAGTCACCCGCAAAAACGCCGCCGCGCCAGTGGCGGCTGGCGCAGATTCCGGCCGTGCAGGGTGCGTTGATTTCCATGGTGCCGGAAGACGGCGCCATCCGTGCCCTGGTCGGCGGCTTTGACTACGCCCACAGCAAGTTCAACCGCGTCACCCAGGCGCGGCGGCAGCCGGGCTCCAATTTCAAGCCGTTTTTCTACTCCGCCGCGCTGGACAACGGCTTCACGCCGGCCAGCATCATCAATGACGCGCCCATCGTGGTGGATGAGCCGGGGCTGGAGGAAAGCTGGCGGCCGGAGAACTACGAGCGCGACTTCGCCGGCCCCACCCGCCTGCGCGAGGCGCTGACCAAATCACGCAATCTGGTTTCCATCCGCCTGGTGCGGGAAATGGGTGTCGATGTGGCCCTGAATTACGTGCGCAAATTCGGCTTCGATGTCGATCGACTGCCACACGGCCTCTCGCTGGCGCTGGGCACGGGTGAACTCACGCCGCTGGAGGTGGCGCGCGGATACAGCGTCTTTGCCAACGGCGGGTTTCTCATCGATCCCTATTTCATCGACCACATCGTGGACAGCCAGGGACGCGTGGTGATGCAGGCCTCGCCGCGGCGGGCGTGTCATGACTGCGAGGCTGTGAATTCCGCCGACGACACCGCCGCATCCGCGCCGGCGGATGCCACGCCCGCACCGGCGGATGTCACGCTCGCGCCGCGCGTCATCAACGCGCAGAATTGCTGGATGATGACCTCCATCATGCGCGATGTGATCAATTACGGCACCGGCCAGCGCGCCCGGGTGCTGGGACGCAGCGACATCGCCGGCAAGACCGGCACCACCAACGACCAGAGGGACGCCTGGTTTTCGGGTTTCAACACGCAACTGGAAACCACGGCGTGGGTGGGCTTCGATCAGGTGCAGCCGCTGGGCAGGGAGGAGACCGGCGCCCGGGCGGCGCTGCCGATGTGGATCGATTACATGCGCGTGGCGCTGGAGGGCGTGCCCGAATCGCTGTGGCCGCAACCGCCGGGCCTCGTCACCGTGCGCATCGATCCGCAGACCGGCCTGCTGGCCCGCCCCGACGACCCGGCCGCCATCTTCGAGACCTTCCGCGAAGCCCAGGTGCCCGCCGGCATCGCGCCGCCGGTCAGCGCGGCGACCAGCCATCCCGGCCTGCCCGATGCCGGGCGTGACGCCGAGTTGTTTTGAAGCCATCGCGCCCATGCGCGTCAAGCCCGGCAAAAAGAGCAGCGAAACGCGGCAACAGCTGGCGCAGCTGGCGGCGAGGCTGCTGGCCGCGGACGGCAAACTGGGCTATCCGCAGGCCCGCCTCAAGGCGGGCCAGATGCTGCGGCATTCGCCGCGCGACCTGCCCTCCTTTGCGGAGATCGAAACGGCCTTGGTGGCCCATCAGCAACTCTTCGGCGGCGAGGAGCATCGCGAACGGCAGCAGATCCTGCGGCGGACGGCGATCGACGCCATGCATTTGCTGGCGCCCTATTCGCCCCGTCTGGTCGGGCCGGTGCTCGCCGGCACCGCCCGCCCCCACGGCGTCATCTCCCTGCATGTCTTCGGCGACACGGTGGAGGAGCTGGCCGCGTTCCTCGAGGAACGCGGCATTTCCCATGAACTGGGGGAGCGGCGCTACGCCGGAAGTGACCGGACGTATTTCACCCTCTCATTCCTTGCCGGCGGACAACCCATCCGGCTGATTCTGTTTCCGGCCCGGGCGCAACATCAGGCCGCGCCCGTGAGCCCCATCGACGGCCGGCCCATCCGGCGCGCGGACATCCATGCGGTGCGCCGCCTGGTGGAAGGGCGGTCCTCCTCGACTTCCCGCCATTCCGACGCCCGTGTCTGATGATCCGATCGCCCAGGTCGCGCTGCCCGTCCCCTTCCGCCGCTGCTTCGATTATCTGATTCCGGAGGCACTGCGCCCGCGGGCGCGCGTCGGCGCGCGCGTGCGCGTGCCGTTCGGCCGCCGCGGCTGCACCGGCATTCTCTGGAACCGCTGCGCGGAGAGTGAATTGCCGCGCGCCAGGCTCAGGTTCATCGACACGCTGGTCGATGAAGCGCCGCTGCTTGAGGCGCCCGCGCGCAAATTGCTGGCCTGGGCGGCGGCGTACTATCACCATCCCCTAGGCGAGGTGATCGCCGCGGCGCTGCCGCGGTCACTGCGCCTAGGCCGCAGTCCACGGACGGCCGGGACGGCGCCAAAGACGGATGCGGAAACCGGGGCGGCGGATGGCAACACCCCGGTGCTCACGCCGGCGCAACGCGCCGTCGCCGATCAGATCCTGGCCGCGCAGGATCGCTTTCAAGTCTTCGCGCTGCACGGCGTCACCGGCAGCGGCAAGACCGAAGTGTACATGGAAATCGCGGCGGGGCTGCTGGCCGAGGGCAGACAGGTGCTGGTGCTCATTCCCGAGATCGGCATCGCCCCGCAGACACTGCGGCGCTTTGAACGGCGCCTGCGCCAGCCCGTGGCGTTGTATCACTCGACGCTGACGGACGCTGAACGGGCGCGCGCCTGGTGGAGCGCCCGGCGTGGCGAGGCGTCGATCATCGTCGGCACGCGCTCGGCGGTGTGGCTGCCGCTGGCGCGTCCGGGCGTGATTATCGTCGATGAGGAGCATGACGCCTCCTACAAGCAGCAGGAGGGGTTCCGTTACTCGGCGCGCGACGTGGCCATCGCCCGCGCGCAACAGGAACAGACGCCCGTCGTGCTGGGCTCGGCCACGCCGAGCCTCGAAACGTTGTACAACATCGAACGCGGCCGCCATGCGCATCTCAGTCTGCCGGAACGCGCGACGGGCGTGCCCATGCCGGCGCTGCGTCTCGTCGATCTGCGGCGGCGGCCGCTCACCGGCGGTTTGAGCCAGCCCGTGATCGACGCCATCGCCCGGCGGCTGGCGGCGGGCGAGCAGGTGCTCGTGTTTCTGAACCGCCGCGGCTATGCCCCGGCGGTGCTGTGCCACGGTTGCGGGCGGGTGCTGGACTGCCGGCGCTGTGACGCCCATCTGACCTACCATCGTGAAAATGATCAGTTGCGCTGCCATCACTGCGGCAGTCAGCGGCCCCTGCCGCCTCGCTGTCCCGGGTGCGGCGCGACGGCCTGGGTGAAGGCCGGGCAGGGCACGGAACGACTGGTGGAAAACCTCAAGCAACGCTTTCCGAAGGCGCTGATCGTGCGCATCGATCGCGACAGCACGCGCCGCAGGGGCGCGCTGGCCGCCGCAATCGAACTGGCGCATAGCGGGCGGGCGTCGATCCTGGTCGGCACGCAGATGCTGTCCAAGGGGCATGATTTCCCGCAGGTGACGCTGGTGTGCGTCGTTGACGCCGATGGCGCCCTGTACAGTGCCGACTTCCGCGCCGCCGAGCGCCTGCTGCAGCTCCTGCTGCAGGTCGCCGGCAGGGCGGGACGCGTGCGGCAGCAGGGCGAGGTGATGGTGCAGACTCATCATCCCGAGCATCCCTTGTTGCAATCCCTGCTGCGACAGGATTATTCCGCCCATGGCGCGCAATTGCTTGCGGAACGGCGCGAAACCCGGCTGCCGCCCTATTCCCATCTGGCCCTGCTGCGGGCCGAGGCGGCGCACATGGAAACGGCCCAGCACTTTCTTAAGCAGGCGCGGGGCCTGCTGCCGGCGCTGCCCGCGGGCGTGCAGGTCCATGGCCCGCTGCCCGCGCCGCTCTCACGCCGCGCCGGCCGCCACCGCGCCCAGCTGTGGCTGCAGGCCGGCCGCCGCCAGCCGTTGCACCAGGTGCTGGCGCAATGGCTGCCGGCGCTGGAGGCGCTGCCCGCCGGCCGGCGCGTGCGCTGGTCGCTGGATGTCGATCCACAGGACACGTTTTGATTGCATCACCGCGTGACCCGTCACGGAAGAGGTTTTACAATGCCACGCTTTTTGAGGGCGCCATTGTGTCGCTGAAACAGGCATTACGAAAAGATCTGGAGACGGCGCTCAAGCGGGTGCGTGAATCCGGCGTCAATTTGCCGGCGACGGTGGATATTCAACTGGAACGCACTCGTGACGAGGCGCACGGTGATTTCGCCAATAATTCACCTCTGGTGCTGGCCAAGACCTGCCGCATGTCCCCCCGCGCGCTGGCGGAAAAAATTGTTTCCGCTCTGCCTCCCTCCACCTGGGTCCAGGAAATAAAAATTGATGGTCCTGGTTTCATCAACTTCTTCCTCACGCCCACGGCCTACGCGAACGTGGTCGCGGACATCCTGGCGGCGGGCGAGAATTACGGCCGCGCGCCGGCG
>JAJPIJ010000016.1 GCA_021324815.1 Gammaproteobacteria bacterium
ACAATCGCGATAGACTTCACTCATCGCTTAACTACGTGTCGCCCGCGACGTATGAGAAACTGCAGGCATGAAAACCCGGTGTCAACAAAATCGGGGGAAGATTCCGCGCTGAAGCGCGCGGCTGAGCGCCACGTTAGACGCCCCGCGATGCAGGCAACCCGAGGCTGGCGCTCGTGATCTGCCGATGAGTCGCCAGGCCGCGCGGCTCTTTCGCCACTCAACACGTTGAGTAAAAATACTCAACGCCATGAGCAATCCGCGTAACCCCTTCCGCCGCCCCCAAGCGGCCGGGCTGACTCGTCGGCTCGCCGAGCCGCGGCGCTTCATCCAGAATGGCGGGAGTCAGCCAGTTCCTCCACCTTCTTCATCGAGCGAAATAGTGGAAGTCAAAGCCGCATAACCGAACGGTCGAATGATGCCTCGCAAGCTGCATTATCCGCCCACGAATTTACGGCGGTCAGTCGCGGCGCAGGCGGTCGGAGATCGCGATCGGCGTCGGATAGCGCATGACGATCAGGTAGGTCGAGATGATGAACGTCACCAGCGTCGCCATTTCGATGATCTGGGACATTTTGTCGTCGATCACGTTCGTTTTGAACGCCACCACTGCGATCAAGAGTGAAAACTCGCTGATCTGACCCAGCCGCACGCCGATTTCGAGCGACACGCGCGGTTTTTCACCGGCCTGTGCCAGCAGCCAGCGGAAAATAAACGGCTTGGCGAGGAGCGCCGACGCCGCGATCAGCATGGCGGGAAGCGCGACCTCCCGGATCGCTGACAGATCGAAATTGGCGCCGAGTGAGAAGAAGAACAGCACGAGGAAGAAATCACGCAACGGCTTCAGGCTCTCGGCAATGAACAGCGCCACGGGGCTCGCCGCCAGCGCCACGCCGGCGACAAAGGCGCCGATCTCGTGGGACAGGCCGAAAGTCCTGCTCAATTCCGCCAGGCCAAGGCACCAGGCGATGACCAGCAGAAACACGTATTCATGGATCCGGTCGAAACGCGCGATCAACTTTTCCACCACGAAGCGTTCGAGCAGGGAGGCGACGAGGATCAGCGCCGCGAGGGAAAGCACCAGCAGGCCGACATGCATAAAAAGACTGCCGCCCTGACCGTAGCCCTGCAACAACAGCAGGATCAAAATGGCGATGAGGTCCTGCAACAACAGGATGCTGATCACCACCTGCCCCATGCGCTGGTGATGCAGGGTGGTGGTCGGCACCAGCTTCAGGCCGATGATGGTGCTGGAGAACATCAGCACCGCGCCGATCACCACGGCGGTGAGCATTCCGTAGCCCAGCGCCGCGGCGATCCCAAAGCCCAGAACGGCGAACATCCCGGAACTGGCCAGTGTCACCCACACCGCCTCGCGGAACATCCTCAGCAGTTGGCCGGGCGGCATGTTCAAGCCCAGCAGGTACAACAGGAAGATGATGCCGATGTGGGAGACTTCGCCGATCCACGCCGGATCAGTCACCCATTTGAGACCCCACGGCCCCAGCAGCACCCCCATGAGGATGTAGGCGACCAGCATGGCCTGGCGCGCGTACAGCGCCACGGTCGCCGCCGCCGCCGCGCCGGCGAAGATCAGAAAAATGGAATAAACCACCGAGCCTTCCGGCATTGTTGTTTCCTTCCTGTACCCGTTATTTCATCTCATCCGATTCCGCGGCGCTCTTTTTGAGCGAGACGACCGGGTAATAGGTGCCGAGCAACTCACGCTTCCACCAATTGCCGGTTTTCCGGCGCTCCTCGGCGTCGGTGAAGTGATAATCGTACAACAGGGCGCGAATGTAGCGCGGCGGGGAATCTGGAAATGGATTGCGCTCGAACAAGGCCGTCACCGGCGGCGAATTCTCCAGCAGCCGCTGCAACAGGTGCCCGAACCACCACTCGGCGCGCGGATCGCCCAGCGCCGCGAACCACATCTGCCAGTCCAGGCGCGGCTGGTGCGGGAAATTCCACAACGGCCGCCGGTTGAGCACGCCGGGCTTGTACTTGAATTCATATTCCGCCCAGCGGATTAGATTGTTGGAACCTTCGATGACGATCTCCGGCCGCCGCGTGGTCATGTTGGCGAAGAGGCCGTAGGGATTGACGATGAAGTACGGCACGAAGAAATCACGGAATTCGGCGATCAACTCCGGCGGGCGATGCCGCGTCAACTGCGATTCAATCACGATGAGTCCCAGGCTCACCAGCAGGACGGCGAGAACTCCATGCATCCACGCTGTGGCTTTCGAGCGCGCGCGGGCAATGACTGGCGCGCGGCCGTTGAACGCCTGATCATCGAACAATGAGACGCACAACAACATGACCAGCAGGTTGAAGAAATTGTAATTGCCGGTCAGCAGGATGAATGTTTCAAAAAAAAGTATGCACCACGCCGCCAGCATGCGTGGCCGCCGCGGCAGGAAGATCAGAAACACGAGCACCAGTTCGACCAGCAGGGTCATGACCACGCCGGCTTGAAGCAGCCACGGCGGCGATTGATGGACGTACCAGGCCAGCGGCGTGGGCAGCGGCTGCGTCTCGAAGTGATAATTGAGCGCCGTGAGATTGCGCCACGTGGCATCGCCGCTCGTGATCTTCGCGGCGCCGGCGAGGAACATGAAGCGGAAGGTCAGCCAGCGGAACAGCCACACGATCACCGGCGAGCCGCCGGGCAGGAAGATGCCGAGAAACCCGGCCTCGAGCAGCAGCATGTCCCACTGGAAGGTCATGAACACCTGGCCGGCGTGCGTCAACGACAGATACAGCACGTACAAAATAATCAGCATCGCGCGCTGCCGGATCCCCGCCGTCAGCAACACGCCGGCGAGCGCGCCCGTCCAGCAAACCGCGTGCAGCATGAGATCGCCGGCGTTGAACCAGAACACCATGGGCGCGACGTAATAGGCCCGCGCACCCAGATGCTCGTGCAGCAGCGATAAATACGTTTGCAGCGGCAGGATGCCGCGCCCGCCGATCAACCCCTCGACCTGCACGGCATAGGAAGCGAAGGCGAAGAGATAAATCAATCCCAGCCCGCGCAGCAGCAGCCAGGTGACGCGAACGTGTGTCTCCGGCACACGTTCGCGGCCCCACAGCCAACGGCTGATCCAGGCCGCCGCCACCCGCCGCCGCGCCACGAAGTTGTAGCACCGTTCGCTGAACCAGGCATACAAAGGAACGCGCCGGTACAGCCACCACCAGAATCCCCGGCCAGCCCGGGCCAGCACTTGATAGGCTGCCGCCGCGCCTTTGTATGTCTTGCCATCCGCTGCAATGAAATAAATCGCGCGGCGGAATTCCTCGGTCGAAATCTGCGGGAAGTCTTGGCCGACCTCCTGATAAGCGGCGTAACGGACGGCCTCACCCGTCAGCCGCTGCCAGTAGCGCACCCAGTAGACGCAGAAACCGCAGTCGCCGTCATAGATCAACAATGGCCGTGCGGACGTCGTCATGACTGCTCCTGAAATTGAGCCTGCGGCTGGTGCTTAAAGAAAGATGATTAAGAATGAGATTATCATCGGCGTTCCAAGAGGTCACGCCGACCAACGAGAACTGCCCTCGCCCTCCGGGGGAAGGCGGCATTGCGAGCGATGCGGGTGAGGGAAATTGTTACATGAGTAGTTCCTCATCCTCATTCCTTCTCCCGGGGGAGAAGGAAGCCAATAATTACGTAGGGGACCATTTTTTTCTACATTTTTTCGTCGCGCGCGGCGCCGCCGCGCAGGTCGGCTATCTCCAGCGTCACTTCGCTGAATTGCAACGCCCAGTCGCTATGCGCCTGAGACAAGTTCTAAGACTGATTCCATTTGGGACAGCGCGCGCCTGGTGAGATAAACTGCTCGACAACTTGTTCGCGAGAACGCCACCGATTCGATGATGAATTCCGCAGAGAATAATTTTCCGGCCCGGTTGCAGTACCTGCCACTCAGCCTGCTGGCTCCCCTGCCGTTGTTCACCCTCCAGCCGCTACTCCAGCGGGTCATCACGCACCTCAGCCGTCGACGTCCGGAACTGTTTGCCCGCTTCGGCGCGCACACCAGAAAAACATTTCTGATCGACCCCCTCAACCTGCCTTTTGTCTTTCTGCTGCGGCTGGACCCCCGCCGGCCACAACTTCTCGCGAGGCGGCGCGAGCATCCGATGGCGCATGACGCGCGCATCGCCGGCACATTCCTCACATTCCTGGACATGGTGGACGGTCGGCTCGACGGCGACGCCTTGTTCTTCAACCGTGACCTCGTCATTGAGGGCGACACCGAGGCAGTGGTCTGCCTGCGCAACGCCATCGACGACATGGAGGGCAGCGTCGCCGACGATGTCGCCGATTTTTTCGGTTTGCCCGGCCGCGCGGCGCTTTTTGTCCTGCGGCGGATCAAGCGGAACAGCGGTGAACTGCGCTAGCATGGTCCGTCCCGAACTGGTCTGCCCGGCGGGCACGCCGGCCGCCCTGCGCGCGGCCGTCGACGCCGGCGCGGACGCCGTCTATTGCGGTTTTCAGAATGCCACCAACGCCCGTAACTTCGCCGGCCTTAATTTCACGCTGCGGGAAATGCAGGAAGGCGTCACTTACGCCCACGAACGCGGCGCCAGGGTCCTGCTCGCCGTCAATACTTTCCCACCGGCCGGGCAAACGCCGGCGTGGAAACAGGCGATCGAGGACGGTGTTCGTCTCGGCGTGGATGCGATCATCGTCGCCGACATCGGCGTGGCGCGCCATGTCGCCTGCGCATATCCGCAACAGCGCCTGCATCTTTCCGTACAGGCCGGCGCCTCCTCGCCCGAGGCCATCCGCTACTATTGCCGCGAATTCGGCGTCAAGCGCGTGGTGCTGCCGCGCATATTGACGGTGCCTGAAATCAAGGCCATCCACGACGAGATCCCCTGTGAAATCGAGGCCTTCATCTTCGGCAATATCGGCATGATGGCCGAGGGACGTTGCAGTCTCACCAATTACGCCACCGGTGTCTCCACCAACATGGACGGCGTCTGCTCCCCCGCCCACGCCGTCAGGTACGAGGAGGACACGCGACGCAATCTGACGGCCAGGCTCGGCGTTTTCACCATCGACCGCTTCTCTTGCGGCGAGCAGGCGGGTTATCCGACCATCTGCAAAGGGCGATATTGCGCCGCCGGCCGGAAGAGCCCCTATTACGCTTTCGAGGAGCCGGTGAGCCTCAATCTGTCCTCCCTGCTGCCGGATCTGATGCGCGCCGGCGTCAGCGCCCTGAAGATCGAGGGACGGCAGAGGTCCCGTGCCTACGTGCACGCCGTCGTTTCCGCCTATCGCAAGGCGGTGGACGACTGTCTCGCGGGCAGGCCGCCGCTGCTGCCGGACTTGCTGGCCCTGACGGAAGGCCATCGCGAAACGCGTGGAGCCTTCGGCGGCAGGCGGTGGAGATGAACATGGGACGGGAGGCGAGGTCGGCGAAGCTCTGCGTCGGGCCGGTGTTGTTTCACTGGCCGGCGGAGAAAAAGCTGGAGTTTTACACCCGGCTTGCCACCGCGCCGGTGGATGTCGTTTATCTCGGCGAGGTGGTCTGCTCCAAGCGCATTCCCTTGTTCGAAAACCACCATCAGGACATCGCCCGTCTGCTGAAAGAAGCCGGCAAAAAGGTTGTCTTCTCCACGCTGGCCGAGGTCATGACCCAGTACGACCGCCAGGTCGTTGCAAGGATTTGCGCCATGCACGACGAGTTGATCGAAGCCAATGACGCCGCGGCGCTTTATCATCTCTCGGGCAGGCCACACGCCATCGGCCCCTTTCTGAATGTCTACAACGAGGACTCGCTGGAATTCCTGGCCGGCAAGGGCGCGCTGCACGCCACCCTGCCGAATGAACTTCCCCGCGCCGCCATCGCCATGTTGGGGAGGAAGGCGCAAAATCTCGGCATGGGGCTGGAAGTCCAGGTCTATGGCCGCATGCCGCTGGCCCTTTCAGCCCGCTGCTACCACGCCCGCGCTCATGGACGGGCGAAGGACAATTGTCGGTTTGTGTGCGGGCAGGATCCGGATGGAATGGATTTGACAACGATGGAAGGCGTGCCATTCCTCAGCATCAACGGCATCCAGACGCTTTCCCACGCCTGTCTGAACCTGATCCGTGAAATGCCGGCGCTTGCCGGCATGGGGGTGACGCATTTTCGCCTGTCACCGCACACCGGTGACATCGTGGAAACCGCCCGGTTGTTCCGCGCCGTCCTCGACGGTGAACTAGCCACGACCGAGGCCACCACCCGGCTCGCAGCCCTTGCCCCGGCGCCCTTCGCCAACGGCTTTTACCACCAGAGGGAAGGTTACAAGTGGGCGGAGGCCGGCTAACCCGCCTGGCAGCCCCGCCGCCATGATCGCCGGCGCGGGGCGGCGCCCGAATGCTACATTTTTTCATCGCGGACAGCGCCGCCGCGCAGGTCGGCCATCTCCGGCGTCACTTCGCTGAATTGCAACACCCTGCCGCCCTGCTCGCGTGAAAACTTCTCCGCGTCCTCGCGGCGCGCGAAGGCGGCGAAGGTCGGTCCCATCGATCCCTTGAGCCTGCCGCCCCAGACGTAGTACGCGGACTTCGCGTCGATCCAATTGTCGCGCGGATCGTTCCAATCGGCGCGGCCCATGTCCTGCGTATACACCGCCTCGATATGCCGCACCTGCTCGGGACGCAGCACCATCGCAAATATCTCCACGGTGTCGCAGAAGAATTCCGGCGGGCCGTCGGCGTAGCGGATCTGCGCCTTGGGGCCGGGATAGTCGCGCAGCAACATGCCGTCGAGGGCGCAGATGGTGTTGTCCGTGATCTCCGCCGGCGTTTGTGACGTTGAGGATTTCCCGCAGCCATCCAGCGCCAGCAGAAATGCGATGCCGATTATCTGCCACATTTTTACGCGCATATTCATTCCTTTTGCTAAGGCTTGCGGAACAACCGATAGGCCGCCGCGAGCGGCACGAGAATCCAGGCAAGCATCGCCGTGCACAGCAGCCACGGCCGGGCGAGTTGATCCGGCATCACCGTGGCCAGGCCGTACAGGGCGCGAACCTCCTCCATCGCGTACACGTTGAGGATGCGGAAGATGTCGGCGGGATTGAGCAGCAGCAGGAGCGGGAACACGCCGGCGAATTTCCGCCCCGACGTCGCCACCAGCAACCCGAGCAGCACCAGGTCATACACCAGCACGAACAGGAACCACAGCGCGATGGCGAGCCCGCTGGCGACGACGCGGTTGCTCGCGATCACCGACACCAGCACCGCGAGACTCAGGAAAGCGCAGCCGAGCAGCAGCGTGCTCATTACGAATGTGCCGTAACGGGCAAGCGCCGGCAGACCGATGCCGTGGGAGAGCAGAATGCCGACCAGCCCGAAGCCGGCCACGGTGGAGACCGCCAGTGCGCCGGCAAGGCCGCAGTATTTGCCGAGCAGCAGCTCCAGCCGCGTCAGCGGCTGCGACAGCAACAAATCCAGCGTGCCGCGCTCGCCCTCGCCCACCACCGCGTCGTAGCCCAGGATCAGCGCGATCAGCGGCACGATGTAAATGACGAGGCTGACCAGACTCACGATGGTCACGTCCATGTTCTGAAAGCCCACCGCGCCGCCCTGCGCCGCGCCGAAATAGGCGATGACCAGCGCGAAGACGGTGAAGATTGCCGCGATCGCCAGCACCCAGCGGTTGCGCAGGCGGTCCCAGAACTCCTTGCGGGCGATGACCAGGATGGGCCGCAGCTCAATCGCCGGCATGAATGCCATTGTTCTTCTCCTTCGCGTAGCCGAGAAACACGTCCTCCAGCGATGGCTCCTGGATGTGCAGATCGTTGAACAAGTGATCGGACGCCAGCAACGCGCTCAGCACCGTCACCTTGTCATGCTGGCCGCAGGAAATCGAGATTTCGCGACCCGGACCGTGGCTCACCGTGCAGCCCGGCAGATGGGCGAGCAGTTCATGCACGCGCCCGTCGACGCCCTCGTGCAGGCTGGCGCGGATGGTGGCCGGCAGATTCAGCGCCTCGCGCAACTGCTGCACCGTGCCGGCGGCCTGCAACCGCCCGTTGCGCAGCAATGCCAGCGCGTCCACGCGATCCTGGATCTGGGCGAGATTGTGCGAGGACAGCAGGATGGTGACGCCGCGATCCCGCAACTCGAACAGCCGGTGGTAGAACTCGCGGACGCCCTCCGGATCGAGGCCGCTCGTGGGCTCGTCGAGGAACAGCACGCGCGGCTCGCCGAGCAGCGCCTGGGCGAAGCCGAGGCGCTGGCGCATGCCCTTCGAGTAGGTGCGCACGGGCCGGAGGTGGGCGGCGTGGTTCAAGCCCGCCTTTTCAAGCAGCGATGCGCAATCCCGCAACGTGGCGCCCTTGAGTTCCGCGTAAAAACGCAGCGTTTCCACGCCGGTCAGGTTGTCGTAGAAGGCGACATTCTCGGGCAGGTAGCCCACGTGCCGGCGCACTTCACGGAAACGCGCGCCGGCCACGGGCTCGCCAAGCAACCGGATGGAACCCGCGTCCGCGCCGATGAGGCCGAGCATGAGACGGATGAGCGTGCTCTTGCCCGCGCCGTTGTGGCCGATGAGCCCGAACAACCGGCCGGCGGGGACGTCGAAACTGACGTCGTCCACGGCGCGGACCTCGCCGTAGGATTTTCCGACGCCGCGGACTTCAATGACGGATGCGCTCAAGCCACGTCCTCCAGTCGGCATGATGCGGCAGCATCGCCGGATGATTGTCGACGACGCTCGGCGCGCGCAGCAGCGGGAACTGTTGCGCCACCAGCCGCAGCGTGAAGACCGCCGGACTGTGCAGCATGATCTTCACGTAGGGAAATCTCCAGATCAGCCGGTCGACGATGTCGTTGGCAACGTACGGCACGTCGCCGGCGCCGTCGCCGTCCTGATCCCAGCCCGAATAATTGCTCCAGTAATTGCCGGCGCGTGCGCCCCACGGCTGATCGCCGGAGGCCACGTAACGGACCTGCTCCTCGTTCTGGATAAAGTCGTTGCCGTCCACCTGGTTGCGATAGGAGCCGCCCCACAGGTGCATGCCGATGCGGTTCTTCGCGATGAGATTGCCGCGCAGGACGTTGTACTCGGCGTCATAGAAAAAGAAGCCCTTGCCGTTGCCGACGACGACGTTGTTCTCGATGATCGAATCCTGGATGGTGCGCAGCATGATGCCGTGATCGGTGTTGCCCCAGGTGACGTTGCCGCGCACCGTCTGGTTGCGCACCTCCATCAGCGCGAGTCCCCCGCGGTTCAGGTACGACCAGTTGTTCTCCCACAGGTTGTCGTTGGAGTTCATGTAATGCGTGCCGTAGCGCACGTGATGGATGCGGTTGCCGCGGAACACGGCGTGATGCGACACGTCCACGTAGATGCCGTCGCGCGTGAAGCTGATCTGGTTGTCGAGGACATGCGCCCCCCGCGTGTCGTAGACCTGGATGCCGTTGCCGCGCTGCGCCGACTGAAAATCACGCTTGCCGGTGATGTTGTTGCCCGCCACTTCCACGTCATCCGCCTTTTCCACGTAGACGCCGAAGAGATCGTAGGCTAGGTCGCACGCGCGCACCTTCGCACGGTGGCTCCCGGGCGCGATATAGATGCCGGAGTTTTTGTCGCCAAGCTCGGCGCCGCTGTTGTAGACGATCAGCCCGTCGATGACCACGTCCGGCGCGGTCACGTGAATCACGTCGCCCTGCCCGCCGCCGTTCAACGTCGGCCGGTCAACGCCGCGCAGGGTCAGCGCCTTGTCGATGAGGAGATGGGCGGAATAATGACCGCGTTCGATGAGAATCACATCGCCCGGCGCGGCATGGCGCACCACGCCCGCAAGATCGTCGCCGGGATGCACGCGCCATTCACCGGCGTCCGCCGCCTGGGCGCAGGCCAGGGCCCCGAGCAGCACGGCATTCACGCGAGCGGCCATTGGGATGAGAGGTGGCGTAAAAACACCGCCACGGCCGGCACGTTGATAATCAGGAACAGGGCGGCGGCGATGAGCAGATTCTTGGTGCCGACGTAGAAGATCATGTCGGCCAGCGTCGCCTTGCGGAAGTCGTGCCGCCACCACGGCCCTTCCTTGACCAGCGGCTTGTAATGCATGCGCGTCTCGATTTCATAGACGCTCCAGCCCAGCCACCAGGCGAGGATGATCACGGCGCCGATCTGGTGTGCCGCGGCCAGCAGCCACGCGGTGGTGACCGTGACCACGAGGAAAGCGGCCACGGCGCGGATGGCGAAGATCTCGCGCCCGAAATTCCGGCTCCACGGCAGCAGGTGAAACCACAATTCCTCGCGCCAGCGGCGCGGCGCCTCCGGCGGCGCGGCGGCGGGCGCGGCGGGCGCGGGACGGACGGCGGCGGCACCGCCGGGCAGCGGCGTGAAGTAGCCGCGTGCGTCGATGCGTGTGAGCGGCAGGCCCGCCTTCTCGCGCGCCCGGCGCTCGAAGGCCAGCGGCGGGCAGTTCCGCGAGTCGTAGTACATCACCATGCAGTCCAGGCACAGCAGGCATTCACGCTGGTTGATGCGCCCGCGGCTGTCGATGGCAAGCTGGGTGCAGCCGCTGGCGCAGGCGTGGCAGGTGGTGCATTCGCTCTTGCGCTTGATCTCGAAGAACCGGAACGTGCTGGGGATGGCGAGCGCCGCGCCCAGCGGGCAGAGGTACTTGCAGAACGGCCGCTCCATGAACAGCGACAGCACGGCCAGCGCGAACCAGTAGGCGGCGAAGGGCCACGAGCGGTTCCACACGTGCAGCAGGAAGGTGGTCTTGAAGGGCTCGACCTCCGCGAACCGCTCGGCGAGCGGCAGGGAATAGAAGGACAGGCCGAGCAACCCGGCGAAAATGAAATACTTGAGCCACTTCAGGCGATCATGCCAGCGCATGGGCAGATAGAACTGATAGCGGCGCAGTCCCAGCCTGCGGGAAACGTTGAACAGGATTTCGGTCATCGCGCCGTAGGGGCACAGCCAGCCGCAGAACAGCCCGCGCCCCCAGATGAACACCGTGATGATGATGAACCACCAGAAGATGAAGATGAAGGGATCGGAAAGGAACAGCTCCCACTTCCAGTGGTAGATGATCGAGTGAAACCAGGTCAGCACCTGCGTGATGGAGGGCTGCGCCAGCGCGTAGCTCCCGAGCGCGACGACGCTGACGGTCCAGATGAGATACTTGGGTCCCTCGATGGCCGTCTTGTCGCGGCGGCTGCTGGCGCGGACCAGCCTGTCGCGGCTGGCGAAAATGATCACGGCCAGGAGCAGAATCAGGATGAATCCGCCGATTTCCCAGGCCTTGCTCCTCCAGGTACGCAGCCAGGGCGGGTCCGGGCGCTGGTAATGCGGCCGCCCGCCGGCCAGGTAGCGATCCGGCAGCCAGTACTCGCGGGAGAAGTTCACGAACGACTTCATGCCGGTCTGGTTGTCGATCTTGCTGGCGAGGAAGACGAGACTCCACGGATACGCCGGAGAGAACTCGGGGCGGCGGATGATGAAGATGCCGGATTCGCGATAGGCGGGCGCTCCCGGCGTGTGGATGTCGTACAGGTTGCGGTAATCGGTGTCGCGGAAGGTAAAGGTGTCCATCTCCTGCGCCACCTGGATGCGATCGAAAATGCCGCCGCGCACGAAGCCCGTGCCCTTGAACGAGCCGCTGCCGCTGGCGGCGATGAAGATGGCGTGCTCGCCGGGCTTGAGTTCTGCCATCAAGCGGCGGTAATTGTCGGCGCCCAGGATGCTGGTCCCGATCGACGGGGCGTTGAGGTATCCGAACACCATGTCGATGTACGGCTCACCCGTGTCCCCGGCGCCGATGTCGGCGGGTTGCACCGTCAGTTGCTGCACGCTGCCCTCCCGCAGCATGGCCGCCCAGTCGCGCGGCGGCTCCACGTCCGCGAACCGCGGCTGCGGGCGTTGCTTCGCCTCAAGAATGCCGACCTGCTTGGCCACCTCGTAACCGCTGCGAAGTATGACCTGGTTTTCGGCGATGACCGTCACGGTGGCGCCGCTGATCGCGTCCACGCCGAGCGCGCCCTCCCCGGCTTCCGTCGTCCCGACCTCAATCTTGCTGCCGACAAACTTGCCGATGTACTGCCGGGTGAATTTGGTGAGTTGCTCCTCGGGGATGCCGACCAGCAGGATCGGCTCGCTGTGCCTCAACACCTTGATGCCGGTGATGATGCCGCTGGTGTCCATGCCGATGAGCGTGACCACCGGCTTGCCGGAATAACCCGGGATGTCGACGATGTCCGTCGACAGAAACACGTAGCCTACGAGATGCCTCCCGCCGCGCCTTCCCGCCTCCTGATCCTTGTCCTTGTGGTCATTGTCTTCGTGATCCTCGTGCCTTTTCTCCGCGGCGCCGTTCCCGTCGTGTCCGCGCCGCGCCCCGCCTCCCGCGTAACCCTCGACGTAACTGGGCATGCCCTTGCGCATGGAGAAGCTTTCGGCGGCGGGCAGCACGTCGCGGCAGGGGACATAGGCGCAAAGATCGGGATCGGTCGAAAGCCTGGCCGGCAGCGGCGCTTCATAGGAGGAACCCTCGCGCGCCGGCGCCGCGCCGGCCAGCATCAGGAGGGCGCAATAAATGAGCAGCCGCATCACCATCGATATCACCGCGAACTGGAGAGACGGAATATCTTACTCTTCCGCCGCGGCGGCGGGCCATGCCCGCCATCTGGCCCCTAGGCGTGTTCCTCTTTTTCCTTCTCGTGCTCCTGCTCCTTTTCTGTCCCTTCACGCTCCACCAGCAGGCGGCCGCGCATTTCCAGATGCAGTGCGTGACAGAAATTCGTGCAGTAGTACCAGAAGACGCCGGGCTTGTCGGCGACGAAGGTGACCGACCTGGTCTCCTGCGGATTGACGATGAAATTGATGTCGTATTTCGGAATGGCGAGGCCGTGCGTCAGGTCCTCCACCTTGTCGAGATTGGTGAGGATGAGCGTGACCTCGTCGCCCTGCTTGATCTTGATTTCGGAGAGACCGAAGGCCGGCGCGTAACAAACCAGGTGCACCGTCACCTTTTTGCCGTCGCGCTCGATGCGCGACGCGCCCGGGTCCTTGGTGGCATTGGGGAAGTCGTCGATGTTGCGCACCTGCGTGGTCTTGATCAGATCGCGCTTGATGATGATGAAGTCGTGCGGCTCCGAATACACGCTGTGCTCGTGCACCTCCACCATCTTGTCGCCGGTGATGTCGATCAGCACCTCGTTCTCGGGGTGCAGCGGTCCGACGGGCAGGTAACGATCCTTGGAGAACTTGCAGCCCACCGCCAGCCATTTGCCGTCGGCGTCCTTGGTCTCGCTCATCGAGGCGTTGAGATGGCCGGGCTGGTAGGGCGTGTCGATGCGGTCGATGACCACCTGGACGGTCTTGTCGCCGGCGAAGGCCTTGATGGCCGCATCGATGTTCCACTTCACCACGGCGCTGTCCAGGAACAGCGTGGTGTAGGCGTTGCCGCGGCCGTCGAAGGCCGTGTGCAGCGGTCCGAGACCGATCTCCGGCTCGGCGACCACCGTCTTGCGCGGGTCGTCCAGCTTGCCGTCGAACCAGTCGAGCACCTTCGCCAGTTCGATGACGGTCGCGGTCGGCGACAGCTTGCCGGCGCAGATGAAATATTTTCCGTCGGGGCTGGCGTTGACGCCGTGCGGGTTCTTCGGCACCGGCACGTAGCAGGTCACCGCGGTCCTGGGATCGCTGTTGGCCGCCTTGGTGCCGTCGACGATGGGCACGTCGGAATCGGCAATCTTGAAGGTCCTGCCCTCGGCCACCGCCTTCTCGATGCGCTCGATGTTGAAGAACACGCAGGAATCGCGCTCCGCCGACATCATGTCGGTGTAGATCACGCCGCCCTCGGTGTTGTACTGGTTGGAGGCGGCGAGCCTGCCGTCATAGGAGGTCGCCACCAGGTCCATGTTGCCGTCGACCTTGCACTGCCAGCGGACCTGCATGGTCTCCGCGTCCACGCAGGTGAACAGGCAGTAATACTTCTTCGGATCGTCCAGATCCGTGCCGTCGTTGGGATGCGGAATGTGGAACTCGCTGCCGCAGAACACGCGCGTGGTGTGGTTGATCTTCGGATCGACCGGGTCGCGCTTGTCCGGGAATATGCCGTGGAAACCCTGCACGTTGGGAATCTCGACGATCTTGTCGGTCTCGAAGATGTCGCCGCGGATGCGGGCCATGCGGGCGTGAATCTTGTCGTTGGTCCAGAAATATTTGCCGTCGTAGGTGCCGTCGGTGTAGGAGCCGTGCACATGGTGGGTGTCGCCGGTGGTGTACTTGGGCCTCCCGTCGGGGCCGGTCCCGAGCACCGCCCTCGATTCGTTGGTCAGGCCCCAGCCCGTCAGCGCGTCCATGTTGAAGACCGGAATACGTTTGATTTCACGCCCGGAGGGCACGCCCAAAATTCGGATTTCCGCGGAGTGGCCGCCGCTCCAGATGCCGTAGTATTCATCCAGCTGGCCGGGCTTGACCTCGGCGCTGTGGCCCGCCGGCGCGGCCGCGACCGCCGGGGCGCTCCTGGATGTCCCGGCCTGTTCGCCGGCCTTGCCGCAGGAGGCAAGACCCGCCGCCAGACCGGCGCCGGACAATCCCGCAAGGCCGGCTGCCGTGAGAAATTTCCGGCGGTTCATGCCGCCGTGAATTTCCGTCGATTCGTCATTGATTGTTTTGTTGCCCTTGATCGATGTGGCCATAACCACCTCCAGTCCCAAATGAAATCTATGCCTCCGCCCCGGCGAAATTGCTCGAGTCGACGCCGGCCGGGCGGCGGCTTCTCATTTCTAGGGATACATATAAGGGAAGGAATCGCTGCCCGCCTTGATCTGGATCAACCATGGGCGATTTGCCGGTGCTCAAGCCGGCTCCATTCAGGCCGCGTGTGTCCGGGTTTCAGAGGGATCACCCCGGTGCCCCCAGGGTTTCACGCCACTCCGCCGGTCATTGGATGCAACAGCAAACCCGCAATGGCCGCCAGCAATACAACGAGCGGCTCCGGAAATTTCCTGAAGCGCCAGAGCAAGACCACCGTGACCAGCGCGATCAACAACGTCGGCGCATCAATGATGGATCGCCTGCCGAGCACGATGACGGCGCCGGCGATGGTGCCGATCGCGGCGGCGGTCGCGCCATCCACGAAAGCGATGATGCCCGGGCGCTTGCCGTGTTTTTTGAAATACGGCGCCGGGATGATGGTAAAGAAATAACACGGCAGGAATGTTCCCAGGGCGGCGATGACCGAGCCGGGTGGCCCCGCGATCAGGTAGCCGATGAACCCCACCGTGAACACCACGGGTCCGGGCGTGATCATGGCGACTGCGACCGCGTCCAGAAATTGCCGCTCGGTCAGCCAGTGATGCCCGGTGACGACGCCGCCGTACAGGAAGGGCACGATGGCGAGACCACTGCCGAAGACGACCGCCCCCGCCTTGGCGAAGAAAAGACCAATCTGCGTCAGCAACGGCCAGTCCAGTGCCGGGATGGCGGGCCACTGGGCGGCCAGCATGACGAGATTGTTCATCGTGCCGGCTTTGTGCCAGCGCCGGGGTGGCGTCCTGAGCAACCACACCAGCAGGCCGCCGATGACGAAGACCCAGACACTCTCCGATTCGGTGGCGGCCGTGATGACCGCGCTCGCAAGGTAGATTGCCCATAACCACCGATCCCTGCCGATGTTTTTGGCGGTGAGCTTCCAGGCGCTGATGGCGATGATGCCGATCACCGCGGCGCCGACGCCGTAGAACACGGCCTGCATCCAGTCGAGGCCGCCAAAGCGGACATAGAGCCAGCCCAGAGCCACCACCATCAGGAATGACGGCAGGACGAAGGCGAGTCCGACCAGCGTCGCACCCCTGATGTGGTAATGGACATAACCCAGGTAAATCGCCAGTTGCGCCGCCAGCGGCCCCGGCCTGAGTTGCGCGAGCGTCAGGCCTTCCTTGTATTCGGCCTCTGATATCCATTTCCGGGTTTCGACGAGGTCCCGGTACATGTAGCCGATGAGGGCCACCGGCCCGCCGAAACCGATGGTGCCCAGCTTGAGGGCGTAGAGCAGAATCTGCCCCAGACCGTAAGCGGGTCCGGCCGGTGCAGAAGCGGTGTTGGAAACGGGAATGTGAGATGATTTGACATCCATGCGCCCTCCTCCGGCCGTGCCGAGTTGAAGGGCAGAACTTGGACGTCGGAGCGCCTGGACTGCGGGGAGTCTGCCTGGTCCCCGCTTGTGGAAGATACTAATACAGCCGGGCTTTATCATTCAACAATGCCACGAAAGAAACGGGGAAGCCGGCTTGTTCGATCCCACCTATGTAGCGAGGCTTGTCAACGTCGGCGGCACGCGAATTCACGTGCGCCTGCGTGAGAACGCCGGCAAACCCGCTCTTCTGCTCTTGCACGGCTATCCCGAAACCCACCTGATGTGGCACAAGATGGCGCCCCGGTTGGAGAATGCCTTTTCGCTGGTGATTCCCGACTTGAGGGGCTACGGAGATTCCGGAAAGCCGGCGTCGCAACCGGACGCGTCAAACCAGTCCAAGCGGGCGATGGCGCGGGACATGGCGGAGTTGATGGCCGTGCTCGGGCACGAGCGGTTCCATGTGGCCGGCCATGACCGCGGCGCGCGGGTGGTCCACCGGCTTTGCCTGGATCACGAATCGCGGGTCAGCACGGCCTGCGTGATGGACATCGTGCCGACCGCGGCGATGTATGCAACGACCAACCGGGCCATGGCCACGACTTATTTCCACTGGTTCTTCCTCATCCAGCCGCCGCCGCTGCCGGAACGCATGATTGGCGCCGATCCGGCTGCATGGCTCAAGGGTTGCCTGATGCGATGGAGCCTCGGCAATGAATCCGCATTCGATCCCGAAGTCGTGGCGGAATACCTGCGCTGTTTTTCCGATCCCGACGCCATCCGCGCCAGTTGCGACGACTACCGCGCGGCGGCCGGGATAGATCTCCAGCATGACGCGGAGGATGCGCAACGCCGAATCCGCCGCCCCCTTCTCGTCCTGTGGGGAAGGAATGGGTTTGTCGGAAGGAATTACGACGTGCCGGCCTTATGGCGGAAGCAGGCCACCGATGTTCTCGGCGCCGGGGTTTCGTGCGGACATTTCCTGCCCGAAGAGTCACCCGCCGAAGTGGCGGACAGCCTGCTGCGGTTCATCATGGGTGCTCGATGACACCGGGCACGAAAGTTCGCAGGATTCGATGAATGACTTTTCTGGTTTATCAGTGCGCCATATCGATTAAATGGTGGGCCGTGTAGGAGTCGAACCTACGACCTACTGATTAAGAGTCAGCTGCTCTACCAACTGAGCTAACGGCCCATTGTTTTCGTCGCTGACCGGGCGTCCTGCCCGGCAGCTCCACGGCATGGCCGGAGTGAATCCGTCCATGCCTTCGCGACGGCCGCGCCGTCGCGCTCGCACCTCCTGTGC
>JAJPIJ010000031.1 GCA_021324815.1 Gammaproteobacteria bacterium
ACCGCTTCGAGCTTGAACTCACGCGTGAACGATTGACGCTTTTTCATCGCACACCCCCTCCGGCATTATGTGCCTATCTGGGTGTCCGTGAAATCGGGTATACCTCAGTGCGTCCCCAGGTGTTGTGTGGTGGCGTGAATTGACTAGGTGTTGCTACTGTTCTATTTCGATTTTTTCAACTTTGCCACCAACGATTGTAAATATTCGTCCGAAGCGGATGGAAGTTTTTTCGTAGTACCAGCGTTCAACTCGAACTCCTACGTCACCCCCTCCGGACACAGTCTCCTTAGCTGTCGGTTTTCCACAATGTTCTTCTACACGGAAGGAGGAATCACCAACAGAAATGACGGAATTTCCGCAGATCTCAGTTGGCTCCTCCGCGAAAGATATTGAAGTCGTGAATAAAACCCAGAAGATTATCAGTACTCTCAATTTTGTTTCCTTTTTCAATGCGGGCACATTGCTTATAACCAAATGCTAATCCACTAGTAGGGAAACAACAACGCTAGGGGGCGTACTACGTTTGGTTTGGTCGGCTATTCGCTGCCGGTGGTGCGGGTGACCTGCATCAAGACGCCGAATTGATCGCCGTCGAAATAATGCAGCTCGCCGAACTTGACGGCGCGCGTCTCGATGATCGAGGTGACGTCGCCGCCGTCGCGGCAGGTCAAATCGACGCCGACGTTGAGCAGCTCGCCGACCTTCAGGCGCATTGCGCCATCCACGCTCGGCGTGGCGTCGCCGGCTTCCGTCGCGGTTGAGGTAATGCGCACGGCGCGAGACTCGCTGCGCCGCTGTATCCAGCCGGTGTGCACCAGCGTCGTGCGGCCGGAGCGCTTGAGCTTCTGTTCCGCGCCCGAAAGCTGGAACCGTTTCGGCGTCAGCAAGCCGATGTTGTCGGTACCGGGAATCACGGCGTTGGAGTAGTCCGGTGGCGGCTTGTTGTTGCTTTCATCATGTATTGCCGCGGCGTCCTTGGCGTTGCGCTCGAAGACGATGATCTCCACCTGATATCCGGAGTCCGCCGCCGCAGGCAGCGTCGGGGAAATGAAAACGGCCAGGGCCAGCAATCCCGCCCGCCAGAAATTTTCCTTTGTCATATCCATCAGGCAGACATCATTGAATTGGACATTGAACACCACCGTAAAATCCCCCGCTCATTACACTCGCCGCCCCCTTTGATAAAGGGGGCAGACAGACGCGCAGCGGCGGTCGGGGGATTTACCGTCCGCGGCATTTCTAACAATCACGCGGCTTGCCGGATCCCGAACCGCTCGGCCAGATGCCGCAGCTCCTCGACGCGGATCTGGAATTCCGGCAGCTCCTTGATGATACGTAACTTGTCGGCGCCGTCCAACCGGTAACAGCGCGGCTGCTGCTGGATGAGCCGCAGCACCGCCTGCGGATCGATGTTCGGGCGTTCGTGGAACAGGACGCGCCCGCCATGCGCGCCCAGGTCCGCCTTGCGCACGCCGAGCGGCTGTAACAGCAATTTAAGTTCCGCGACTCGGAAAAGATTCTGCGCCGGTTCCGGCAGATGGCCAAAACGGTCGATCACTTCCTCGCGCAGCGCGATCAAGCCGCCGGCATCCTTGATGCCGGCGATGCGCTTGTACAGCATGAGCCGGGCATGCACGTCCGGCAGGTAGTCGGCTGGAAACAGCGCCGGCGCGTGCAATTCGATCTCGATGCCGGATGAAACCTCCGCCTCCGCCGGCATTTTGCCACTTTTCAAGCTCGCCACGGCGCGATCCAGCAGTTCCATGTACAGGCCGTAGCCGATCTCCTGGATGTGGCCGCTCTGCTCCTCGCCCAGAATCTCGCCGGCGCCGCGGATTTCCAGGTCATGGGTCGCCAGCGTAAAGCCCACGCCGAGCTCCTCCAGCGCGGCGACTGCTTCCAGCCGCTTGGCGGCATCACCCGACAGGCCGCGAATGGAGGGCACCAGCAGATAGGCGTAGGCGCGATGATGGGAACGGCCCACGCGGCCGCGCAACTGGTAGAGCTGCGCCAGGCCGAACTTGTCGGCGCGGTGGATGATGAGCGTGTTGGCCGTCGGGATGTCGATGCCGGTTTCGATGATCGTGGTGCAGACCAGCACGTTGAAGTGGCGGTGGTAGAAATCGAGCATGACGCGCTCGAGATCGCGCTCGCGCATCTGGCCGTGCGCCACGCGCACGCGCGCCTCCGGCAGCAACGCCGCCACCTTGCGGGCCATCTCCTCGATGCTGTCCACGTCGTTGTGCAGGAAAAACGCCTGCCCGCCGCGGCCGATCTCGCGCAGCAACGCCTCGCGCAGCAGACCATTGTCCCACTCGCGGATGAAGGTCTTCACCGCCTGCCGCCGCGCCGGCGGCGTCGCGATCAACGACAGGTCGCGGACGCTGGTCAGCGCCAGATTGAGCGTGCGCGGGATGGGCGTGGCCGTCAGCGTGAGCACGTCCACCTCCGCGCGCAGCGCCTTGAGCCGCTCCTTCTGACGCACGCCGAAGCGATGCTCCTCGTCGATGATGACGAGGCCGAGGCGCTTGCAGCGCAGATCCGCGTCCAGCAATTTGTGGGTGCCGATGACGATGTCGACCGTGCCTCGGGAAAGGCCCGCCATCACCGCCGCCTGCTCCTTGCGCGAGCGGAAGCGCGACAGGTTCTCGATGCGCACCGGCCAGTCGGCGAAGCGATCCTTGAAGGTCTGGGTGTGCTGCTGCGCCAGCAGGGTCGTCGGCACCAGCACCAGCACCTGGCGGCCGTCGTGGACGGCGACAAACGCGGCGCGCATCGCCACCTCGGTCTTGCCAAAACCGGCGTCGCCGCAGATCAAGCGATCCATGGGCCTGCCGGCGGTCATGTCGCTGATGACCTCGTCGATGGCGCGCGCCTGATCCGGCGTCTCCTCGAACGGGAAGCCCTCGGTGAATATGGAATAGGCGTGCCGATCCAGCGTGAAGGCGTGTCCCTGACGCGCGGCGCGCCGGGCGTGCAGCGCCAGCAACTCCGCGGCCACGTCGCGTACGCGCTCGCCAGCCTTGCGACGCGCTTTTGCCCAGGCATTGCCGCCCAGCTTGTGCAACGGCGCGTGCTCGGGATCGACGCCGGCATAACGGCTCACCAGTTGCAGCGCGGCCACCGGCACGTACAGCTTGTCGCCGCCGGCGTATTCCAGGTGCAAAAACTCGCCGGGGATGCCGTCGACGGTCAGGGTGATGAGGCCGCGATAACGGCCCACGCCGTGCTGTTCGTGCACCACCGGGCTGCCGGGGCGCAGTTCCGCCAGGTCGCGAATGATGGCCTCCGGATCACGCGCGGCGGCGCGGCGGGCGCGGCGCTGCTGCACGGCGCGCTCGCCGAACAACTGCGCCTCGCTCACCACCGCCAGCGGCGGTGATTCGAGCAATGCGCCGCGGAACAGCGGCGCCACCGTCAATCCCAGACGCATTTCGCCCGCCGCGAAGGCCGGCCAGTCATCGACGAGTTCGGGCGTGAGATCCTGTCCGCGCATCAATTCCAGCAGGGTTTCGCGCCGGCCGTCGGACTCCGCGACCAGCAGCACGCGGCAGGGGAAATCGTCCAGAAACCGCCGCAACAGCAGAAACGGCTGCGGGGCATGCACGTCCACCGGCAATGCCGGCGGCAGTTTCGTTCCGAACTGAATTTCACCGGCCGCCGGGGCCTCCGCGCCCAGCCTGATCAGCGGGAAAGCGTCCGCGGCAGTGGAAAACTCCGCCGGCTCCAGAAAGAGATCGGCGGGCGGCAACAGCGGACGCCGTGCGTCATGGCGGCCCTGCTCAAAACGATCTTCGATTTCATCCCGGAAATGGCGCGCCGCCTCACTCACGCCCGCCGCCTCGATGACGAGGGTGCCCGGCGGCAGGTAATCGAACAGCGTGGCGGTGCGATCGAAAAACAACGGCAGGTAATATTCCAGTCCCGCCGGGCACAGGCCCTGGCTCACGTCGGTGTACACGGGTGACCCGGCCGGATTGCCTTCAAACCGCGCGCGCCAGCCCTGCCGGAAAGCGCCGATGGCGGCGGCGTCCAGCGGGAATTCGCGCGCCGGCAGCAATTGCACCGCCTCCACCGTGCCGGTGGAACACTGGGTCTCCGTCTCGAAGGTCCGCAGGCTGTCGATCACGTCATCGAGCAGGTCAATACGGTACGCCTCCGCATCGCCCATCGGAAAGACGTCGATGAGCGAGCCGCGGATGGCGAACTCGCCGTGCTCCGTGACCTGCGGCACCGCGCGGTAGCCGCAAGCCTCCAGCCGCCGGCGGAAATCCCCCCGATCGAGCCGCTGCCCGCGGCGCAGATCGAACGTCCGGCCGTCAACGTAATCGCGCGGGCAGAGCCGGTGCATGGCGGTCGCCGCCGCCGTCACCACGATGCCGTTTTCAAGCCGCGGCAGACGCGACAGCACCGCCAGCCGCCCGGAGAGGAGGTCCTGTGCCGGCGCGAATTGATCGTAGGGCAGCGTCTCCCGATCCGGGAAATGCAGCAGCGGCAGACGGCCGGCGCCGCCCAGGAAGAATTGCAGCTCGGTGAGCAGTCGTTCGGCGGCGAGCGCGTCCGGCGTCAATACCAGCACGGGCGCGGCCTGCGCCAGCGCGGCCTGCGCCACGGCCAGCGCCTCGGCGCCGCCGTGCAACTGCCGCCAGCTGATCGTCTCACCCGGCCCTGACGGTCGCGGCGGAGCGAAAACAGAAAAGCTCATGGGTGAATCTCAGATATCCTCGATCTCGCGTTCAATGGCGGCGAGGGCCTGCAACGGATCGGCGGCGCGGGTGATCGGCCGGCCGACCACCAGGTAATCCGCGCCGGCGCGCAGGGCCTGCACCGGCGTGGCGACGCGCGCTTGATCGGCGGCATCGCCGCCCACCGGCCGGATGCCCGGTGTCACCAGCAGGAATTCGCGTGGCAACTCACGGCGCAGCGCCGCGACCTCCTGTGCCGAGCACACCACGCCGTCGAGACCCGCCTGGAAAGCGAGCGCCGCCAGTCTTGATACTGCCTCCGCGGGAGTTCCCGCCATTCCGATGGCGGCGAGATCCGCGGCGGTGAGACTGGTGAGCACCGTCACCGCCACGAGCAGCGGCCGCCGCGGACGCCGCTCCAGACTTTCGCGGGCCGCCGTCATCATCGCCGTCCCGCCGCCGGCGTGGACATTGATCATCCAGCAGCCCAGATCGGCGGCGGCGGCGCAGGCCGCCGCCACGGTGTTGGGAATGTCGTGAAATTTCAGATCGAGGAACACGGCGAAGCCGCCCGCCGTCAGCTTCTCCACCAGCGCCGGCCCGGCGCGCGTGAACAACTCCTTGCCCACCTTGACCCGGCAGCGCTCCGGATCCAGCCGTTGCGCCAGTTTGAGCGCCTGAGTGGCATCGGCAAAATCCAGTGCCACGATGATGCGCGGCCCCTGCGAAAGCATCATAAGAGCCGCACCCGACAGTCATGCGGCGGCGTTCGAAATCCCCCCTCGTCCCCCCTTTTCAAAGGGGGGAAGGGGGGGATTTTCGCCGCGGTATGACGAAGTCGGAATCGTTCAATCATCGCTTGGAATTCGCCGACTCGCGGTGCCTACTCGCCTTCGATGCCGTGGATGGGCTTCACGGTGTTCCAGTTCTTGCAACCGGGGCACTGCCAGTGCAGGAGGCGGCCGGTGAATCCACACTGGCTGCACCGGTACACGGACTTGTTCTCCAGCAGCTTGGCGACGAATTCCTTGAGCAGCAGCAGGTTGTCGCGCGCCCGCCCCTCGGCGTGCGCCAGCGCGTAATGCACCAGCCGCTCCAGGCCGCGCACGCTGGGCCGGCGGTGCAGCGCACTGCTCAAATATTCCAGCGCCGCGTCGATGCCCTGGCGCTCGGCCAGCAGTTCCGCCAAGAGCAGCACGGGCGTGATGGCGTTGTGCTTCTCCGCCAGCCCGCGCAGATAAAAGGTGAATTCATCCATGCGGTGCAGCGCGCGGTAACAACGCAGCAGCGGGTCCATGGCCTCGGGCAGGAAGTCGGGGTCCTGTTCCTCGATGTGCCGGTAGCGCTCCACCGCGGCCTCGAGATCGCCGGCGTCCTCCGCCGCCCTGCCCGCCATCAGGTTGGCGCGCACGCACCTGGGATCCACCTCGAGGGCGGTGTCGATGAACTGCAGCGCGCGCGCCGGCTCCCGCTGGCGCCAGCTTTCCTCGGCTTGCTCGCAGTAGAAATGCGCGATCATCGGATGCAGGCTGCGGCCGGAGACCTGCTCCAGGCGCCGGGCGGTGTCGATGGCCTTGTTCCAGTCCTGCTCCTGCTGGTAGATGTCGACCAGTTGTTTCAGCGACTGGCGGATGTGCATGCCGCCGTCCAGCAGCTGCCGGAACAATTCCTCGGCCCGATCCAGCAGCCCGGCGCGCATGTAGTCCATGCCCAGCTCCAGCATCGCCAGCGTGCGCTCCTCCTCCGACAGGCTGCGGTTGCCGATCAGGTTCTGGTGGATGCGGATGGCGCGATCGACCTCGCCGCGGCGGCGGAACAGGTTGCCCAGCGCCAGGTGGGTCTCCACCATTTCGCTTTCGATCTCCAGCATCTTGATGAAGACCTCGATGGCCTTGTCGGGCTGTTCGTTGAGCAGGTAGTTGATGCCGCGGAAGTAGTGCGGCGAGAGCCGCTGGCGGGTCTGACGCGCCTGTGTCCGCCGCTGCCGTTCACCGCGCAGGGCGGCCATCCAGCCGGAGGCGGCGGCCACCGGCAGCAGCAGCCACAGCAGCGCGATGCTATCGAAGGGCATGGGGGCCTGTCGTCGGGGCGGGGGAGGGAGATGAGGATACCGCAGCCTGGCTGCGCAGCAACTGGCGGCGCAGCCGCCAGTTCTGGCGCTTGAGCTTGAATATGGGCCACAGCGAGGCCAGCGCCGCCAGCACCGCCCCGGCCAGCAGGCTCGCGGCCACCAGCACGGACAGCGGCCACTCGACGCGGCCGACATAGTAGTCAAACGTCACGACATCGGGATTGCGGCTGTACAACAGCCACCCCACGGCCACGAGCAGCAGCCAGACGAACAGTTTCAGCAATCGCACCATCAGGGCACCCCGCGGATCAGCGATCGGACGTCTCCGCCGTGAATTTCAATGGCGGGAGTATAGGGGCAGGCCGGCGGCCCGCAAAGATGCGTCTACGCCGACGCGGCGGGGATGTTGACGCGCTCGCGCAGTTCCTTGCCGGGCTTGAAGTGCGGCACGTGCTTGGCCGGCAGCATCACCGGCTCGCCGGACTTGGGATTGCGGCCCACGCGCGCCGGCCGGTAATGCAGGGAGAAGCTGCCAAAGCCGCGAATCTCGATGCGCGATCCCTGCGACAGCGTGCTGGCCATGTGTTCCAGCATGGTGCGCACCGCCAGCTCCACATCGCGGTGTCCCAGTTGCGTCTGCTTGCCGGCGAGTATTTCGATCAGTTCCGATTTGGTCATGCGTCCCCCCTTCTACCTGACCTGCTTCCCGGATGGCGCGGCGCCGCGGCCCATCGCCGCGGCGCCGGACGTCAGGAATTACTTTGCATCCAGCTTCTTTTTCAAAAGATCACCCAGACGGGTGGTCACCGCGTCCTTTTCCTGGGCGTACTCCTGCATGGCGGCTTGTTCTTCGTGGCTTTCCTTGGCGCGGATGGACAGCGTCAGGCTGCGCTTCTTGCGATCCACGCCCACCAGCAGGGCCTCGATTTCCTGGCCCTCTTTCAGCACCTTGCGGGCGTCATCGACCTCCTTCTGCGACAGTTCGGAGGCGCGCAGTGTGCCTTCGACGCCCTCCGCCAGCGTAATCACGGCGCCCTTGGCATCGACGCTCCTGACCACGCCCCTGACGATGCTGCCCTTCTCGTGCGCGTCGAGATAATTCGACAGCGGGTCCTTCTCCAGCTGCTTGATGCCGAGCGAAATGCGCTCGCGCTCGGCGTCCACGGACAGCACGATGGCCTCGACTTGATCACCCTTCTTGTAGCGGCGCAGCGCCTCCTCGCCGCTCTCGTTCCAGGACAGATCCGAGAGATGCACGAGGCCGTCGATGCCGCCCTCCAGGCCGATGAAGATGCCGAAATCGGTGATCGACTTGATGACGCCGGTGACCCGGTCGTTGCGGTTGTGCTTGCCGGCGAAGTCCTCCCACGGGTTGGGCTGGCACTGCTTGATGCCCAGCGACACGCGACGGCGCTCCTCGTCGATGTCCAGCACCATGACCTCGACCTCCTGGCCCACGTGCACCAGCTTGGAGGGATGCACGTTCTTGTTGGTCCAGTCCATCTCGGAGACATGCACCAGGCCCTCGACGCCGTCCTCAATCTCGACGAAGCAGCCGTAGTCGGCGATGTTGGTGACCTTGCCGAACAGCCGCGTCTTGACCGGGTAGCGGCGCGCCAGATCGACCCACGGATCGTCGCCCAATTGCTTCAGGCCCAGCGACA
>JAJPIJ010000008.1 GCA_021324815.1 Gammaproteobacteria bacterium
GCCCGTACAATCGCGGCGGGAAAACGCCATGATTTGCCTGTTCTTTCACCCCCCACAAGCCTTCCACCGGTGTCTTGTCATTTCGGAGTAGAGGTGCATGAGCTGGGATGATCAGAATGGCCGCGCCCCCTGGGGGCGGCGGGACGATGACGGGCCGCCGGACCTGGAGGAGATGGTGCGGCGCATGCAGGAGAAGCTGAGCCGCCTGTTCGGCGGCGGCCGGGGCCGCGCCACCGGCGGTAATGCCGCCACCTATCTCCCGCTGCTGCTGTTGTTCGCCGTGTTCGTGCTGGTCATGGAGTGCGCCTATGTCATCCAGCCGGGCGAGCGCGGGGTGGTGCTGCGCTTCGGCAGGCACGTCGCCACGCTCACGCCGGGCTTGAGCCTACGCCTGCCGCGGCCCATCGAACACGTGGAAAAGGTCAACGCCGATCTCGTGCAGTCGATGACGCACAAGGCCTCCATGCTGACGCGCGACGAAAACATCGTCGACATCGAGCTGGAGGTGCAGTACAAGGTGCGCGAGAACGAGGTGGATCACTACCTGTTCAAGGTGCGCGGGCCGGAAGGCACGCTGCGCCAGGCCACCGAGGCCTCCGTGCGTGAAATCATCGGCGGCAACACCATGGATTTCATTCTCACCGACGGCCGCAACCAAATCGCGCGCTCGATCAAGGAGACCCTGCAACGCATACTGGATGATTATCAATGCGGGTTGCAGGTGAACGCCGTCAACATCCGGTCGGCCAAGCCGCCTGACGAAGTGAAGGCCGCCTTCGACGACGCCATCAAGGCGCGCGAGGACGAGCAGCGGCTGATCAACGAGGCCGAGGCGTACAAGAACGACATCCTGCCCAAGGCGCGCGGCGCGGCGGCCCGCCAGCAGGCCGACGCGGAGGCCTACAAGGCCAAGGTGATCGCGCAGGCCGAGGGTGATACCGCCCGCTTCACGCAATTGCTCGAGCAATACCGCCACGCGCCGGAAGTGACCCGCCAGCGGCTGTACCTGGAGACGATGGAGGCGGTGCTGGGCAATCTCTCCCGCGTCATCATCAACGATTCCGGCGCCCGCCCGCTGTTGTATCTGCCGCTGGAGAAACCCGCCGGCGCCGCGGAGACGCCGGCACCGGCCCTGCCGCCGCCCGTGGCGGCGCCGGAGGGGGCGACCGAGAAGGCGGAACCGCCGCCTGCCACGGGCGAATCGCGTTCGCGCGGCGACGGACGGGAACGGGAGGCGCGCTGACATGAGACCGCTGCAGCGGTTGTGGCTGATCCTGGCGGTCGTCCTTCTCGGCTGGTCGTGCGTGTTCGTTGTCGACGAGCGCCAGCAGGCCCTGCTGCTGAATTTCGGCAGCATCGTGGGATCGGACTACGCGCCGGGCCTGCATTTCAAATGGCCGTGGAACCAGGTGCGGCGCGTGGAGCGTCGCATCCTGAGCCTCGATGCCGGCGAGCCGGAGCGCTTTCTCACCAACGAGAAAAAGGACGTCATCGTCGATTCCTACGTGCGCTGGCGCATCGTCGATGTGGCGAAGTATTACCGGGCGACGCAGGGCGACGAGGGCCGCGCCGGGCAGTTGCTGTACCAGGCGATCAATTCCAAGCTGCGCGAGGAATTCGGCAAGCGCTCGGTGCAGCAGGTGGTTTCCGGCGAGCGCGGCGAGATCATGAACATCGTCACCCAGGCGGTGGACGCCACCACCAGCCACGATCTCGGCATCAAGATCGAGGACGTGCGCATCAAGCGCATCGACCTGCCGGCGGAGGTCAGCGGTTCGGTATACGGCCGCATGCGCGCCGAGCGCGACCGGGTGGCGCGTGATTTCCGTTCGCGCGGCGCCGAGGCGGCGGAAAAAGTGCGCGCCGACGCCGATCGCGAGCGCACCATCATCCTCGCCGACGCCTACCGCGACGCCGAGCGGGTGCGCGGCGAGGGCGACGCGCGCGCGGCGGAGATCTACGCGGAGGCCTACGGCGCCGATCGCGAGTTCTACGATTTTTACCGCAGTCTCAGCGCCTACAAAAACGGGCTCTCGGGCAGGAGCAACGTGCTGCTGTTGAGCCCGGACAACCGGTTTTTGAAGTACTTCAATGACGGCGCCCCGCCCGCCCCCTGAGTGGCCGACATGAGCGCGTGGCGGGAATTCTTCATTGCCCTGGGGCTGATGCTGGTGCTGGAGGGCATCGGCCCGTTTGTGTACCCCGCGGCCATGCGGCGGGTGTATTTCATGGCCGCGCAGCTGCGCGATCCGGTTTTGCGGACCTTGGGGCTGCTGTCGATGGTATCCGGCCTCGCCCTCATCTATGGAGTGAGATGATGCCTTATGACCGCTGGTTGTTGCCCGAGGGCGTGGAGGAAATCCTGCCGCCCGAGGCCGGGTGGCTGGAGGCGCTGCGCCGCCGCGTGCTCGATCGGCTGCAGGCCTGGGGCTACGAGCTGGTGGCGCCGCCGCTCGTCGAGCATCTGGAGGCGCTGTTGACCGGCATGGGCCGCGATCTGGATTTGCAGACCTTCAAGCTGACCGATCCGCGGAGCGGCCGCCTGCTCGGCGTGCGCGCCGACATGACGCCGCAGGTGGCGCGCATCGACGCCCACCGGCTCCACCGCGACGCGCCCACGCGGCTGTGCTACATCGGCACCGTGCTGCACTCGCATGCCGCCACGCCGGGCGGCAGCCGGAGTCCCTTGCAACTGGGCGCCGAGCTGTACGGCCACGACGGCGTCGAAAGCGACGCTGAAATCATCTGCCTCATGAGCGATATTCTGACGCTGGCGGGCGTGAAGCCGCTGTGCCTGGACATCGGCCACATCGGCATTTTCCGGGGCCTCGCGCGCAAGGCCGGTCTGGACCCCGATCGCGAGATGGAGCTGTTCTTGCTCCTGCAGCGCAAGGCGGCGCCGGAAATCATGGAATCAGCCCGTGCCTGGCGGCTGCCGGCGTCTGTGCGCGGCATGTTGCTGGCCCTGACCGGCCTGAATGGCGGCGGCGCCGTGCTGGGCCGGGCCCGGCGGCAGCTGCGGGGCGCGGGTGCGGAGGTGATGCACGCACTTGAGGACCTGCGCCGCATCGCCGGCCTGCTGAAGCGCCGGCTGCCGGCGGTGACGCTGCACATTGATCTGGCCGAATTGCGCGGCTACCACTATCACACCGGCGTCATGTTCGCCGCCTATCACCCCGGCGAGGGACAGGCGCTGGCCTGGGGCGGGCGCTACGACAACATCGGCAGGGTGTTCGGTCGCGCCCGTCCCGCCACCGGTTTCAGTCTCGATCTGCTGCGCCTGCTGCGCCGGAGGAAGCCGCCCCGCGCCGCGGGCCGCTGCATCCTTGCGCCGCCGGCGGCGACGGACGCGGCGCTGCATGAAATGATCGCGGCGCTGCGCCGCCGCGGCACACGCGTCATCATGGATCTGCCCGGCCGGCGGAACGGCGCGGACGAGACGGGCTGCACGCACAGGCTCGTGCGCCGCCGGGGCGGATGGCGCGTGGTCAAATTGTAAGCGCTCCCTTTTCAAGCGGACGGCCAACGTGGGCAAAAACGTCGTCGTGATCGGCACCCAGTGGGGGGACGAAGGCAAGGGCAAGCTGGTGGATCTGCTCACCGATCGCGTGAGCGCCGTGGTGCGTTTCCAGGGCGGCCACAACGCGGGACACACGGTCGTGGTCAACGGCAAAAAGACCGTGCTGCATTTGGTTCCCTCGGGGATTTTGCGCGACGGTGTGGAGTGTTTGATCGGCGGCGGGGTGGTCGTCAGCCCGCAGGCGCTGGTCGAGGAGATCACCGCGCTGGAGAAAAACGGCATCGCCGCGCGTCCGCGGATTTTCCTGAGCGATGCCTGCCCGCTGATCCTGCCGTATCACGTGAGGCTCGATCAGGCGCGCGAGCTGGCCAAGGGCAAGGCCGCCATCGGCACCACCGGCCGCGGCATCGGCCCGGCCTACGAGGACAAGGTGGCGCGCCGCGCCTTGAAGGTGGGCGACCTGCCGCACCGCGAGCGCTTCGCCGCCAAGCTGGGGGAGGTGCTCGATTTCCACAATTTCTCCCTGCAGCACTATTACAAGCAGCCACCGGTGGACTTTCAGCAATGCCTGGACGAGGCGATGCGCAACGCCGAAATGCTGGTGCCCATGATCGCGAATGTTCCCGATCGCATCGCGGCGCATCAGGCCAGGGGGGGCAATGTGCTGTTCGAGGGCGCGCAGGGCACCCTGATCGACGTCGATCACGGCACTTATCCCTACGTCACCTCGTCCAACACCACCGCGGGCAACGCCGCCACCGGCAGCGGCGTGGGACCGCGCTGCATCGACTACGTGCTCGGCATCACCAAGGCCTACACCACGCGCGTCGGCGGCGGGCCGTTCCCGACCGAACTCACGGATGACGTGGGCGAATACCTCTCCAAGCGCGGCAACGAATTCGGCGCCACCACCGGCCGCCGGCGGCGCTGCGGCTGGTTCGACGCCGTGGCGCTGCGCCGCTCGCGGCTGATCAACAGCCTGTCCGGCCTGTGCATCACCAAGCTCGATGTCCTCGACGGCCTGGACACGATCCGTCTTTGCACCGGTTATCGTCGTGACGGCGAAACCTTCCTGACACTGCCCGCCAACGCCGAGGCACTGGCGGGCTGCGAGCCGATCTACGAGGAGTGGCCGGGCTGGAAGGAGTCCACGCTGGGCATACGCCGTTACGCCGATCTGCCGAGGAACGCGCGGGCCTATCTCGAGCGGATCGCCGAGGCGGTGGAAACGCCGCTGGACATCATCTCCACCGGCGCCGATCGCGCCGATACCATCATCCTTCGACATCCGTTTGACCAGCCCTGATTAATGCTGCGGCGCACGCAGTGGCCGGCAAAAATCTGTGCTATGTTTGTCATATGATGTAAAAAATTGAGCACCAGACCCGGTTCACGGGCGATCCCCAGGGGAGGATTCCGGACTGCACGCAGCGGGCCATTCCATCGGCACCGCCCATGAACCTTGCGGATGCTGGCAATCCACGCGGACCGTTCAACTCTGTGTATTGGCTGATGACGAGAAGAAACACCTATGAACATATTGAATAGAATGAAACTGGCGCAGAAACTGGCGTTGATGGTCGCCGTTCTCATGGTGCCGGCGGCCTACCTCATTTATCTGCTGGTGGAGGAGAAAAACGTCAGCATCAACATGGCCCGGCAGGAAATCATCGGCACCGAGTATCTGAAGCCGGTGTACGGGCTGCTGGTGCACGTCATGGAACACCGGAGCATGGCCGGCATGCTGCTGGCCGGCGACGCCGGGATGAGCGCCGGTCTCGATGCCAAGGAACAGGCCATCAACGCCGACCTGCAACAGGTGGCGGCGGTGGAGGCCCTGTACGGCCGCGGCCTCAAGACCGGCGAGCGCTGGACGGCGGTCAAAACCGGCTGGGAAAATCTCAAGGATCAGACGCGCAGCCTGAAGCCGGAGGAGAGCTTCAAGCGGCACACCGCCCTTATCTCCGACATCACCACGCTCATCACGCAGGTCGGCGACACCTCCAATCTGGTGCTCGACCAGGAGCTGGACGGTTCCTACCTGGCGGCGGCGGTGATTTCAAAAATGCCCGCGCTGCTTGAAATCATCGAAGCGCTGCGGGAAAAGGCCGCGGTGGGGCTTTTGAAGGCGCAGACGGACGACAGCCGCGCAGAATTTTCCACGATGGTCGTATTGTTGCGCAACCAGGCCAGTTTGCTGCAAAGGGGCATGGGGGTCGCCTTCGAATACAACCCCGCCCTCAAGTCGGCGCTGTCCGGCGCGCTGGATGAATTCATGAACCAGACGGCCCGGTTCACCGAGATGGTGGACCGCGAAATCGCGCGCGGCGCCGGCAGGGGCGGCGCGACGGGAGATGCGCCCGCCGCCGGCGCGCAGGACCTGTATCAAGCGGGCAGCAATGCCGTCGCGGCCGCCGTGAAGTTCAACGACATGAACCTGTCCGTTTTCGACGATTTGCTCAAGACCCGCATCGACCATTTCAACAAGAAGAAATACCTGGCCCTGGCCAATGTCCTGATCGGCATGATCATCACCATTCTGATCGCCTCGTTCATCACCCGTTACATCTCCCACAACGTCGACGGCCTGGTGTCGGTCATCAAGCAGTTCTCCAAGGGCAATTTCACCATCGAACTGTTCGAGAATGACGACAAGGACGAGATCAGCCGGCTGTTCAATTCGCTGCACGACCTGCAGTTGAGGCTGGCGCAGGTGATCAACGGCATCCGCGCGGCCGCCAACGAGGTGGGCGCGGCGGCGGATCAGGTGGCGCAGGGCAACGCCAATCTTTCCCAGCGCACCCAGGAGCAGGCCTCGAATCTGGAGGAGGTGGCGTCCAGCATGGAGGAGATGACGGGGACGGTGGATCAAAACGCGGCCAACGCCCAGCAGGCCAATCAGCTGGCCTCCGCTTCGCGCGAACAGGCGGACAAGGGCGGCGCCGTGGTGGGGCGGGCGGTGACGGCGATGAACGAAATCACCGCCTCCAGCAGCAAGATCGCCGACATCATCGGCGTGATCGACGAAATCGCCTTCCAGACCAATCTGCTGGCCCTGAACGCGGCCGTGGAGGCCGCGCGTGCGGGCGAGCAGGGGCGCGGCTTCGCCGTGGTGGCCTCGGAGGTGCGCAATCTGGCTGGGCGCAGCGCCACCGCGGCCAAGGAGATCAAAGGTCTGATCCAGGACAGCGTGGTCAAGGTCAAGGATGGCGCGAAACTGGTCAACGACGCCGGCAAGGCGCTGGAGGAAATCGTGACCTCGGTGAAAAAGGTGAGCGACATCGTGGCCGAAATCGCGGCGGCAAGCCAGGAGCAGTCCTCGGGGATCGCGCAGGTGAACAAGGCGGTGCTGCAGATGGACGAGATGACGCAGCAAAATGCCGCCCTGGTGGAGGAAGCCGCGGGCGCGAGCGAATCCATCAGCGCACAGGCGCAGGAGCTCATGGCCATGGTCGGGTTCTTCAAGGTGGATGAAAAAATGGCGCAGCAACTGCCCAAGAGCGCGGCGGTGCAGCCGATTGCGCCGCCCAAGACCGCCGCCCTTGGCAAGGGGCCGCATGCCACCGTGGAGGAGGGCAGGAAGGCGCCGAAGCCCGCGCTCATTCAGAAGGCGCAGAAACAGGATGATAGCGACTGGCGGGAGTTTTAATCTAAAATCATCTGTGTCATTACCCGCTTCCATCCCTTGAGGAGACATCGGCGATGAACACGGCGGCGCAGGCGGCCGGCAGGCAGTCCACGGCGGAGGAGGCCGCCAGCCAGTATCTCACCTTCATGCTGGCCGGCGAGGAATACGCGGTGGACATCCACAAGGTGCAGGAAATCCGCTGCTGGGAGCAGCCCACCATGCTGCCGAACGCCGCGGACTTTGTGCTGGGCGTCATCAATCTTCGCGGCACCGTGGTTCCCATCATCTGCCTCAGGCGCCGCTTTGGCCTTCCGCACCGCGAGTTCGGGCCCACCACCGTGGTGGTGGTGGTCAAGGTCTCCAGCGCCGACAGGGAGCGCGTCGTCGGCGTGGTGGTGGACGCCGTGTCGGAAGTCTACAACATCAACGACGATCAAATCCGCCCCGCGCCGGATCTGGGCGGCGTCATCAGCACGGACTTTGTCAGGGGATTGGTGTCGCTGGGCGAAAACATGATCATTCTGCTCGACATCGACAAGCTGATCAACGCGGGTCTTTTCAGCGAGATCGACAAGGGGCAATAGCCACGGGAGCCCGGCGCGTGCCGGATGCGGATCTTCCATTGAACGAGGACAACAGCTATGGAACCAGGGGGCGCTGACAGGAAGAAGATCAAGATACTGCTGGTGGATGATTCGGCCTCGATGCGGGAAATGGTCGGTTTCACGCTGAAATCCGGGGGATACGAGGTGTCGCAGGCCACCGATGGCGTGGAGGCTCTCGCCTTCGCCCGCGCCCATCAGGTCAACCTGGTCATCACCGACATCAACATGCCGAACATGGACGGCTTCAGCCTCATCCGCGAGCTGCGCAAGCTCCCCAATTACAAATACATCCCCATACGCACCCTGACCACCGAGGACAGCGCGGACAAGAAACAGCAGGGACAGCAGGCGGGGGCCACGGGCTGGATCGTGAAGCCCTTTGATCCCGAACACCTCCTGCAGACGGTGAAAAGGGTGCTCTGATCCGCGTTCGCGCATCGTCGTGATTTCAACCAACCCGGGGACGTGATCCATGGCCGTGGATTTTGACCTGTCCCAGTTTCACGACCTCTTCTTCGAGGAAAGCGCGGAGGGACTCACGACCATGGAGTCCGGCCTGCTCAATCTGCGGACGGACGCCCCCGATCTGGAGGTCATCAACATGGTGTTCCGCGCCGCGCATTCCATCAAGGGCGGCGCCGGCACCTTCGGCTTCAACGAAGTGGCGCACTTCACGCACATTCTGGAAACGCTGCTGGACGAGATGCGCGATCGCAAACGCGGCGTGACCCAGGAGCTGATCGATCTGTTGCTGGAATCGGTGGACGGGCTGCGCTACATGCTGGATTGCAGCAGGAGCGGCAGGGCCATGGACATGCAGCGGGTGCGGACGCTGGAGCAGCGGCTCGCCACGCTGCCCAGGGAGGCGCACGACGAGGGCGAGGCCCGCTGGCAGATCAAGTTCATCCCGCGCCCGCATTTGCTGAAGACCGGCAACGACCCCTACCGCATTTTTCGCGAGCTGCAGGCCGCGGGCGGGCTGACGGTCAGGGCCAACGCGCAGCGGGTGCCCGATCTGGCGGCGCTGGATCCGGAGGAGCTTCATCTGGACTGGGAGCTGTACCTAAAGGCCGGCGAGACGACCGAGGCCAGCATTCGCGAGCTGTTCGCCTGGGTGGAGGGCGATTGCGATCTGCAGATCACCCTGCTGGGCGAGCGGCGGCACCGGGTGGAGCGGCGCAAACGCCGCGAACCGGAGGCGGGCGAGCCGGAGGCCGAGGCCAGCCGGGCCCAGGAGCAGGCCTCCATCCGCGTCAACATCGACAAGATCGACGGCCTCATCAATCTGGTGGGCGAGCTGGTGATCACCCAGTCCATCCTCACCCGCATTGCGTCGGATCACGCGCTGGAGGACAGGGCCGAAAAACTGAAATGGGTCGTGGGGATCCTGGAGCGCAATACCAACGAGCTGCAGGATCACGCCATGCGCATCCGCATGCTGCCCATCGATTACACCTTCAACCGGCTGCCCCGCCTGGTGCGCGACCTCAGCCGTTCTCTGGGCAAGCAGGTCGAGTTGAAGATCAGCGGCAACAGCACGGAGGTGGACAAGACCGTCCTGGAGAAGATCTCCGATCCGCTGGTCCACCTGATACGCAACGCGGTGGATCACGGCATAGAAAAGCCGGAGGCGCGTCTGGCGGCGGACAAGCCGGCGCAGGGGCTCATCGAGGTCAGCGCGCATCAGGAGGGGGGCAACATCATCATCAGGATCAGCGACGACGGCGCCGGGCTGAACCCGGAACGGATACTGGCCAAGGCGCGGGAACACGGTCTGGTGGCGGAGAACGAGGAGCTGACGACGGCGGAGATCCAGAATCTCATTTTCCAGCCCGGTTTTTCCACCGCCACGGAGGTCAGCAACATCTCCGGGCGCGGCGTGGGGATGGACGTCGTCCGGCGCAACATCAACGACCTGGGCGGCCACATTGAACTCGCGTCGGAGCCGGGCCGGGGATCCACCTTCAACATCAAGCTGCCGCTGACACTGGCCATTCTGGACGGGCAGCTGATCCGCATCGGGCGGGAGGTCTTCATCGTCCCGTTGTTGAACATCGTGGAGTCCATCCAGCCCCGCAGGTCCAGCGTGCTCGAGGTCACCGGCAAGAACGAGGTGTATCGTTTCCGTGATCAATACATCCCGGTGATCCGGCTGTACCAGTGGTTTTCCATCCCCTCCGGCAACAGCGAACTGGAGCGGGGATTGCTGGTGGTGGTGGAGGCCGGGGAGCAACGGGCGGCGTTGTTCGTGGACGAGGTGCTGGGGCAGCAGCAGGTGGTCATCAAGAGCCTGGAGGCGAACTACCGGCAGGTGGGCGGGCTTTCCGGCGCCACCATACTCGGGGACGGCACCGTCGCCATGATCATCGATGTCCCCGGCCTCATTCAAATGATCCGCGCCGGAAAGGCCGTGCGGATCGCGGTTTGAATCGCGTGAACCCCTCCCCATCGATCATGACCGCGGTCTTCCTGCACGAGGGACTTGCGTAATGGCCGGAAAGAAAAAATCCCGGCCGCACCGGCCCGGGCGGCGCGGAGATGATGGCGCGACGGGCGCTGTCCGGCAGGCGTCCACCGCCACCGCCGCCCCTGGATCCGGCGAGTCCGCCGCGCCTCCCGACGGGCATGTCCCCATCGTTCTCGAACCCGTCATCACCATCGCCGAGGCCGCCGCCCTCAAGTCACGGCTGCTTCCGTACGTCGGCCACGGCGGCGAGATCGTCATGGACGGCTCGCGGGTTGAATCGGTGGACAGCGCCGCCCTGCAGGTATTGCTGGCATTCGTGCGTTCCGCCCGCGCCCACGGCGCGGTCATCCACTGGAGCGGGATCTCGGAGACGCTGCTCAATACCGCCCAGTTGCTGGGCCTCGCCAGGCTGCTCAGCCTGCAGTCATGAGCCGGCGTCCCGGAGATGCATTTGCGATGCAGCAGAATGTGACTTTCAGCCGGTTTGAGTTGACGGATGAGGATTTCAATTACCTTTGCGCCCTGATTGGTGATCAGGCCGGCATCCGGCTGACGTCCGCCAAACGGGAGCTGGTGTACGCCAGGCTGGCCAAGCGCCTGCGGGCGCTGGGGCTGCGATCCTTCCGGCAGTATTGCGATTTGTTGCGCGGTGGCGACGAGGAGGAGAAGGTCCATTGTGTCAACGCGATCACGACCAACGTCACCTTCTTTTTCCGGGAGGCGCACCATTTCGAATACCTGGAACAGACGGTGCTGCCGGAACTGATGGAGGAGAAAATCCGCGCCGGCAGCCGCCGGCTGCGGGTCTGGTCGGCCGGCTGCTCCTCGGGCGAGGAGGCCTATTCCCTGGGAATCGTGCTCCGTGAGCAGCCGGCGCTGCAGAATTGGGATGTCCGCGTGCTGGCAACGGATGTCGATACGCATATACTGGAACGGGCGCGACGTGGCATTTATGATCTCAAGCAGATTGAAAAGGTGTCGCCGGCGCGACGCAGCCGCTGGTTCAGGGTGGGAATCGGCAGGAACGAGGGTCTTGTGAGCGTGTTGCCGGAATTGAAGGAGCGCATCTATTTCCGCCAGGTCAACCTGAAGGAACCGTGGCCCATGCACGGCCCCTTCGACGTGATTTTCTGCCGCAACGTGGTCATCTATTTCGATCGCGAAATGCAGAGGAAACTGTTCGACCGGTTCGCGGGGATATTGTCCTCCAACGGCCATCTCTTCATCGGCCACTCGGAAAGCCTGTTCGGCCTCTCCAATCGCTTCAGGCTGGTGGGGCCCACCATCTACCGGAAGACGGGCTGATGCAGCTGAAAAACACGTCCGCCATTTATGACTGCCTTCCGCAGGCGCTGCCCGGCTTCGAGAACATCAACCGCTACTGGGATCACCGGCACAACATTTACGCCGCCAAGATCGTGCAGGGCGAATACTACGTGACCACGCACAACGAAATCATCACCACGGTGCTGGGGTCCTGCGTGTCGGCCTGCATCCGCGACTGGAAGATCGGCGTCGGCGGGATGAACCACTTCATGCTTCCCGCCGACAGCCGGTACAAAAGCGATGCCTGGCGCGACAGCCCCGTGGACACCGCCGCCCGTTATGGAAACGTCGCCATGGAGCGCCTGATCAACGCCATTCTCGCACACGGGGGCCGGCGTGAGAACCTCGAGGTGAAGGTGTTTGGCGGCGGCAGGCTGCTCAACATCGCCATGGACATCGGGCGTGACAACATCGATTTCATCAAGAAATACCTGCGCACGGAGAATCTCGAGATCAGGGCGGAGGACCTGGGCGGCGAGTACCCGCGGAAGCTGGAATATTTCCCCGCCACCGGACGGGCCCGGGTGAAGAAGCTGCTGAAGACGCACAATGACACCATCTACCGGCGTGAGCAGAGCTACATCGAGACGTTGAAGCACATCCCGGTTGAAGGCGGCGTCGAACTGTTCGGAAAATGACGATCCGGCTTTTTACTTTGTCACCTTATGAAGTCGATACGCGTGCTCATCATTGACGATTCCGCGCTGGTGCGGAAACTGCTGACCGAGATGCTGAATTCGGATCCGGATATCGAGGTGGTGGGCGCGGCCATGGATCCGCACATCGCCCGCCAGAAGATCAAGGAATTGAATCCGGATGTGCTCACCCTCGACGTGGAAATGCCGAGGATGGACGGCCTCAGTTTCCTGCGCCAGCTGATGCGCCTGCGGCCCATGCCGGTGGTGATGATTTCCAGTCTCACGCAGGAGGGCGCCGAAACCACCCTGGACGCGCTGGCGCTGGGGGCGGTGGATTTCATCGGCAAGCCCAGGGTCGATGTCGCCAACCTCTTGCAGGACTACGCCGAGGAGATCATCAGGAAGATCAAAAATGCGGCGGCGGTCAAGGTCACGGCAAGGGCGGGCCGGCCGGCCGCCAACGGGGAGATGAAGCCGGAATCCCGCTCCGCGGCGGGCGCGCTGGATGTCGATTCGAAGTATTCCGCCACGGTGATCCTGCAACGCCCCGCCAACATCAAGATCATGAAGACGACCGACAAGATCATCGCCATCGGCGCATCCACGGGCGGCACGGAGGCCATCAAGGAGGTCCTGGAACAGATGCCTGCCGATTCGCCGGCAATCATGATCACCCAGCACATACCGCCGGTGTTCAGCAGCGCCTTCGCCCAGCGCATGAACCGGACCTCGGCCATGACGGTGGTGGAGGCGAGCGACGGATTGCAGGTCATGCCCGGTCACGTCTACATCGCGCCCGGCGACCGGCACCTGCTGCTGCGCCGCGATGGCGCGCGCTATCGCTGCAGCCTGAGCGACGGGCCGCCGGTCAATCGGCACCGGCCCTCCGTGGACGTGTTGTTCCGCTCGGTGACGCAGGCGGCGGGCAGGAACGCCATCGGCATCATCATGACCGGCATGGGCGCCGACGGGGCGCGCGGGCTGGGTGAAATGCGCGAGGCCGGCGCCATCACCATCGCCCAGGACGAGAAGAGCAGCGTGGTCTGGGGCATGCCGGGCGAGGCGGTGAAACTGGGCGCGGCGCAGAAAGTCGTTCCGCTGGGGCAGATTCCGGCGGCCATCATGGCGGGATTGAAGGAGTTGCAGGACTGAACACCATTGCCGCGGGACGGTGCAGGTTGGCGCACGGGGTGACTGGTTCTGGCGGCCGGTCCCATGCCGGCCCGCGGCGTCACGGATCACCTTGATTATGCCTCGCCTGTTCGTTTATGGTGCCGTATCCATTCCCCACATTCCCGCGTTCCTGGAAGTGAGAAGGCGTTTGCGCGACCACCGGCAATGATCAACGACTCCAAGCAATCCGCCTTTGACGCCGTTCATGATCTGGTGTTGAGGGTGAACGAATTCATCCGGGAGGAGCAGGACCTGCTCGACGGCGAGCTGTCGCGCATGAGCCGGCTGGTGCAGGAGGCGGTCGCCAGCCTGCACAAAAGCTTCAATGCCATGAGCGACAAGATCGTGCGCCAGTCGGAGGAATTGCAATCGCGCGCGGCGGGCGATGCCGGCACCGGGGTGGGAAGGGAGATGAAGTCATTGCTGGCATCCACCCACCAGATCAGTTCGATCGTGGTCCAGGCCGTCATTTCGCTGCAATTTGAGGACATCGTCCAGCAGCTCATCCTGCATTCGCGCCAGCGCATCACCGAGATGCAGCGGTTGATGCAGGCGTTGCAGGCGCGCATGGACGGGCTGCCGTCCGCGTGCGCCGGCGACGGCCGCGGATTGCTGGAGGTGGTGGCGGCCTGCCGTGAGGAGATCGAGAAGACGCGGCAGGCGCTGATGCTGAGCCATCCCGCAAAACAAGAGTCCTTGAACAAGGGGGACGTGACGCTGTTTTGATCGCCGGCGGCCTGCGGTGATCCACGAGGGGGTCCCCATTGTTCATGCCGTGGAATTGAATCAGTGACATGAAGCCGGTCGCATTGCAGAGGATATTGATCATCGACGACTCCGAGGACGTCGAGGTGCTGGTGCGTTTCTGCGCCCAGGCCTCCTGGCCCGAGGCGGTGCTGGAGATGTACGACCCCCGATGCGGCCTGCCGGAGGTCTCCTTCAACTGGAGCCGCTATGACCTGCTGCTGCTGGACTTTGATCTCGGCCTGCCGGATCAAAACGGCCTGGACTGGCTGCTGCGCCTGAAGGGCGAACCCCGCCTGCCGTGCGTGATCATGATCACGGGCTATGCCAGCGAGAAACTGGCCGCCAAGGCCAGGGCCGTGGGGGTGGAGGGGTTTCTCGACAAGAACAAGATGACCCCCGAAGCCTTCGCACGGGCCGTGCAGCAGGCCATGGAGGTCAGGCGTGAGGCCCTCAAACGCGCCGTTCCGGCGGCCGGAGAAAAGACGGAATACATCGCGCCCGAGGACCGCCAGAAGCTCTGGCAGTCCGCCACGGCCCCGCCGGCCCGGCCGGCGCCCGCCGTTCAGAGGCCGGCGGTGGAGGGGACGGCCAGGACGGCCGCCGCCCCCGTGACGCCGGGGTCCGTCGCGCAGAGGGAGGCGACTGCGAGCACCACCGCGCGGCTCACCACCACCCAGGAGCGGAAGGCCCGCCAGCCGCCCGACATCTCCATCATGGTGCCGGGCTACACCATCACCAAAAAAATCGGCGAGGGCGGCATGGCGTCAATCTACCTGGCCGAACGGGACGAGGACAATCTCAAGGTGGTGCTGAAGGTGCTGTCCCTGAAGCAAAAGGAGGACTCCGTCCTGCTGCGCCGTTTCATGCGGGAATACAAGCTGATTGCCCAGATCGAACACCCGAACATCGTCCAGATTCACGAGCGCGCCTTCGCCAGCAACTTCGCCTACATCGCCATGGAATATTTCGAGCACGGCGATCTGGCCGAACGCCTGCGGCAGCGGATCGACGGCAAGACCGCGATCCGGTACCTGCACCAGATCGCCGAGGGGCTCGGCGCCGCCCATGCCAGGGGCATCGTGCACCGGGACCTGAAGCCCGCCAACATCCTGTTCCGCACCGAGCATGAGCTTGCCATCACCGATTTCGGCATCGCCAAGGAGGTGGAGTCGGACACGTTGCGCAAGCAGCTGACCGTTGACGGCGCGCTGCTGGGCACCTTGTATTACGTCAGCCCGGAGCAGATCCTGGGCGGGGAGGCGGACCAGCGCAGCGACCTCTACAGCCTGGGCGTCATCATGTACAAGATGCTCACCGGCAGGCATCCCTACACCGGCGGTTCACCGGCGCAGATTTTCGAGGGCCACATCAACGCCCCCATCCCGCTGCTGCCGCCGCCGTACACCGCGTTGCAGCCGCTGCTGGACGGCCTGCTGGCCAAGGATCCCAACGAGCGTTTTCAAAGCACCGAGGATTTGTTGATGGGCATCAACTGGAAGGAATGGAGTTAGCAGGTTGATGCAAAACTACCGCGAAGGCCATCCGCGGTGTCGCTCCTCACTCGGAAGCCCGCGGTACTGCTTCGTACTGTCTCGCTTCCCGGCATCGTCGCGCCTAGCAGCTGGCCTTGCTCGCAACGTTTTGCATCAATCTCCCGCATTTTTTTGCTGAAATTTGCCTCCACGACCGGCTAGGGGTTGAGCAGTTCGCCCACCACGTCCAGCACGTGCGCCGGCTGCACCGGCTTGGTGATCCAGGCGTCCTTGATCGCGCTCAGTTCCTGCTCCGCCTTGCTCTGCTCGGACTCCGTCGTCAATACGCAGATGGGCGTCTTCGCGTAGCGCGGCAGCTTTTTCACCTGCTGGAGAAAAGCCAGGCCGTCCATGTTCGGCATGTTGACGTCGGTGATGATGAGATCGACCTGGCCGATGTCCTTTTGTCCCAGCTTCATCAGCGCATCCCTGCCGTCTTCGGCGGTGATGGTGTTGTAGCCCCCCATCTTGAGGGTGGTGCCGATCACGGCGCGCACGGATTTTGAATCGTCGACGATCAGGATGGTCTTGGGCATGATTTCGTTCCCAAACTCGGGCCGCCGCGCTAGCCGTGAAGGCCCGCCAGCTGCTGTTCCAGTTCGAGGAGGAGATCCTTCAACCGCGCGGTCACGGCGTTGATCATCGCCGGCAGGGCGGCCACATCCTTTCTCTCCCTCGCATTGCGCTCGATGACCAGCAAATCATCATTGAGTGACCCGATCCCGAAATAGGACAGCACCGGGCGCACCTTGTGCACCGCGCGGGCGAGGAGATCCCATTGCCCCCCGGCGAGGGCGCCGTCGATATCGGTCAGGGCGGTCGTCACCGACAAACGTCCCATTTTCAACATCTCCTCCATCATGTCCCGATCGCCGGCACAGGTGTTTTGCAGCGTCTCCAGACTGATCAGTCCCATGGCGGGTCCCCGCGGCCGCCGCGATGGCGCGGCCTACACGCTCCTCCGCCTGCTGAGCGTTTCATGGATTTTACGATACAGGTCGACGCGGGTGAACGGTTTCATCAGATAATCATCGATGCCGGCCGCCCGGAGTTTCTCCTGCGGCGCCAGTTCCGCCGTCAGCGCCACGATGACGACATCGCGCTTGGGTTTGTCAAAATCCTCGCGGATGTGCCTGGCGAGTTCATAACCGTCCATGATCGGCATGTTGATGTCAGTCAGGACGATATCATAGTCATTCCGGGAAAACTCGCCAAGCCCTTTCTTGCCGTTGTCGGCGGTGGTGACGTGAATGTTGTCGAATTCGTCGAGGAATTTCAGGATCACGAAAATGTTCATGGGCTCATCATCGAGGAGCAGGAGCGAAACCGATTTGAATTCGCTGAGCGGCCGTTCGTCCGCCTTCACCGCGGGCGGGCGGACCGGCTCGCGAGGGATGTCGTATTCGAGCTTGAAGGTGAAGGTGGTGCCGACCCCCACCTCGCTGTCCACCGTCACGCTGCCGCCCTGCGACTCCACCAGCTTCTTGAAGATCGCGAGCCCGAGTCCGCTGCCCTTGAGCGCGTCGCGTCGCGCATCCACCTGCTGGTAGGCGTCGAAGATGTACGCCAGCTTGTCCCTGCGGATGCCCAGGCCGGTGTCGCTGACCGCGAAATGCAGCAGGGCGCGTGATGCATCCGCCCTCTCGACGCCGACCCGGACCTCGACCCGCCCCGTTTCCGTGTACTTGATGGCGTTGCTGATGAGGTTCTGCAGGATCTGGCTGAGCCGCGCCTCGTCGCCCATCAGCGTCACGGGAACATCGGGGTCGAGGCGGCAGATGAGTTGTATGCCCTTGGCGGCGGCCTGGTTGGAAAAGATGCTGATCTGGCGGTCCAGAACCGCCTTGAGCAGGAAAGGGGCGCGTACAAATTCGATCTTGCCGGCCTGGATGCGCTTGATGTCCAGCAAGTCGTTCACGATTTGCAGCAGCAGGTCGGAGGAGTGCCCGAGCTTGCGCAGATATTCCTGCTGGGCCTGATCCAGCGGTGTCCGCGACAATATGTCGATAAACCCCACCACCGCGTTCATGGGGGTGCGGATGTCATGGCTCACCGACGCGATGAATTGCTCCTCGGCCGACTTGCTCTGCTCGGCCTTTTCCTTGGCCTTCACCAGCGCGTCCTCCATCCGCACCCGGTCGGTGATGTCGCGCGTCACCGCCTGCCAGCCCGCGGCTTTCCCGCCTTCCAGCACCAGCTGCGTGTTCTGCTGCATCCAGCGCGTCTCGCCGCTGCGCGTGATGATGGGAAATTGCTGGGAGGTGGTGGCGACGCCCCTGCGCATCTGCTTGAGGTAGGTCCGCAATATCCTGCCGCGGTGGCCGGGATGCACCAGCTGGAGCGCGTTCATGCCCAGCAGCTCCTCCCTGGAATAACCGGTGATCTGGCTGCCCACCGAATTCACGAAGGTGAAGCAACCGCGGGCGTCGGTGGTGTAGATGATGTCCATCGCGTTGTTGACGATGCTCTGGAATTTCTTCTGCTCGTCGAACAGCGTGGCCTCGGCCTGCTTGCGCTGGGTGATGTCGCGGTAGATGCCGCGGATTTGGTAGGGCTTGCCGTTGTTGAACAGGCAGTTGACCGTGCCGTCCACGTAGACCTGCCTGCCATCCTTGGCGATGAGCACGGACTCCAGCGTGAGATTGGTGCCCGCCAGGAGCTTGCTCATGTTCTCCAAGCTCGCCTTCCTTTCATCCGGGTGCAGCACGTCCCGGTAGTTCAGCCTTTTCAGTTCGGCCTCCGTGTAGCCCAGCGTCTCCAGCCACTTGCGGTTTACGTAGGCGAAGGTGCCGTCGATGTAGATGATGAAGATGAGGTCGTTGGCGTTGTCGAACAGGTCGCTGAGGCGCCGCTCGCTCTCCTCCAGTTTCATGCTGAAGTGCAGCTCCTGGACCATGTCGTCGCGCAGTTTCCGGACCAGTTTCTCGTTATGCAGGCGCAGCAGGACGTTGCGCAGGAAGAAGCCGTACTGGCGGCTGGCCAGGGCGAACATCAGGCCGACGTAGGTGAGCAGCAGCACCGCCAGCATTTGCTGGGAATACGGGCGGGTGGCGAGCAGCCAGAAGATGACCGGCCCGGAACTGCTGAAGGCGAAGGCCGCGAAGCTCGAGGGTTGCGCGCTCAGGGTGATCACCGCGCTGCCGATGAGGGCGAGCAGTATCATGACCGAGAAGCCCACCATGGTGAGCGAGTCGCCCGGCGGCAGGGCGATGAGGCCGAAGCTCCAGGCCAGCCCGCTCGCCACCACCCAGGCATTGAACAGGCGCATGTCGCGATCGATGCGTTCGAATTTCAGGGCGGACCCGAGAAATTGCCCGGCGTGGCGGATGCGGGCGACGGAAACGACCGCCAGGGCGAGCAGCCAGAGGAACAACAGCCGGTCCGGAACCTCGCCGTAATAAGCCATCAGGCAGGTCGCTGCGCCGAGCATGGAGATGATCTGACCCTGGGCGGCGGACTGGCACAAGGTTTCCAGCAGACTGATCCGCACCAGCGGATGGCGCTCGGTGAAATGCTCGACGGTGCTGTCTTCCGGCGGCGCGACGACCTGTATGCCTTCTTCCAGGCTGTGGTCCCGATGGGCTGTCTTCGCATGCATGATTGTCGATCCGCCGCCCCGGCTTTACGTCCCCACGGCGGCGAGGGCGTTCATGACCTCGCCCATGTCCGAGTAGCGCTGTTCCGGCGACTTGGCCAGCATCCGCTCCAGCACCGGCTGATAGCGGGCCAGCGGCGGGGGGAGTTTCGGCACCGGCTCGTGGTTGTGCTGGTAGACCACGGCAAACAGCGAATTGCCGGCGTAGGGGACCCTGCCCGTCAGCAATTCGTAAAACATCACGCCCAGGCTGTAGATGTCCGTGCGCTGATCCACCGGTCTGTTGTTGATCTGCTCCGGGCTGATGTAGTAGGGCGTGCCCAGGATGTCCCCCATGACGGTCAGCGCCTCCACGCCCGCCAGATTTTTGGCGATGCCCAGATCGGCGATCACCAGGGTATCGCGATCCTTGAACAGGATGTTGCTGGGTTTGACGTCCCGGTGAACGATGTTTTGCCGGTGCAGGGCCTCCAGTCCGCTGGCGATCTGGGAGACGTAGTCCAGCGCCCTGGCCGTGGTCACCCCGCCACGCTCGATGCAGCGCGCGAGATCGCCCAGGTGGATGTATTCGGTCGCGTAGTAATGGATGCGATCCCCGATGTGGCCGTGATCCAGTATTTCGATGACGTGCGGATGGTGCAGCCGGGAGAGGATTTCGATTTCCTGCGTGAAGCGTTTGACCGCCGTCGCATTGCCGCCGTTTTTCTGGATCTGCAAAACCTTGAGGATGACGGGTTTGTGATCGGAGAGGCGCTCGGCGCGCAATGTGGTGGTGCTCAAGCCCTTGGCGACGACGGCCAGGCAGCGGTAACCCGGAATGTCCCAGTCCCCGAGTTCCCGCCGGACGTCCGCCGCGGCATCCGCCGACTGCGCCGCGGTTTCGCGGGCGCGCACCGCATCGCTGATCATCTCGAACAGGCGATCGGTGGCCACGTCATTTTTCACCAGATAGTCATCCGCGCCCTTGCGGATGGCGTTGACCGCCACGTTTTCGTTTCCCATCCCCGTGACCATGATGACGATGGGCGGGTGGGGGCTGTCCTTTATCCTGACCAGCAGATCGATGCCGGTTTCCGCGTCCAGGCCCAGATCGTAATCCAGCAGCACGATGTCGTGGCGGCTCCACGGGTACCGGGGATCCGGCAGCCCGGAGACGGCGGGGTCGTATTCCTCGATTTCGGCGGAGGGCCACTTTTGCAGCAGCCGCTTTTTCAGCAGCCACCGCGTGTGGGCGCAATCATCTACGATCAGGTATTTCATGCGTCCCCCGCCCGCGCGTCGTCAATGGGACCGCCGAACAGGCGCGGCAGATCCAGAACCGGCACCGGACCGTGAACGGGATCGGCGAAGCAGGAGGCGGCGATGCGCTCCCAGCCTGGATAATCGGCGGGATAGTCGCACATCTGCCCGTCGTTGACCTCGCGGCTGAAGGGCAGCCCCCTCGCCCTGAGTCCGCCGAAGCGGATGTCCCCCTCTCGCGACGCATAGGCCACGATCATGATTATCGCGCCGCTGGCGGGGCCGGCCGCGGTTTCGCGCCTCACCAGGAGGCCGAGATCGAACAGCGGGACCAGCTGCCCCTGCCAGAGAAAGACGTCGCGGCACCAGCGCGGGCTGCGCGGCACGGGATGCAGGCCCTGCCGGCCGGCGAGAATGTGCGCGATTTCGCCCGCACCGACGGCGACGTGCACCGGCGGCGCTACCGGCAGCAGCCAGGCGCGACAGGCGACCGCGCTCATGGGCTCATGCCCGCCGCGGGCCCGGCCCGCCGGGAGAGGCGGGGGGCCGCGCGCCCGCCCGCAGCAAATCGGTGATTTTGCAGACACTGAAGAGGGCGCCGTCATACACGGCGATGGCCGGGATGATGGCGTCCGCCGTTTGCATGCACGGCGGCAGCGCGTGAAACCGCACGCCGCCGGCACTGATCGCGCCGGCCTCATCGCAGGCAAGGCCGAGCATCGAGTCCCCCTCGCGCAGCACCGCGCAAAGCCGCCGGCGGGTCTCCTGCGTCGGCGCGGCCCGCAAATCCCCGTCGAAGACGGCCACCGGCACGCTGAGGCCGTTGTGGTCGATCGTCCGCACCGGATTTCCGGCGACCGGTGCGTCGACGCGGGACATGGGCTCCACGGCGAGCAACTCCGCCGCCGGGAACAGGAGCCTGATTTTGCCCATGACGACCCGGACGCATTCAGCGGCCATGGCCGTCATCCTCCACCGGCGCCGGGGTCGCGCGCCCGCGCGTCACCTGCAGCCGCCGGATCTCCTCCAGGAGTTGATCCTCCGAATAGGGCTTGGTGAGGTACAGGTTCGCCCCCGCCGCCAGGGCCTCCCGCTGGTGCCTGGCCGCGGCGCGGGAGGTGATCATGATGAAAGGCAGCCCCGCGGTGCCGGCATCGGCGCGCAGATGGCCCACCAGCTCCAGCCCGTTCATCCGCGGCATTTCCAGATCGGATATGACGATGTCGGGCACGTGGGCCTTGATGAGATCCATCGCCTCGATGCCGTCCCTGGCCTGACGCACCTCGAAACCGGCGTCCTGCATGAAATGCACAAGCGATCTCCGCGCGCTCAGCGAATCGTCCACCACCAGCGCGGTGGGCGGCTTCGCCGCCTGGAAATCGGAGCGGGCGTGGCGCATGGCGGCGGCCTGGGACATGGGGCGTCGCAGCAATTCACCCACGTTTACCACCGGCGTCAGCGTGCCGTCGCTGAGCAGGGTGATGCCCGCGATGCCGGGGATCCTCGGGACGTAATCCCCCAGTCCCTTGACGACAAAATCGCCGCTGGACACGATCCGTTCCACCATCACCGCCTGGCGGCCCGTCTCCGTGTCGAACAGAATCGCCGTGCGCGGATGCCGATCCGCCGCCCGCCGATCGTCGCCCGTGTTCAGCAGGTTTTCGATGGACCTGGCGCGATAATCCCGCCCGCCGGTGCGGAACACCTGCTCTTCCCCGTTGTTGCGCAGTTTGCCGGTTTCATGGTGCACGAGCTGGGCGATGTCGCGGTTGGCGATGACCAGCATGCGCGGCCCCATGCGCACCTGCAGGCCCGAGATCGACACCGTGGTCTGCGGCAGCCGGATGTGGACCGTGCAACCCCTCCTGCTTTCGCTCTCCAGGTGGAGCGTTCCGGACATGTCCATGATGCTGGTATACACGGCGTCCATGCCGATGCCGCGGCCGGACAGCTGCGTCACGTTTTTCTTGGTGGAGAAATTGGGCCGCAGAATAAACTGCTTGAGCTCCTCATCGTCGACGGCCTCCCCCTCCTTCAGCAAGCCTTGATCAACGGCCTTGCGGCGGATGGCGTCAAGGTCCAGCCCGCCGCCGTCGTCCCGGCATTGCACCAGCACGTGATTGCCCTCGCGCGAAAACTTCAGATGGATGTGGCCGGCGTGCGGTTTGCCCAGGGCCGCCCGCTCCTGCGCGGACTCGATGCCGTGATCCACGGCGTTGCGCAACAGGTGCATGATGGGATCGAGCAGGGCGTTCAGCGTTTCGTTGTCGAACAACGTGCCGCCGCCCTCGATGTGCAGTTCGACCTGCTTGCCGGCGAGTTTGGCGGCCTGCCGCACGCAACGCTGGAATCGCTGGGCGTGGGTGTCCGCCGGCAGCATCTTGACCCGGATGACGTTCTCCTCGGTCTCGTTGTTGAAGCGCGCCTGCACGGCGAGCAACTCCCGGAGTCTGGCCAGCTTCGCGGAGATGGCCTGGCCGACCTCGACGGCGTCCATGGCGATCTCGATCAAGCGCTTGCTGTGAAAATACAGATCGCTGTAATGTTCCATCTCCAGCGGGTCGAGGCGGCTGTCCGCGGCGGCGGGACGGACCTGGTTCAGGTTCTTGATGTCCGACAGTTCCTCCACCTTGCCGCCCACCTGCCGCAGTTGATCGAAGCAGTCCTGCATGCTCTTCAGCTGGTGCAGCGCCTCCTGGATGAAATTATGTATGCGGCCCGTCATGATTTTCGACTCGCCGATCTGCCGCAACAGCGTATCCACGAAATCGGCCGGCACCCGCAACACGGGCGCAGCCTCGCGCTCCTCCGTGATTTTCTCCGGCCGGCCCCGATCACCGTCGGCGGCGGTCGCCGCCGACGCCGCCGCCGACGGCGGGGCGGCGTCCGTCGCGGTCAGGGCCGCGACGCCCTCCCGCTCGATGAGATCCGCCGTGTCGAGGATGGCCTGCAGGGTCTCCCGCGCATCCGCCGGCGGATCGCCGTGGCCCAGCAGGGATTCACTCATCGCCGACAGGCAGTCGGCGGCGTTCATCAAAATGCCGGAGATGCGCGGGGAGGGCAGGGCTTCATGCTTGTGGAGCGCGAGCAGTATGTCCTCCAGGTGATGGGTCAGCGTGGCGATGCCGCGGATGCCGACGGTGTTGCCGGCGCCCTTCAAGGTGTGGGCGATGCGCTTGGCCACCAGGATGTCCTCCGGCGTGCCGCCGCGACCCAGCCGCTGCAGCGCGCCGGACAGGGCCTCGGTTTGCGCGGGCAGTTCGTGCAGCATGGCCTCCAGCAGTTCCCGATCCACGTCGCTCTGCAGGGCGATGGACACGTCCGCCGCCGTGGCGATCCTCGGCGGCCGCGGTTTTTCCTCCGCCTGCGCGGCCGCGCTCCCCGCCTGGTGCAGCGCACGCAGGGCGCGGGCCTGGCCCTCGTCCGCCGGCCGCGGCCAGCGCGGATCGCGAAGGCACTGGATCAGCCGGTCGAAAGCCGCCGGATCGACGGGATTTTGCAGGTGAGAAAGGACGGCATCCGTCCAGGCCAGCAGCATGTCGAGGAGGGCGGGGGGCCGGCTTTTGTCATCACCTTCGAGGGCCAGCAGATTCAGCCGCGCCAGCGCCGCTATTTGCTCGAGGCTCTTCAACTCCACGCTCGCGGCGGCCTCGCCGTAGAGCTGCAGCGCCTGCGTCAGATCCTGCAGCGCGCGGCCGGCGGCCGGGTCGCCGGCGCGCAGCCGGCTTGCAATATCGTTCGCGGCTACGCGGATGTTGAGCAGCTCGGCGGCCATGACCTCGTAGAGTTCGCGCACCTGCGGCGGCAGCCCGTCGTGAATGTGGATCGCGATCCCGGGCTGCGACGGCGGGGAGGCGACGGCCGGCGCGGCATCCTGTGCTTGCTCGATGACGGTGAGATCGAGCTCCGTGCTGGGCTGGTTGCGGGCGGCGGCGGGCTGCACCTCCAGCAATCCCTTGAGCAGGGCCACGTCGTCCGGCTTGAGGGCGGCGCCCCACGCGGGGTGGCAGATGATCTCGATCAGCGCCCCACTGCGGGCGTCGTCCGCGGGCGCCTCGAGGTAGGCGCGCAACGCCCGCGGCCAGCGGCCCAGGATTTCCCAATCCGGTTTCCTCAATGCGGTGCCTGCGGACAGACGGGACTCCAGGCAGTCCTTGAAAATCAGGCAGAGATCGAGCAAACCGGCGAACCCCGCCACGGCGGCCCGGCCGCCCGTCGCCTCCAGTTCGGCGCAGAACGATCGCAGACGCTCGCGCCAGGCGGCCTTCCCCTGGATCGCCGCGTCGAACTGATCGAGTTGCCGGATGAATGATTCGATCGGATCGGTCATGTTTGCTGGTCAAGTGCGTACACGATGACGGCCGGCGGCACAGCGATTTGCCGGCGCAAGCCGGTGGATCAGCCCGGCGTGGAATCGGGCAGCTTGAACACCCCCACGGCCTTGACCAAATCTGCGGTGTACTGCACGAGCTTGTCGGCGTAGAGCGACTGCTCCTGCAGTTCCTCGTTGGTTTTCTGGGTGCTGGCCTTGATGGCCTTGGCGCGATCGGTGATGAGGCTCGTGGTCTTGGCCTGTTCATTGGACTGCACCGCGATCTGCTGCACCATGTTGACCAGCTCGTAGGTGCGGCGCAGGGTCTCCTCCATCCGGACCCCCGCCTGTTCGGCCAGCCGGGTGCCGGCCACGACCTCGCTGATGACGTTGTTCATGAGCGTCACCGTCTCGGCGGTTTCCGTCTGGATGTTGTTGACCAGCGAGGAGATCTGGCCCGTCGCCTCGCGGGCGTTTTCGGCCAGCCGCTGCACTTCATCGGCGATCACGACGAAACCGCGGCCCGCCTCGCCGGTGGAGGCGGCATGGATGCTGGCGTTCAGCGCCAGGATGTGCGTGCGCTCGGCGATGCTGTTGATGAGACTGACCACGCTGGTGATCTCCTGCGAACGCTCGCCCAGCCGTTTGATGCGCTTCTCGGTGTCGCGGATGATCTCGCGGATGCTGTTGATGCCGTCGACGGTGCCGACCACGGTCTCCTTGGCCTTGACGGTCGTCTCCTTGGCCGCGTCGGCGGCGGTGCCGCAGCTTCTGGCCAGCTCGGCGATTTTGCCCATCACCTCGGCGGCCTCGGTCAGCTCGGCGTTGGCGCGATCCACCTCGTCCCGCTCCCGGTTGGCGAGCCCGATCACGATGTCCGAGTGTGTCTTGACCAGGTTGCAAAAATGGGAGATGTCATTGGAGACCTGGCTGACCTCGCGCAAAACCCGGGAGATTTCCTCGGCGAGCAGATTCAGCGAGTCGGCGATCGGCGCGGTGGCGTCCTCGGTGATGTCCATGCGCACCGTGAGGTCCTTCTGGCTCAGCTTGGCCACGCCGTGAAGCAGGCTGACGACCGCGTTGCTCAGGGCCGCGTTCTCCTGCTTGGATCGCTGCTCGGCCTGCACGTGCTCCTGCATGGACTTGTGCAACTGCCGCAGCAGCGGCAGCGACAGCACAAAGGAGACGAGGGCGATGAACAGCGCGGCCGGCGCGGCCCATGACGGCATCGACGCCGTCGAGGATTTCAATGCCCCCGTCAAGGACCAATGGCTGTAAAACAACAGCATCATGCTGCCGAGAATCACCAGCTGCAGCACGAACAGCCCGCTCGTCAGCCGCAAGGTTTTGTTGTTTGTCGACAATGCCTTCATGACTTCCCCCGCCGTCTGGGCCCGCCATTCAGAATTTCGTGCGCAATTGCGCGAAAAACGACTCAAAGGACACTTCCAGCCAGTGCCTATCTCCCTCCCGGTAGACATGCGTCGCGCATGTGCGCAAGAGTTCGGGGAGGGTGGGGATCTCCGCGATCGCCTCGCCGGCGTGGACGGCCGTGGGCAGGGTGTCGATAGGGATGCCGGCGGCGGCGCTGCCCTGGCCGAAGATCATGATCCATCGGGACGGCGTCGTGGCATCCAGATTGAGGAGCAGCTTGAGATCGAACACCGGCAGAAGATTGCCCCGGACATTGATCATCCCCGCAAACCACTGGGGCGTGTTCGGAATGGGACAGGCTGGAACGGCATCGATGACCTCCACCTTTTCGCCCGCCTTGAGCAGAAAAGACAGCGTGGCCACGGAGAACCCATAACGCGCGATTTCCCCGCCCCTCCTGTCCTCGAACAATCTGCTGCGGTCGAGCGTGAAACGGCGCAGGGCGGCGGTCGGCGGCATCATGTTCGCTGGCTCCATCAAGATTCCCGCGCCGGCTCAGCCCGCCCGTCCGCAAGGGTTGCCCAACATAAGGTCAATCCAGGTCAAGGTACTCATGGATGACTTCCCTGAAGATGTCCTGGTTGACCGGCTTGATGAGGTAGGTGTCGCAACCGGCCATCTTGCCCTTGATGCGATCCGCCGGCGAGGAATTGCTGGTCAGCATGATGACCGGCGTTTTGCCCTTGTCCGGGTCCTTTTTGATCAACTTGCAGATGTCATAACCGTCCACGCCCGGCAGAATCACGTCCAGAAACACGATGTCATAGGTGTTGTCGCGGATCAGTTTTTCCGCCTCTTCGCCCGTCTCCGCGAAATCCACCCGGCCGGCGATGTTGTGCAGGGCCTTCTTCATTTGTATGCGGACCGGCAGGCTGTCGTCCACCACCAGGGCGGTGATTTGATTACCATCAGCCGGCGCGGCGGCGACCGCGCCTTCGCCCGTGATGTCGCCGGCGATGGCGGAAGGGGCGGCGTATCCGTGATCGGCGATCACCAGTTCCTCCAGCACGGTGAGCAGGCGGGTCGCGGCCAGCGGTTTTTTGAGGTAGCGGGCCTTGTCGCCGGGATTCGGCGGAGGGGGATCGTTGCAGACCATCACGCTGGAGATGGTGTTTTTGCCCGCGTTTAATTTGATGTAGGTATGCCAGCGCTGCACGGCCTCCGGCTTGTCGGCGTTCACGATCAGTACGTTCGGCGGCCGTTTGTTTTTATCGGGGCTGGTGTCAAAGAGAATGAACCTGGGCAGCCGGTTTTTGGCCAGCGTCACGAGTGACAGAAGAATGCTCTGTTCCTGCTCCTCAAATCCAATGGAAGCGATGGTAAATGTATCCTGCGCCATAAAATTTGTGGGTAGTAAAGGTGGAGTCCGCAAACCTCTTGTAATATCATTGAATAGTAGCACAAAATCAGACGGTTGCAGCGCAAAATTGAGACTGCCTCGCTTGGGCGGATTGCCGCCGTCGCCGGTGACGGAAATTCCTCGTGCCGGCGGGTTTTCTAGGCGGGGGATCGCGGCCGTCTTGAAGGGAGATTCGCTCTTGCAGCCATGCTGCGCGGCAAACGCACCGGCTTCTCACAAATGTAATATGAATCATGCAATTAAAAATGCCCGGCGGGACATGGCGGGCGTGGGGCATGTTATTCTGGACCCTTGTCTTCAGCTTCAGGTGATTTGAGAACACCCGCCCACATGGCCGCATCCTACGTTCCCATACTCAAGACCGCCTGCGTGCTGGTGTTGCTCGCGGGCGCCGTGGCGCAGGGATATTGCTTCATCATGGTCCGCAAACTCGCCCGCAGCCTGCCGGCGGGAAGGATCAGAAACAAACTGACGCTGCTGGAGGTGTTAATCGCGGGGCTTGCCCTGCTGTATTTTGCCTTTGCGCTGTTCAGCACCAGCGCGGCCGTTCTCGATTTGATTGCCACGATTTCCATTCCCCTCACGTTGATGGTGGGTTTCGTGCTGCTGACCTGCCAGATCATCCAGCGCACGGTGGGGGCGCTGCTCCGGGTCGAGTTGGCCGAGTCGCAGCGAATCATCGATAATGAGATGGGGATATACAACCGCCATTACTTCAAGTTCCGTTTGAAGGAGGAATACAATCTGGCCCACCGGCACGGACTGGTTTTCTCCGTGCTGCTGCTGGCGGTGGATTACCTGGAACGCGTCAACTATTCTTATGGCCGCGTCTACGGCGGCAAATTGCTGTCAAGCCTGGGCGAATTGATCAAGGGATCGGTCAGGCAGACGGACACGGTGGCCCGTTACGGCGGTGAGGAGGTGGCCATCCTGCTGCCGCACACCGGAAGCGCCGGCGCCAGGGTCGTCGCCGAGAAGCTGCGCAAACGGGTTCAGGAGAAGACCTTCTATCTTGACGATGATCACAAAATCAACCGGGTGATGATCGCCTGCACCATCAGCATAGGCGTCGCCGTCTTTACCCCCGATGTGAAACACATGAATCAGATTATGGAGCGCGCCGACGTGGCGCTGTTCAAGGCCAGGGACAAGGGCAGGAACCAGGTGGCGATCTATGGCGAATGATTCCTCCCTCCACCCCGCCCGACCGCAATGAGCGCGAACGCGGCCAGTTCCGCCGGTCCGGGATCGGTGCTCGTCATCGACGATGACGAAAGCTTCCATCTGCTGCTCAAGGCGTTTTTTGCCAAGCTTTTCCCGAAGACGCAGATCGATTTTTACAATTCGCTGGAACGCGGCGAGCCGCCGCCTGATTTTTCCTGGGGCAGATACGGCCTCCTGGTCATGGATTACGATCTGGGCAACGGCCAGAACGGGCTGGACTGGCTGCGCAAATACAAGAAAGGCAGCCAGTTTCCGGCCACCATCGTGCTGACGGCGCACGGCAACGAGGAACTGGCGGTGGACGCCATGCGATTCGGCGCCCAGGATTACATCAACAAGGCCAAGCTGTCCCTCGAACGGCTGGCACAGGCGGTCAACAACGCGCTGGACAAGCGGGAAAAACAGGCCCAATTGTCGAGCACGATGAACCTGCAGAGCAAGATATTCAACAGGGTCCATTTCTACAAAAAAATAAAGGACGTCATCGAGCGCCAGACCAAGGACAGCCACGCCTTCCTGTTGCAGATTCAAATCAAGCAATACCGGGAGATTTACGAAAAACACGGATTGTTGTTCACCGACGGTTACATCGCCGAGGTGACGGACGTCATCGCCGAATTGCTCGGCGACAGCAAGCTGGCCTTCAACGTCGTGCGCATGGGCGACGCCCTGATCGCCTGCCTCATCTACGATGCCCCGGACGATCAGGCCGGGGTGAAAATCGCGCAGGCCATCTGCGAGCAGTTCGAACAACCCCTGCAGGTGGATGAGAAAACCGCGATCAAGTCCGCCGTCAGCATCGGCATCAAGGCGGTGAGTCAAAGCCAGGACGTCGACACCCTGCTGATGGCGGTGGATCGGGCCTGTCAATCCGCCGCCGAGGAAAGGGAGAGCGCCTTTCGCGTCTCAGCCGGCGATCAGCCCGCCGCGCCGGCCGCGGGCAGGAAGCAGGAATCGGCGGCCGCGGAAGCCGCGCCGCCGAAGTACCAGGCGCCGGAAAAACAGCCGGCCGCACCGACGGCGCCCACTGCGGCGAAGCCCGCGGCTCCACCCCCGCCCGCCGCGCCGGCGAAACCCTCCGTCAACCTGGCGGAAATCATCAAGCTGAACAGCATCCAGCCCTACTATCAGCCGTACATCGCGCTGTCGGAGACCGCGGGGACCTTCAAGGCGAGTTATTTCCAGATGCAGCTGAATCTGGTCAACAAGGACGGCCAAATGTTCAAGGCGCAGGCGCTCAAGGACATGGAGATCACGAGCGGCAGCCCCGGCACGCTGGACTTGTGGGTCACGCGCCACGCGCTGGCCCAGCTGTTGGAAGTCGACAAGAATAAAAACGAACGGAAGTGCGGACTGTTCATCCGGCTGTTCGAGGAATCACTCGCCGACGACAAGCTTTACAACTGGATGCAGGATTTGATCAAAAAGGCCGGCAATCCAGCCATCGCCTCCACGCTGGTCTTTGAACTCCATCCGCCGGAGTTCATGCTGCACAAGAAAACCGTGATGCGGTTCATCAGCCAGATGCGCGACACGTGGGGAATCAGCTTCGCGCTGTTCGACGTCGTCAACACCGACGTCCTTGACACCTGCGTCAAGCAGGGGGGATTCGAATTTGTCAAGTTCACGATGGATGAAAAGAACACGGAGAACATTGCCAAGATCAGCGCCCATGCCCGCGAAGCCGGCGTGCTGACGGTCATCGAGAACATCAGCAACGCCCAGGAACTGAATGCCGCCATTCAGATGAATTTTGATTACGGCCAGGGGGATTTCATCCAACCGCCGCTGGATCGGCTGGCCTTCGCCAATGACGTCATCTCCATGTGACGCATGCGCAGCGGCACGGACTTGAAGAACCAGTGAAAACCAGGGATGTCATGGTGCCGAGGAGAGGACTCGACCGTTTCACCCGGAGTGAAACGGCGTGTCAACCCCGCAGGGGCGAGTATCAGGGATGATACGAGCACCGTTTTGTCTGGAGCAAAACGGGGCGGGAGCCCCGCAGGGGCGAGTATCAGGGATGATACGAGCAACCTCCACGCACGCAAATCTTCACAGACATGGGGAGGTTTGCAACTTTATGGTGCCGAGGAGAGGACTCGAACCTCCACGGGTCGCCCCGCTAGTACCTGAAACTAGTGCGTCTACCAATTCCGCCACCTCGGCGCGGAGGCGGGCAATTTAGCGACCCGCCTTTTTAATGTCAATGCACCGATCCAAGCCGCCCAAACGTCCCGCCGATCCGCACGCCGCCCGCGAGGCGGCGCGCTACGACAGGCCCATTCCCAGCCGCGAATTCATCCTCGAATTCCTGCGCGAGGCCGGCGTGCCGCGCAGCGCCGAGCAGATCGCCCGTGCGCTGAACGTGACCGACGTGGAGGGTCGGGAGGCCATGGAACGGCGGCTGGCGGCGATGGAGCGCGACGGCCAGGTCATGCGCAACCGGCGCGGCGGCTATGGCCTGGTGAGCAAGATGGATTTGTTCAAGGGCCGCGTCACCGCCCATCCCGACGGTTACGGATTCCTGACGCCGGAGGCCGGCGGCGGGGATCTGTTCCTGCCGGCCGCGGAGATGAGAAGCCTGCTGCACGGCGACCGCGCGCTGGTGCGCATCACCGGCCGCGATCGCCGCGGCCGCAACGAGGCGGCGTTGGTGGAGGTGCTGGAGCGCGCCAATACCACCGTCGTCGGGCGTTATCACAGCCCCCATGGCGGTGTCGGCTACGTGGTGCCCGACAACCGCCGCATACACCAGGATATTCTAATCCCCGCCGGCCAGGATGGCGGCGCGCGCGACGGGCAGGTGGTGATCGCCCTCATCACGGCCCAGCCGACGCCTCATCACCAGCCCATCGGCCAGGTGGTGGAGGTGCTGGGCGAACACGGCGCGCCGGGCATGGAGATCGACATCGCGGTGCGCAGTCACGGCCTGCCGCATACCTGGCCGCCGGAGGTCGTCGAGGAGGCCGGGGCGCTGCCGGATGAAGTGCGCGCCGAGGATCGCCGGGGGCGGCTGGATTTGCGCCGCGTCCCGCTCGTCACCATCGACGGCGAGGACGCGCGCGATTTCGACGACGCGGTCTATTGCGAGCGGCTGGGGGACGGTTTCCGGTTGCTGGTTGCCATCGCCGACGTCGCGCATTACGTGCGGCCCGAAAGCGCACTGGACGAGGAGGCGCGGCGCCGCGGCACCTCGGTGTATTTCCCCGATCACGTCATCCCCATGCTGCCGGAGGCGCTGTCCAACGGCCTGTGCTCGCTCAATCCCGCCGTCGACCGGCTGTGCCTGGTGTGCGAGCTCTTCTTCGACGCCCATGGCGCGCGCCGCCGCCACCGGTTCCACGCCGCGGTGATGCATTCCCACGCCCGGCTCACCTACACCGAGGTCGCGGCCATGCTGGTGGATCAGGATCCGGCACTGCGCCGGCGCCACGCCGCCTTGCTGCCGCACCTGGAGAATCTGCACGCGCTCTACCGCGCCCTGCGGCGGCAGCGCGAGCGGCGCGGCGCGATCGACTTCGACAGCACCGAGACCCGGATCGTCTTCAATCCCGAACGCAAGATCGAGCGCATCGTGCCGGTGGCGCGCAACGACGCGCACATGCTGATCGAGGAGTGCATGATCGCCGCCAACGTGGCGGCGGCCGAATATCTGCTGGAGCGCTCGATGCCGGCGCTGTACCGCGTGCACGCGCCGCCGCCGGCGGAAAAGCTGGAGGACCTCAGGGAATTTCTTTCCGGCCTCGGTCTCGCCCTGCGCCACCGGGAAACGCCCGCCGCGAAGGATTATGCCGCACTGCTGGCCTCCATCCGCGGGCGTCCCGACGCCGAGCTGATCCAGACCGTCCTGCTTAGGAGCCTGCAACTGGCCGTGTACAGTCCGGAGAACATCGGCCATTTCGGCCTCGCGCTGCCGGCCTACGCCCATTTCACCTCGCCCATACGCCGCTATCCCGATCTGCTGGTGCACCGCGCGATCCACCACTGCCTCAAGGGCGGCAAGGCTGAGCACTATCGCTACGATCTGGCGGCGATGCGCACGCTGGGGGAGGAGTGCTCGATGACCGAGCGGCGCGCCGACGAGGCCACGCGCGACGCCGTCACCTGGCTCAAGTGCGACTACATGCGCGACAAGGTCGGCGAGACGTACAACGGCATCATCTCGGGCGTCACCGGCTTCGGACTGTTCGTCACGCTGCGCGACATTCACGTCGAGGGCCTGGTGCACATCACGGCGCTGCCGAATGATTACTACCATTGGGACGCCATCCACCATCGCCTGCGCGGCGAGCGCACCGGCCGCCAGTACCGGCTCGGCGACGCGCTGACCGTGCGCGTGATGCGCGTGGACCTGGACGAGCGCAAGATCGATTTCGAGGCGGTGGACACGAGACCGCCGCCGGCACATGTTGAAAAATCCGGATCCAGCGCGCGGAAACCGGCGCATCAGCACAAAGGGCGGGAAAGTCATCGTCCCAATCACAAGTCCGGCCGCAAATCGCGGCGCGGGCCGCGCGGAAAGCGGCGATGAGGCAGGTGTATGGATTGCACGCCGTGCGCATGCTGCTCGCCAGATCGGCGCATGATGTGCATGTCCTGCGCGTCCAGCGCGGCGAATGGCAAAAGGGTTTGAAAGGCCTCGTGGCGCTGGCGGCGGAGCACCAGGTGGCCGTGGAGCAGGTGCCGCGCGCCGCGCTCGATGAACTGACCGGCGGCGCGCGCCATCAGGGCGTGGTGGCCCTGTGCCGCAAGGCGGCGGCGCCCGCATTGAAGGACTGGCGCCCGCTGTACGGAAAAGATGAACACAACGCCCTGTTTCTGGTGCTGGACGGCGTGGAGGACCCGCACAATCTGGGCGCCTGCCTGCGGGTGGCGGACGCGGCCGGCGCGCGCGCGGTGATCCGGCCCGTGCATCGCGGCGTGGGGCTGACGCCGGCGGCGGTGAAGGTCGCCTGTGGCGCCGCCGAATCCGTGCCGCTCATCGAGGTCAACAATCTGGCGCGCACCCTGCGCGACATGAAGGAGGCGGGGATCTGGCTCGTGGGCGCGGATGCCGGGGCGCCCGGGTCGATCTACGAAATGGACCTGACCGGCCCGCTGGCGTTGGTGCTGGGCGGCGAAGGGGAGGGCATGCGGCGCCTCACGCGCGAATCGTGCGATCACCTCGTGCACATCCCCATGCGCGGCTGCGTGGAGAGCCTGAACGTGGCCGTCGCCGCCGGCATCTGCCTTTATGAAGCCCTGCGCCAGCGCCATCGGCCCGGCTGAATTGCAAGCCGCGCGCTTCTGGCTTAGACTACGTGGCCTTTCAATCCTTGCCTCACCGCCGCGCAAGCGGGAGGCTGACAAACCGAGAGGATAGACAATGCGCCATTATGAGATCGTGATCCTGGTCCATCCGGATCAGAGCGAGCAGGTTCCCGCCATGCTCGAACGTTACCGCAACATCATCACCACCGGCGGCGGCGCCGTCCACCGCCTCGAGGACTGGGGCCGGCGGCTGCTGGCCTACCCCATCGCCAAGGTGCACAAGGCCCACTACGTGCTGATGAACATCGAATGCACGCAGCAGTCGCTCACCGAGCTGTCCAACGCCTTCCGCTTCAACGACGCCGTGATCCGCAACCTCATCATCAGCCGCGACGAGGCGGTCACCGAACCCTCGCCGCTGGTCAAGCCGAAGGAGGAGGAGGAGGCCGGCTTCACCGCGCGGCGGCAGGCCGAAGCGGCGTCCGGCGAGGAACAGGAGGAGACCGTCGATGAAGAGTCGACGGAGGACGCATAAACCCCATACGGAGCGCAAATATCATGGCACGTTTTTTCCGTCGCAAGCGATTTTGCAAGTTCACCGCCGAGGGGGTGAAGGAGATTGACTACAAGGACATCAACACCCTCAAGCAGTACATCGCCGAGAACGGCAAGATCATCCCGGCGCGCCTGACGGGCACCAAGGCCCGCTACCAGCGCCAGCTGGCCACGGCGATCAAGCGCGCGCGGTTTCTGGCGCTGCTGCCGTACTGCGAATCGCACTAGCAAGGCGGATGCAAAACCACCGCGCGCACCGTCCGCCGGGCGGGCGATAGATGGTGCGGGCGCTGGGCAGGTTTGTCCTGCGCAGCCGGGCGCACGCGGCCGGCTGCGCGGCGCTGTGTCTCATCGCCGGCTGGCTGGTGCCGTCTCTGCTGCCGCTGCTGAGCTACCTGAGCGGCACGATGACGGCGCTCGCCGCCCTGCGCGCCGGCGCATGGCAGGGATTGATGGTCATCGTCATGGCGGCGCTGATCACGGCGCTGGGCGGCATGATCGGCCTCGGTTCCCCGCTGCCGGGACTGGTGATGGTGCCGTCGCTGTGGCTGCCGGTCTGGTTCTGCGCGGTGATTTTGCGCCATACGCGGCGGCAGGGCTTGATGCTGCTGGCGGCGGCCTTCCTGGCCGCGTCATTCGCGGCCGCCGTGCACCTCCTGACCGGCGATGCCGCCGGTTTCTGGACGCGGATCGTGCGGCAGGCGCAGGACAGCGCGGAGGCCGGGGGCATGTCGCTGTTGATGCCGGCCGCGGAGCTGGCGCCGCTGATGCGATGGATGAACAGCATCATGGCCCTGTCGGTGCTGGTGAGCCTTGCGTTCATCGTGCTTGCCGCCCGCTGGTGGCAGGCGGCACTGGTGTATCCCGGCGGCTTTGCGCGGGAATTCCGCGAATTGCAGCTGCCGCGTGGTCCCACCCTGGCCTGGGGCCTGGCGGCGCTGCTGCTGGCCTGGCAGCAGGGGACGCTGGGCAACGCGGCCGCAGGACCGGTCGGTCTCGGCGCCGACCTGCTGGTGTTGTGGGCGGCGCTGCTGGCCCACCAGGGCCTGGCGTTGATGCATGATCAGGCCGGCCGCGTGCAGGGTGGCTGGATTTTGCTGGTGTTGTTGTACCTTGGATTGCTGGCGGCGGGCCTGTGGACGGGGCTGGCGCTGGCCGGCGCCGGCCTGGCGGAGGTGCTGTTCCACCGGCGGCGGGCGGGCGACCAAAAACAGTTTGGACAGGCGCCGTAAAAAGTTTTATGTTGGATGAATCATTCTGAGGAGCGGCTGATGGAAGTCATACTGCTGGAGAAGGTCCACAATCTGGGCAAGCTGGGCGACCGGGTCAAGGTCAAGGCCGGTTACGGCCGCAATTTCCTGATCCCCAACCGCAAGGCGGTGCCGGCCAACGAGGCCAACGTGGCCAAACTCGAGGCCATGCGGGCGGAGCTGGAGAAGACGCAAGCCGAGGCTCTGGCGCAGGCCGAGGCCCGCGCCGCCGTGCTGAGGAACAGGGTGGTCACCATAGCCGCGCGGGTGGGCGACGAGGGCAAGTTGTTCGGCTCCATCGGGACGGCCGATATTGCCGAGGCGCTGACGCGCGAGGGCGTGCAGGTCGCCAAGCGCGAGGTGCGGCTGCCGAACGGGCCGCTGCGCGTGATCGGCGATCACGCGGTCGATTTTCATCTGCACGCCGACGTCAACGTCACCGTGACCGTGCACGTGGTGGCTGAGAACGAGCCTGCGGCGAGGGCCGCGAGTTAGGGCACGGTGGTCTTCTTCGGACGGCCGGCCGTATGCGGCACCGTCCCGGCGGTGTTTCCAGTGATGGGAACGCCAACGCAGAGCTTCCCCAGGGGAAGCGTGGGGTTGAGGTAGATGCCATCACCGGCAAGAACTGACGAATCCGCTGAAGTCGTCACCGGCGCGCTCAAGATCCCGCCGCACTCCATCGAGGCGGAGCAGGCCGTTCTGGGCGGCCTCATGCTCGACAACGAGGCCTGGGCAGCGGTGGCCGAACGCGTCGGCGAGGCGGATTTCTACCGCCACGATCATCGTCTCATCTTCCGCGCCATCGGCGCGCTGGCCGAGGCCGCCAAGCCCTGCGACGTCGTCACCGTCGCCGAGTGGCTGGAGCACGCCGGCGAGCTGGACAAGGCCGGCGGGCTGCCCTTCATCGCCGCGCTGGCCGAGCAGACCCCCACCGCCGCCAACGTCGTCGCCCACGCCGACATCGTCCGTTCCCGCTCGGTGCTGCGCCAGCTCATCCGCGCCGGCAGCAGCATCTCCGACATGGCCTTCCGTCCGGAGGGCCGCGCCAACGATGAATTGCTGGACGAGGCCGAGCGGCTGGTCTTCGAGATCGCCGAGCAGCATGCCCGCGGCCGCGCCGGCTATCTGCCCATCAAGCAACTGCTGACCGGCGCGCTCGACCGCATCGACGAGCTCTACACCAAGCAGAGCCCCATCACCGGCGTGGCGACCGGCTTCAATCGTTTCGACAGCATGACCTCGGGCCTGCAACGCGCCGACCTGGTCATCATCGCCGGTCGCCCATCCATGGGGAAGTGCCTGGCTTGCGATTCGGAACTGGTGTTGGACGATGGAGCGGTGGTGGCCATCGAGGATCTCCATCGTCACGGTCGCGGGCGGCGTGTCGGCACGCTGAATGATGACTTTCGCCTCGATCGCGCCACGCCCTCCGACTACGTTGATGACGGTGTCAAGCCGGTGTTCGAGGTGATTACCAGATTGGGTCGTCGCGTTGAAACCACGCTGCCGCACCCCTTTCTTACCATTTCCGGGTGGAAACCCCTCGCAGAATTGAGGGTGGGGGATGCGGTCGCCGTGCCACGGACATTGCCCGTATTCGGCGACGGTGACATGCGCGAATGTGAAATAAAACTTCTGGCGTATCTCATCGGTGACGGCGGCCTGACCGGCAATACCGCTCGTTTTACCAGCAGCAATCCGGCCATTGCGGCGGATTTTGCGACCGCCGTGCAAAACTTCGGCGGCCTGCGACTCACTCGCTCGGAGAATCGAGCGGGGTTTGCGCCGTCATGGCGCGTGGCGGCGGATGCCGGTCAAGTGAGGGCCGCGCGCGGTGATTTTGCATTCAGGCTGACGCAAAGGCTGACGGAAACCTCGATCTCCCAACGCCAGCTTGCCTTTGCCGTTGGCGTCAGCCCGTCCACGATAACCCACTGGAAGCAGGGGGAGACGGTTCCCGATTCGAAGACATTCGTCCGCCTTTGTGAAGTGCTGCGGGTGACGCCGGATGGCTTGGCCCCTGGCGGCGTCGCTGCGGCGCAGGCGAACGTTCCCAATCCACTCGTGCGCTGGCTCAGCGAACACGGCTTGATGGGCAAAGCATCCTCGCAAAAGATCATCCCTCCTGTGGTATTCCGTCTTAAACGCCCCCAACTGGCGCAGTTTCTGAGCTGTTTGTTCGCCACCGACGGCTGGGCGACGGTTCTGAAATCCGGCCAGGCGCAATTGGGTTACGCCACCGTCAATGAAAAACTGGCCCGCCAGGTGCAGCATCTGCTGCTGCGCTTCGGCGTGATTGCCTCGCTGCGCCTGCGATGGGTGCGATATCGAGAGGCTCGCCGCCCTTCCTGGCAGCTCGACATCACTCATGCCGATTCGATACTGACCTTCGCGCGCGAAATTGGAATTTTCGGCAAGGAAGAGGCCCTGGAGGCCGCGGTGCGGGCCGTGGCACAGCGCCGTCGCCAGATGAATCGCGATCTGGTGCCCGTAGAGGTATGGTCGTTGCTTGAAAAGGCAAAAGGCACCATGAGCTGGAGTGGACTTGCGCGCAAGGCCGGGGTGCCGGAGTCGAATATTCATGTACACCGCCGTGCACTGTCGCGGGCGAGGCTGGCGCGTTTCGCGCTCGCCCTGGGCGATCGGCATCTGCTCAATCTGGCGAACAGCGACGTTTATTGGGATCGCATCGTCTCGATTACGCCGGCCGGTCAGAAGCAGGTGTATGACCTGACCATCGCGGGCACCCACAATTTCATCGCCAACGACATGTGCGTGCACAACACCGCCTTGGCGCTCAACATCGCCGAGCACGCCGCCATCAAGGACAATCTACCGGTCGCGATCTTCAGCATGGAGATGCCGGGCGAGCAGCTGGCCATGCGCATGATGTCCTCGCTCGGGCGCATCGATCAGCTGCGGGTGCGCACCGGCAAGCTGCACGACGAGGACTGGCCGCGGCTGACCTCGGCGGTGCAGATGCTCTCCGAGACCAGGATGTTCGTCGACGACACGCCGGCGCTAACGCCGGGCGAGTTGCGCGCCCGCTGCCGGCGCCTGGCGCGCGAACACGGGCTGGGGCTGGTGGTGGTGGATTACCTGCAATTGATGCAGGTGCCGGGCACCAAGGAGAACCGGGCCACGGAAATCTCCGAGATTTCGCGCTCACTCAAGGCGCTGGCCAAGGAACTCAACGTGCCCATCATCGCGCTGTCGCAGTTGAACCGCAGCCTCGAGAGCCGCACCGACAAGCGGCCGGTGATGTCGGATTTGCGCGAGTCCGGCGCCATCGAGCAGGACGCCGATTTGATCGTGTTCATCTATCGCGACGAGGTCTACAACGAGAACAGCGAGCAGAAGGGCATCGCCGAGATCATCATCGGCAAGCAGCGCAACGGCCCCATCGGCAAGATCGAGCTCGCCTTCCTCGGCCAGTTCACGCGCTTCGAGAACCTCGCCCACGACGACTATTCCGCATGAGGCCCGCCCGGGTCGTCATTGATCTCGACGCCGCGCGCGCGAACCTGAGGCTCGCGCGCGCGCTGGCGCCCAAATCCAAGGTCATGGCCGTCATCAAGGCCGACGCCTACGGGCACGGTCTCACGCGCATGGCGCGCGCCTTCGCCGCCGCCGACGCCTTCGGCGTCGCCTGTCTCGAGGAGGCGGTGCAACTGCGCGAGGCGGGCATTCACCATCGCATCGTGCTGCTCGAAGGCGTGTTCGATGCCGCCGAGCTCTCCGGCGTGCACACGCACAGGCTCGATATCGTCGTGCATTCACTCGTGCAACTGGAGATGCTGGAGCAGGCCGCGCCGGGCGCGCCGATCCCGGTGTGGCTCAAGATCGACACCGGCATGCACCGTCTCGGCCTCCCGATCGAGCAGCTCCCCGGGGCGTGGCAGCGGCTGCAAGCCTGCAAGGCGGTGGCGCAGCCGGTGATGTTGATGACGCATCTGGCGAGCGCGCAGCAGCGCGGCGCCTCCTCGGTGATGCGGCAGTTGCGCAACTTCGAGGCCGCCACGGCCGCGTTGAGCGGCGGGCGCTGCATCGCCAACTCGGCGGCGCTGCTGTCGCTGCCGGCGGCTCACGCCGACTGGGTGCGGCCCGGCCTCATGCTCTACGGCGTCTCGCCGTTCGAGGACGGGGCGGCGGCGGGCGCGGAATTAAGGCCGGTCATGACGCTGCGTTCAGCGCTCATCGCCGTCAACCGCGTGCGCGCGGGCGAGACCATCGGCTACGGCGGCACCTGGGCCTGCCCGGAGGACATGCCGGTGGGCGTGGTGGCGATGGGTTACGGCGACGGCTATCCGCGCCACGCCGAGCCGGGCACGCCGATCCTGGTCAACGGCAGGCGCGCGGCGCTGATCGGGCGGCCATCCATGGACATGCTGAGCGTGGACTTGCGGAACGTGCCGCAGGCGAAGATCGGCGATCCGGTGATTTTATGGGGGGCGGGCGACGGCGGCATCCTGCCGGTGGAGGAGGTGGCGCGCCACGCCAATACCATTCCCTATCAGTTGCTATGCTGCGTGAAGATGCGCGCGCGTTTCGAAATCGAGGGCATGGCCGATGATACGACACCGGGCGGCACGCTCGCGGTCGAGGAACTCGATCTCGAAGCTACGCCCGTCGACGACGGCATCGCCTGATACTGTCTTGACATCGATGTCTGGTATTCAGCGCCAGGATTTCGGTATGACCGGATGGAGTCGGTCGATATCCGCCTGCACCTGCTCGCGGCTGCGTTCGTACACGATCTCCCTGCCGAGTGCTTTTCCGGAATAGGCCCGGCCGTTTCGGGTCGGGGTCAAATCGCACTTGACGTTGTGGACGCCTTCACCAAGCACCACCTGTATCCGGCTGGCCTGCTTGTTGAAGACCACCACGTCTATGGTCTGCCCGCTCTCCGTGATGCGTACCTTGATTTTTTCTGCGTCCATTCATTAACTCCGCCCAAGTCTCGAATGACATGTTAGCAGGTTGATGCAATTGGATTGGGATTCGGGTCCGAAGTCAGCCCCAGCTTTGCGAACGGGATGATGAAAAGCAGCGGACCTGAGCCGAACACACCAGCAGTGCCAGCCCTATCTTCACCAGCCGATTCTCCAGATATTTTTTCATTTTGTATTCTCGAACGCCCGCGCTCACCGGCGGCGCTGGAACCGCGAAGCGGCGACAGCGACGTCCGAGTGGAGCGCGTTGTTGTGCGTCATTTCGTCAACCCAAGCCACAGGGTTACAGCCGCCGAAAGGACTGCGGAGAGAACTGCTATTGCGATGGCGCCCAAAGGCTTCTGCCACCATTGCAACTCTTGGCTTAAGCGAGCACTAAGGGCCATTTCCACTCGTTTCCAACGTTGCTCGAACTGTGGGTTATTGGAAGTGGGGCTGTCGCGCAGCAGCGAATCACGCTCCTTTCTAACCTGGGCGAACGGGAGGGAATCGATCGCGCTGGTCTTAACGATAGCCTCGATTCGTTCGAAGTTAGCGACGCGATCTGCTTCCGACATGGTCAGTTCACCGCGCTTGTTAATGACGCACAACTAGAATTAGACGACCTAAAAGTCGCTTTATAAAGCGACAAACTACTGTATAAATCTGTCGGGGCGTCAATCATAAGCTCAAAATTCAAGCACTTGCTTTCCAATAGTACACCCTAAAAGCTGGAAACAAACGCAACTTCAAAGATAAGGTTTGAATCATAGCTTCACAGCATAATTATTGCGCTTGCATCAGTAATCAATGGGGTCGACTCAGACCAATATTAATTCTAGCCGCTGTAATTGGCGACGACTTTGATGATCTTTCCGTTGGCGTCGATCTCCATGAATTCGCCAGTTTTTGATCCGCGATGATTCACGTAGTAGAGCACGACGCTGGAAAGCCCCCACATGACGTCGATAAGTTCAAATTTGAGATTTGGGTAGGCTTCAAGTCCACGCTTGAAATATTTTCTCAACGCTTCCGTTCCTCTCACCGTGCCCAAGGGGTCGTTTAGTAATTTGGCCGCAACTGGCGACGTGAGAACGACCTCCGGCGCATAATGCGACATGATTTTATCGAGGTCATGGGCATTCCACGCTTGAATCCAATGGTTCGCGAGTTTGCGCGCTTCGGTTTCCGTGAGCATGTTCTAGCCTTGGTATGAGCCGGCCTGGACGGCGATCTGCTCGGCCATGTTGCGCACCGCCATCTTGAGGAAGTTGGAGAGATCGGAGCCCTCGGCGTAGTTGGCGGAGTAGAGCGTGTTGACGCGGCGGTCGGCGACGAACTTGTAGGCCTTGCCCCACTTGGTCTCCTGCGCCTTGTCGTACACGCCGATGGCGATGCCTTTTTCCTTGTTGACCAGCGAGAAGCAGGGGATGTCGGTCATGCCGTCGCCGACGAAGATGAACTGGTGCATCGGGATGCGCGTCTGCTCGTGAGTGAATTTGCGATTGACATCGAACGGCTTGCCGCGGTATTGCGGACCGATGAGACCCTTCTGGATGTGAAACAGGTAGCGGGTCTTGTCGGTGAAGCTCACGACCTTTTTCGTGAAGCAGGCGTGGCCCTTGTCGTCATAATCGAATTCCGAGGTCCACATGTCGGTGAACTCATGCGCGATGCGCGTATGCCGCAGGACATCGCCGATGCCGCTGCTGATGAGATAAAACTCCACTGATACGTGCGGGTGCGCCTGCCGCACGCATTCGCGCAGGCTGGGGAAGAGCTTCTCCACGCCGCCGTGCAGCGGCAGTTGCCTGCCCCAGGCCGCGAGACTCTCGCGGGTGATCGGCGGTATGGCGCCGTTGCGCGATTTCTGGATCATGGCGTAGAGATAGGCCGGCACGGGGTCCCAGTCCTTGTCGATGAGGCTGCTGACTTCGTGCTGCCAGAAGTGCGCGGTGTCCCTGAGGCCGGCGTGGCGCAGATAGCCGGTGGTGCTGTCCGGCGCCAGCGTGTCGTCGAAGTCGAAGATGACGGCGATGATGTTGTGCATGCGCGCGGCGGGTGTTCAGTGCCTGAGGTAGTAAAGGATGTTGATGGCGGCAAGGCCCAGGATGACGAGCCAGGTGAGCGTTGCGCCGATGAATCGCCCCGGCGTGGGGCGTATGGTCGTCCCCAGACCCCAGGCATGAGCGATACGGGCGATGATGAGCGCGATGCCGTAACTGTGCAGCATGCGGGGCGCGCCCTGATGGATTTCGCAGAGCATGAGCAGCAGCAGCGCCAGCGGCACGTACTCGGCGAAGTTGGCGTGCACGCGAATGGCGCACTCCATCGCCTGCCTGCCACCCGTGCCGATCGGCACGCGGTTTTTCACGCGCAAGGCGACGACCCGCGCCGACAGCGCAATGAAAATCAGGCTCATGATGCCGGCATACAAGGCGGTAATGGGGAGGCCCATCAGCTTTCTCGTTGCGACAACGGTGGGGTGGGGACGTCCGTCTTCCTGGACGTGCGATTATAAAGCGCTTCCAGCACATGTTCAGCGAAGCCGGCGCCGGCCTCGTCGTACACGTTGAAATCGAGATCCACGCCGGCGGCCAGCGCCGGTTCGCGCTCGTCGGGGTAGCGCGAGGCGGCGCTGACGAGCCCCTGGTAATTGCGGCGGCGCAACTGCCGCGCGGCGATCTCGTTGGCCTGCGGATCCGGCATGGCGAGCAGCACGGCGCGCACGCCGTCGAGCTTCACACGGGTCCAGAAGCCGGGGTCCTCGGCGTCGGCGTAGAGCACGCGACGGCGCTGCTGCAGATGCTTCTCGACCTTGGCGGGGTCGGAATCGAGGCCGACCACGCGCGCGTGTTTGTTGAGGAAGTCGTAGGCGCCGGTGCCGACACGGCCCATGCCCATGATGAGGATGTGCGCCTGACCGAGCGACAGCGGTTCGTCGTCCACGTGCTCCACCCGCCGCTCGAGCGGCATCAACCGGTGCCCGATTTTTTCATAGAGGGCGTGGGCATGGCGGTTGAGCGGCGCCGCGAGGATGAACGACAGCGCCGTCGCCAGCGCGCACAGCAGCACCCACTCATGCGACAGAAAGCCATGTTCCGCCATTTTACTGGCGATGATGAGGCCAAACTCGCTGAAGCTCGCCAGGCTCAGGCTGGCCAGAAAGGCGCTGCGCGCCCGCAGCCGCATGCACAACATGATGACGAAGAACAAGACGGCCTTGACGGGCAGGGCGAGGGTCAAAAGCAGCGCGCCCACCAGCGTCTGCCAGTCCGGCAGCGCGGTCATGCCGATTTGCAGGAAGAAGCCGACCAGAAAGGCCTCCCGCATGCTCCACAGGGCATCGCCCAGCTCGGTGGCCTTGTCATGACCGGCGATGAGTATGCCCAGCGCCAGCGCGCCCAGCTCCGGGCTCAAGCCCAGAAATTCAAACCCGGCGCCGCCGGAGAGCGCCAGCAGCAGGCCGAACAACACCAGCAATTCATCGTGACCGCTGAGCCGGAGCAGGGCGTGCAGCAGCGGGCGCAACAGCGGCAGGGCCAGCAACACCAGGCTCCACGGCGAGGGGACGTTGCCGCTGACGTAGCCCATGAGACCCACGGCGATGAGATCCTGGAAGACGAGGATGCCGACCGAGACGCGGCCGTGGAAGGCGCGCAATTCCTGCCGCTCGTCCAGCGCCTTGGCCGCGAGCACGGTGCTGGAGAAGGCCAGCGAGACGGCGAGCAGCACCGTCGCCGGCGTGCCGAGGGCGCCATGGAGTGCCAGCAACGGAACGAGCATCAGGGTCGTGAGCAGCAGGTGCGCGCTGCCGCCGGCGAGATTGGTGAGATCGAGCAAATTGCGCAAGCGCAATTTGAGGCCGACGCTGAACAGCAGCAGCAGCACGCCGGCGTGCGCCAGCGCGGGCAGGGTGGCCGTCATTTGCACGTCGTACAGGCGCAGGAGCAGACCGGCGCCGAGATAGCCCACCAGGGGCGGCAGGCCGAGTTGACGGGCGGCCAGTCCCAGCACGAAGGCCGCCGCGATCCAGAGCGCTTCCAGCATGGCCGGATTCTACCTTAAGGCATGGGCCGGCCGCCCATTCTGGCGGGCCGGCATGACGGCGGAATTAAAACAGCGCGTTGAGCGCGCGCTCGTAGGCCCAGAATGTCTCCTCTTCGAAACAGGCGAAGGTGACCTCCTCCACCTGCTCGTGCCTGGTCAGGAAAGCCGCGGTCTCTCCGAGCGCGATCTTCGCGGCATGACGGGCCGGATAACCATAGGCGCCGCAGCTGATCGCGGGAAAGGCCAGTCTGCGGATGCGGTGCTCCAGCGCCAGCGCGAGACTGGCGCGGTGGCAGGCGGCCAGCAGCTCCGGCTCGCCTTTGATGCCGCCCTCCCACACCGGGCCGACGGTGTGGATGACGTATTTCGACGGCAGGCGGTAGCCGCGCGTGATCCTGGCCCCCCCGGTCTCGCAGCCACCGAGGGTCTTGCACTCCTCCAGCAGTTGCGGCCCGGCGGCGCGGTGGATGGCGCCGTCCACGCCGCCGCCGCCCAGCAGCGAATTGTTAGCGGCATTGACGATGGCGTCCATCGGCAGCTTGGTGATGTCCGCTGCCACCACGAAGATCCGCTCGCGCAGACTAGCCGTCATAATCCGCCGGATGACACATATGGCAATTGCCATAGTGTCTGATCATGCGTAGCATGAAATCAACGTTCAAATAACCACGGGAGTTTCTCAATGACCATCTCCATGTACACCGCCTCGGTGCCGGTATTCGTGCGCATGCTGACCAACCTGTCCGCCATCCTGGACAAGGGCGCGCAGCACGCGCAGGCCAGGAAGTTCGATCCCGACATCCTGGTGCAGTCCAGGCTCGCCCCGGACATGTTTCCGCTATCACGCCAGGTGCAGATCGCCGGCGACATCGCCAAGGGCTGCGCCGCGAGACTGTCGGGCGCGGAGCCGCCGAAATACGAGGACAACGAGAAGACCATTCCGGAGTTGAAGGCGCGCATCGAAAAGACCGTTGCCTATTTGAAGACCTTCAAGCCGGAGCAAATCGACGGCACTGAGGAGAAGACCATCCAGCTGCCGCTGCGCGGGCAGACCATGACGTTCAAGGGCCTGCCGTATCTGCTGAATTTCGTCCTGCCGAACGTTTATTTCCACGTCACCGCCGCCTACCTCATTCTTCGTCACAACGGGGTGGACGTGGGCAAGCAGGATTTTATCGGCGCGCTCTGACGGCGGAACCCCCCGTAGCCGCGGCGGCGGCCCGCTCGAATCAGTGTGTGGCGGTCGACGAGTTGTCGGGGTTGGTGGGATCCCGGTATTTGGGATCGGCGGGCTCGTAACCGCCGCCTTCGTTGTCGCCCACCCCCACCTTTTCCAGCAGCCGGCGGAACAGGCTCTTCTCCGGCGGGCGGGGGGCGTCGTCGGGGATGGTGACCTCCGTCGTTTTTGCGGCGGGCTTGTCCGCGGCCGCGGTCTGGGTCTTGACGCCCGGCGCCGCCGGATTGGCGGCTGTGGGTGCTCCAGCGCCGGCGTCCGCCGCGGCGCTGGTGGTCGCGGTTGACGGCGTGGCAGACGATTCACCCGCGGTCGGCGCCGTCGCAGCTGCGGACGGGGCGGGAGCCGCCTTGGGCTCCGCGGCGGCAACGCCCTCCTCCTTTTTCTCGCCGCCGCCCATCTTGTCCTTCATCTTCGCCAGCAGCGTTTTTTCCTGCTCGGGGACCTCCACGGTGTCGCTCCTGCGTTCCTGAACCGCGATCTCGCCATTCGCCGGCTTCACGTCGCCCTCGATGTGATCCAGCTTGTCATCCTTGAAAAAGAGCGAGACCCGCCGCTGTTTGACCTCTCCGCCACGCTTTTGCATGGTGTAAAGATAATCCCAGCGGTTCTGGTGGAAGACGTCGACGACCAGCGGCGTGCCCATGATGAATCGCACCTTGGATTTGTCCATGCCGGGTTGCAGCTTGGCCAGCATTTCCTGGGTCACCACGTTGCCCTGCTGCACGTCGATCTTGTAGACGATCGGCAGATCGGCGGGCGTGGGAATTTTGGTGTAATTGCAGCCCGCCGCCGCCAGCGGAATGAACAGGAAAACGGTTTTGCGGGCTTTTCGCATGATCATGGCCGCCATCTTACACCCGTCCGGCGGGCCAGGGCCAAGGCATGGCGCGGCGGCACGTTCCTTCGAGAGGCGCGGACAACCTCCGGTTCCCGCGCGCCCCCGGCCCTCCCTTGCGTTATACTCCGCCCGCGGCGGGGTGCGGGGCAATGCCCGGGGCGGTCCTATTCGAGGCGTGAAACGGCATGGATTCACACGAGTTGAAAAAGGCGGGATTGAAGGCGACTTTGCCGCGCCTCCGCATTCTCGAGATCCTGGAGGGCACACCGCACCGGCACGTGAGCGCGGAGGATGTCTACAAGCAACTGCTCGATTCCGGGGAGGACGTGGGACTCGCAACCGTCTATCGTGTGTTGACGCAGTTCGAGGCCGCGGGTCTCGTGACCCGCCATCACTTCGAGGGCGGCCAGGCGGTGTTCGAGATCAACCAGGGTCACCATCACGACCACATCGTCTGCCTGCAATGCGGCCGCATCGAGGAGTTCGTCGACGAGGTGATCGAGCAGCGGCAGCGCGACATCGTCAAGCGATCCGGCTTCGATCTGGCCGATCATTCACTGGTGTTGTACGGAAGCTGTCGCAAAAATAACTGTCCCTACCGCAAATCCGGATGATCGTCGCCGCCCCGGGATGGACAACACCGATCACGGAACACTGGGCGATGGCCGGGGTCTCACGTAATATTCAAACAATCCCGCACCCTTCCAGGAGCATCACACATGAAATTGTTCACTAAATTCATCGGCTTGATACTCGTTGTTGCCTGCACGGGAGTGGCGCGGGCGGCGGATGACACGGCGGTGCGGAACAAGATTGTGCAGCAACTCGAATCCATGATAGACGCGCGGGTGACCAACGTGAATCCGTCGCCGGTGCCGGGCTGGTATGAAGTGACGCTGGGCCCGCGCCTCCTTTATGTATCCGCCGACGCCCACTACGCGTTCTACAACGGCAGCCTGATGGATCTGCAGAATAACCGGGATTTGAGCGAGGCGCCGCGCATGGCCGCGCGCGCCAGCGCCCTGCACGCGATGGACGGCAAGACCATCGATTTCCTGCCGAAGGGCAGGACCGAGCATAACATCTACGTGTTCACCGACACGGATTGCGCGTATTGCCGGCGGATGCACCAGGACATCCAGAAAATCACCGATGCCGGCATTGCCGTGCATTATCTGGCCTTTCCGCGCGCGGGGCTGAATTCGCAGACCTACAACGACATGGTGTCGGTGTGGTGCGCGGCGGACAAGCAACGGGCGCTGACCCAGGCGAAACTGGGCAACCGTCCGCCCGCCGCGGTCTGTCCCAACCCCGTCAAGGATCAGTTCGATCTGGGGCTGGCGCTGGGCGTTCAAGGCACCCCCGCGGTGATGTCGGACAAGGGGGAACTGCTGGGGCATTATTTCCCGGCCGAGACGCTGATCAAGCTTCTGAAGGAAAACGGCGGTTGAACTGACCGCCGGCGCGGGGCTTATTTTCCCGCCGCCAGCGGCGCCGGCGCCATGCCGTTGAGCGACTGAATCAGCGCCGAGGTCCGCTGCCCGTCCTTTTCGACGTGGTCGAGGCGTACCGGCAGGTAATGCAACACCGGCGCGCACCACAACGTCGTCGCCCGTCTGCTGCCCTCCTTGCGCCGCTCGACGCGGATCGTCTCCAGATCACCCAGCGGCGTGACGAGCCTTTCCGCGCCCGCGCGCTTGAGGTGATAGGTTTTGATTTCACCGTCCTCCGCGACCGCATAATCGAGCACCGGGCTGCCCGCGGCCAGATCGCGCATCAGGGCGTACTGGTAGAGCTGCTTGTCCAGCACGTGGGGAATGAGCGGTGTCTCGCGCTCGTGCTTGCCGCCATGCTGCCGCAACATGCCCTGACGCCAGTCGAATTCCATGGACAGGCTGCGCCCGCGGGGACCGGATTGCTGATAGCTGTAACTCAACGGGCGCAACTGGCCCGCCTCCAGCGTCCACGTGCTTTTCTCCTCGATGACCAGTCCCAGCAGTCTGTACCATCCCCGCGTGGCCCGGGTTTCCGATTCAAAAATGTAGCGGCCGTCGGGTTCACGGCGCAGTGTCCGCACCAGCGTGCCGGCCGGGGAATCGTCGAGGGCCACGGCATAGGTCGCGGTGTACTCGGTCACGGCGTCTGCCGTCGCCGCGGCGGCAAGCGGCGCGGTGGCCAGTAGCAGCGCGCAGAAAGAGCGTCTTGGCATGGGGCTTCACCCGGAAATGCGCCTAGCTTGTGATAAACTGCTGGACCGCGCAACCTCCGGCGCGATTGGGGATAACCTCAGGAAATTCATGGATAATCTGAATACGCTATTTACCGCCGCACGCGTGCTCGTGGTCGGCGACGTGATGCTCGACCGCTACTGGCATGGCGAGACGCAGCGCATTTCGCCGGAGGCGCCGGTGCCCATCGTACGGATCATCGATGACGGGGATGAACGCCCCGGCGGCGCCGCCAACGTCGCGCTCAACATCCGCAGCCTCGGTGCGGCGGTGTCTCTGGTGGGTTTGACCGGCAGGGACCATGCCGCGCAAACCCTGAAATCCCTGCTGGGAGAACACGGCATCGACAATCATCTTCTGGAACAGCCGGGCACGCAAACCATCGTCAAATTGCGGGTGTTGAGCCAGCACCAGCAGCTAATCCGGCTCGATTTTGAGGACAGCCGTCCCGTCGTGGACTGGGACGGGATACGTTCAAGGGTGGTTCACGCCCTGCCCGAAGCGCAGGCGGTGGTGCTGTCGGATTACGCCAAGGGCTGCCTGGTCGAGCCGGCGGCGCTGATCGCGCTGGCGCGCAAGGCCGGGCGTCCGGTGATCGTCGATCCCAAGGGCGTCGATTTCTCCCGCTACCGCGGCGCCACGGTGATCACGCCCAACTTGAAAGAGTTCGAGGCCGTGGTCGGCATTTGCGAAGACGAGGCGGCCATCGAGCGCCGCGCCCGCGACCTGTGCGCGCGGCATCAATTTGAAGCGGTGCTGGTGACGCGCGGCGAGCACGGCATGACGCTGGTGCCGGCGCGGCGCGAGGCGGTGACGCTGTCTGCGCGCACCCGCGACGTGTATGACGTCACCGGCGCCGGCGACACCGTCTGCGCGGTGCTGGCCGCCGCGCTGGCCGCGGGCACGGACCTGTCGCAGGCGACCCGGCTCGCGAACACCGCCGCCGGCATCGTCGTCGGCAAGCTCGGCGCTGCCACGGTGACGATCCCGGAACTCGAGGACGAACTGCACGGCAGGACCGGCGGGCGTTTCGGCGTGCTCAACGAGGCGGAATTGCTCGGTGAGGTCCGGGCCGCGCGGCAGCGCGGCGAGCGCATCGTCATGACCAACGGCTGCTTCGACATCCTCCATGCCGGCCATGTGCAGTACCTGGCGAAGGCGCGTGAACGCGGCGATCGCCTCCTGGTCGCGGTGAATGACGACCACTCGGTGCGGCGGCTGAAGGGCGAGGGGCGGCCGGTCAACCCGCTGGCGGAGCGCATGCAGGTGCTGGCCGCGCTGTCGGCAGTGGACTGGGTGGTGCCGTTTGCCGAGGACACGCCGGAGCGGCTGATCGGCGGCGTGCTGCCCGATGTGCTGGTCAAGGGCGGCGATTACCGCCCCGAGGACGTGGCCGGCGGCGATTGCGTGCGGGCGCACGGCGGCGAGGTGGTGATCCTCGACTACATTCCCGGTTGCTCGACCTCGGGCATCATCAAGGGGCTGTCGCCGCCGCCCGTCAAGGCAAGACCATGATCATCGTCACCGGCGGCGCCGGTTTCATCGGCTCCAATCTGGTCAGGGCGCTCAACGCGCGGGGGCGCGACGACATCTTGATCGTGGACAATCTCCATCACGGCCGCAAATTCCGCAATCTGGCCGACTGCCAATGGCTCGATTACATGGACAAAGACGAGTTTCTCGAGCACATCCAATGGGGCACCGAGGTGCCCGACGGCATCGAGGTGGTGTTCCATCTGGGCGCCTGCACCACTACCACCGAGCAGGACGGCCGCTATCTCATGCGCAACAACTACAGCTATTCCAAGGCCGTGCTGCGCTACTGCATGGAGCGCAACATCCGGCTGGTGTACGCCTCCAGCGCCGCGGTTTACGGCGGCGGCCGCAAATTTGCGGAAGTTCGCGAGCATGAGGCGCCGCTCAACGCCTACGGGTTCTCCAAGTTTGCCTTTGATCAGCACGTCCGGCGCCAGCTTGCCCGCAAGAACGCGCCGGTTTTCGGGCTGCGCTATTTCAACGTCTACGGTCCGCGGGAGTCGCACAAGGGCGCGATGGCCAGCGTGGTCTGGCATTTTCACCGGCAGATGATGCAGCAGGGCAGGATGAGATTGTTCCGCGGCAGCGACGGCTACGCCGATGGCGAGCAGCGTCGCGATTTCATCCATGTCGATGACGTGGTGAACGTCACGCTGTGGTTCGCCCACCATGACGCAGCGCCGGGCATCTACAATGTCGGCACCGGCCGCAGCCAGACCTTCAATGAAGTCGCCCGCGCCGTGCTGAGCCTGCATCAACGCGGCGAGATTGAATATATTCCCTTTCCAGACGAGTTGCGCGGTGGTTATCAGAGCTATACGCAGGCCGATCTCACCCGGCTGCGCGCCGCCGGTTATGCCGGCGCCTTCAAGGGCGTCGAGGAGGGGGTGCCGGCCTACCTCGACTGGCTGCGCGCGCGTCCGGAGTTCGTCGCGGCGTGACGCTGACCGCGCGCGGCTGGCGTCTGCTTTACACGCTGTTGTTTTATCTCGCCCTGCCGTTTTTGTTGTTGCGCCTGGCATTCCTCGGCTTTCGCCATCGCGGCTATTGGCGGCGCCTGCCGGAGCGTTTCGGCTTTGCGCGCCGCTCGCCATCAGGCGCGAGGACGATTTGGATACATGCGGTGTCCGTCGGTGAATTTCTGGCCGCGCTGCCGCTCATCACCGCGCTGCGATCGAGGTATTTCAACCCCCGGATATTGATCACGACGGTGACGCCGACCGGCGCCGACATGGTCCGGCAGAAACTGGGCGATGCCGCGGACCACGCCTATTTGCCCTTCGATGTTCCGGATGCCGTCGATCGTTTTCTCACGCGCGTGCGGCCAGTGTTGTGCCTGCTGATGGAAACCGAACTGTGGCCCAATCTGCTTGCTGCTTGCGGCGGACAGCGGGTGCCGGTGGTGCTGGTGAATGCCCGATTGTCGGAGAAATCGGCGCGAGGCTATGCCCGCCTGGCATCACTGACGCGCGCAATGTTGTCCGCCGTGACCGTCATCGCCGCGCAAACCGAGGGGGACGCCGCGCGCCTGCGCGCCCAGGGCGCCGGTCGTATTGTCGTGACCGGCAATCTCAAATATGACCAGCCCCTGGATTCAGAGGCGATCAAACTTGGACGGGAGTGGCGCGAAAAAAACGCCGCGGCTCGTCCGGTGTGGATTGCCGCCAGCACACATGCCGGGGAGGAGGAGATCATACTGGCCGCCCACGAACGGATCCGGGCGCGATACCCTGATTGCCTGCTGATCCTGGTTCCACGCCATCCTGATCGTGGCGCGGCGGTGACGGTGCTCGCGGAACGGCGCGGGTTCAGGGCGCGGCGCCACGGCCGATCGGCGGCGGCGGCGGTTTGGGACGTCTATGTCGTGGATGTCCTCGGCAGGTTGATCATGTTTTACGCGGCGTCTGATATCGCCTTTGTGGGCGGCAGTCTGATGCGCGTCGGCGGTCACAATCTGCTCGAACCGGCGGCGCTGGGGCTGCCGGTGCTGTGCGGCCCCCATGCCTTCAATTTCTCCGGGGCGCGGCATTTGCTGGAGGAGGCGGGTGGCTTGCAGGTTGTCGCCGATGCGGGCGAGCTGGCCCGGGCCGTCACCGGCTTGTTCGGCGATTCCTCCGCGAGACAATCGCGCGGACGAGCGGCATCCGAAGTGGTCGCGGCCAATCGCGGCGCCACGGATCGGATTATGCGTATAATTTGTGGAATGAATGCGATTTGATCTCCGGGCAACCGTAAAACTGGAAAATGAATCAAGCCGGATCAAAAAATCTCGTCTCTGCGGATGTCTCCACGGGGACGGCACCGTCAGGCTCAACGCCGGCGAATCACGCCGGCGTTGCCCTGGGCGTGGGACCGAGGTATTCCTATGATGAGGTGCCGTATCATTCCAATGCCTATCCGCAGTCCCAGCCGGAGCAGCTGGCGAGTCAGGCCAGGTTGTTCGGCATGGCGCCAAAATTGCCGTCACAGGCCCGCGTCCTGGAGCTGGGCTGCTCCGCCGGCGGCAATCTCATTCCACTGGCTGCGCGCTATCCGCAGGCCCGTTTCATCGGCATCGAACTTTCGCGCGTGGAAGTGGATCAGGCCCGGCGGGCAATCGAGGCGCTCAATCTCGACAATGTTGAAGTCCGGCACCAGAGCCTGACCGACCTGGAGCCGGCCGACGAGAAATTCGATTACATCATCTGTCACGGCGTCTACAGCTGGGTGCCGGAGGCGGCGCAAGAGGCCATTCTCGACATCTGCCGCCGCGATCTGGCCGGGGAGGGCGTCGCCTATGTCAGTTACAACACCTATCCCGGCTGGAAGATGCGCGAGGTGATTCGCGATGCCATTTTGTACCATGCCGGCGGCATCGCTGATCCCAGGCAGCAGGTGGCGCAGGCGCGCGCCATCATTCAATACATCTTCAAGATCACCGATCCGGACACAGCCTTCGGCCGTTACCTCAAGTCGGAAACGGAATTGATGAGCAGGGTCAAGGACGACTATCTCTATCACGATCACATGGAGGTCAACAATCACCCCTGTTATTTCAAGGATTTCATCCAGCGCGCCGCCCGCCATCAGCTGGCTTATCTGGGCGAGGCCGTGCTGTCCGACATGGCCCCGCAACGACTGGGCCCCGAGGTTTACAAGACTCTGCAACGTTTGAGCCGCGACAATATCCTGGCCACGGAGCAGTACATGGATTTCTTCCGCAACCGCACCTTCCGTCAAACCCTGCTCATACACCAGCATCGCTTCGCGCAATTGCGCCGCAATATCGCGCCCGAGCACCTGCGCGCCTTTTTTTTCAGCGGTCGTATCAGGCAGGAGGGCGACATGCCGCTCAACGCCATGGAGGAGGTGGAGTTTGGCGACCACGCCGGACGCAAAATCAAGGTGCGGGAGCCCTTTGTAAAGGCCGCATTGACGGTGCTGGGCGAACATTTCCCGCGTGCATTCACCTTGGAGGAATGGCTGCGGCAGGCCCGGCTCAAGCTGACGGGACGGGAGGCCGGCAATGACGCCGACATACGCCTGCTCGACAATGTGTTGTCGTCGCTGGCACTGAACGGCATGCTGCACCTGCACGTGGAGCAGCAGGAATACGGCCGGGCCGGCGACGCGCGACCCCGCGCGTTCGCGCCGGCGCGCTACTATGCCGCCCTGCAACAGGCTGTGGTTCCCTCCCTGCGGCACGAACCCGTATCCATCAATCAGTTTGACATGGTGCTACTGCCGCAGCTGGATGGCAAAACCACTACCGAGGCCATCAAGCAAAATCTGCTGTCGCGTTGCCTGAATCGCGAATTTAACGTCGCCCGGAATAACGTGCAGATTGTTGAGGAAGCGGAATTGCGCCCGTTGCTGGGAGAAATGATCACTAACGCCTTGTCCATTTATGAGAAGCTGGGTTTATTGCAAACCTAATCAGAGGTTGGTAGTCCGAAACATTCTTTGCAATCTCCTCATGTTCTAGTTGCACTAATATAGTTCATTTATAAATTATAAATATCAATAAGTTAATATATAAGCACATATATTGTGCATTTATGAGCTTATGTTGCACAATAAAAGTGCGCATAAAATTCGATAATAACTGCGGTGTAGCAATCACTTAAATTCGGCATAATAGTTGCGCCTTAATAGATTACAGTAATAGATGAATCCGGTGCGGTATAATTTGTGTATTTTAAATTTACCAGAAGAACCAATGAATTGCAGTTAATAGTTACAGATAGTTCTCAGTATGGAGAAGACACAATGTCGTCGCCTTGCAGAGACAAGCGTTTTTTTGAATGTTTGATCGGAAACACGGAGGACAGGCGCTGTATTTGTGGCGGCGTTCATGAATCTGGAACCAATGCGACGCTTTTGCATGACAGGGATCATGAAGGTGCCGGCACCCCTTCGCCATTCTGGAAACTAATTCATCGCAACGCACTCCACCCATAGCCCGAAACAACAGCCTAATGGTCGCCAATCGTCATCGCGCTGAAGCCCGCAAAGCGGCATTTCAGCCCCGTCCACTTGCGTTCGCCATCGCGCTGGCATTCGCCAGCCAGCGCGCGTACGCGCTCGATCCCGGCGCGTTGCCGAGCGGCGGCGTTGTGCAGGGCGGCAGTGCGGTGGCCACGATTTCCCAGTCCGCGGCACACATGGATGTCAATCAATCCGCGCAGAGCGCCATCATCAACTGGAACACTTTCAACATCGGTTCCAGCGCCCAGGTCAATTTCCACCAGCCCTCCGTTTCATCCGTGGCCCTGAACCGCGTCAATGCCGGGGGAGGGGCATCTGAAATTTTCGGGCAATTGAACGCCACCGGCCTCGTCTTCCTCGTCAACCCGGCGGGCGTGATGTTCTCGCCCACCGCGAAGGTTGACGTCGGCGGCCTGGTCGCCTCGACGCTGAACATTTCCGATGAGGATTTTCGCGCCGGCAACTATACCTTCACGGCGGGCGGCGCGGGTGCCGGCGGCATCGTCAATCAAGGCACGATAAACGCTCCCGGCGGCACCGTTGCGCTGATCGGCCCCCAGGTCCGCAATGAGGGAACAATCTCCGCGAATGGCGGCGCTGTCGCGATCGGCGCCGGCGATCGCGTGCGCATGGAGCTCGGCGGCAACAAGCTCGTGAGCTTCGAGGTCGATCAAGGCGCCGCGGCGGCGGCGATCCACAACGCCGGCGTGATTTCGGCCAACGGCGGGCGGGCCCTGCTGACCGCCAAGGCCGCCGACAGCCTCGCCACCGCCGTGGTCAACAACACCGGCATCGTCGAGGCCCAGACCGTGCAGAACGTCAACGGCGTCATCCGCCTGAGCGGCGATACCGTGACCAACAGCGGCACATTGGACGCCAGCAGCGCCCAGGGTAATGGCGGTTCCGTCACCCTGCAAGCCACCACAACCACTGAAGTCACCGGTCAGGGCCGTATCACCGCTGAATCCAGGTCCGGCGGCAAGGGCGGCACCATTCAACTACTCGGCAATCATGTGGGGTTGTGGGACAACGCCCGCATTGACGCCTCCGGTGAACTCGGCGGCGGCACCATCCTCGTCGGCGGTGATTATCATGGCGGCAACGGCGTGCAGACGGCATCTGCGACCGTGCTGGGCAAGGATGCCTCGCTGTCGGCGGATGCCCTCGTGAATGGCGACGGCGGCAAGGTCATTCTCTGGTCTGACAATTACACCGGCTTCTACGGCAGCATCAGTGCCCGCGGTGGTGCGCTGTCTGGCAACGGCGGCTTTATCGAAACTTCCAGCCACGATAATCTGCAATCCTACGGCAATGTTTTCATTGGCGCCGCCAATGGCGTTGCAGGCACTTGGTTGCTGGACCCCGCCAACATCAACATCACCGGCGCGACCGCGAATATCACCACCACCACCAATGCTTCGTGCGTCGGCAATCCGTCCACCTGTTACACCGCCAACGCCAATAACGCAACGCTGAATGTGGCGACGCTGAACGCGGCCCTGACCGGCAACGCCAACGTCATCGTGTTCACCGGCACCGGCGGCAGCCAGAACGGCGACATCACCGTCAGCAGCGCCATCACCGCCACCGGCGCTTCCTCCCTCTTTCTAGAGGCGGCGGGAAACATCATCGTCAACAACACCATCAGTTCCTCCGGCGCCGCCGCGCTGAATGTCCACCTGTGGTCGGATTTCGGCGGCGCGGCCCCCTCCACCACTTACTCTGCTGGCACCTGCCCGGGCGGCGGCTGTTCCATCACGCTGAACAACACCATCACCACCACCGGTGGCTTGGTGGACATGCAAAGTGGCGGTTCCATCACCGGCGGCGGCAATGTCACCACCACCGGTCGCAACGCGGCCACCGGGACGGCGGGCGGCGCCATCACGATTAACGCGGCGAACGGCGGCATCACCCTCGGCGCGCTCGCCTCAAATGGCGGCAGCGCCACCACCGCCGGCAACGCCAGCGGCGCCGGCGGCGCCGTGTCGCTCACTTCCTCGGGCGGTGACATCACCATCACCTCGGTGGCCTCGAACGGCGGTTCCAGTATCGCCGGCGGCACCGGCGGCGCCGGCGCCACCGGCGGCGCCGTCACGTTCAGCGCCACCAACGGCTCGATCAATGTCGGGGCCATCGATTCCAGCGGCGGATCCGGCACCGGCACGGGCAACAGGGCGGGCGCCAGGGGCGGCGCGGTGTCTCTGACCACGACCACGAGTGGTGACATCGCCGCGACCTCGACCATCGACACCAGCGCCGGCGGCAGCGTCAACGGCAGCAATGGCGTCAGCAATGCAGCCGCGACCGTCACCATTAATTCCGCCGGCAATGTCACCACGGGTGGCGCCATCACCACCAGCGGCGGAGACTCCGGCAACAGCGGGAACCGCAGCGGCGGCGCCGGTGGCGCGGTCAGCATCACCTGGGCCTCGGGCGCCGCGAGCCTGTCCACCATCACCACCACCGGCGGCGGCAGCAACGGTTCCAGCACCGCCGGCGCGGGCGGTGCAGTCAGCCTGACCTCCACCTCGGCGAGCGCGCCGACTCTTGCCGCCATCACCACGACGGGCGGCGCTGCCGCCGGTTCCGGGACGGGGGGCGCCGGCGGCGCGGTCACGATAATCACCGCCAGCGCGCTGACGACGCCCGCCATAACTACTACCGGCGGCAGCTCCGCCTCCGGCACCGGCGGGGCCGGTCGCAACGTGACGATTGAGACGGGCGGCAACGCTCTCATCCTGGGCGGGGACATCAATGCCGCTGGTGGCAGCGGCGGCGCTCCGACTGCTGGTAACGTGATTCTCGGTATTGTGGGCAACACGGTTGGCAGCGTCTCGCAAGCGGGCTCGATTACGGCCAACACACTGACCTCGGTTTCTTCAGGGACCGTGGATCTGAGCGGCGCAACGAACACTATCACCAGGGTCGGCGCGAACACCGACAGCACCGGCTTCATCCTGAATGATGGCGCGAATCTGCTGACGTTGACCGGCGCCGTCAACACCAGCGCCGGCAACGGCGCGGTGACCCTGATCGCGGATCGGATGAACCTGAGCGGTGGCGGCTCCATCAATTCCGGTGCCGGCTTGGTTACCCTCAAGCCGAACAACAACACCGTCAGCATGACGGTGGGTGCGGGCGCAACCGACAGCGCCACCAATCTCGGTCTGACGGGGGCGGAGCTCGGGGTCATTACCACCAGCGGCGGCATCACCATCGGTTCTTCGACGAACACCGGCGGCCTGACCGTCGTGGGAGCCGTCACCGCCGCGAACCTCAACAACATGACAGCCGGCACGCTCACGTTGATCGATGGGGCCGCCAGCGGCGCGATCACGGTGAATGGCGCCATCACCACCACGAATCACAACAATCCGGTCACGCTCATCGGCGATAACATGGCCATCACGGCCGGCATCAGCACGGGTTCGGGACTCGTGACCCTGAAGCCCAATTCCGCCGGCACGCAGATCCTGCTGGGCGGCAGTGACGCCGCGGGCAAGCTCGGCCTGACCGGCGCCGAATTGAACCTGATCACCACCAGCGGCGGACTGACCATCGGTGTCGGCACCGACACCGGCGGCATCGACGTGGCGACCGCCGGCGCCCTTGGGTTCACCGGCGTGACCACTGCCGCCAGCACCATCAGTTTGATCACCGGCGGCGCCGTCACCGACAGCAGCGGGGGTTCGCTGGCGCCGGCCAACAACGTAAACCTGACGATCAACGCGGGCGGCGCAGTGGTCCTGCCGACCACCACGCTGCTCGGTACCGGCGCGCTCAATGTCGCCGCGGGTGGGGCCATCACCCAGGCGGGTGCGTTGACCGTACCCGGCACCTCGAATTTCAGCACGGGTAATTTCGCCATTACCCTCGCCACCGGCACCAACGACTTCACCGGCGCGGTGAGCCTGACCAACACCGGCGCCAACGCCGTTCAGATGACCGACAAGAACGCCTTGACGCTAGGCACCTTGAGCGTGGGCGGCGATCTGACGGTGATTTCCACCGGCGCCCTCAATGTTGGCAAGGGAACCGTGGGCGGCAACTTGTCCGCCACCAGCAACGGCGGTGCCATCAGCGAGACGGCCGGCGGCATAGCCGTCAGCGGCACCTCGAGCTTCAACGCCGGAGCCAATACCATCACCCTGACCGACGCCGGTAATGACTTCACCGACGCGGTCTCGCTTAACAATACAGGCAACAACAACGTTGCCGTCACTGACACCAATGCCATCGTATTGGGTGCTTCCAATGTGGGCACTGGCACATTGGGGATCACCGCGGGTGGCAACATCACCGAAACGGGCGCGATTACCCAGGCGGCGGCTGGCGCCGTGACGCTGACGGTGACCGCGGCCAACAGTGACATTTTGCTCAATACACAGGCCAACAATCTCAGCGGCGCGGTTGGGTTTGGCGGCACGCCGGCCAACATCCGTGACGTGGGGCTGCGCAACACCAATGCAAGTGCAACCGTGCCGACACTCAGCGCGCTGACCAACCTGCGCAACCTGACGCTGCGATATGACAACGCGGCGGTGGCGCTGCCGACGGCCACGCTGCATGCGGGCGGCAACTTGTCGGTGACGGCCGGTGGCGTAATCACCCAAAGCGGTGCCTTGACGGTGCCCGGGACCTCGAGTTTCACCACCGGCGGTTTTGCCGTCACGCTGACCAACACCGGCAACGACTTCAGCGGCGCGGTGAGTCTGACCAACACCGGCGCCAACAACGTGTCGATCTCTGACAAGAACGCTCTCGTTCTGGGTACCTCCAGCGTTGGCAGCGGCACGCTGACGGTGGTCAGCAACGCCGACAGCGCCGGCAACGACGGTGGAATCAGCCAGACCGGCGCCCTCGTGCAGGCCACGGGCGCCGGGACTGCAAGCTTCACGGTCAACGGAACGGCTGGCGGCATCGACCTCAGCAACACCGGCAACGACTTCACCGGTAATGTGGTGCTCAACACCAGCGCTTCCGCCAGCGTCGTTGATTCCAATGCGCTGGCGTTGGGCACCTCATCGGTGGGCACGCTGACTGCGCAAGCGCTAAACACCACCACCGGCGATCTCACGCTTAACGGGACGATCACGGCTTCGGGCAGCGGTGATTCAATCGTGCTGGTGGCGGCGCATGATTTCGCCAACAATACCGGATCGAGCGCTCTTGCCCCTGGCGCCGGGCGCTGGTTGGTTTATTCGACCAATCCTGCGAACCCCGGCGACAAACGCGGCGGGCTGATATACAACTTCAAACAATATAATGCCACCTATGGCGTGACGGGCGTACTCGGAACCGGCAATGGATTCCTTTATACGGTGGCGCCTGTCATTACCCCCAGCCTTACCGGCACCGTCAGCAAGGTTTATGACGGCACGACAACCGCGACGCTCGCGGCCGGCAATTATTCGGTCAGCGGCGCGATCGATGGCGACACCGTCACGTTGAATAATCCCACTTCTGGTACCTATGCCGATAAGAACGTTGGTACGAGCAAAAATGTATCTGTTTCAGGTATTGCGATTGGCAGTGCCACTAACGGTGCTGCCACGGTGTACGGCTACCAACTTTCCAGCACTACCGCTAACGCCAATATTGGCGTCATCAACAAGGCGGCGCTGACCCTGACCGCGCAGAGCAACACCAAGACCTATGACGGCACCATCAGCGCCGCCGCCACGCCCACCGTCGCCGGGCTGCAGGC
>JAJPIJ010000040.1 GCA_021324815.1 Gammaproteobacteria bacterium
TCGGGCTGGAAAACACGGTGACGGTGGGCGTCGTCAGCGCCAAGGGGCGCGCGCTGCCCGATGAGGCTTATGTCCCCTTCATTCAAACCGACGTGGCCCTCAATCCGGGCAACTCCGGCGGGCCGCTGCTCAACATGAAGGGCGAGGTCGTCGGCGTCAATTCGCAGATCTACAGCCGCAGCGGCGGTTACATGGGCCTGTCGTTCGCGATCCCGATCAACGTGGCCATGAAGATCGGCGACGAACTGCGCCATGAAGGCAAAGTGGAGCACGGCCTGCTCGGCGTGAGCGTCCAGTCGATGACCCAGGACCTGGCCAAGTCCTTTGGACTCAGCAAGACCGAAGGCGCGCTGGTGAGCCGCGTCGAGCCGGACAGCCCCGCGTCCCGGGCCGGCCTGCAGACCGGCGACATCATTCTGGGGGTGAACGGCAGGACGATTAATGACTCCATCGATCTGTCGCGCATCGTCGCGGACTCCAAGCCCGGCGACGTGACCACGCTGCGCATCCTGCGCAACGGCGGGGAAAAGACCCTGCGCGCGACGCTCGGTGAATCACCCACGGACGAAGTGGCCGACGCCGGCGACGGCAAATCCCACTCATCCGCCGGCCGTCTCGGTCTCGCGGTGCGCCCCCTGAGTCAGGACGAGCAGCAACAGATCCATGAAAAGGGCGGCGTCCTCGTTGAACGCGCCAGCGGTCCGGCGGCCAGGGCCGGCATCCAGCCGGGCGACGTCATCCTGGCGGTCAACAGCAAGCGCGTGAAGGATCCGCAGGAGCTGCGCGCGCTGGTGGAGCACGCCAGCGGCCATGTCGCCCTGCTCGTGCGGCGCAATGACGCCGAGATCTACATCCCCGTCGCCATCGGCTGATGAATGACCCCTCCCGGCGATCGCAAGGACGCTTTCGCCGGTTTTATCACGCCGGCCGCTGACTCCGCCCGCGCGTGACCGCCCGGCAATTCCGGCCGGGGCGTGCCCCGCCGTACAATAGGGCGCATGGTTGACGACAAATCCGTGCGCTGGCGCTGCCGGCGCGGCTTGAAGGAACTCGATGTCCTGCTCGCCCGCTTTCTGGAGCGGGGCTACGCCAGTCTCGATGCACAAGGGCGGGCCGCCTTTGTGCTTTTGCTGGATCAAAAAGATCCCGACCTGCTGGCCTGGCTGACGGGACGTGAACAACCGGCGGAGCCGGTTTTCGCCGCGTTGATCACGCGCATGCGGCCCTTTCTTGTTTCCCCCGCCTCATGAATGCGCCGGCCACCTGGCGGGAAAGGCTGTCGGCGGCCGGCGCGCGGCTGGAGAACGGGCGGGTGGCGCATTTCGGCGACGCCGTGGCTGAATCCCGCGCGGCGCTGGAGGGGAACGTCATGGCGGACCTTTCGCATCTGGCGTTGATCGAGGTCGGCGGCGATGACGGCGAGAAATTCCTCGCCGCACAGCTCACCAGCGACGTCCTGGCCCTGACGCCGCAGCGGACGCAGTTGAGCGCCTGGTGCTCGGCGCGGGGACGGGTGCTCGCGCTATTCCGCGTTTACCGGACGCCGACCAGCCACCGGCTGCTGCTGCCCGCCGAACTGGTCGAAATCACCTTGAAACGATTGCGCACGTTTGTCCTGCGCGCCAGGGTGACGTTCGAAGACATCAGCTCGCAATTCGTGCGCCTGGGCCTGTCCGGCCCGAAGGCGGCCGAACGGCTCGGCGCCGTCACGGCACGGGTGCCTGCGGAATCCGACGCCGCCGGCATCACCCGCCACGGCGTGGTAATGCGTCTCCCCGGCGCGCGACCGCGATTCATTTATGTGGGCGCGGCCGGCGAGGCGGACATGATCTGGGGGGAACTGGCGGCCGATGTCCGGCCCGTGGGCGCTTGTGCATGGAAGCTGCTCGACATCGAGGCCGGCCTGCCGCAGGTTTACGCAGCCACCCGCGATGAATTCATACCGCAAACCCTGAATCTCGATGCGCTCGGCGCGATCAGCTTCAGCAAGGGCTGTTATCCCGGCCAGGAGATCGTCGCACGACTCAAATATCGCGGCCGCTTGAAACAACGCCTCTACCCCGGCCGCGCGCAAACCGATCAACTTCCGGAACACGGCGCGAAAATCATGGTCACAGGTCAGGAGGCGCATGCCGGGAGGATCGTCGACGCCGCGTCCCATCCGGACGGCGGGGCGGCGTTGCTGGCGGTGCTCAACATTGAGGCGGCCCAAGGCACGGAGTTGCACCTGAACACATTCGACGGACCTCGATGCCGGTTTACAATGCCACCTTATCCCATCGACGAATAATCCAACATCCAGCCATGACAAACCCGCGACTGCTCAATACGCTTATTTTCATCAGCTGCGCCGGCCTGCTGGGCTTCGGCTACTACCTGCAATATCACGAGGGGCTGGACCCCTGCCCGCTCTGCATCTTCCAGCGCGCATGCTATTTCGGAGTCGCCATGACCGCCATGATCGCCGCCCTCTACAATCCGGCGCGGTTCGGCATCCGCGTTTACGGCGCTTTCACGGCGCTCATCGCTCTGGGCGGCGGAATATTCGCCGGCCGCCAGGTGTGGCTCCAGCATCTCCCGAAGTCGGAGGTGCCCGAGTGCGGGCCGGGGCTGGAATACTGGGTCAAAACGCTGCCCATCGCCGAGACCATCAAGCGCGTGTTCCACGGCACGGGGGATTGCGCCGAGGTGGACTGGACGTTCCTCAAGCTGTCCATCGCCGAGTGGTCGCTGATTTGCTTCGCGTTGCTGGCGCTGACGGCCCTGTGGTGCCTCGTTCTCCGCCCCGCCGACCCCGCATCTCACCAATAACTTTCATCACCTGTTGTCCGCCCCGCGACCCGCCCGGGGCATCGAGGGGTGTCGAAGGGCGAACGGCCATCGTTCGTGGTTCGATGTGCGCGGCGCACCCTGGCCCGGAATCGTCGAAGGCCCGCCACGACGGAAGCTTTCGCTAACCGCCGAGACGCCAGCGTTGCAGGACGGTGTAATACGCGCCGTCCGGGTGGGTGTCCGAACGCACGAGCACAAAATCCCTGACCGGCCAGCGGATTCTCGGTGACGGCAAGGTTCCCGGCACGCGTTTGACATCGCGATACAAACTTAGGTGCGGAAGATACTCGCGCTCGTCGATTTTGAGATCGAGCATCCGCGCGCCGGCCGTAAGCGAATCCTGCAAATCCGACAGTGCGCCAGGAGTCACGGCGGGCGCCAGCCACAACACCCCGCTGCGCGGCCAGTGGCCGCAGCGATCGAGCGTCAGCATAAACGCCGGGAGATGCAGCGCCGACGCGGCGGCGATGAGCGCATCGCGTTGACCCGCGTTTATCCTGCCCAGAAACAGCAAAGTGATGTGCAGGTTCGGCGACGCCATGCGGCGCCCGCGTGGATTGCCGAGCTGATTCGTAAACGCCTCGATTTGCGCGCGCACCGAAGACGGCGGCCACAAGGCAAAAAACAACCGTTCGGCGGCAGGCGCGGCGGGCCGTTCGATCACGGGCTGTCCGGCAGTTGTCCGCGCAGCAGTTCGAGCGCGTCCTGAACGCTCTGCCGGCGGATGGCCTCGCGCGAGCCGGATAAATTCAGGCGTTTCGTGGCCGTGCTCTTGCTCGTGGCGCAGCACAGCCAGACGGTGCCGACGGGTTTGTCTTCAGTGCCGCCGTCCGGGCCGGCGATGCCGGTGATCGCCAGCGCCCAGTGGGCGCGGCTTCTGCGCAGCGCGCCCGCCGCCATCTCGCGCACGCAGTCCTCGCTGACCGCGCCGTGCCGCTCCAGTGTCGCCGGCTGCACGCCCAGACATTCGATCTTGGCGTCGTTGGAATACGTGACAAAGCCGCGCTCGAACCACCGTGAACTGCCGGGCAGATCCGTGCATGTCTTCGCCAGCCAGCCGCCGGTGCAGGATTCGGCGGTGACGAGCATTTCGCCGCGCGCAAGCAATGCCGCCGCCACGGCCTCCAGATCGGCGGTGATGGGATCATCCTTCATGCGCGTCGCATCGCGAAAAATGACGTCAACACCCCGGAACATTCCCGATCCAGCACGCCACCCATCACTTCCGGCCGGTGGGTGAATCGATCGCTGCCGAGGATGTCCACCAGAGTGCCGGCGGCGCCCGCCTTGGGATCATAGGCGCCGAAGACCACCCGCGGCACGCGCGCGTTCAGAATGGCGCCGGCGCACATGACGCACGGTTCGAGGGTGACGTAAAGCGCGGTGCCGTTCAGCCGGTAATTGCCGAGCGCCCGCGCCGCCGCGCGCAGCGCCACGACCTCGGCATGCGCGGTCGGATCCCGCGCCGCGACGGGCTGGTTCCAACCCTCGCCGATGATGTGATCATCCTTCACGATCACCGCGCCGATCGGCACCTCGCCCGCCGCCTGCGCCCGCTCCGCCAGCTTGAGCGCGTGCCTCATCCATTTTTCAGTCGACATCACCACGGTATCCTCCAAACAGCAGGGGCTGCTGAAAACGTAATGAGCGAAGCCAGGACAAGGCGCGAGCACCCGAAAAACCGGAGTTTACACGTCAGTAAATGAGGATTTTGAGGGGGCGAGCAACACTGTCATGGCGAGCGCAATAGTTTTCAGCTTATTCCCATTCGATGGTGGCGGGCGGTTTCCCTGAAATATCGTAAACCACTCTTGAAACGCCCCTGACCTCGTTGATGATGCGCCGTGACAGCCGGTCCAGCAGTTCATAGGGCAGATGCGCCCAGTGCGCGGTCATGAAGTCCACGGTCTCCACCGCGCGCAGCGCGATGACGTGCTCATAGGATCGGGCGTCGCCGGTCACGCCCACCGACTTCACCGGCAGGAACACGGCGAAGGCCTGGCTGACCCTGTCATACCAGCCGCTGCTCTTCAGTTCCTCGATGAAAATCGCGTCCGCCCGCCGCAGCGTGTCGGCGTATTCCTTTTTGATCTCGCCGACGATGCGCACGCCCAGGCCCGGGCCGGGGAAGGGGTGGCGGTAGACCATCTCGCGCGGCAGGCCCAGTTCCACGCCCAGTTTGCGCACCTCGTCCTTGAACAGTTCGCGCAGCGGTTCGATGAGCTTCAGATGCATGCGCTCCGGCAGGCCGCCGACGTTGTGATGCGTTTTGATGACGTGCGCCTTGCCGGTCTTCGCCGCCGCCGATTCGATCACGTCCGGGTAGATCGTGCCCTGCGCCAGCCACTTCACGTCCTTGAGCCTGGCCGCCTCCTCCTCGAACACCGCGATGAACTCCCGGCCGATGATCCTGCGCTTGTCCTCCGGATCGCTCGCGCCCGTGAGCGCCTTCAAGAAACGCGCCTCGGCGTCGACGCGGACGACGCGCACGCCCATGTGCCTGGCGAACGTGGTCATGACCTGATCGGCTTCGTTCAGGCGCAGCAGGCCGTTGTCCACGAATACGCAGATGAGTTGATCGCCGATGGCCTTGTGCAGCAGCGCCGCGACCACGCTCGAATCGACGCCGCCGGACAATCCCAGCAGCACCCTGTCCCCGCCCGCCAGCGCACGGACGCGCGCGACGCTGTCGTCGATGATGTTGGCCGTCGTCCAGTTCGAGCCGCAGCCGCAGATTTCGTGCACGAAGCGGGACAGTATGCGTTCCCCCTGCCTGGTGTGGGTGACCTCGGGATGGAACTGCACGCCGTAGAAGCGCCGCGTCTCGTCGGCCATGCCGGCGATGGCGCAGGTGTCGGTGGAGGCGATGACCTTGAAGCCCGGTGGCAGCGCAATGACGCGATCGCCGTGGCTCATCCACACGTCCAGCAGGCCGTAACCCTCGGGATTGGTGCGATCCTCGATGTCCCTGAGCAGCGCGGAATGGCCGCGCGCGCGCACCTCGGCGTAGCCGAATTCGCGCTCGGCGCCCGCCTCGACCCCGCCGCCCAGCTGCGCCGCCATGGTCTGCATGCCATAGCAGATGCCGAGCACCGGCACGCCCAGCTCGAAAACGACGTCCGGCGCCCGCACCGATTTGGCGAGGATGACGGACTCCGGACCGCCGGAGAGGATGATCCCGCGCGGCTTGAAATTGCGGATGGCGAGCACCGGCATGTCGTAGGCGTGGATTTCGCAATAGACGCCCGCCTCGCGCACGCGCCGGGCGATGAGCTGGGTGTATTGCGCCCCGAAATCGAGGATAAGCACGCGATCGGCGTGGATGTCACTCATGGATTCCGTCATTTCGCATAAACTGCAAGGATTTCTCCCTTCGGTCGAAATGACAGAAAATTGACCAAGTTTGTCATTTCGAGCGCAGCGAGAAATCTGAAATTCATTGTTTGCTCAAGTCGTGCCATTCTGGATTTATACTGCTGACCAAAGCGTCTTTTTTGCTGCGCCGCCATTTTTTGATCTGTTTCTCACGTGCAATGGCAGCATTCACATCATCCGTTTCTTCAAAGTACACCAACTTCGATACGTTATATTTCTTTGTAAATCCATCTGCCAACTTATGAGCGTGTTCATACAGACGTCGATGTAAATCGTTGGTCACACCCGCATACATTACCTGATTGTTCCAGTTGGTCGGAATGTATACAAAATAGCTTCGCCTTGAAGCCATAACTCACCTCTGCGAAGACAAGATTTCTTGCTACGCTCGAAATGACGGCTATTAGGGGTGTGAAATTATTCAATGCGGTAATTGGGCGCTTCCTTGGTGATCTGCACGTCGTGCACGTGCGACTCGCGCATGCCGGCGTAGGTCACGCGCATGAACTGCGGCCTGGTGCGGAACTCCTCCATGGTCGCGCAGCCGGTATAGCCCATGGCCGCGCGGATGCCGCCGATCAACTGGTGCACGATCGCGGAGAGCGGCCCCTTGTACGGCACGCGGCCCTCGATGCCCTCCGGCACCAGTTTCTCGATCTCGCCGCTTTCCTGGAAATAGCGATCGGCGGAGCCGTGCGATTGCGACATGGCGCCGAGCGATCCGATGCCACGGTAGGACTTGTAGGAGCGGCCCTGATACAGCTCCACCTCGCCGGGCGCCTCCTCGGTGCCGGCGAACAGCCCGCCGATCATGACGGCGTGCGCGCCAGCGACCAGCGCCTTGGCCACGTCGCCGGAATAGCGGATGCCGCCGTCGGAGATCACCGGCACGCCGGATTTCCTGAGCGCCGCGGCCACGGTGCCGACGGCCGTGATCTGCGGCACGCCGACGCCGGTGACAATGCGCGTGGTGCAGATGGAGCCGGGGCCGATGCCGACCTTGACCGCGTCCGCGCCGGCCTGGACCAGCGCCTGCGCCGCCCCGGCGGTGGCGATGTTGCCGCCGATCACCTGCGTGTTGCGGAAATTCTTCTTGATCCACCTGACCGTGTCGATCACGCCCTTGGAATGGCCGTGGGCGGTGTCCACCACGATGACGTCCACGCCGGCCTCGACCAGCGCCTCGACGCGCTCGTGCGTGCCCTTGCCGGTGCCGACCGCCGCGCCCACGCGCAACCGCTCCTGCTCGTCCTTGCAGGCGTTGGGATATTCACGCGCCTTCTGGATGTCCTTGACGGTGATGAGCCCGCGCAGGCGGAATTTGTTGTCCACCACCAGCACCTTTTCGATGCGGTGCTTGTGCAGCAGCGCGATGACACGCTTGCGATCCGCGCCCTCCTTCACCGTCACCAGCTTGCTCTTGGGCGTCATGATGCGGGAAACAGGCTGGTCGTAGTGGGTCTCGAAACGCAGGTCGCGGCCGGTGACGATGCCGACCAGCTCCTCGCCCTGCACCACCGGCACGCCGGAGATGCGCTTCTCGCGGGTCAGGGCGATGACATCGCCGATGCTGGTGTCGGGTGCCACCGCGATCGGATTCTTGATGATGCCGCTTTCAAACTTTTTGACGCGGCGCACGTTTCTGGCCTGTTCATCCGGGCTCAGGTTCTTGTGGATGACGCCCAGCCCCCCTTCCTGGGCCAGCGCAATGGCCAGCCGCGACTCGGTGACGGTGTCCATCGCCGCCGACATGAGCGGGATGTTCAGGGTGATGGCGCGGGTCAATTGCGTGCGCAGGCTGACTTCGCGCGGCAGCACCTGTGAGTAGGCGGGCAACAGGAGTACATCATCGAAAGTCAGTGCTTCACCGGCAACTCGCATAGAACACCTTCCTGTTCCAAAAAACAATTATAAACGAGGAATGGGTTCGGCTTTAAATCGACGCCGCCAGTCCAGCCATACGCGGGTTGTTCGGGGTATGATTACGGTATGAGTTCGCCCCAGCCTGGAGCCGGCGCCGCGCCGCCGGCGCGCGAGGTCTATACCGTCTCACGATTGAACCGCGAGGCGCGCGCCCTGCTGGAGGGCGGCTTTCCCCCGCTGTGGGTGGAAGGCGAGCTGTCCAACTTCGCGCGGCCCGGCTCCGGCCACTGGTATTTCACGCTCAAGGATGCGCAGGCGCAGGTGCGCGCCGCCATGTTCCGCGCCAAAAACGCCCTGCTCAAGTGGGCGCCGGAGGAGGGCACGCAGGTGCTGGTGCGGGCGCGCGTGAGTCTCTACGAGGGGCGCGGCGAGTTCCAGCTCATCGTCGAGCACATGGAGCCCGCGGGCGAGGGACTGCTGCGGCTGCAATTCGAGCGCCTGAAACAGAAGCTTGCCGCCGAGGGACTGTTCGATGAGGCGCGCAAGCAACCATTGCCCGCCTTCCCACGGTGTCTCGGCGTCATCACCTCGCCGACCGGCGCCGCCATCCGCGACGTGCTGAGCGTCCTGCGCCGCCGCCACCCGCTGCTGCCGGTGATCATCTACCCCGTGCCGGTGCAGGGCGGGAACGCGGCGCCGCAGATCGCCGCCATGATCCGCGCCGCCGACCGGCGCCGCGACTGCGACGTGCTGCTGCTGACGCGCGGCGGCGGCTCGCTGGAAGATCTCTGGCCGTTCAACGAGGAAATCGTGGCGCGCGCGATTTACGATTGCGCCATTCCCATCGTCTCCGGCGTCGGCCACGAGATCGATTTCACCATCGCCGACTTCGTGGCCGACGTGCGCGCGCCCACGCCCTCGGCCGCCGCCGAACTCATCAGCCCCGACGGCGAACAACTGGCGGAGCACTTCGGCGCCATTGCCCGCCGCCTGGGCAGCCTCATCACGACGCGACTGCAACGACAGGGCGAGCGGCTGAACTGGCTGTCGCGGCGGCTCATCCATCCCGCGCGCCGGCTGATGGAGCTCTCGCAACGGGTCGACGATTTCAACCAGCGCCTTTTCAAGGCCCTGCGTCATCAGCTCGATGTGGCGCGATCCGCGGTCGTCGAATTGAGCGCGCACCTGCGCGCAGCGAGTCCGCTGCCGCGACTGCGGCTGCACGCCCAGCATCAAACTGCTCTGCGCGCCCGCTTGCAGCAGGCCGTCATGCAGCGGCTGCGCACGGCGGAACATCAGCTTTCTCAATTGGGCCGCGCGCTGTCGGCCGTGAGTCCGCTGGCGACGCTGGATCGCGGCTATGCCATCGTGACCAGTGACCAGCGGCGGATTCTCCGCGATGCCGCCGGTGTGAAGGCCGGCAGCCGGGTGCAGGCGCGGCTTGCCAGGGGAGAACTGGATTGCATCGTCGAGACCGCGCGCCTGGTGGATTCAAAGTGAAGTTCGGACATCTCATGCTCATCAGCGCATTGTATGGCGGAGTGATGAGCGTCCCCGCCGCGGAACAGAACACCCTGCCAAAACCCGAGCCGGTGCCCGGCGGGTTCGTGGCACTGCCCATCACTGCCGCGGGCAATGAGCGGCCGACGGCTTATTTCGAGGGGCGGCGCGTGCTGGTGATTCCCCGGTCGGATCACTTCCTGGCGGTGATCGGCATTCCGTTGGATGCCGGGATTGGGGCACATACAGTCGTTGTGGCAGGCGGCAAGGAGAAACAACTGACCTTCAAGGTCAAACCGAAGCGCTACGCCGAGCAGCGCCTGACGATCACGAATGAGCGCCAGGTCAATCCCACGCCCGAAGACATGGAGCGCATCAACGACGACCTCAAGCACATTGCCGCCGCCAAATCCTATTTCAGCGAGCGCGATCCAGATTCACTCGCCCTGCTGCCGCCGGCGACCGGCCCCACCAGCAGTCCCTTCGGGCTGCGGCGGTTTTTCAACAACCAGCCGCGCAGCCCGCATTCCGGCCTCGACATCGCGGTCGATATCGGCACGCCAGTGCACGCGGCGGCTGCGGGCACGGTGATCAACACCGGCGATTATTTCTTCAATGGCAAAAGTGTGTTCATCGACCACGGCCAGGGCTTCATCACCATGTACTGCCACTTGAGCGAGATTCAGGTCAAAGAGGGCCAGCAGGTCGCGCGCGGCGAGCAGATCGCGCTATCGGGCATGACCGGCCGCGCCACCGGTCCGCACGTTCATCTGTCCGTAATTCTCAACGACACCATGGTCGATCCCACACTGTTCCTGCCCGTTTCTGTCTCTGCGCGTACGCCCACAAATCAAACCAATCCCGCCGGCGAGCCGTAATAGTCATCTGTCAATTGCGTCAGTTAATTTATTAGACGATCCTTCTGCAAAGAACCGATCAACCCACCTTTGAATTATTGGTCCAATTATGAGAATAGCGGGAATGACAACGACGTACGCCATCGCCCAGGATTTCAACCAGATCGTCAAAAAGCGTTCCGTAAATCCAATGTTGATTGAAATGAGGGTAAACGAAATGATCCCGGTTGTAATAATGCCCATGATTAGGGCAAATGCAATTTTTGATTTCACGTTACGCAGCTAAGGAGCCAAGGGGCCAAGTTTGATTATATTGCAGGTATTAGAACCGATCTCAAAATTGCCTGAGCAGCAGAACGATGCACGCCAACTGCACGAAGCCGAGGAAATTTGCGGCGTAGTACTCCCAACGAATCAGCAGCCGACGCTTCCATTGCAACCAGGCAAAGAACCTCTCCACAATCCAGCGCCGCTCAAATCGGCGCAGCCGCCGGCCGTCCTGGGTCTTGAGTGCGCGCCGGTTGGCACGATGCGGCGCTATCATTTCCACGCCGTCCTTTCTCAACTCTTGGTCCAAGCGGTCGCTGTCGTAGGCGCGATCACCGATCAAGTTTTCCGGCTTGGCTTCGATCATGTAGAAATCAAAACTCAATTGCACCAGCGTCACCTCGTGATGGTTGGCGGCGTGCGTGCTGACCGATAGCGGCAGACCATGACGATCTACAATCGCCAGTATTTTCACACCCTTACCACGCTTGGTTTTACCAATCTCCTCGCCGCCACCCTTGGCCGCGGCAAACGTGGCGTCGATGAAGCTCTCGCGCTCGTCGATGTCGCCCTGATCGCGCAGCGTGTTGGCCAGATTGGCCAAGACCTCGCGCAGCACCTCGCGCTCGCACCACTGCTGGAAGCGGCGATGCACCGTCTTGTAGTTGGGGTAACACTGCGGCAGCAGGTGCCATTGCGCACCCGTGTTCAGAATCCAGAGTACCGCCTCCAGCACCTCGCGGGTCGGTAGGGGCTTGCGTCCAGCGCGACCTTCAGGGATGTTCTCCTCCGGAAAGTGTCCCCGGATCCGCTCCCACTGCTCGTCGCTTACTCGCAGCACAATGATGATTTTAGGAACTCAAATTCGCAATGGCAACAATTTTGAGATAGGTTATAAACATCATGGTGTGTCACCGCAACGTTTTCCGTTGTATCTTTATGAAATGCAGTTCCGGTACAACAACCGAAAGAAAGATTTGTTCGACTTGATACTCGATACCTTGGTAAAACCAGTGCCAGATATTTGCTAATCACCAAAAAATAAATGTTGAAGCCGATGCACCATTGATTCAAAGTGGGGGGTCTTGGGTTCCGCCGCTGGCGCCGGCTTGGATTTGGATTCAGACCAGCGCCAGCGGGCATGCGATGTGCCGATGTCCGCGGCGGATTGGCGGCTACTGATGATATTCGCTCTGAACCTGCTCCATATAATGCGGACCGCGGCCGAATGTCCAAGCGCCAAAGGCGCCGCCATATGTCCAAGGCTTATGTTGCCCTGATTTGGCATTCTCCGGCATGGCCATCGCTTGTGCGTATTCGGCGTGGATCTGCTCCATGTAACCCGTCCCACGTCCATACACCCAGGCGCCAAAGGCGCCACCGTAGTTCCAGGGAGCCTGCCGCCCCGTCTTCGCGTACGCGGGCTGCGCCAAGGCATGCGCATACTCCTCGTGAATTTGATCCATGTAACCCTGGCCGCGTCCGATGGTCCACGCGGCGAATGCACCGCCGTAAGACCACGGAACACCTCTATTCGCCTCATCCGCGAACGCTGCGGCACCTGAGGTGGCAATCCCAATACCCATTGCAGCCAACAGCAATGCTCTTCTCGCTGACAGCTCGTGCGTGCACATATATGCCTCCACGGTAATTGACGTACTCTGTTTCGAACGGGACAAATTACCGTTCTTGAGAATACAGACCGGTGGATGAGAGGCAATCTTTCAAAGATTCGATATTGGGACAAACTGACACGAACGCCCGGCTGATGTCGGGGTTCGAGCTTGAAGCCTCCTTGCGATTAAGGATAATGAGCGGACAATCGCCGGTTATGGAAATCAAAGTGAACGCATCGCCGCGAGCATTCGTTTTTCGACTTTTTCCACCTTCTGGCTGGATGTACCAATAACGGCCATGCTGCCTTGCGGACACCGTACAATCACGCCCTGATATCCCGCCTTGGCAAAAGTCGCCCGGTCGGGTACGGTCTGTTGCGGCATGACAACCACGGATACTGGACCACTATCGGAAGCCACCACCATATAGATGGCGCGAGTGCCATTAATGACACAAGGCTTTGCATGGTATACGGGGATGACGTCAGGCTGGAACCGGATCCTTTCCCCTTGCAATACCGCCTGTACTTGTTCAGGAGGCATCGCATCTAATGACAAGGTTTGCACGGGTTGCGTCCGGACATAGCTCACCACCGCGTCGGCAAGCGTCCCGGGGGCAGGCCGGAGGATTACCCAGACGCTGATCGCAATCCCAAGAACAATGGCCGCGGCCACCGCCCACATCATCGAGGCGCGTCTTTGTTCCACACGCGATGCCAGAAAACTCTGTCGCACCAAAATACGGGCCTCCAGATTTTCGGAAGGCGTCACGCGAATTGTGCGCTCAACGGCTGCATTGATCCGATCTTGCTCAACAGCAAACGCGGCACAACTCTGGCACTGATTACGATGCTCACGCGATTCTGCCGTCTGATGAAAAGGATCAGTTAGATAACCTTGTCTGAATTGTAGGCAATTCATTGCACACCTCTTCTTTATGTGGCTCCCCGGTCAGTTGGCGACACAACATCTGTCTGGCGCGAAATAGTTTTATCGCCACAGCATTCACGGTAAGCCCGAGCATAAGCGCGATCTCTTCGCCACTGTAACCGCCCAAGACTTGGAGCAGAAGTGGCTCGCGATAAGCAATTGGCAGCTGCAGCAATGCGATCCGTACCGCGTGACCCTCGACCCGATCATCGAAATCACGCCGGGGATCGGCCACTTGATCAAGATTCACATTTTCGAACGTTGGGCGCAACCGCTCGAACTGTCGAGCGTGCTCGCGTCGCAGCGTCGTGAACAACCATCCTTTTGCAGCTTTATCATCGCGCAATTGGCCAAGCGATCGCCACGCCCGCGCGAAGGTCTCCTGCACGAGATCTTCTGCATCCGTGCGATTACCTCCCAGCCAGTACGCAAATCGATAGAGATCGCCGGAATAAGCGTTAACTAGCGCCGTAAACCGTGCCTGGTCATACCTCATGCTCAGTAGACCGGGCAGCCGTCCCTTTTCTTACATGTGATGGTTGAAGGCAAAAGGGCGGAGATATGAGATTGCGACAAAATTACAACATCTGACCTGAGCAACCTCCTATCCGCAACACTCGCTCTAAACCTGGATCGAGGAGCACTCGACCGAGCCGAACGAGCAGAACACACAGCAATCGCCTAGATTCGGGCGCAGCAGGGTCTTGCAGTTGGAGCACTCGTAGTAGAACTGGCAGGCGTCCACGGGCTCAGCGAGCCCTTGCCCGTGACTTGTGCCATTGCCATCTCCCTGAACCTGTCTGCCCGGGTGTCACCCTAAATTCCGCACCCAGGTACAAGATCAAGGGAATGTGATGAGGTCAGAACAGATCATCATTGCCCAACATGGCGGTCATAAGAATCTTGAAAGAGAAAACATCCTTCCGGCACGAGGGGGTGCGAGGAGGCCGGAAGGATGCCGGTCATGGCGCCGTTAGAACCAATGAAGCAGGAAATGTCCGACCAGCGGCGCCGCGATGATCACCGCGGCGAGCATGATCATTTCATGGATGCACATCCCCTGTTTTGACTCGCACGATCCCGCAAGCTTGCACATCATTGACATGGCTGGCCTCCGTTTCTGATATCTCACCTACAACAGTTCGCAATATCCGGTTGTTAGTCTTGCAATCGGTACGGTCCCTACACATAGGTAACACTTTAGTCGGGGGACATGGGTGACATGTTGTACCACACTCACGGGCACCGCAAGGAGGTGCCCCATGCCCTGGAGCCAA